>JAWKNQ010000018.1:0-42919 GCA_041391605.1 Bacteroidia bacterium
ATAAACTTTTAGAGGAAGGTATTTATGTCATTGGATTCTTTTACCCTGTAGTTCCAAAAGAACAAGCGAGAATACGAGTACAATTATCTGCAGCTCATGAAAAGCACCATTTAGACAAAGCAATTGCTGCCTTTACCAAAGTTGGGAAAGAGTTGGGAGTGATTAAGTAAGAATTACTTTCTTTTCTTTGGCGAAATTAATTCTTCTGGAGAATAACGATAGCGCATTGAATCTCTATGAGCCTTACTCCATTGTATTAATAGCTTCTTTTGTGATTCATCAAGTTTTGCATCTCTGTGAATTATGGTGTAGGATGATAACGGCATTTCATCCTCTGCAACCATTTCATCTATTTCTTCCAATTTATGAAACTGACGGTAAGCTGGGTAATTTAAAAAATCATCAAAATTGAGATGTCTTTTACCATCTTCAATGTGGTCGTTTAACCACCAAGCTAGGGGTTGAATGTTTGAGTACCAAGGATACTCAGTTGTATTACTATGACAATCATTACAAGCCGTTTTTAAAATTGAAGCAACTTCAGAATTTACAGGATAATCTTTCGAGATAGAATACTCTGAGAATCCGCTTGTATTCTTCTCAGGACGAAAGAATTGAATTAAAACCAATACAGCGATTATTCCATACAAACTTAGATTAAGTAGTTTTTTAAATTTCATATTACAATATTAAGTATCTCAGATTACAAATTAAAGGATAAGTAAATTCAGAATTAAATTTATTATCTCTAAGGACTAATTTCATTTTCCTTTAAGTCGCCTCGTAAAAACCGATAGCGCTTTCTAGCTTCATTGGCAAATAAACTACCTGTGTAGTTTAATACAATCAACTCATAAAACTTTTTAGCATTTGCGGTATCTTTTAATTTAAATTCGTACATACGCGCTAAGTTTATCAAAGCATTATCTGCCAATATATCATAACTAAAGTCTCTTACAACTTTCAAATAAAATACTTCTGCATCCTTTAATCTTCCTTGTTTCTCAGCTATAACTGCCTTTGAATAATAAATTTCATCTGTTAAGGTATGTCCAGGATATAAAATTGGTATCTCTTCCAACAAGTTCATGGCACTGTCATACTTGTTTTGAAATATTAACAAATCAGCTTCGGCATATAGTTTAAGTGCTTCGTAATTGCTATCTAAACCAATATTATCCTGAATAATCAGCCACAAGCGCATAGCATTATTGCTTATTAGTTGGGTAGTAGCATCTTTCAGCACATCCAATTGCGTTTGACACCATTCAAAATCACCTCTGAAATAACACAATCTGGCATATTTAAAACGAGCTTCCTGTCCTAATGCATCGTTCGTATAGGATTTCTCAACTTGCTTATACAACAAATCCGCCTCCCAAGTTTCACCTATAATTAGTTGAGCATCACCCAATGCCAATTTAGCTTGTGCCATAAGTGTAGCATTAACTCCAGGCATCACTAAAAATTTGTTTAATTGATCTATCGCTTTCAAAGGTTTGTGGAGATAGTAAATATATAACTCTGAAAGTTCTACAATTTGTTGTGCAGTTTGCCAATTCGTGCCATTTGTATTTATAAAATCCAAATATTCGAATTCCATCGAATTTAAACGCTCGTTTGAGGCACCATTTTCAACTCTGATTTGCAACAATCCACAATTTAATAAGCCTTGTTGAGCTTGATAAAAATAGCGTTTGTCACTACCTAAAGATTTTACATAATCAAAACATTTTAACGCGTATTCATACTGTTCATTTACAAGTAATATTGAAGCTAATTCGAACAATTTTTTACCGTCTTCTTTGAGACGTCTGTCAACAGCTTTGGTTTGAATAAAGGCTCCGCCCCAATCTTTTTGCTGGGTAAACGCCCATACTAACAAATCATTATAGGCTAAGTTATCAGGATTCTTTTGCAACTTCTCTAATAAAACCGTGCTTAAAATTTTATACTGATCCGCATTTGTGTAGGACATAACCAGTCGGGTTTTCACATCTTGTAATACAAACTCGTTTTCACCTGCAATGTTTACCAACTCTTCAGTACCTTCTTTTAATTTAGAATTGTAGAAATACAATTGACTCAAGTTAAATGCAAATATGTAGGGATTGTTCAACGACTTTCTAGCGTCTTCATAAACTCGAATTGATTGAATATAAAACCTTCTTTTTAAAAAGGCATTTGCGAGGAGTTCAGCTTGATCTGGATTTTGAATCTTTATTTTGTATAAATCATCAAAAACCTCGTCTCGTTTTTTTAACTCGCCTTGCAAATCATAAATATACGCTTTATCAACAACATACCCATACAATTCATCATATTTACGGATGCGTTTATCAATCAATTTTTCAGCATTTTTATACGATTTTAATTGAATGTAACACTGTAATAAGTTGTCGTAATAATAAACTGATTGAGGGTAGTCGGATGCTAAATCTTCATACAGGTCGGCAGCTTTCTGATATTCTTTATCTGCAAAATACTGAGCGGCTAGTTTTTCGTTGACATTTTGAGCAAAAGAACTCTGCAAAACAAAACACATCAAAATAACAATAGTCCTCATTCTCACAAATTTATAGCATAACGATAAAAAAGCAAGGAAAATTTTACTAATTAGCAAAAAAAACTATTTTTGCCTAGTCAACCTAAAAATCAAAATAAAATGAAAACATATAAAGTAATTGGAATAATGTCAGGTTCATCCATGGATGGAATAGATCTGGCATTGTGCACGATAAATTCGGATAATGGGAAATATTCATACAGTATAGACGCTAGCGAAACTTATCCTTATTCAGAAGTTTGGCGTTTGCGTTTATCACAATTGCGAAAGGCAGATGCTTTATCTTACGCAAAGACAGATGTTTTTTACGGACATTATTTAGGGCATTTAGTTAACGATTTTATTAAGAAAAATTCTATTGAAGTTGATTTTATATCATCGCACGGTCACACAGCTTTTCACTATCCTGAAGAAATGATTAGTTGCCAACTTGGTGATGGGGCATCTTTATCTGCCATCTGTAATTTACCTGTTGTAAATGATTTCAGAGCAATGGACATAGCAAAAAAAGGTCAAGGTGCACCTTTGGTTGCCATTGGTGATGACATGCTGTTCTCTGATTATGATTACTGTTTAAATTTAGGTGGTTTTGCAAATATATCTGGAAAAGTTGGTGAGTATAGGGTATCATTTGACATATGTCCTGCAAACATTTTATTGAACCGAGTGGCACGCGATTTAAACAAGGACTTCGATGAGGATGGTGAGATTGCTTCTCGAGGATCAATTCAATATAGCTTGCTTGAAGAATTGAACGATATCGATTATTACTCCATGCCATTTCCAAAATCTCTAAACAGAGATTGGATTAATAATGAACTTTGGCAAATTGTCAAGGAAGGTGAAAAACATACGCCCGAGAACAAAATGAAAACTTTTGTTGATCATATTGGAATTCAAATTGCTAAGAGTGTCGACTACTTAAGTGGTAAAAATTCAGCAGGCAAGAAAGTTTTAGTCACTGGCGGTGGAGCATTTAATCCAATATTAATGGATCACATTCGCACTCATTGTGAAGCAGAGTTTATTGTACCAGATGAGACAATGGTGAAGTACAAAGAGGCACTTATATTTGCTTTTATGGGAGTTTTGAGGATTGAAAACAAGGAAAACATTATCAAAACATTTACAGGAGCCAAATCAAATAGTGTAAGTGGTTCTTTAAATGGTGACTTTAGTAAATTGATTTAAACTAAATAGTATTAAGTCATTTTATTGTCAATATTTAGGTGAAAACAGGGGTATTCTGGGGTATTAGCTTTGTTTTTGTCACATTCAATGACTATCTTCGTCATACTTTAATAAAAGTAAATTGTTTAAATGATTAAATTAAAATTTGTAGCTCTCGTATTTATCGCATTGAGTTTATTTTCAGTTAGTTCTTGTAAAAAGGAGAAGGATAAAGGCGACGTTGTTTTGGAATACACCATACCATTTATTGAAAAGATGGAGATTGACGTCGATAATATTGATAGTTTTATTGAGCGTGAGTCATATAGTTTTCCTACACAATTTGATGATGACTTACAAAGAACAACACAAACAAATCTAAAATCAAATCCGCTAAACTCTAAGAACTGGCGTATTCAAGTAATTGATTACGCTTATGCTGAAATACCCTTAATTATTCGAATCTTAAAGGATATTTCCTGATATGGAAGCATATACAAAAATGTCAACGTAGGAACTAGTCTTATTGCAGCTAAATCTATATTTCTGATGTTCGCACAAAAGCAGTGAATATGGATCTTCAAGATGTTGAGCTCAGGGATTATTTAAAGCAAGATAATTTTAGCATGATTTTTGCGTTATAAAAAGCGCAGAGCAATGCCACACGAAATGCACCTTTTATTATTTCTTTAAAGTTTAAAATCATAGCTGATCCGCTATAGTTCTAGGGAATTTGACCCCAATTCATTAATTTTATTATTGTCTTATCTGCTTGTAATTTCCAAATAATTGAATATTATTGCGTTTAATTACATTGTATTATGAGCGAAAATAACAAACAAGCCAATCATCCTAAAGGACTTTATTATTTGTTTTTTACCGAAATGTGGGAACGTTTTGGCTACTATTTAATGTTGGGAATATTTTCCCTCTTTATGTTAGATAGTGTTGAAAATGGAGGTATGGGTTTTTCAGCCCTAAAGAAATCTGACATTTACGAGGTATTATATCGGTTTAGTGTATCTATCTCCTTTTATAGGTGGTTTATTAGCCGATCGACTACTCGGTTGCCGAAAGTCTATTTAATTGGTGGATTACTGATGTCGGCTGGATATATTTGTTTGGGATTACCTGATGGTAGAGCATTTTATTTAGCTTTATTCTTGATTATCTTAGGCAATGGATTTTTTAAACCAAACATTTCAACAATGGTGGTGGGCCTTGCGACATTAATTACAAAAGCTAGCTAAGAAACCATTGGAGTTAATCATTTTTGTACAGGTGTATTATCGGTTTGCGCATACATACTGCAACACCGTCATGACCTTCATATATCAACTACGGTTGGGGTTACGCTTTTTACGCAGCTGGTATAGGTATGTTTATTGGTGTATTGGTGTTTTTATCTGCTACCAAGCACATCAAGCACGCCGACGTCATTAAACCTTTAGAAAAGGGAGATATGCCAACAGGCAAAATCTTATTGTATACAATAGTTCCTATGATTGTTTTCGGAATAATTGGTTGGATGATTCCTGGAAATATTACCGTTCAATTCAAATGATGCATTCTTAATTGGATCATATGCTTTGATTATATTCTTTATCTCATTGATGATGAAAGCAAATGAGAATGATAAAGTCTCTTAAAGAAACACAGTAGCAGTATACGCCACTATTGTTGTGTTTTGGGCAGTCTTTCATCAAAATGGGGATGCTCTAACCGTATGGGCGGAGGATCACACAGACCGAACAATGCCAGCATCAATTGCATCATCAGCGGATAAAGTTGGGATGGCACAAACAGTGCATTACGGCGATTATGTTGAAATGCCTGAAAAAGAATTTCATATACTGAATTCTACAAATAAGCTCAATTAGCAATTTACGACAGTTTAGATACAAAAGAGTCAAGAGAGCTATCTAAAAAACTGAGTGAAGAAATCGGGATGATGAATAAATCGAGGATGTATTTTTCGAATTTAAACAAAGCTGATTATCCTGAAAAGGGACAAGATCTAAAATTGGTATCAACTGAATTATACCAATCCATCAACCCATTTTGGGTGGTAGTATTAACTCCTGTGGTTGTTGGAATTTTTGGTTGGTTGAGAAGAAAGAATATGGAGCCAAACACCGCCATGAAAATTGCGATTGGATTGTTAATTACAGCCTTGTCTGCTTTCGTGATGTTTGCGGCTGTAAAAGCAACGAATATGGAAGCTGATAAAGCAAGCAGTTGGTGGTTAATTGCCTCTTACGGAGTAATTACAGTTGGCGAATTGTGTTTATCTCCGATGGGATTGTCCTTAGTTTCTAAATTATCACCTCCACGTATTACAGCATTGATGATGGGCGGATTCTTCTTATCAACAGCAGTTGGAAACAAACTTTCAGGTATGCTTTCCGGAATGTGGGAAGGATTTGAAGATAAATCGTACTTCTTTTTAATGAATTTTGCCTTAGTATTTGCAGCCTTTATTGTAATGTTTATACTTGTGAAATGGTTAAGTAAAGTTATGCGAGAGAAGAATATTCACTAATTTATTAAAAATAGTATTAGAAAGCCGTGTAGAATTTTTTTGCACGGCTTTTTTATGTATAATTGCTTAATGAAACAAGAATATACTTTAGAATCCATTCAGAACTTTAAAGGGACTTACCCAAAACAAATATGGATTTTATTTCTTGTAGAAATGTGGGAACGTTTCTGCTTCTATGGAATGAGAGCCCTCCTAGGTTTATACATTTCACATTTAATACTCACTGCCAACTATGCGCCTTTAGGTCAAGCAGAATTGGAGCTAAAACAAACAACATTTGAAAAATTAAATGAAGAAGCTTTAACAGTTGATCACCCGAGGTATTACATCGAAACCTCTCAGCAAAAGGACCGAGATGCTGCTGAAGCAATATCAAACAAACGCTATGGTTTAATTCAAGCTTTCATCTATGCTATGGCATTCATTGGGGGTATGTTTGCTGATAAATTATTTGGATTTAGAAAATCCATATTCTGGGGCGGTATATTAATGGCTATTGGTACCTTTCTGATGGCAATACCAACACCTGCTGCCTTTTACACAGGTGTCAGTATTTTAATTGTAGGTAATGGTTTTTTTAAACCCAATATATCGACAATGATAGGCGATTTATACGCACCTGGTGACCCACGTCGTGATGCAGGTTATGGATTGTTTTACTCCGGTATTAACATTGGTGCATTATTAAGTGGCTTAACGATTGCATACATTGGAACTTCTGTTAGCTGGTCGTATGGCTTTGCATTGGCAGGTGTTTGTATGGTGCTTGGGTTGATCCTCTTTGTCTTTACTCAAAAAACACTAGGACCAATTGGTAAAACTCCAGATGAAGAGAAATTCAATAAGCCAATAGTTGGAATAAAAAGAGGATGGTTAACAATGGGAGCTACTTTATTATTTATACCTTTCTTCTTTCTATTAATATACTTTCCATTTGAAGTAAATATG
This sequence comes from Bacteroidia bacterium, assembly GCA_041391605.1. Taxonomy (GTDB): domain Bacteria; phylum Bacteroidota; class Bacteroidia; order NS11-12g; family UBA955; genus JABMMZ01. Next base: position 7,227 of record JAWKNQ010000018.1, read on the forward strand.
ACTTCAATCCTCGGGCCTTTAAATGAAGCTGGAGATCCAAATATGGTTGCATTTGCTGATTTATTTATGATTGGTATTGCTGTTATTATTCTTAGCTATTTAGTCTATACATTAATCAAACTTGCTCAAGAAGAAATTAGTAAAATGATAGCTGCGATTATTTTAATATTATTCTCAGTATTATTTTGGTCCTTTTTCGAGCAAGGTGGTGGTTCCTTGAACTTCTTTGCTGTTGGTAATGTGCAAAGTCATGGATTGAATATGACTCAGGTTAATAATTCAATCAACGCTTTATGGGTGGTTTTATTTAGTCCTTTAATTGGGTTGCTTTGGGTGTGGTTGGCAAAAAGAAAAATGGAACCTAATACTGTAGTCAAATTTGGGCTAGGATTCATCTTCTTGGGACTTGGATTCCTCATATTCTTTATATCAAAAGGATTTGCTGATGAATTTGGACAAACTCCTCTGATGTTTTTTGTTCTTGCATATTTGGTAATCACCATTGGTGAATTGTGTTTATCTCCTATTGGTTTATCAATGATTACTAAATTATCTCCGAAGCGTCTAGTAGGAATGATGATGGGAACTTGGTTCTTAGCAAGTGCTTATGGTCAATACGGGGCAGGAATCATCGGCGCAACCATTGCAACTTCAGAAAACAGTGGCGAAAATTTAAGTAATATACAAAAACTGGATTTATATACCAGTGGTTACCAAATTATTGGAATAATAGCAGTAAGTGCTGGGGTAATATTGATAGTCCTTAGTCCTTTAATCAAGAAATTGATGAAGGAGATTAGATAAGAGACTCTTGAACTAGAAACGTAATTAGCCACGGGAATATAAGTATGGTATTATTTCCTTTATTAGGTTTTGCTCTTAAGCCATTGCGAATAAACCGTATTCCTATGCTGATTTGATTCTCGATGGTTTTTTCATTCAATTCCATCAACTCTGCAATCTGTTTATTGCTCATGTGTTCTTTTCTGCTCAAAACAAATATTTGCTTGCACCTTGGCGGTAATTGGTCAATAAGATTAAACACACGTTCTTCGGTTTCTTTAGCTTGAAGTTCCTCTAAAGGGGAATAGTGATCAGATGCAATCACTTCAAAACCATTATCGAGTTCAGTAATTTGAATTTTTTTCTTTTTAAGTAGATTCAAACTTTTATTTCGAACAATTGTATATAATAGGGGTTTGATAGAATCATTTAATTCAAGTTCTGCTTGTTTGTCCCAAAGCACCATAAAGGCGTCATTTACAATTTCATCGGCTTCTTCACTCGATTTGACATATTGCATACAAAACCAATGCAGGGCACCGTGGTGTTGCTTAAATAACGATTCTAACTGTCTTAGCTTTTGCGAGTTGATATTGCAAAGGTATCATAGTGAAGTCCAGATTCCGCAGTTAAACTATTAACAATGTGGAAATTCTATGATAAAGAAAACAAAATATTGAGCACTTTGACTCAGGAAAGTATATAAAACAAGAATTAATTTGCCATATCACTAATGAACTGCAAACGCATCATTTGTAATTCTTCATATGAGAAATCGTTATCGAATTCCTTTACAGCTTTATTGAGATCATCTTCATCTTGTGTTTTGAAATACTCAAAAATTTCTTCTTGATATTCGTCCTCAATTATTTCATCAATACAGTAATGTAAGTCGAGACTTGTACCCATGGTAACCATTTGCTCAAGTTCTTCCATTAATTCATTGTATGTCATGCCATTACTTCGAGCAATATCGTCAAGAGCCATTTTCTTGTCAATATTTAAGATTATAGCAATTTTCTTCTTAGATTTCTCTCCAGAAGTTTTAACAACTACGTCACTAGGACGCTCAATATCATTGCGTTTTACATATTCTGCTATATAATCAACGAATTCTTGTCCATATTTTTGAGCTTTGTTCTTCCCTACACCGTGAGTTTTTTCAATTTCTTCTAGTGTAATCGGATAGCGCGTTGCCATATCATCTAAAGAAGGGTCTTGAAAAATAACGTATGGAGGCAATCCCACTTGTTTAGCGACTTTCTTTCTTAAGTCTTTCAATTCAAGCATTAATTGCTCATCGGCGACGCTTTCGATAACTGCATTTTCAAAATTTTCATCGCTTACAAATGCAAACTCTGTGTCTTTAGCCATTTCGTATTTGCCTGGCTTATCAATTGCATCTTGTCCTTTAGCATTCACACTCAACAGACCGTACTTCTCGATATTTTTGTGGATGAAATTATTAAGAAGGCATAGTCTAACAACACCTTTCCAATGCACCTTATCATTTTCCTTACCTGCTGCGAAAAAAGGATATGAATCGTGACCGTGATCTTTAATTGAATCTGATTTCTTACCTATAATATAATTAACTAAGTGAGATAGTTCAGTTTCAGACTTAAGAGATTTAAGTGCTTTAAGTGCTAACACTACATCATCACTTACATCTACCTTTGTTTTCGGATGACGGCAATTGTCACACATTTTGTGGCAATTTTCATCGTCAAAACTCTCTCAAAATAATTTAAGAGGGTACGCCTTCTGCATTGAGAACTTTCAGAAAATGCGGATGTTTCATCCAATAAAAGTGTTCCTATTTCACGTTCTGCAACTGGTTTATCCTTCATGAATTTCTCTAACTTCTCTATGTCACTAGGATTATAGAATAAAATACAGTCGCCTTCAAGACCATCTCGACCGGCACGACCTGTTTCTTGATAGTAACCTTCAAGACTCTTAGGTACGTCGAAGTGAATAACAAAACGCACATCAGGCTTATCGATTCCCATACCAAATGCAATAGTAGCCACAATTACGTGACATTCTTCCATAAGGAAGGCATCTTGGTTTTTAACACGTGTTTTAGCGTCTAAACCAGCGTGATATGGAAGTGCTTTTACACCGTTAAGGGTTAGCATGTTGGCAATTTCCTCCACGCGTTTACGACTCAAGCAATAAATAATGCCCGATTTCCCATTTCTATTTTTAATTATGGAAATGATGTCTTTAAAAACTCTTTCTTTGCTTCCTTTTGGTCTAACTTCATAGTAAAGATTGGCCCTATTGAAGGAAGATTTATAAACCTTGGCTGAGTTCATGCCTAGGTTTTTTTGAATATCAGTTTGAACTTTTGGTGTTGCAGTGGCTGTTAAAGCAATCATTGGAACATCATTGATGTCTTTAATCATTTGCTTGATTCGGCGATACTCAGGTCTAAAATCGTGCCCCCACTCACTGATACAATGTGCTTCATCGATAGCTACAAAGGAAATTTCAATACTTTTCAAGAAATCAATTGTTTCTTCCTTTTTTAAGGTTTCTGGAGCAACATAGAGTAATTTTGTATTTCCAGTCCCCATATCATCCTTAACTTTAGTGATTTCACTTTTAGAAAGGGACGAATTTAAGAAGTGAGCAATATTATCATTCTCTCCAAAACCTCTAATACTATCAACTTGATTCTTCATCAAGGCTATTAAAGGAGAAATTATAATTGCAGTTCCTGGCAGCATTAAGGCTGGCAATTGGTAACACAATGATTTTCCTGCACCGGTAGGCATAATCACGAAACAATCCTCCCGATTCAAAACGCTTTTAATAATATTCTCTTGATTCCCTTTAAATCCCTCGAATCCAAAGAAGTCCTTTAATGCCTGTTTGGCGTTTAATGGCCTCTGAGCTAATGTCATATCTCTTTATTTTTATGTTAAATTTGTGCTAATATTTCAGTACACTAATTTACAACCGTTTCCACCATATTACCAAATCAATTTAAAAAAATTTTTCTTATCAAATTTTGGCGTTAATTTGCAAAACTTTTTATGACAGAAAGCAAGTCAGGCTATAACTCTTCAGACATCATTCAGTATGGGAAAACCTGTATCCAAATTGAAATCGAAAGTTTGAAAGGTCTCGAAGAATTCATTAATGAATCCTTTTCTAAGGCCGTACAATTGATTTTGAATAGCGATGGAAGAGTTGTTATAACTGGTATTGGGAAGAGTGCAATAATTGCTCAAAAGATTGTTGCCACTTTGAATTCTACGGGAACTGCTTCAATATTCATGCACGCCGCAGATGCCATTCACGGTGATTTGGGTATAATACAAAAAGACGATATTGTGATTGCTATATCAAAAAGTGGAACCACTCCAGAGATAAAGGCTTTAGCTCCTATTCTGAAACAAATGGGAAATACTTTGATTGCAATGGTTGGCAATATTGATTCTATTTTAGCTCAAACTTCTGATTTAATATTAAATACAACTGTTATTAAAGAAGCTTGTCCTAATAATTTAGCTCCCACAACTAGCACGAGTGCTCAAATGTTAATGGGTGATGCTCTGGCAGTTGCCCTATTGAAATGTAGAAATTTCACGTCAAGTGATTTCTCTAAATACCATCCAGGCGGAGCATTAGGGAAACGCTTATACCTTACCGTTAAGGACATAGCTATGCAGAACAATAAACCTAGTGTCCAAATGAATGATAGTATTAAAACGGTAATTTTTGATATTTCTAAGAACAGAATGGGTGCTACTGTGGTACTCGATGGGGAAAATATGCATGGTATTATTACGGATGGTGATATTAGGAGAATGATTGAAAAAACAGATGACTTAAGTGGAATAAAGGCTTCTGATATAATGGGTCATAACCCTAAGACGATTGAAGGGACTGAATTGGCTGCAAATGCGGCACTATTTATGAGAGAACATAAAATTAGTCAGTTGATAGCAACTGAAAATGGAAAATACTCTGGTATGATTCATATACACGATTTAAATAAAGAAGGACTGTTATAATAAAATGAACAAGAATAAAAACAATTACGTGGTAATAATGGCTGGAGGAATCGGAAGCCGTTTTTGGCCGCTTTCAAAAAGAAGTTACCCAAAACAATTTCACGATATATTAGGTGTGGGCAAATCTTTGTTGCGCTTAACATTTGATCGTTTTGCGCAATTTATTGAAGTAGAGAATATTTATGTAATTACAAATGCGAGTTACACTTTGCTCGTTCAAGATCAATTACCTGAAATGCCTTCCGATAATATAATTGATGAACCTGCGTCTATGAACACAGCTCCATGTGTTGCATATGCGAGTTTTAGAATATTTGTAAAAAACCCAGAAGCTAATTTAATTTTTGCTCCAAGTGATCATTTGATAACCGATGAAAAGACATTTGTTTCTTCACTTCAAAAAGCCTTGGATTACACATCAAAAAATAAAATCCTATTGACTTTAGGGATAAAACCTAATCGTCCAGACACTGGATATGGTTATATTCAACACCAAGAAAAAGAAATTGAAGACGGTATTTATATGGTGAAGACCTTTACCGAAAAACCGACTCTTGAAATTGCTCAAACCTTCTTAGATAGTGGCGATTTTTCATGGAATAGTGGAATCTTCATATGGAAGGCCGCTGATATTTTAGGTGAATTTGAATTGCACCAACCTGATATGTATGCTTTGTTTAAAAAGGGACAAAAGAAATTTAACACCAGTGAAGAACAAGCATTTATAAATAAACAATACCCACTTTGTAAAAGTATTTCAATTGATTACGCTATAATGGAAAAGACTAAGATTGCAGGTATTGTGCCCGTAGATTTTGGTTGGAGTGATTTAGGTACATGGAAATCTTTACATGTACTTAGAGAAAAAGACGAAAACAACAACCTTCGTCATGGCAATAATATTGAAATGTACAACTCTCAGAATTGCTTAGTTGTGGAAGAATCCAATCCAAATAAATTAGTTGTTGTTGAAGGTTACGAAGATGCGATCATTGTAGACACAGACGAAATTTTATTTATCAGTCATTTGAGTAAAGAACAAGAAGTTCGTGAAATTACCAACGACATCAAAGATAAATACAAAGGAAAGTTTTCTTAATTAATAGACTCCCTCACCCGTTTGCTATATAAGCGAATGGCTTGATTTATTTCTATGTTATCTTTTTGCATAACTTCAATGCAAAAGATTCCTGCTAATATATGGGTAAGTTGCTCACCCTCATCTTTGCCTTCTATTTCAATGGTTAAAGGGCGTTCCTCTAATAAATCTTCCTCTGCCTTTTGTAATTGTTCAACTGTATAAAGTTCGACAATCTTTTTGATTGATGCAATGTTCATAGCTTCTCTAACATCTCAATAACAACTGCTTCTAATGATGTACTTTTACCATCAATCAATTCACCATTCTTGAAAACAGCAAAGAATGGCAAATTATCGACCTTGGCCATTTTTCTTGCTTCAGGACTTTTTTCAGCGTTCACATCCAAAAAGATTATATCCTTGAATCGTTCATCCTCACTCAATCTTCTGAATTTAGGGGAAAACAATTTACAACTGCCACACCAATCCGCGTAATACTTTACAATCACTTTCTTGTCTTTCAACTCAGCGGCAAATCCACTATCATCAATCGCTATCACTGACATTATTTATTCTTATCTATTAATTCGTTTAATTCTTGCTCTCCAATTACGCCCAATGAACGGTGAACAATTTCACTGTTTTTAAACATTAAAAGCAATGGAATCTGTGTAGCCTTATACTTATTTGCTAAATCAGGATATTGATCTACGTCAATGCTGTATACAATTACATCCTCCGTGCGTTCATCGTGAATTTTATCAATGGTAGGCTGTAGTATTTTACATGGTCCACACCAGGTTGCATTAAAATCAACCAATACCAATTTATTTCCTTGAATAGCTTGAGCAAATGGAATGGTGTCGTTGGCATAAAGTTTCTTAGGTGTAGTTTTATATGTTTCAAATCCTTTATCTAACCATGCATCATATCCATTATCCAATTCATAAATCTCCTGAAAGCCCAATTTCTTTAAGCGATCTGAAGCTTTGCTACTTCTTGAGCCTCTTAAGCAATAAACATAAACTGGTAAATCTTTGTACAAAGCTTTAGTTTCATCATCAAATGAAGAACTGTTAATGTTGATGTTTATGGCGTCTTTTAAATGTCCTTCACTGTACTCTTCTGGTGTTCTCACATCCAATACTTGAACATGTTCCGTAACAATTTTTTCTCTAAATTCTGGAGCCTGTAATAAAACAGAACTAGTTTCCGTTTTACATGCGAAAAGCAATAAGAGAGAGAAAACTAAAAATCCCTTTTTCATTCTTGCAAATTTAATGTCTTGAAATTGATTTAGATAATTGACTTGTATCATATCTATATAAGTAAAACCTATTTCCCAAAAAGGGCACCTAGACTACCTAATCCGCCTGCCATATTTGCCAAATCACCCATAGCTGCTTTTTCGGCAGCAGACAAGGCTTTGTTTACCGCATTGCACATATCTTCTTCTAGCTTTGATTTATCTGTTATTTTATCGGCATCAATATGTATGGCTAAAACTTTTCTATTTCCATTGCAATCAACTGATATTCCATTGTGAGTTTCAGTAACTACAATTGCTTCCATTTTGACCTTCATTTCCTCGGCCTTTTTTTTCATTTCCAATAATTGGGTGATATTTCCTAGCATATGTATTGTATTAATTTAAAATATTTTATTCATTTCTATGACAATCCACTGATTAGTCCATTTTCATCTATTGACATGTGTTCAGATGCAGGAACCGCTGGTAGGCCAGGCATTCGCATCATGTTACCTAAAATGGGAACGATAAAACCTGCTCCTGCTGCAATTTCAAATTGTCTAACTGTGACTTTAAATCCTGATGGTCGACCTTTTAATTTTTCATTGTCACTAAACGACTTTTGTGTTTTTGCCATACACACTGGTAAATTACCAAGTCCTATTTTCTCGATCGACTTTAAATCACTCAAAGCAGCGGCTGTGTAGGTAACTCCATCTGCACCATAAATTGAAGTAGCAATCTTTTCAATTTTCTCCTTTATACTTAAGTTATAATCGTAAAGGGGTTCAAAATGCGATCTGTTTTTAGCAATCTCATCTACTACCGCTTGAGCTAAATCTTTATTTCCTTCTCCACCTAAAGCCCAGCCTTTACTTAAAACTGCTTGAATATCAATTTCAGAGCAAAGTTCTTGTAGTCTTAGAATCTCTGCATCAGAATCAGACACAAAGTTGTTAATCGCTATAACAGGATTAAAACCTAAGGTTCTGGCATTTTCAATATGCTTTTGAAGATTTGCAAAGCCTTTTTCAACTCGCTCAACTGATGCATCGTTTAATTCATCCAATTCTGCTCCTCCATGATAACGTAATGCTCGAATGGTGGCAACGATAACCATTGCTTTTGGCTTAATTTTACCATAAACACATTTGATATTTAAAAATTTCTCAGCTCCAAGATCAGCGCCGAATCCTGCTTCTGTTACCACATAATCGGCTAAAGACATTCCCATCTTTGTTGCTATTAATGAATTAGTTCCCTGTGCAATATTTGCAAAAGGACCTCCATGCAGAATTGCTGGATTTCCTTCAAGAGTTTGAACCAAGTTAGGTTTAATCGCATCTTTTAATAAAATTGCCATAGCCTCTTGTACATTGAGTTCGCGCGCATACACAGGTACATTATCGTAGGTGAATCCAACTAATATATTACCCAAGCGTTTTTTCAAATCATTAAGATCAGCAGATAAACATAGAATTGCCATTATTTCTGAGGCTGCTGTGATGTTAAAACCGTCGGATCGCATAACACCATTTGCTTTTCCACCAATACCAATAATTATCTCTCTTAAACTCCTGTCATTCAAGTCTATCACACGCTTCCAAATAACAGTTCTAGGGTCTATTTTAACTGCGTGATTTTTATTTTGAATTACATTATCAATAATTGCCGCTAAAAAATTATTTGCCTTCTCGATAGCAGAAAATCTCCAGTGAAGTGGAGATTGATATCTTCCATAGGCACTACTTGTGAGTATCCACCACCTGCTGCTCCGCCCTTTATTCCAAAGACAGGCCCAAGTGAAGGTCTCTTAAAACGACTACAGACTTCTTCCCTATTTTATTCAAGCCTTCGTTCAATCCAATAGAAATAGTGGTTTTTTCCCTCCCTGCAGGTGTGGGCGTTAAGGCAGTAACAAGAATTAAGTTAGACTCTTGTAATTTCTCGTTGTCAATTAAACTCAAAGGCACCACTTGGCTTTATAACGGCCATAGTATTCGAGAAGAGATTCATTAATATGCAATTTATCTGCAATTTTTGAAATTGCTTGCATTTCAACAGACTGGGCAATTTGAATATCGTTCATGATGTAAATTTCAAACCTAATGAATTATTTTATAAAAACAATTACTTAAATATTCTAATTAATTGATGCGCAAGAGCAATAAAACATCTTCATACATACAATTCAAAACCAATAACTTACAAACTAATTTAAAAATATTTCAAAAATATTTTGCAACCATTCCGGTAAACGGAGGTCAAACTTATCAGAAAACAAAAATTAATGATTTCAACTTTTGGAAGCAACTTTAAAGATTAAAAGGCCTTCATGCATCCCTCAGAAGAAATTACTTACACAATTAAACAATTAAGTCATGAAAAAGAAATTAAACATTTGGATTGCCGCAGTAGCATTTGCCGCAGTTCTATTCACAGCCTGTTCTAAAGAAGAAACTCAAATTAATACTAGCCCTAGTGCAAGCGAGCTTTCAATCCCTGAAATTGATGTATTGAGTACAATTGCCGACGAAGAATTTATAAATTCTGAAATTGACGGTGGTACTGAAGCTGAAGAATTCACAGTTCAAAACGATGGTATTCCAGATGCTTATCAAGTATCTGAATCAAGCTTGGATTTTAACTCAAACGCTAAAAGAGGCTTACATGTTGACAGATTTAAAGCTTGTCTTTCAAAGTTAAAATTAAGTTCTGATCAAATCATGAAATTAAGACATCTGTATAAAGAATATCAAGGATGTAATGCGTCAATTATTAAAAGATACAAACATGCCTTAAGACAAATGCAAATCAAATACAACGGTAAATACCATGCATTAGTGAAGGCGCTTAGAAATGGAAGAATTACTAAAGCAGAATTTGAAAAGCATGTAAAAGTACTTCGCGCTGAATTTAAAAGAGCTAAATACAACTTAGCCGTTAAGTCGAGAGCCGCTTTAAAAACATGTTACATTAAAATGTTAAGAGGAATGCACGGTGTTCTGAATGACAGACAATGGAAAGCATTTGTTAACTGTTACCGATAAACTTGAACCACACATAATACACAATCTGATATCAATCCCCTTTCTTAATTGGAAGGGGATTTTTTTTAATGCATGCGTTTGCGCTTAACAAAGAAGGGTAATAAAATCTGACTAAAGTCTTTCGCAGCATCTACTTCAACAAAATCAATGTGGTATTGATTGCATTTTAGTTTGAGAGCTGCTTTATAGTCTTGCATATTTTTAAGGTAAAGCGTTTTCACATCATCAGGATACAATTTCAATTCGTCTCCGCTTTCAGAATCCACAAATCGCATTGGGCGGTTTTCAAAATTAAAATCCTGTTCCGTATTATAGTCAGTTATATGAAACACTATTACTTCGTGTTTTTTGAACTTCAAATGTTGTAAAGCATTAAAAAGTGCATCACTGTTCTCGCTCGATTCAAACATATCGCTAAAAATCACAACAAGGCTGCGTTTGTGAATTTGCTCGGCAATTCGATTTAATGTTTCTGCCACATTGGTTAATCCTTTATCTGGTTGATCGCGTAAAGTTTTTTGAAGTTCGTTAATTACGAGATGATAATGTGATGAAGATGAACGCACATCTGTTTGGGCGAGTATTCGATCACTAAACTTGACTAATGAAAAGGCATCTCTCTGTTTTTTTAAAAGATTCGCTAATACTGCTGCTGCTATTACCGCAAACTTAATCTTGAGATTCGAATCTTTAGGGTAATACATACTGGAAGAAACATCAAGTAAAATATGACAACGCAGATTTGTTTCTTCATCAAAGCGTTTAACAAAAAGTTTATCCGTTCGTGCAAATAGTTTCCAATCTATGTTCTTAGTCGACTCTCCTGTGTTGTATAAGCGGTGTTCAGCAAATTCAACTGAGAATCCGTGAAAGGGACTTCGATGCATGCCGGTAATAAACCCTTCAACCACTTGAGATGCGAGCAAATCAAGGTGATCGAAATTAGTGGCTATTTCCTGCAAATTCATGGAAAACAAATATATGAATTAATTCCCGAACAACACGTTTTTAGCTTTAATAAGCAATGGTGAAAGGAAAACGTCGTTGCGAACCGGAGGAATTTCTGTTTCGAAGTCAGATAAAAATCCTTCTAATATTTCAGATGACATTAAGGGTCTTCTGTAGGTCATTGCTTTAGAGGCTATCAAAAGTTCAATGGCTAACACTTGCTGAACATTTTCGCAAACTCTATGTAACTTGGTTGCTGCATTTGCTCCCATACTCACGTGATCTTCCTGCCCATTGCTCGACACAATACTATCTACACTTGCTGGTGTGCAGAGTTGTTTATTCTGACTAACGATACCCGCCGCAGTATATTGAGCAATCATAAATCCACTTTCTAAACCAGCTTCATCTGTTAAGAATGGAGGTAGGCCAGCTTCGCCAGAAATAAGTTTGTAGATCTCGTCGTTCGGAGATAGAGGCAAGTTCTGCTAAGGCAATGGCAGCAAAATCAAGGCTCATCGCCAAGGTTTCGCCATGGAAATTTCCTCCGCTAATCACTAAATCATCATCTGGAAACACATTCGGGTTATCGGTAACAGCATTTAATTCGCGTTCAAAAATTGAGGCGCAATAGGTTAGGGCATCTAAACAAGCACCATGCACTTGTGGAATGCATCGAAATGAGTATGGATCTTGAACTCTTGGTTTATCTTTTTTAATGATCTCACTCCCTTGAAGCAATTCGTATATCTCAGAAGCAATTTTAATTTGCCCTGCCTGATTCCGAATTTTATGAGTGTGAGGAAGAAAGGGCTCAATCCGCGCATCAAACGATTCAATACTTAAGGCCGCAATTTTAACAGAATTTCGCAATATCGAATCCGCTTCCATTTGGCAATAAAGCCCATATGCTAGCATAAATTGAGTGCCATTAATAAGTGCTAAACCCTCCTTCGGACCCAGTTCAATTGGAGTTAAATTGTGTTTATCAAGAACTGATTTAGCATCGACAATTACATCTTTATCCCACACTTGACCTTCTCCGATTAAGGGCAAACTCATGTGTGATAGTGGGGCTAGATCACCAGAAGCTCCCAAAGACCCTTGCTGATAGACAACTGGAAGAATATTGAGGTTGTAAAAATCAAGTAAACGTTGAACAGTGGAGAGTTGCACAGCAGAATACCCAAATGAAAGCGATTTCACTTTTAGCAACAACATAAGCTTCACAAGCTTTTGGGGTACAAATTCTCCTGTACCGCATGCATGAGAGCGCAATAAATTATACTGAAGTGCTGATAAATCTTTGCTTTCAATTGTGGTGTCACATAAGGACCCAAATCCAGTGTTTACACCGTAAATGGTTGCATTACCATCTTTAATTTTAGATTGAATATAGGCATGTGATTTCTCAATCGCCTTAATACTAGATTCTCCAAGTTCAATCTTAACTCCTGAATCTAAAACTGATTTAACATGATTAATACTTGAAATATCTTCAATAAACATAAACTACTTGATGTTTTTAAACAATCGGTTCCATCTTACTTTTACAAATTCATCTTCCAAACGAACACCTGGATTTTCTTGTGCAGCGTCGGCGTGTTTGTATTGAATGCTGAAGAATACGAATAATGGTTTACCAACGATATGATCTTCTGGAACATAACCCCAAAAACGCGAATCTAAGGAGTTGTCTCTGTTGTCTCCCATCATCCAATAATAGTCCATTTTAAATGTGTACTCTGTAATAACCTGACCGTTTAAGTATGGCGTGCTTCCTTTTAGTTCAAAGGATTCATTTTTCTCGTAGTTTAAAATTGCTCTTTGATAAAAATGGAAGTTATTCTTGTCTATCTTAACGGATTCACCTCGTTTAGGCAGGTAAATCGGACCGTAGTTGTCTTTATTCCAAGGATACAATTCTATGTAATCGGGGAAGGCATTAGTTAATGGAGTCGTTTTTTGAACTTTGCTCTTAATCGAATCAATTTTACTGAACTCAGAATATCTGTCTTCACTTATATAATCATCATTCATCAAAACAAGGAGATTTCTTAAGTCGGCAGAAAGAGGTTCGCTATACGAAATACCCAATTTTTTAATTTCCTCATTATTTAATGTTTGACCTTCTTTCATTTTTATAACCGCATTAAAATCTCTAAGACCATCAGGTGTGAAATAATTTCCATTTTCAGGAGATATCTGTTGACGCACAAGTTCAACTTTGAAATCGCGCTTAATTTTCTCTAGGTCCTCTGCGCTTAAGGCCATGCGATAACATCTGCCATTAATTAAGTTGAAATCGTAAATATCATATTCTTTATTTAATGTTTCACTTGTTGGCATTATGGCATTTGGCTGAAATGTAATGTAGTAATTGTGCAAGACCCCAGGTGCCTGATAAGCCACTTCATCGTTGATGTATAAAACTCCTTTTTTAATTTCTAATTTATCACCAGGAACACCAACACAACGCTTTACATAGTTTTGCATTTTATCGGCAGGTCTTGGTGTCGGGTCGAGTTGATCCCAAGGCACATTGAACACCACAGGGTCGTTTCGTTTAATATTTTGAAACCCTGGTAAACGCATGTAAGGCAATTGAATGGATTCTGAGTAAGCTTTTGCTCCAAACAAGTCTTGATGCACCAAAGGAAATGCAATTGGTGTGATAGGAAATCTAGGACCGTAGTTGAGTTTACTCACGAACAGAAAATCTCCAACCAACATACTATCTTCCATTGAAGAAGTTGGAATTTTATAAGGTTCTAGTTGGAACATACGGATGAGGTATGCAACCACAAATGCGAAAAATAACGCATCAGCCCATTCTCTTCCTACACCTCTTTTCGCTGGAATATATTTCTTTCTAAATTCGGGCTCACGAGAAGCTCCTAGGTATACTACTTTTTTATCTAATGCGAGCATAGGGTAATATGCAAAAGGAAAGAGAACACCTGCAACTTGTTCCCAAAACTTAAACTTACCAAAACTCTCCATCATATCAATAACAAGAGAGAACCAAATAATGATATCTGCGGCGGGAATCAATGCCCAAATCATCCAAGTTTTTGGTCTTCCAGTTAGTTTTATCCATGGCCAATAGCAAACGATAGGAAAGAATGCCAACCAAGCTAATTTTAATCCTGCTTTGCGAAAAAGCAAGAACAAACCTATATGCGTTAAGATATAGAGTGGTATATAAATTAGTAAAAATGTGCTAAAATTAGTAGGGTTCATTTAAATTATATTGTTATTAAAATCCGATAATATCGTTCATTGTGTAAACACCCTTTTTATTGTGCAGCCATTCAGCGGCAACAACAGCACCTAATGCAAAACCAGTGCGATTATGTGCAGTGTGTTTAATTTCTATCGTATCTATTTCAGAAGAATATTTCACAGAATGTGTGCCTGGCACATCGTCTTCACGAAGGGCAGTGATAGCTAAGTCGCTTGAATCCGACACTTCATTTGAAAGTGCCCATTTTTGCTTTCTTTTCAATTCTGATAAAATCCCTTCAGCAATTGTAATGGCGGTTCCACTTGGGGCATCTAACTTCTGAGTGTGGTGTATTTCTTCAAGTTCCACATTGTATTCAGGATAATTTTCCATGGCTTTAGCCAATAGTTTATTGATGTGAAAAAACAAGTTTACACCAATACTAAAATTTGAAGCCGTTAAAAGCGCTCGCTCATTTTGAAGGCAAAGCAATTTGATAAATTCGTATTTTGAATACCAACCAGTAGTTCCAACGACAACGGGAACATTGTGAGTAAATGCTTTGATTATATTATCTGATGCAGAATCCGGTTTAGTGAATTCAATAGCCACATCAGCTTGTGAAAAAACCTTCCAATCTTCCTCAGTCGAATTTACATCAATTTTAGAAACTATTTCATGACCTCTATCTACAGCCACCTTTTCAATCATTTGGCCCATTTTACCGTAACCAATCAACGCAATTTTAAGCTTATTTGCCATATCTTCCTGCAAACTTACATGATTTTTTACTTAGAAAAAATCAATGTTTTACCCCATTGACCAAAGCCTATGAATTATCGACGTTGGCATTGAACAGAAAACATTAGACATAAAAAAAGCCGATTCAAAATCGGCTTTTTAAGTTTAATTCTTAATTAATTTTATACTTTCACTCAATGAATGTGTTTCAAAAACTAGATAATAGACACCCTTTGAATACTTGCTTAGGTTCAAGCGTAAAGCGCTACTGTTATTTAGTTCAATGCTTTCAAGTGTTACTCCCATAGAGTTTTTGATATATTATTCCATATCATAACCTTCAACATTAAGAGTAACAATACCTGAGCTAGGGTTAGGATAAACGTTAAGCACTTCTTCCCTAACGTGATTGTAGACAATAACATTGTTTTAGAATACGTAAAATGACCAGTTACATCCACTTGTTTAAGACATTAATGTAAAACCCCATAGAAAGGAGATTGATCTTGTGCAAAAATACGATTGAATACTTTGTGAGTTACCATAACTTTCGACAGTTAATAATTCTGAGAAATTGTCACCATCGCGACTTCTTTCAATTACGAAATAGAAATTTTCTGTTTCAGAAGCAGTTTTCCAATGCAAGTCCACTTTATTTTGTGGATTTAAGACTCCATCAAAACCTAAGCAATTCTGGCAAAGGATTGACAGACGGAACACTGAACCCAAAGTAAGCGGACTAAAAGAAGTTACTGTATTTGAAGTTACACTTCCAGGTATTGATACAGTGATTGCTGATTGACCTTTATTCTCCCATGCACTTCCATTCCATCTGGCTACAACTAAATCGGTAGAATAATTATTTACCCCGCTTAAAGAAGTTTCCCAAAACAATTGTGGTAGCACTTGAAGTACCTGCTATACGATCGCAAGTCCAATATTCGATAACACTGACGTTATTTAATACAGGAGTTGGAGTACTTGCCATAGTAGAAGTATTGCTATACGGAGCATTGAAGTACTCGGCTTTTAAATGCGTCTGTAACAACAGAAGAATTGCACTAATCGCTAAGCGAGCCCATTTACCACTTTTTCCTATTGGGAAAGTGAATGGGTCATCACCAATTTTAATCATAGGACCACTTACATATGAATTTGGTTGACCTGAGTTTTGCAGTTGCATCATCTAAAATGGTAATAATATTAGTGTTTGTGGATATAAGCAAGCCATAAGTCATTTCCAAATGACAGAAACTGAGATAAGTTTCATTTAAAGTTGTAATATTTTCCTCCGTTTTCGCTTTCCAAATCGCCGAATGCAACAGAACCTGCAGAACCACTAATTGTTGATGTAGTTGTACCTGTAAAAATCACAGATTGACCATCACCCGAAAAGGCGCCATCTAAAATAAAGTTTCTATTCACATAAATATCGCTGTTTAAGGTAAGATCACCAGCAGCATCTATTTCAACTGTATAGAAATTGTTGGTACCTAATCCATTAATTTCATTGGCTGCACAGTCAAAAAAGAAGGTAGATGTTTGCCCTTCGATGGTACCATTGTTTAAGATTGAACCATTAATTGTTTGAGTAGTAGCTCCTGCATAAAATGTAGCTCCATTTGTTACACGCAATTCTTCTGCTATCGTCCAAGAACTCGGTGCAGTTACACCAGAAGAGTGTGTATTTGAAATAATAACGATATTTAAACTTGGATTTGCATCCGTGATTGTGATTGGCGCAGTTCCTGCAAACTCAATTGCACCTGTACTTGTAAATGCAACACCGTCTAATTTAATAGCTCCACTCGCAGAGAAAGGTGCTCCTGGTGAAAACTTCAAATTACCAGAACTTAAAACTGTACCATTATTTGTAAAGTTTCCATAAAAGGTGTGTGTTAATGGACCGCCATCAAAACTTGCTCCAGAAGCCACATTGAAGTTGAAGTAAACTGTCCAAGGAACAGAGGCTGTAATTCCTCCAGTGTTGTTGATATTAACAGTAGCAAATGTTGGAGAACTAGTAGAATTAATAACAGGTGAAACTGTTCCATTAAAGTTTACAACTCCGGTTGATGAACTTGAAATTGCGTTTAACAATTGCAAGGTTTGAACACGAGTTCCCGTAAAGGTTGCGATTCCTCCACTTATAAGGGTTCCTGCATTTGTTAAATCTCCATCAAGAATTGCAGTGTTTGTTCCAAAATTTAATGAACCTGTACTTTGAACAGTTAAGTCACCACTCATTGAAATAGTGCCAGAAACCACCGTGTATGAACCATTAATAACAGACAGATTATTCAGGGTTGTTGTACCAGTTATCGTTTTGCTAACACCATTTAAAGTTAACGTGCTTGTCGCAGGTGTGAATGTTCCACTGTTTACTAAATTACCATAAAGGTTGATTGTATTGATATCAGGATTAAATGTAGCCCCTGAATTAATGGTTAAATTACCATTCACTCGGATATTCCCAAGAACAGTTTTGGCATTTGAACCTCCATTACTTACTTCAAGGTGACCATAAGTTAAGGTTCGGATACTTTGAGCACTAGTTCCATCGTATATAACTGTGCTATTCGCATCTAAATTCCGAGTTGTATACTTGGCTGGGAAATTATTTGCACCTGCTATTTTCAACACAGCACCAGAGTCAATAGTGAGTATTCCCCCTGTATTCACACGATCTGCTAAGTTTGTTCCTAAGTCCAGTGTTCCATTCAATACGCTTAAATCTCCATCTATTGATAAATCTCCTGAAGTAGATAAAGTACCTGCACTTTTATTTACAATAAAGTTAGTAAAGAAGTTAGCATTAACAGTTTGAGCACCTGAGCCATTAAAGATGGTTGTACCATTATTAGAAAGGTAAGACGAATTGGTTGTCCAGTTACCTCCTACTGTTATTACAGAATTGTCATTTATTAAAGTACTTGCATCATTGATAGTAATATTACCTACAACTGTTAATGAATCAAAAACATTTATTTCACCATCTGTACTTAATAATAAATTTCCATTCACATGAGTTGGTGAATTAAAACTAGCAGCCTCAGTAGTCTTATCAAACGTTAAATTGTTATAGACTACTGGTGCCACAGATTGACTAGAACCTCCTTTATAAACTACAGTTCCTGATCCACCTGTGAATGTTCCTGCTGTATATAGAAAATCTCCAAATATATTAAGCGTTCCTGAACCTGTGAATACAATAGATGAACTTGCTTTTTCGGTCAGGTCGAAATTCACATCAACTGTTCCTGAACCAACTTGCAATGCAATATCATGACCAGAAACACCATCGCTCAAGGTTAAATCTGTTCCAGCATTAAGAGTACCTGTTGTTACATCTATTGTGTGCGACATAGATGAACTCCATTGTCCTCTCATACTTCCTAATGTACTTAATGTCCCTCCACTTCCTACAGTTAGAGTTGATGTTTGCACGTCTCCAAATCGAAGTACACTTATTGTCTGATTTGTTGTGACATTTGGTTGGTTCGTAAAACTTCCGTACCCTATTTGAGCGGCATCCGTTGAATTTGGAACTCTGTTTGACATAGAAGCTCCTGAAATTGTCGTCCAATTACTTGCATTATTCCAAGCAGAACTCACTGAACCGTTCCAACGAACCAAGTTCCTAACGCCTGATCCAGTATATCTACCTGGCAATGCAGTTATGCCTGTTAATTCAACATAATTGGCACCAGTATCTCTTGATGTGAAACCAAGGCTATCCCATACAATTCCTGTGTTATGTCTATATTGGGATAAGAAAGGTTCTGAGAATGCATTTAGTTCATTATTTTCGTAATGCATTCTAAATGTCGCATTGGTATACGTTCCAGATGAAATACTGATTTGGTATTCACGCGTCACACATTCAACTGCAGGGTCAAAGTCGGCAATTTCCCCTAAAAGAGTTGTAACAGTTACTGAGCCAATTCCAGAAGGATTGGTAAACGTGATTAAATTATTTGGACCTTCAAACGCATAAGGTGTTCCATTGGTGAAGCTATGGTTGTGTATTACTGTTCCTATAATTATCCCTGTACCTGTTCTTGTGCCAGTTGTAGTAATTGAATTTGAACCTGTACGCATATTACCAGCAGTCATGATTACACTTGAAGCAGTGACATTATTCGCTAAAGTAATTCGCACATTCTGACTACTTTTATTAACAGTAAAGGTGTTAAAAGTTGTTGCACCTGTAATAGTTGCAGCATTCGTACCTCTTAACTGAACATCAGATGTAGAAGCCGTAAATGTTCCAAGGTTATTCCAATGTCTATATAATGAGAACACGAAAGATGAACCATTAAATGTTACACCACTGTTAATTGTGAAGTCGTTATTTACGGTTGTAGCTGCAGAAGGTGTTTTGGTTCCTCCATTTGCAAGCCTAAGATTGTGGTAGGTTGTACCCACTACTGTTTGTGCCCCTGAACCATTGTACTCCACTGTATTTGGTTTAATACTCGTGACATTTAAAGTTCCGGTCTTTGTAAATGTATTTGCAATGCCTAAGACTGAACTCGACCCTAAAGTCAATGTGCGTGTAGAGTTAATTGTAACATTATACAAATTGGCAATTCCAGATAAAAAACTTGTTCCGTTAAATGTTGCCGTTCCTGAATAGGCTGTAAGTGAACCAGAATTAGAAACAGATAAGTTACCCGTAATATTGAAATTGTTACTAGTCGTAATTGTTCCATCAATGGTCAAACCTGAAAAAGTTGGTGCAGTTGAACCGCTGATTACCTTAGAACTTCCGTCCATTGTTAATGTTCCCGAACTTGCTGTGTATGTATTATTAGTTGTTAAGTTGCCCGACACCAAAATATCACCTGTACTTGTAATAGTTCCAGAAATAATCAAATTTGAAAACTCAAAACCGTCACCAAGTATCGATTTGGATGTACCAGTCATTGTAAGAGTACCACCAGAGATATGAGTAAATACTCCAGGTAGTGGTGGTTGTTAAATTTCCAGCCACATTGATAGTTGTATTTGCATTAGCTGTTATATCAGAAGCCGTAAACGTTAAGTTATTAAAATTATGTGTTCCAGTTCCACTTAAATTAGATGTCACTCCGCTGAATGTAACTGTGGAAGAACTTCCTGTAAATGTTCCATTGTTTACAAAATCCTTTTTAAAGTTATGATTAAAAGAAGATGCGTTAAATGTACATGAAGCGCCTATGGTAACGTTTTTATTTACTGTAATATTAGCTGCTGCTGTTGAAATTAACACCAGTTCCAGAACCAGCCATCTGGTAAAATTACCAGCAATAACCATTGCTGTATTGGGCATCGTTTTAGTAACAGTTCCACTTGTACTGCTAAGCGTTAAGTTGCCATAAGTGGTTTCAATTACAGTTTGATTATTTCCATAATATTCAACTGTACTCGTAAGTTGCAATATTATGTGAGCTAAAGTTTGAAGGGAATGACTTTGTACCCCAATTCTAAGCGTAGCACCAGCAGCTATATTAAAAGAACCACCATTAGAATTTCGATTGCAATTATAATTGCCAACATCAAAGATTCCCTGCATCTATAAATACTTTACCATTAGAGCTTCCAGAAGACGTTAAATTGGGTAGATTACCTGTTAATGACTTTGTTGAACCTCCACTTATTCTTAATGTTCCATATGAAAATGCATTGCTTACTGTTTGAGCAGTAACAGCAGAAGCGTAATTTACTTCACTTGCACGGTTTAATGAAACACTTCCAGAAATTGAATAGTTCCTCTGAACGTTGACGCATACACTTTTAAAACACGCAGTGGCTCTCACATCAATATCACCTGATCCCGAAACCGTATAAGTAGAAGGATTAAATGTTCCGTTTAATATAATTTCATTGTTGACACTAATATTGGACCCCAAGGTAATTGTACTGCTAGAGTTTACAATTAAACGACGAAATGCAGTTACACCAGTAATAGCTTGGGATGAGCCAGAGAATCTCACCTGAGCTGTATTAGATCCTGCGGAATAAGTTCCTGAATTCAACCAATCTCCTTGCAGAGTGATTCTGCGGTTATTGGTATTTGCCAAAATAGTTCCATTACTTCCAATTACAACATCTCCGTATACAGTTAAGTTTCTGTTAATCGATAAGGATGATACTTTAGTACTTGTTCCAATGTACAGATTTTGACAAGAACCATTGCCATCTAAATAAGGTTGGTTTGATCCTGTGAAATTCGCATCCCCAATAATGGCATCTTTAGAGGAGTTAGGCACCCCATTCGTCCAATTCGATGAGGTTCTCCATTTGGTGTTTGTTGCTCCTGTCCATGAAGTTTGAGCATTTACCTGTATTGCTATAAAGCAAATGATAAATCCTAGGTAGTTTTTGATATTTAAACGCATAACAATTTGATTCATAAATAGTGCACCATCAAGCGTTTTCACAGAATTTGTTTCAACAATCATTGAGTTTATTTACTTATTAAGTAATTAATCTTATGATTATCAATAGTTTATACTCAAATTTATACACTGAGAGATGAAATGCAAACTATTCTAGGTAAAAATACCCTTACACAAGGTTAGATATATGATTATCAACACATTAAATTTTTCCCAAATTTCTTTTTATTTTAAATTCAAACTGATTTTCCAATTTGTCAAATCATTTTATCGTGTCAATTGTACGCTTTTATTCAAAACGCCATAACATTATTCTACCAACATGTCTTATTTGTTAAATAAAATATACTGAATTCTGATAAATTTTCCGATTATTCCAAGTGGCGAGGACAAAAACTTGACAATATGTCCACTTAACTGCCTTTTTTTCTGACTTTTAGGATTGGAAACAGATTTGAACACTATCCAGAAGACAAATAATATGAACATAAATAAATTTACAATTAAAGCTCAGGAATGTATTCAAAGCGCACAACAGATTGCATTTGAACAACAAAATCCGACCATTGACAATGGGCATATATTAAAAGGTATTTTTAATACCGACGATGAAATCATCAATTTTGTGTTGAGTAAACTGGGTGCGAACCTCGGTAGAATTCAACAAGCAAATGATGCCATCTTAAATAGCTACCCAAAAGTAACTTCTGGATCACAGAACCCAGCGCTTTCTTCTCAAGCCAACACAACCTTAATGTCGGCGGAGAAAATCATGAAAGAAATGGGGGACGAATATGTGTCTGTAGAGCATCTTATATTAGGACTGCTTAGTAATAATGATTCGGTAGCCAATCTTTTAAAAGACGCCGGTGTTAAACTCTCGGAAGCAAAAAAAGCCATTAAAGAATTAAAAGGCGACCAAAAAGTTCATTCGCAATCAGGTGGCGAACAATACAATGCCTTAAAGAAATACGCTTTAAACTTAAATGAATTGGCTTCTTCTGGAAAACTCGATCCTGTTATCGGTCGTGACGAAGAGATAAGACGCGTACTTCAAATCTTAAGTAGACGAACAAAAAACAATCCTATTCTTATTGGTGAACCAGGTGTTGGTAAAACAGCGATAGCAGAAGGACTTGCTCGCAGAATTGTGCAAGGTGATGTTCCAGAGAATTTGAAATCCAAAACTCTTTTCTCTTTAGACATGGGTGCCTTGATTGCCGGAGCTAAGTACAAAGGTGAATTTGAAGAGCGTTTAAAATCTGTGGTAAACGAGGTTATAAAGAGTGCTGGAGAAATCGTGTTGTTTATTGACGAAATACACACTTTGGTTGGTGCAGGAAAAAGTGAGGGTGCCATGGACGCAGCTAATATCTTAAAGCCTGCTTTGGCAAGAGGCGAACTAAAAGCAATTGGGGCCACCACCCTTGCGGAATATCAAAAATACATTGAAAACGATAAAGCTTTAGAAAGACGTTTTCAAAAGGTAATGGTTGAGGAACCAGATGTGCAAGATGCTATTTCAATCTTAAGAGGTTTGAAAGAACGCTATGAAGTGCATCACAAAGTAAGGATTAAAGACGAAGCTATTATTAATGCAGTTGAATTGTCCAACAGATACATCAGCGACCGTTTTTTACCAGACAAAGCAATCGACTTATTAGATGAAGCAGCTTCTAAATTGCGTATCGAAATAGATTCACTTCCAGCTGAGCTCGATGAAATGAATCGCAAGATTATGCAGATGGAAATTGAGCGAGAGGCTATCAAACAAGAAAACGATAATGAGAATCTAGAAACGCTCAATAAGGAACTTGCCGACTTGACTGAAGAGCGAGATAGCATTAATGCTAGATGGAAACGCGAGAAGGAAGTGGTTGAGAAGATTCAATCCCTGAAGGGACAAATTGAAGATTTTAAGAACGAAGCAGATCAAGCAGAGCGCAATGGCGACTTTGGATTGGTGGCTGAGTTGAGATACGGAAAGATAAAAGAGGCGGAAAACTCGGTTAAAGACTTACAAACCAAACTTGCTGAAATACAAAACGACAAGCCTATGGTTAAAGAGGAAGTGGATGCTGAAGACATCGCCGAAGTGGTGAGCAAATGGACAGGTATTCCTGTAAATAGAATGCTGCAAAGCGAACGTGAAAAGTTAATTCACCTTGAAGAGGAACTGCACAAACGCGTAGTTGGACAGGACGAAGCAATTTCTGCAATCTCGGATGCTGTTCGCAGGAGTCGTGCGGGATTACAAGACCCTAAGAAACCAATAGGTTCATTTATATTCTTAGGAACAACTGGTGTTGGTAAAACGGAACTCGCTAAAGCATTAGCAGGATTCTTATTCAACGACGACAATGCCATGGTGCGAATCGACATGAGTGAGTATCAAGAAAAGCACACCGTCAGTCGTTTAATTGGTGCGCCTCCAGGGTATGTAGGATACGACGAAGGTGGTCAATTAACTGAAGCGGTTAGAAGACGCCCTTACTCTGTGATACTCTTAGATGAAATCGAAAAGGCCCATCCAGATGTATTTAATATACTTTTACAAGTATTAGACGACGGTAGATTGACTGATAACAAAGGTAGAACTGCTAACTTTAGAAATACCATTGTAATCATGACAAGCAATATTGGTTCTCAAACCATTCAAGAGAATTTTGAAGGCTTGAATGAAGACAACCGAGATGAGGTGTTTGCCAAAACAAAGACAGAAGTGTATCAAATTTTAAAGAACACAATTCGTCCGGAGTTCTTGAACCGTATTGATGAAGTGATCATGTTTGAACCATTAAACAGAGAACACATACTTCAGATTGTACGGATACAAATGGAGAACATGGTGAAACAACTCTTAGACGCAGGATTTACACTTGAGATTACAGATGAAGCATTAGATTGGTTGGCACAATTGGGATATGACCCTCAGTTTGGAGCAAGACCATTAAAGCGTGTGATTCAAAAGAAAGTCTTGAATGAGTTATCTAAGAAAATACTTCTAGGTGAAGTGAGTAAAGACCGAACTATAGTTGTAGATGCAAAATCGAATCAGATTGTATTTACAAACTAATATCTAACGAAGAATTTGAAGTTTTTCTTCCTGAATGTGATTGTCCTGGTATAAACGTATCAGGTACAATCCGTCAGAATAAGCGTTCAAATCAATATGTGTCTTGTTTTCACTTGCATGTACAATTTGACCCAAAGCATTTAATAGTTCAAGTTTGAATGGAGAGTGGTTTTTAAGCTCTAGTGTTAAGTCGGTAGAACTTGGGTTTGGGTAGAAACTAAACAAAGTCTTTTTCTGAATTGATTCGACGGAAGAATTGTAATCAGATACGCAATTGAGGTGATGCGGTTTATGTGAGTTACTATCCACAACAATATTTTCATCTCCATTTTGATAAAGTAAATAAGAGAAATAAAACAACATCATTTCGTCTGTTGTAGCTTCTCCAACAGAAACGTCTTGTGGTGGATTATTCGGATTTTCATCATTGTTAGACGTATTGTCGTAAGTAGCTTCTCCGTATAATGTTGTTCCAATAGGAATTTTAATTGGGTTCTTGAAATCATAAGATCCTTGCCAATGAAAATCCCATTCAGGTATGTTTATAATTGGTATTGTATCACCTTGCAAAGTAACACCAAATGCTTTCATGCTTTTACAAATCAGATGACCATGTGGACCTACATTTAAAATTGTGACATTGGCGGGCACAAAGAACTCTTGATGAAAAGTCTTAACTGTATTTGCAGGAATAAACAAAGGACCGTCTGTCATACTGGTGACGTGATTCAATATAGGAGCATCCGAAATATTGCGCACAGCATTATTCGTAAATAGGAAACGTACTTTCGTTGAATCTACTTCACCTGACGAGTATTCAGGGTAGTGAATTTGAATTACTATCTTAGCTCCATTAGGCAGGTTTTTACCCATCCCTTGAGGAACAAAAATGGGACTAGAACCAGGCACCCATGTACCAAGCAAAACTGCTTGCTGTGTTCCAACACCCCCTGCTGAAGTATAACCCGGATTTGGATCATTGTTATCTAAAATTTGGCAAATACCAGTTGTATCCCAAAACACTTGAGCGTGATGCACTACATTGTTATTACCCGGTATAATTTCTATGCCTACAATATTTTTCTCAGTATTCAATCCAGTAGGTAAAACAAAACATCTGTAGAGATCTTCGGTAATTGTAGGAATGGTATAGGTTGGCATTTGCAAAATCATATCCGGCTGGGTAATGACAACACTTGAATTGAAAACTGGAGCTGCAGGTGCATTGGCAGGATTGCCTTCTTCTTTACCCGTATTCACCCATTGTATAAAAGTGGCTTTCTCTTGTTCAGTTAAGTTTCGAGCGTGAGCAAACTCTCGGTATGAATTATCGATTGGCCAAGGTGGCATTTCTTCCTCCTCCACTTTTATCTTCATATAGTTCGCATTGAGAACAGCATCATTGTATGATAACAATGAAAAAGGACCGGATCCATTTGGATTATGACATCCACTGCAATGTGTATATACGATACATGCAACATCGTCTGCCCATGTGGGGTTCTGAGCATTTATTGATGCTGTATAGATTAATGCGATAATAAGTAGGCTTATTTTTTTCATACTTTCTGTCTTTCGAATAACCTAACGAATATAGTTCTATTATTTTAAAAGCATAACAAGTCTTATAATAATTTATAAACGATGTTTGATAAATTGAAAACTCGTCTTGCTCATTTCCTGACTTATATTCCATTTTCACGTAAAGTATAATTTGAATACCTATTTACGTTTAAGATAAAAGAATCAACTAAAACAAGACTTCCTATAAATCGCTGATATTAGATAAACTGCTTTGAAATAATAATCTTTAAAAACGCGATTAGTTTCATCAAAAAACAATGTTTTATATCCGCTGATTTTTGTTAAAAGTTCAAAAAATGCGGATATCTTTCAGGTATGACACTCTGATTTCCTTTTTACCCGCTTGCAATAAGTTTAAGTTTGTAGACGTATGATAAACTTCTCAAAATTACTTCAACTTATCACCTGTTCTCTTTTCATCGGTTTAAGCAGTAGCAGTTTCGCTGTTTGTCCTATTACGGGGTCGACGGATGTTTGTGAAAATGAAATAACAGCTTATAGCACACCGTTTACTGCAGGCGAATCTTACACTTGGAATGCCACTGGAGGTGGAACTGTCATCGGAACTGGAAACAGTATCAATGTGGCATGGACCAGTCCTGGAACTGGAAGTGTAACACTCATCGTTAAAAACGCCTTGAATGTTGTCATTTGTACAGAGGTTCTCTCTGTTACTATTCATTCCAAACCTCTCCCAGTTATTACGCCTTCTTTAATTTCAGGTTGTAGAGCTGAAAAGGGACAAGGAAGAGATGAAACATCTTGCATAGCAGCTTGCGACTCTACAAGTATGTCGTACACTACACCTTATCACGCTGGAAGCACCTATCAATGGATACTGACGGGATCGGCGGATACAAGTTCTTCTTCAAACACGTTCAATGTGTATTGGAAAGGCATTGGTAGTGGTTCCATTAAAGTAATCGAAACCAATTCGTGGGGATGTAGTTCTGCTACCGAAATCTGTGTTGAAATCGTTGGAAAACCAAATGCCGCTTTCTCAACGTCTCCCGGACTAACAGGCTTTGTTGTGAATGCTTGTTTGAATCAAAGCATTTTATTTACCGATTTATCCAACCCAGGGTCTGGTTCTCCTATCAGTTCGTGGACTTGGCATTTTGGAGATGGAAGTTCTAGTTATTACACTGCTCCTGGAAGCGGAAGCACTTCACATGCTTACGGCAGTTCGGGCACTTACACTGCCATGCTAATTGTAGAAAACGAATGTAAATGTAAGGATACTGCCTTCGTTACAGTAGTTGTTTCGGATGAGGAAGGACCGCAAATATTTTGTATCAGTACAGTATGTCCAAATACTACCGTTACATACTCAAGCAATGCATACGGCTGTAGCTCTTACGATTGGTCGGTGAGCAATGGCGTTATTCTCGGTTCAAGTACCGATTCTGTCGTAACGGTTCAATGGGGAAGCACAGGTCCTGGCACGATTACTCTTGAAGTGGATTGTGGAGGTTTTTGTGATGCTCCAACAACCGTGCTTGTTCCAATAATTTCTTCGACGGCCACTATTAATGGGCCTTCAAATGTGTGCCTAGGCGATTGTTATACCTACTCCATCTCTTGTGATATTCCTATTGATAGTATAGTTTGGCATTTCCCTCCGGGTGTGTATGTCAATACCGATTCTATAAACGTACATGAAGTACAGGTTTGTTTTTACTCCAGCACAAGTGGTAACATTACCGCTGATTATTACCACAGCACACCTGGTGCTCGTCCTGAATTGAGTTGTGGAGGTGCTGCGAGTTTAGCTGTTTCGGTTAAACCAAAAATGGTCATCAATGGAGCAAGTACAATCTGCGATAATAAAACCTTTGCATTTATTGTTACACCTGCATCTACAGGGACACTATTTTGGACTGTCACGGATATTAGTAATACCACCACATTTACATCCAACAGCATAGTTGGTAATACCGCTTTTGGAGGAACTTGGACCTACGGACCCGGACAATTTATTATCACAGCAAATGATGTGAGTGGTAATTATTGCAATGGACCAGTTACTCGATATTTAACCGTAAACCCAACTCCAGAACCTGTAGATTCAGTTTATGGACCTAACCCAATTTGCCCCAATAATTCATACGAATACACTGCCTTACTGACGTCTTCGACTATTATGTGGGATGGCAAGTTGTGAATGGAAGTCCTTCCAATGGCATTGGAAATTCACTGAGTGTTACTTGGGGCCCAACAGGACCATACAGTATTACAGCAGTTCAAATAGATCCTATTACAGGATGTAAATCCGACCCTGTGACCTTGAATGTTAGCTCCGTGCTTCCTTTAAGTTCGAGTGCAATAACCGGGCAAGATTCTGTGTGTGCAAATACCGTAACACCATACAGCAGCAGTGCGCTTGGTGATGATTATGTGTGGAGTATTTCACCATCAATTGCTGGAAGTGTAGCAAGCGGTCAACACAGTTCAAGCAGCACCATACAATGGAACAATTACACAGGAAACGCATATGTATATGTGGAACGCGTTGTGTGGAGTAAGTGTAAGTGATTCTCTTTTGGTTTTAGTGTCAAATGCTCCTACCCTATTATTACGGCACCAAGTGTAATTTGTCAAGGACTGACTGTTTCAGCATATCGTCAACAGCTGCCACATACGCTTGGGACTTTGGAGATGGAGGCACATCAACTAGTAATCCAGGGATTCACGTCTATAACAGTCCTGGAAATTATGTAATAAACCTAAATGTATCCTACACTGGAACATGCCCGGGAACAGCAACAGAGACGCATACTATTTCTGTTTTACCAAAACCAGACATCAGCATTTCAACACCCGACCCGAACTTGTATTGCAATCCTCCTATTTCAACAACCATGTATATTGCAGCGCCTGCTGTTGGAACAACTTATCAATGGTATAATCCTGCCACTTTATTTGGTGCAACTGGAACATCCTTCACCACTACAAACACAGGTAATTTCCATGTCATCGGAATTAATTCTTACGGTTGTGCAGACACCAGTAATTCAATTCTGGTGAGCACAGGAAATTGCACGACGAATTGCACCCCGGCGAATTACACTTTAGATTACAACAGATTCAGACAAGGGTGCAATACAGATAGCTTTCAAGCCAATATTTCTTCAGGGGTAATCAACTTAAATGGAATTTCGACGACCCATATAATCCGACAACTGATACAGGACTCAGTGTAAGTCATACGTATACCGAACCGGGTTACTACCGAGTTAGATTATGTGCAGATGTTCCCAATTCTGCAGGCACTGGTTATTGTGAAATCTGTTTGTATAAAGTAGACACCATCGAATACATACCCGATTTCTTTGATTCTGTATTCTGTGTAAACAATGCCGATTCGGTTCAAATCAAATTGGTTAATACAACAAAAATATTAACAGGTGCTCCTGAGTCCTTCGTACAATTGGAGCGTGAGTCCAGGATCATTTACAAGCACAAGTATGAGTCCGATATTGAATGTGTTCCCAGGAACTTATACGGTAGATTTATTAGTGGATGGCGTGTGTTTGATTTCAAAACCATCACCATAGATTCATTGCCTCATGCATCTTTCACCGTTGTTGATTCAGTGTGTCAAGAAACACCTGTTTTATTTAACAACACCAGTACAGGAAGTTCAAGCTCGTTGTGGATGTTTGGTGATGGAGCCTCTTCCCTATTAACGAGTCCTATACGGAGCTATACGTCATCAGGTCTTTATACTGCGACACTTGAAATCAGTAACGCATTAGGCTGCACCGACACTGCCATGCGCTCTGTATTGGTGTTGCCTCACAATTTAACAGGATTGATCGTAGCAGGCGGACCATTGAAATTCTGTGAAGGCGATTCTGTTTTATTATCATCGAGCATTAGCGGTGGCTACCCGGCATATAATTACCTGTGGTCGACCATAGAAACGAGTTCTTCTATTTGGGCAAACCAAACTGGAAATTACAATTTAGAAGTGATGGATTCAAAAGGGTGTTTCATTCGCACTGCGAACACCAATGTATTAGTGAAGACGAAACCACACCGAATATCATTGGTGATAAAGACATTTGTACCAATAACAACTACACCTATGTTGTGAATTACCCAAGTATTGCTGGAGCTAGCTTTTCGTGGTTCTTCGATGGGGTACCGATGGGTTTTTCAGGGAACTCGGTTTCAGTATCTACCTACTCAATGGCAACTGGAACGCATCAAATAATTGTTAATGTGATGAGCCCTGATTCATGTTATGGAAACGACACCATGAACATCGAAGTTCACAGTGTACCAAATGTAAACATCGTCGCATCAGGCGCTCTTTGTGCTGGCACACCAAATATGTTGGTAGCCAACTCAACTTCTACCAATTTAGCAGATTCTTTGGAGCAATGGTGAGGTAAGCGATACAATTTACACTGGAGTAGCAGGCTTTTACACCGTACTTGCGAAAGACACCTTTGGCTGCCAAGCTGAGGCTGGAATTGTAATAAACCCATTGCCTGATTTATGTGGAATGGTAACTGGGTGTTACGACATTTGCGATTCTATTTCAGAATTAGTTTGGTACGCGCCTCCGGGCTATGCGACTTACCAATGGTTGTACAACAACAGCATACTACCATGGGCTACGAGTGACACAATTCATATTCCATTATACCAATCCGGTGTTTACACAGTTAAAATAGGAACAAGTGCAGGATGCTCAGTTATTTCAGAACCGATTGACATTAATTTTGTGACTTGTGGAGGTTGTAATTTCAGTGGAGGGATGGAAATTGAATGCGGACCAGTAAACAGTGTTGGTAATCAAACATATTCCTTAACATTTAGCATTAACAACAGTCTTGGTGCTGGAGCAAACTTAACAATCAATTCCAGTGAAGGTGTTGTGAGCGCTGTTACACCTAGCAGTTTGGCTGCTGGAATAAACACAGTAACGGCAACCTTTGAGGATGTCCCTGCAATAGACACACTTGTGTGCTTTACATTAAACATTGGCAATCAAGTTCAAGAATGTGATACGACCATGTGTATTCGATTACCAGATTGCACCAGCACAACTTGTCAATTGAGTGCAAACATCACCGAATTTGAATGTGTAGGTAATGATGCTGCTGGAAACCCACAATATATGGTGTGTATGGATGTGAGTTGGAGTGGCAGTAATGGATCTACTTTCTCCATTAGTTCGAGCGCTGGAACATTTACAGTAAACCCGGTTACCATTAATAATGGCAGCAACAGTATTTGTTATACGTATACGGATCTTCCACCGTTGAACACAGGATTGACTATTTATATGAGTGCCTTTGACTCGGCAAACCATACAGTGTGTAGAGATTCAGTTCGTCATTCATACCGTCCTTGTCCGAGTGACAGTTGTAGTTTTGGGGTGTACGGATTATGTGCACATTGTCACGAGCAGATACAAGGCTCATGGTCGTATGACATCGAATTAACAATAGACAATCCATTTGCAGGCAATGCCAATGTGAGCATCTTGCCAATCCCAGAAGGCAGTTTCGGACCAATAACACCGAACCCAGTAGGACCGGGTTTGCAGGACATCACAACCGAGTTCATCGACTTTTTACCGAGCAACAGTATAATTTGTTTCAAGTTGGTATTAACAGAAGTGGCCACAGGAAAGACCTGTTGGAAGACGGTATGTGTTGCATTACCACCATGTGATTCCATGACGAATATATTAATAAACACCGTGGAGAATTACACGATGATGGTATATCCGAATCCAGCAAACGATCATGCCACAATAAACTTCATGTTTGAGAACAATGTTGCACAGTTGGAGTTTGTGATTCGCGATGTGAATGGCAGGGAATTAAAAACCTATAGCACAGAGAACAGAAGTGGAGAGATACATGTAAACACAGACCAATATGCAGATGGCATGTATTTTATAGAGATACGCAAAGATGGGCGAGCTGTTGGAAGCAGTAAGTTTGTAGTACAGAAGAATTGATTTTTCCCCCAGCGTTAGAGATTTCCGCTGCGCTTCAATCACAACACGGGGTTATAGATATTGATTTTTAATTATTATTTCGAAGAAAGGCCAAGCATGAAAGTGTTTGGTCTTTTTTTGTTTGGGTGATGGAGATTTTCTTCTGGTAGGTTTTTCTTAATAACCGGTCGTTTTTTCCAATAACCTGTAAGTTTTTGAAACAAAGAGGTCTAAAAAAGGGCCTAAAAAGACCCAAATCGGCTTAACATTGGGGCAAAATATTAAAAGAACGTCAGATTTTTGAAAATGGGGTGAAAAAGTGCTGAAAATGGAGAGAAAAAATGCCCATAATGTTTGTACAGAATTTATAACTAGGTTATAAATGTACAGATGGAAGAATTAGGAGAACGAATGCTACCTTATGATTAAAAGACTAAAACATTAAAAAAGCAGATCAATTCTATAAAATTTGAAGCTTAAATCTAAAGAAATGAGCAATTATATAAACAAAACGATTGAATATTACGAAATTTCGGGAAATGGCGCTTATATTAGCAGCAACTAAAACAAAAGCACTGAAAAACTGTGAATTAGGAGGCAGCGCTTTGGAGTGTGTAGAATTGAGCGTGCAACCATTTAATGCAGTTGAAATTATATGGTAAATTCATCTAATGATATTAGTAAGTGGCAACTGTATTAGACCATGGAGACATCAGAAATAGTTGAAAAATATATAAACTCAGACAGGAATGGCATCGTATAACTCACTTTTCAAGTGCAAATTGATTAAATTGTATCTTTGCTTGATCTCTATTTGAACTTGAACTAGAAGAAACAGGCCCCCACTCCTATTCAATGGAAGAACAAAGTAAATTGTAGATTAACATAAAACTGAATGAAACAAAAATTCATTGTTTTAATTTTGACCCTTTTAGTCATCCGTAATGGCTTGGCTCAAACGAATTCATCTGCTGAATTGATTCAAAAAAGCTTTGCTCAATTGGTAAAAAAGATTGAAACTGAACAAGCTTTTGGATATCAAGACTCAGCTTATAGGCACAGTATGGATTTATTTTCGTTGGCTAAAAAAGAAGGATCCATCTATTTTGAAAGTAAGGCACTAGAGTTGCAATCGAATTATTTTTTAAATTCTGGAAATCACGACACCACTGAGTCTTTATTATCGCATTGCTTAAACGTTGCAAAAGAAATCAATAACAATGAACTAAAGGCAAGTACATTAGTTAAGCTTGGGAGGCTAAAGCTAGCTCTAGGACTTCCTTCAGAGGCTCTTAACCACGCAGAATCAGGACTTTCTTTATACAAGGAATTGGCCAATTTAAAAGGTCAAGCAGAAGCAGAGTATCAAATTGGAAGAGTATTACAGCATCAAGGAAACTGGTCGGATGCTATAGAACATTACAACGCAAGCTTATTATTTGCCACGCGAGCAAAAGACGATTTTTTGCAAGCGATGTTGATGATAGCAATAGGTAGCATGCACGAACTTCAAAATGATTTGCAGACTGCCACCACATTTTATCGCAAGGCTGAGATTCGTTACAAACACTCAAACAATCAAAATGGTTTAGCTTCTGTTTACAACCGCTTCGGAAACATAGCAATGGGAAGACGACAATACGACACAGCGTCCTATTATTATCAAAAATCTAAGAGACTGGCACAGTCTCTTGACAATAAAGAAGAACTTGCAGGATACTTTATCAACTTGAGTTTGGTTCATGAATTTACGAAAAAATTTGATGCTGCTTGGTTATTCGTAGACAGCGCATTTTCAATCGCCCAAGAAATCAACAACCATTTACTACTGATTGAGACCAACACGCAATTTGGATTCTTGAGTTTAGCCAAAAAAGATTACCACAACGCCATTTTATACGGAAACAAAGCATTGCAGCTCGCTCAAAAAACGGAGTACAACAAATTCATTATGAACGATGCCGAGCTTTTGGTAGATGCATACAAGGCTGTCCACAACTATAAGAAGGCATTAGAGATGCAAGATCTTTACTCATCAACCTATCAAAACATCCTCAGTGAAGAATCTCAGCGCAACGTGATTCGGCAACAATTCCAATTTTCGTATAAGAAGAAAGCCATACAAGACAGTCTATTATACGAACAACGCAAGAAATTGACAAAACTTGAAATGGAGAAAACTGCCGCAGATCTTGCAAAACAGCGAACGGCTTTACTCGGCAGTGGTGTTGCAATCGCCTTGCTTGTTCTTTTAGTTTATGCCATACGCAAAGGAAAAAAAAGATCAGATGAACTTCTTTTAAACATACTTCCAGAAGAAATCGCGCATGAACTCAAACAAAATGGTCGTGCTGATGCTCGTGATTTTGAGCTTGTGAGTATACTGTTTACCGATTTTAAAGGCTTTACCGAGCAAAGCGCTAAGCTCAGTGCATTTGATTTAGTTTCTGAGTTAAACCACTGCTTTGAGGCCTTTGATGGTATAATGGAGAAATACCACATTGAAAAAATAAAAACAATTGGTGATGCCTACATGGCAGCAGGTGGACTTCCAATTCAAACTAAAGATTCAGTAAAAAACACGGTGTTGGCTGCCTTGGAAATGCAGGCTTTTATAATCAAGCGAAAAGATGAATTGGACGCCCTTGAGAAGCCTGCATTCGAAATGCGTGTAGGCATTCACACAGGACCAGTTGTGGCGGGCATCGTTGGAGTTAAAAAATTTCAGTATGATATCTGGGGTGACACGGTTAACACCGCAAGCCGTTTGGAAAGCTCTGGAACGGTTGGCAAGGTAAATATCAGTCAAACCACCTATGAGTTGCTCAAAGGGGATACTCAATTTGTGTTTGAAAGTCGAGGTATGATAGAAGCCAAAGGCAAGGGAGAAATAGAAATGTATTTTGTGTCAAAGGGATAGTATGTAATTGTAATTTCTGCATTTTGAATTGGTTGGTGAAATTTTCTCATGACCGAAGGGAGTACAATTGGTTGGTGACAACACCAACCAGAAGAGCATCCGTGAGAATGAGAGTGAGAATGAGAATGAAAGCTCTTAATAACCCTGAACTAGTTAACGCAAAAAAACAAAAAACCCAGTCTAGGTGAATTACTATGACCATTCACTTTCGACTGAGTTTATTGTGCATTACAAACTATCTCCAACCGCCACCTAAGGCTCGGTAAACATTTACCTTGGCGTTTAATTTCTTTGCTTGTATTTCAATGAGCTCCATCTTTGCCTCTAAGGCCTCCCTCTGGGTGAGTAATACCTCCCCGTAATTGGCTCGGGCCGAATTGAACAAACTGTTGGCTATTCCTATCGATTGTACTAATATTTGAACTTCTTTGTACTTGGTGTCGTAACTCTTGCTGTAGTTGTCAATCTTAGCCAATTGGTTCAAGACATCCATGTTTGCATTCAATATGGTTTGCTCGTAATTGTATATCGCCTGTATCTGTTGCGCATTGGCTGAACAGTAAGCCGCTGATATTGCATTTCGATTAATTAATGGCGCCATTACATCCCCTACCATGTTGTACAATATAGACTCCGGATTGAATAAGAACTGTGGGTCGAATG
>JAWKNQ010000019.1:0-40035 GCA_041391605.1 Bacteroidia bacterium
CCTTTCTAATCTATGAAAACAGATAAAAAAAGCAAAAAGTTTCTCTACGATTATCTGAACAATACTTCTCCAACTGGTTTTGAGACTTCAGGTCAAAAAATATGGCTTGATTACTTAAAACCATATATAGATGAGTATATTTCTGATGCCTATGGCTCAGTTGCAGCAGTAATTAACCCTGGGAAAAAATACAAAGTTGTCATTGAAGCTCATGCAGATGAGATTTCTTGGTTCGTGAACTACATTTCAGATGACGGATACATTTATGTAACACGCAATGGCGGTTCAGATCACTTAATTGCACCTTCAATGCGAGTTAATATTTTAGGTGAAAAAGGACCCGTTAAAGGTGTTTTCGGTTGGCCAGCAATTCATGTTCGCCACGGAGAAAAGGAAATTGTCCCTAAAATGGATAATATTTTTATTGATATTGGATGTAGCAACAAAGCAGAGGTAGAAAAATTAGGTATCCATGTTGGTGCAGTCGCTATCTTTGAAGACGAATTAATTGAATTAAATCAAACTTACTTAACAGGTAGAGCATTAGACAATCGAATTGGAGGCTATATGATTGCTGAGGTAGCAAGAAGAATCAAAGAAAGAAAGAAATCACTTCCTTTCACCCTATACATTGTTAATGCAGTTCAAGAAGAAATCGGTTTAAGAGGTGCGGAAATGATTTCAAGGAGAATCAAGCCTGATGTAGCTATAATTACAGACGTATGTCACGATACACATTCTCCATTGTACGATAAAAAGAAACAAGGTGACCAAAAATGCGGTAAAGGTCCGGTTCTTACCTATGGCCCGGCTGTTCAAAATAATCTATTGAAAATGGTGATTCAGGTTGCTGAGAAAAATAAAATCTCTTTTCAAAGAGCAGCAGTAAGTCGAAGTACGGGTACTGATACAGATAGTTTCGCATACAGTGGCGAAGGTGTTCCATCTGCATTAATATCTTTGCCGCTTAAATACATGCATACTACAGTTGAAACTGTTCATAAGGATGACGTGGAAGCTGTAATAAATTTGATGTATCAATTTGTGATTCAATTAAAATCTGGTCACGATTTTAGATATTTAAAATAATATATGGATGTCATAGATACTCATATCCTGAATTTCTCTGAAGAAAATCGGTATAAGTATTTAACACTCTGTGAGTTTATCCTTTCCTGCCATCCTGAGATTCAGGTTCAAAAGAAATATGGAATTCCTTTTTTTATTAATAAAGGTAATCTCATTTATATTGGCCACAATTCTAAACTAAATGAGTTTTACTTGGGCTTTATGCATGGACAAATATTAAATAGGGAATTTACGATTATTTCATTATCAGACACAAAGTTAGTTGGTAAATGGTATTATAACTCTGATGAGCAATTTGAGAAAGATAAAAACAAACTAAGATCGAGTGTGCTGAGGAGCATTGAATTGAACTCTACAAAAAAACAACATGCAGAAACTCGTGAATAAACTCTTGATTGCCTTTCTCAAGTTAATTTCGAGATTACCAATGCCAGTTCTGTATGGTTTGTCAAACTGCTTTTATGTACTTCTATATAAAATTTTTCGTTATCGATTAAAGGTGGTACAAAACAACCTAAAAAATTCCTTTCCAGAAAAAACAGATGAGGAATTGAAAAAGATAGAAATCGAGTATTACAAATATTTATGCGACTTAATCGTTGAGTCAGTTAAAGGATTCACTGCCAGTCGTTCAGAATTGTTAAAAAGAGTATCTTACTCGGATACAATAGCATTAGATACATTATATGAGAATGGTCAGAGTGGAATTGTTGTCATGGGGCATTGCGGTAATTGGGAATGGATTTGCCGCTCAGCAGCGTTTTTAATGAAGAATCGCGTAGTTGTTGTATATAAACCACTGAGCAATCCATATTTTGATACCTTAATGGCTGAAACTAGAACAGAGTTTGGTGTAACCCAAGTGCCCATGGCATCAATTGGTCGATATTTAATCCAACAGACAGAACCATACCTATTAATATTACTATCCGATCAATCTCCGAGTGATGCAGTAAACAGCCATTGGATGACCTTTTTAAACCAAGAAACTGCTGTCTTGAAAGGCGCTGAAAAATTGGCAAAAAAATTTGATTTACCGTTAATATACAATAATGTAAAGAGAAGTAAAAGAGGGTATTATATATGTTCTCCTAAATTTATTATCGAGAATCCTAAATCGTATCAAAATGGAGAAATAACCGAACTTCATACTAAGGTTTTAGAGGATAATATAAGAGAACAACCAGAAAATTGGCTCTGGAGTCATAGACGTTGGAAGCTTAGAAGGTCGGAATAGTCTATATATACCTTAAATATTGAATGAAGAACCTTAACTTTTTCAGAAGAAATCGACTGATTTTAAGTGATTTTGCATTAAATTAGTAAATAAACGACTGATAATAAAGCAATCACAAAAACACAGAGTGAAAAAAGTTAAAAACAAAGTTTAATTATATTTTTTCAATTAAAGCCCTTGCACACATGAAAAACAGTTTTATATTTGCAGCCCTATGGCTATGAGTAAAAAGTCGCTGTTTGATGCTTCAGAAATTGATTTAAGTACAGTCTGCAAAGCATTAGGTCATCCAGCTAGAATCAAGATTATTAAAATTCTATTGGCAAAAAACGATCAAACATGTCAGGAGATTGTAGACAAACTACCACTCAGCCAATCTACGGTTTCACAACACTTAAGCGAATTGAGAAATGCACAGCTCATTAATGGTAAGAACCATAAGACTAGTGTTATTTATAGTGTAGACAAAGACTATTTAGCCAAATCTCAAAAAATGTTAAGCGAATTGTTCTATGCTCACATTTTTAATGTGAAACAAACCACCCTTTTCTAGTTTTACAAATTTAGTATCTGATTTTCAAGATCTTGAATTCTAATTAAGGTCTCTTGATGTGCATCACGCATGTGCTTAAGCTGCAAAATAAGTTTGTCCTTTAATTCAGGACTAATTTGTTTTACCTCACTTCTATAACGATTTCCAATTCCTAAAAGTAGCCAATCTGGACTTATATCCGGAAAATGGGTGAGTATACTGAGAATAATATCGATGCTTGCTTTATTTCTTCCTGAACTCAAATGCGACATAACTGCATTCGAAACGCCAAGCTTAATAGCGAACTCTGACTTACTTAAGCCTGAATCAGCAAACACTTCTAGTATTCTGGTTTCTAGCATATTATATATTTTGTTTAATCTCCAAATACATGCAAATTAAGCACTTTACAAATGTAAACCAGGTATTTTACAATTGTAAAACATCTTTTTAACAATTGTAAATATATTTGTATCGTGCTATATTTCTGATAGTTATGTATACCAAAAAGCTGCAAATTTGTCAGTATTTCCTCGTTTCAGCCATAAACAAGGAGAAAATACAGAATTTTTCAAATAGATTTGATTGAAATTGATGGTTTAACAACATACACTAACACTTTATATTATACTTACATTACGCTGATTAATAACTCAATATAAATTTTGTTCAATATGCAAAATTGAATGGTATCCGGCATCTTCAATTTGTAATAATTTATTAATTTAACCCACTATTATAATATTAATTTAATTCTTTAATCAGCAATTTAATATTGATTACCTCCTACTTTTCACCTTCGTCTATTTTGCTATCACATCAATAAATGGTGATTAAAATTCTAACTGAAAATCAATGACTTAAATTAATTATTAATAAATAAATTAAATTAATAGGTAATATTGATAAAAACAATCCCAATGAATACTGAATTGATAATTAAAGACCTTAACAGTTCTATGGATAATTTCATTGAACAGTTTAATTCTAGAAATTCAAGTG
Source organism: Bacteroidia bacterium (assembly GCA_041391605.1). Taxonomy (GTDB): domain Bacteria; phylum Bacteroidota; class Bacteroidia; order NS11-12g; family UBA955; genus JABMMZ01. The sequence goes on from JAWKNQ010000019.1 coordinate 3,861, forward strand.
AAACACAATCCCACGAGAATTACACTAAATTTAAAAAGAATTGAATTCAACCATTCTTAGAATCTTAGATCAACAAAAATTGGTCTTCAACAATGCTGAAGAATCCATGCGTTTTTTAGAACATTTGCGTCCTAGCATAGATCAATTGTTAAATAAGTTCCTGCAAAAGCAATAATTGCAAAATTTCATGTTGTTGTCTTGAGGTTTCAGGTAGTCTTTTCGGAGGACTCAATTTCCAAGCCTTTCGTTTAGAATGAAGACTTAGTATTGCCACAGGTAATAGAGCTAAAATCGCACAGAGTAAAAGGCTTGAAAAGAAATTTTCTGATTTATTGTTATACATCAGTCCTGTTACTGAGGAGCCAATAATAATCCCTAACTCCATAAAATAAAAAGTGTACCAACGGCTTTACCTTTAAAACCAGGTATAGCTACATCAGCGGCCCAAGCAAACAGAGAAGGTGAAATCAATCCAAAGCCTATTCCAAAAGTAATGGAAGATAAACTGTACATTATTATCTCATTAGTAAAGCTCAAAAGCAGCATGCTTAAGCTTAACACAATTGAACCAATTAAGGCAATAATTTTTCTTCCGTATCTATCGCTCCACCTTCCTGCAAGAAACCTTGTAATAATTGAAGATACAATATATATACCTCCATGTACATGCCCTTTGTTTTTTATTCCAATAAAATTCGTAAAATCAGCGATCAGGGCTAAAATTGATCCAGGAGGAGAAAGCTGTTAGAAGTAGAATAATACCTGGTTTAAAAACTTTCTTTCAATTAATTCCCATGACGATTAATTTTCAGCATTTTAATAGAGAATTTTTGTTTATTGGGAATTGTTTCTTTCCAGGGAAATAAACATAAAAAATGAAATCAAACCCATTGCAGAAGACATCAGAAACATCGATTCAATTCCGAATATATTGGTAATCTGCTGCCAATTACCCATCCTATGCATTTCCTATGTTGTTACAAATTCCCACAATTCTATCGCTTCGTTCCCTTTGTGAATGGGGACAATATCATCTGCATAAGCCGTAAATCCAGTTGGTGTAAATCCAGCACAGAAACCGTGAAAAGCCCTGTTTACAAAAAACAACCAAATAATTGGAATAAATAAATACAATCCACAACAGTTGTAATAATTGCTCCCACAGCCATTACAAAAACACGGCCTGTTGTGTCTGAAAATTTTCCGCTAAATGGACGAGTTAATAAAGCAAATGTGGCAACTGGAATAATCATCCAATTGTATTCTCTTCCTCCTATAGTTCCTAAACAAATTCTGGAAGATCTGGTAATACCATTGTGAAACTGCAAAGAAAACAAGCACGCCAAACAAAGTTTCCAAAAAAGTCCTTTGAGTATGAAGTTGAAAAATTCAAGACTTTTAATCGTCTAATTTTAAAAAACCGCCATAAATGCGGACTGAGGAATTTCAACATTTCCAACGTTCTTCATTCGTTTTTTCCTTCTTCGTTCTTCCCAACAGCTTTCGCTTTCTACTAATATCCCCATAACATTTCGCTGTCACATCTTTTCTCAATGCACTATCTGTTTCTCTGGCGATCACTTTAGCACCAACGCCTGCTTGAATAGCTATTTCAAATTGTTGACGAGGTATTAATTCTTTCAACTTCTTACATATCTTCTACCTAAATCGTAGGCTCTATCTCTGTGAATGATTGATGAAAGTGCATCAACCGCATCTTTATTCAACATTATATCCATTTTCACAAGGTGTGAAAGCTTGTATTCACTTGGGTAATAATCAAAAGAAGCATATCCTCTACTTATTGACTTCACTTATCGTAAAAATCAAATACAACTCCTCAGCCAATGGCATCTCAAAACTCAACTCAACTCGATTAGTAGTTAAATAAACTTGATTCGTCATGCTTCCTCTTTTCCATACATAGAGCTATCACTGGTCCAACATAGTCGGTTGATGTAATAATTGTTGCATTTATATATGGTTCTTCTACATATTTAATTGTACTTGGGTCGGGTAGATCACTTGGATTGTTTACTTCATTAGTTCTCCTTTAAGCGTATAAGCCTTATATGAAACGTTTGGAACGGTTGGGTTGTAATAACTGTCATTCCAAATTCTCTTTCAAGTCTTTCTTGGATAATTTCCATATGTAACATTCCTAAGAATCCACAACGAAATCCAAATCCTAAAGCTGCAGAGCTCTTCTGGTTCAAACATCTGAGAAGCATCATTCAATTGCAACTTAAACATGCTATCTCAACTCTTCATAATCTTCTGTCTCAACAGGGTAAATACCTGTAAATACCATAGGTTTAACGTCCTCAAATCCTTTAATTGGATCTTTTGTGGGGTTCGCTAAACTTGTAATAGTATCACCAACCTTAACCTCCTTCGCTTGCTTAATTCCAGTGATTATATAACCAACATCACCAGCAAGAACTTCCTTTCTAGGGAACATTTCTAATCGAAGAGATCTAACTTCATCTGCGTAATAATCGTTATCGGTATGCATGAACTTAACGCGTTCACCTTTACTGATTTTACCATTGATAACTTTGTAATACGCTATAATACCTCTGAACGAATTGTAGACCGAATCAAATATCAAGCGCTTTCAAAGGTGCATTTATATCACCTTTGGGACTAGAATGTTCAATAATAGCTGATAGAATTTCGTTAATTCCCATTCCAGTCTTACCACTTGCCGGAATAATTAAATCGCGATCACATCCAATTAAATTCACAATTTGATCTTTTACTTCTTCAGGCATTGCATCCTGGAAGATCCATTTTATTTAAAATGGGAATTATTTCTAAATTGTGTTCAATAGCTAAATATAAATTGCTAATAGTTTGAGCTTGAATACCTTGAGATGCATCAACAATTAATAGAGCGCCTTCGCAAGCTGCAATACTTCTACTAACTTCATAGCTAAAGTCTACGTGGCCAGGCGTGTCAATAAGATTTAGAACATATTCAGAATCTTGGTACATGTAATTCATTTGAATTGCATGACTTTTAATGGTGATACCTCTTTCACGTTCAAGATCCATGTTGTCCAATACCTGTGCCATCATATCTCTTTTAGAAACCGTATTGGTGAATTCTAATAGTCGATCGGCTAAAGTACTTTTACCATGATCAATATGCGCTATTATACAAAAGTTGCGGATGTGCTGCATAAAATAAGGGTGCAAAAATAGTTGAAATTAAGGAGATTTTGATGCTTTGTTAAGAACAGATTTTACCCCATTTTTCGAACTGTAGTTTCTAATAGAATAAGACATGAGAAAATATAAAAAAAGACGGATACCACCAAGTACCCGTCTAGACACAAATAACCTAAATTTAAAATTTAGCTCATTACATTAACTTACTCTCGAAATATAGTTTGTGCTTGCAATAGTTCTTCATTTCTTGTTATTTTCAATAAATAAACTCCTGTGTTTAAACGACTGAAATCTATATGAACATTCTCGTTTCCACTTGGTGAAAGAGTTTCCAATAATTTACCTTGTAAATCATATAGTGAAACAACCGTGCCAGATTTAAACACTCCATTAATTGAAAGAGTATTTCCTACGGGTACTGGGTATGCAATATATTTGTTTTTTGAATTTAGTCTAGAAACTGACACTGTTTTAGAATACTTATAACTTTGGTCATTTTCTATCATTTTTAACCTGTAATTGTTTTCACCAATTTGCGGATTGACATCTTTTACTAAATAATTATTAAGTGTGTATGCATTTGGAATATTTTCAACTCGAGCTATTTCAATCCATTGTTTATCATTTGTCTGGCGCTCGACTGAATAAGCCAACATATTTTCTTCAGAAGCTGTTGACCATTGAATAATAACTTCATCATCTTCAAAATCAGCACTTATATTCAATAATTGAGCGGTTAAAGGTTGACAAATAGGATTGAGAATTACTGAATCATACGAATATTCGCATAGATTGTTAAATACCACCCATTCAACTAAATATGAGGTGAAAGAATCTCCCGTAAAAACAGCATTTGGGTCGTGGATATCAGAGAATGATCCTCCTACGCCAGATAATATGTTCCATGTCCCGAAAGAATTAGGAGAAATACTTGCTTCTAAAGGTACTGTTTCACAAAAATCTAAATCATCGCCTGCATCAGCTATTGCTGAGCCAATTATAGTTGCAGTGTTTATACTAGCATTCTGAATTCCAGGCGCTCCAGCTGTTGCACCGTTTGGTATAAATTCTGTTAATGCACTCGAAGAAGTTGTTCCATTAACTCCTGCATTTGTTGAGCGAATTGGAGAACCTCCTGAAATTGCAATATATCCTCCACTTCCACCACCACCTGGTCCTTCAGATTCTGAATTAGTTATCAATTGATTACCTCCATTGCCTCCGTCAGCTTTAAGAACTAGTGTATTTGCAATACTTCCACTTGCGCTTAAAACTATTGTTCCACCAGCACCTCCACCACCTGGAGCATCATTATGTGCTGCACTTGTATTGGCCGCGGTTTCACCATCGGAAACAATTACACCATTCCCTGTGATATTTCCATAACATATTATTAAAATTAAACCTCCTCCATCAGCACCACCAGAGGCAGCACTATTATTACCATCACCAGCACCTCCGCCGCCTCCCATAAAGATTCGACCAGTACTGTAATCTAAGGGTCTTCCTCCATATCCGCCAACGTTTAAGCGATCATTACCCGACCAAGATGAATTCCCTGGTGCCACTGTTATTGCATTCTGATTACTTCTTCCATATGTATATCCTCCTCTTCCGCCTCCAGATGAAGTATTTGTAGAAAATGAACCTCCTTCAAGGTTCCATGCTCTCCACCAATTAGATCCACTGTTATCTGGATTTCCTAAACCATTCCATAAATTAATATCACCAGCATTTGCTCCTCCGCCTCCTCCGGCATTGTGTGAATTTCCACCACCACCACCGTTTGCTGGAGCTCCTCTGCCAAACCTTCCGCCTATAGCATCGTATTCAGTCTCAAAACCTGCAATACCTTCACCTTTATTTCCTCCGTCTCGATCATCTGTTGATCTCCATATTGTTATATTTGATGATGCGGCTTGTGTGTTATTTTCGAATGCTCCACCTCTAAAACCTCTTCCTGAAGCTGTGATTGTCCCATTTATTGTTGCATTATTTAATACTTCAATAACAGTAACCCCTCCGACATTACCATCCCATGCAGCTGGTCGAACTGAATTTCCTGAAGGTAAATTAAAGCTTGTATAACGTGGAACTCGAATTATTTGAGTGTGACCAGATGCAGAATAATCATTTGTTAATGGTACAGAAACATCGATTGTAGTTGAATTTGGAACTGAAGAAACACATCTAAACTCATACAAACCAGCACTGTTGTAGTTCGTTATAGCACCATAAGTAGCAGAGTTAGAATTGCTAATACTCGCCCCTTGCATTTGAATAATTAAAATGAGATCTCCAGTCGCTAAATTACCCGGAAAATAAGCACTATTTAGTGAACTATTGGTTACAGTAAGTGATGTTGCACCCGAACTTGCATCTGCAGTTAACTTAGTGCGAGTGTTCAAATCCCTGTTTGTCCCAGATACAATAAAGGAACCGTTGATTCCCATTTGAGAAAAAAGGTCATTTGAGTTAGAAATAAGAAACAGTACTAATAGTACTGCTTTGAAAGCGGTCTTTAGGTTCATTTGAATTGTCATTTTGGTTATTATCATTTGAAAAAACTTCTTTCTTGAAAGTGTTAGTTTCTAAAGAGAAGCATTTTCCATGTTGGTTAACCACACACAAATGCACAATCAAATTCGTATTTTAAATAACGCGTTTCATAGTTTGTTTTAGTATTTGACTCTTGTTTTGGTGAAAGGTTTTCAATAGCAATATAAAAAAACCTCAAGTACCTCAATTTCAGTCTGTTAAAATATTACAAGTTTGAATAAAAGTAATAAATGCTTAGTAAACAAAATCGTCTTCAGATAACGCCACAAAAATAAGAGCAGGAAATTGCAATTCAAAACACTTATCAACATCAATAGTTTATTTTACTTAAAAAAACAAACAAACGCCTGTTTATTAAGTAATTAAATTTTTAACTTTATCCACAATATTGATGTATTTACAATTTATTTTGAGTATATAGTACTAAATATTTATTAGTAAATATCTCAATTATTCGAAAAAACCGCGTGAATGAGATGCTATTTTAAAGGATTCAATGCAATTTAGACTTCAAACCTAAAACAATAGTCTGAGAAATCAATCAAAAACATGCTAAAACAAAAGAGCGAACACCATTTTCAGGTGCCCGCTCAATTTACACAAATACACAAAATGAGATCAGTTTCAGTAAATTATACAGCTCTCCTGTTATTGTTTTATAATTTGAGACTTAGAAACTACGCCATCGTGGTTTAGTTCTAAATAATATACTCCGTTTGCTAATTGGCTTAAGTCAACTTGAAAAACACTTCCACTTAAAGAATTCATTTCAATTAACTTTTGACCCATCATGTTGTAAACAGAGATGCTTGCATCTTCTGAATTTCCAACTGCTACGTTGAGTATACTTCCTGCCGGTTGTGGAAATAAAACCACATCACTGTTCAAGTCTGAGTTGAACTTTACTGGTACGATTTGCGAATAAGCAAATTCACCGTTAATATCTGTTTGCTTCAATCTGTAGAATTGTAAACCCTCAACTGGATTCATATCCAAGTGCTGGTAATCTAAAGTCATGTTTGAATTTTTAGCACCTTCAATTACTGCTAAAGAAATCCAATTTTTACCGTCAATAGACTTTTCTACATTAAAAAAGTTGTTGTTTACTTCGTTTGTTGTTGTCCATTTAACAATCACATTACCTTCTAATGGAAGTGCGTTAAAGTTTAACAATGTTATAGGAAGTGGGTTTAAAGAAGTAGTAGATCCTAATGTAAAAGGACTAAAGTTTGAAACCGCACTTGATGTGGTGATTGTGTTACCTGACACAGAAATGTTTCCACTGCTTTCCCAAGATGCACCATTAAATCGAGCCACTCTTAATTGAGATGTGTTATCAATTGGACCACTTCTTTCAGATGCGTTAAAGCTCAATGTAACACGAACATTTGAAGAACCATTTGTTCTGTCTAGTATCCAATGCTCTTCGCTACTAACATGATCAAGACTTCCATTCACTGTTAAGCTTGCGTAAGGTTGCAAAAAGTATTGAGCTGTGAAATGATGACTTGTATTACTTGGTGCAGAAATTCCAATTGGGGCATAAACTGAGCCATTTCCTGTAGGGAACGTGAAAGCATCATTTCCAATTTTACGAATTGGACCATTCACATGTGAAGAATTACTTGCACCAGTTACAGTGGCATTATTTTCAATAATCAATATATCACTAGATGTTGATTGAATTATACCATTAGTGAACGTGATTTCATCTTCAATAATTAAAGGAACCAAATTTAAAATCAATGTACCAGTTGTGTTCATTACAAGTCTTTCTATTTGAGGAGTTTGACTTGCATCACCAACTATACTTTGAGTTGTATTTCCTACAATATGGATATTTCCATTTCCCGCACCATAAGATATATCATCACCTGAACCTGAACTTGAAATGTTTGCATAGAAGTAATTGTTTCCGTTGTAAGCAGGTTCTAATTCTCCAGTACCATTCTCTAAGAATGTAATTGACCCTCTAAAGGTGTCACCTACATTGTTGGCCATTCTAAATCTGCTATTGTCTGAATTGATAATTGTTACTAAATCCACAAAAGAGTTAGCGCCATAAACTGTATTTGAGCCTCCGCCAATTTTATTCAATGTTAAAGGACCAACGAAACGTGTGTTTCTCATGTTCACCATATCATCAAATCTCAAAGTACCAGATTGTATAAATCCACCTTCTAAGCTTGTTTCATCCGTTACAGTTAATGTGTTATCCAATAAATGTAAACCACCTTTGATAATTCTCAAATTAGTAACTGTGGAATTACCTAGGAAATAAAAAGTTCCAGTTGAATTAATTGTTAATTTGTCAAATACCGGACTACCATATACTGTTGCAGATCCAGTTGATTCAACAATACCATTCCCTTGAGCAAAACGAACAGTGTTTACTGATCCTTGTGCTGATATATCTCCTGAAAATGTATTTGTTCCATTGTAAGCAGGTTCTAAAGTTCCAGAACCGTTGCGTTCATAGTGCATTAATCCTAAATGTGTATCCGGGTTTGAATTTGCCATTCTTAAGTTTCCAGAAGACGAATTTACAACAGCTAATGGTCCTGTAAATGTATTACCTCCATTCACGGTGTTGTTCGCACTTCCTGTTTTGTAGATAATCATTAAACCATTGAATGTCGTGTTTTGCATTGCAGTGTAACTATCAGAACTAATGTTACCAACATTTACTGTACCTCCTGTAAAACTAGCCGTAGAAGTTGCAGTGATTGTGTAATCGTTTAAGTCTAAAACTCCAGCGGACATTGCTAAATTAAGAATAGTTACGTCTGCAACTAATCCAGGTTGGTTTGTTAATGCACCATTGTTAATGACAACATCGTCGGCTGAACCCGGTACTGTGTTGCCTCCAGTGTTTGTTCCAGTTCTTGTCCAATTCGATGAATTAGACCAATCTGTGTTTGCGCTCCCATTCCAAGTGAATGTCCACGCATTTGCAGTGCTGATATTAAATACCAACAAGGCAAGAATCGAATAAAAAGTGTAGATTTTGTTCATATGCTTTGTGTAATAATTGTGTTTTCTAATTACTATAAAGTTCGTTTTGTTTGTGTTTTCGTTTCACTTAAGACTAAGTGTTTTTACAGATTGAGTATTAATACTTAGTTTTAGTTGGGGCAAATTTATGGGGGTTTATCAACATTGCAAAATAATTCTTTAAAAAATATAGATATTTATGCTAATTTACATCGTTAATCATTAATTATCAGCTTATTAAATTTCTTCATCTTCTGAACATTTAACATCAATTTTTACCTAATTTAAACTGGCTTATCAACAATATTTAAGCAGAAGCCTAGTTTTTTTGACGAAATTCCAACATTTTCCTTCTTTATTGACTGTTAGACACTTAGTATTTTCTACCCAATATTCATCAAATTAGCCCAATTTTGATGTGTTTTAATGATTAATTTTTGATAAATGTGTGAATAGAAACCTTTCCTTTCGATTCTACTTTAAGTGTATAAAATCCGTTTTTATATCCTTCAATATTTACATTCTGAACAACATTCGATTCAGAAGTCCACTTCTTTAAGATTTTACCCATTTGATCGATAATTGTATAATTGCATAACTCTCCATCTTCCGTCTGTAATTTAATATTAAGATTCGAACTACTTGGATTCGGATATAAGACAACTTTGTTTGTAGTTTCATAGTTGGCAAATACAATTTCAGATCGTGTAAAACTTCCATTCAAATCATTCTGCTTCAAACGGTAATATTGAACTCCTTGTACTGGTGAGAAATCAAAAACCTCATATTTTTGTATAACTTCTGAATTACCAACGGCTGTCACCTCAGCAATTTTAATCCAAATTTTACCATCATTTGATTTTTCTACCTCAAAGTTTTTATTATTAACTTCAAAACTTGTTGCCCATTCCAATTTCACTGAGTTTAAGATTACTTTGGAATTAAATTCAATCAGTTTAACAGGGAGCGGATTTAAAGCTGATGATGATCCTAAAGTAAATTCACCAAAATTATTTTGAGCACTTGTTGTAGAAATTGAACCCACACTTGTATTACCTGTAGTCGAACCTCCAACACTTGACCAAGTTCCTCCTGAATAGCGTGCAATTCTAAGCTGTGTCAAATTTGTAATCTGACCACTTCTCGGATTTTCGTATGATAATGTCACATTTACATTTGATGAACCATTTGTTCTATCCAATGTCCAATATTCAACGACACTGACATGATCTAATGAACTATTCACATTTGTATTACTATAAGACGTGTTAAAATATTCTGCAGTGAAATGGTGACCACTATTGGAAGGTGCTGAAATTGATACGGGAGCATAAACCGATCCTTTTCCAATAGGAAACACAAAGGCATCATTTCCTCTTTTCCTTACCTCTCCAGCAAAGAATGAAACATCAGATGCTCCTGTGGCTGTTGCATTATTTCGAAATTCAACTCGAGTACCATTGTCTATAATTCCACTAATAAAATCCATATTGCCATCAATTCTTAAGCGAACATCATTAGGTAAAGATAGAGTGCCAGTAAAATCAACAATTGCATCATTGATTCTAACCTCGTCAGTATTACCAGTATTGATAAAAGTTCCTCCTCTAAATTCTAAAAGATAATCAACAGTTAAACGATCTCCATCCAAGTCGATGCTTCCACCATTAAGAACTAATTTGGCAACATCCCTATTCGAACCTAGTCTTGGGTACCTTGGGCTTCCAGAGTTAATAATAACAGTATCTCTGTCATTAGGACTACTGTTGTTGTCTGTTGTAGACCAATTTGATTTTGTTGTCCAGTTGGTGTTGTTGGCTCCTGTCCACACCCAAGTGGTGTTTGCGGCGTTAAGAAAATTAATTGAGACAACGGCAAGCGCCGTCATTACAAGAGTTTTGTAATTTGTTTTCATGTATTTTGTGTATTTTGTGTGTAAACTTCATCCTCACATCTTTGAGTATTTATACACCTAAGTAAAAATACTCATTGATTTTCTGCAAAGGTAAAGCAAGAATTAATATAAAACCTAAAAAAAATTATCATTTTTCAAGAATTCAAGATGTATATTATAGAATATGAATTAGTTGCGCTTTCAAAACAATAGTCATCAAAGTAATCATTTTGGTATTATTTCAATTAGATTCTCAAAAATCAATAAGCAAATGGAGAGAAAAATTAATCAACCCATTTGACGAAAATCTACCTTAATTCTTCTGCCTATCCAAAGAATATGTTTTGACTATCCGTTTATAGAATTTATCAATGTTCACGTTACATTGTAAATACATTATAATCAATCTATTAGTCAAGACTTATAAATAATTAAATTTTCGTCGAAAAATTCAAACATTCTTTTTGAATACACAAGAAAAATCGTTAAATTTGTGTTGTGTTTTCATAGTTTAGTTTTTAGAATAAGAGTCAGGCTTTTTAGTCTGGCTCTGTTCTATTTACAACAGTTTGACATTAAGATTCCGTCACCCAGACTTTATACTTTATTGTTTTTTTCGGATCTACATTCTGAATCATAAGATAATCTCCTTCCGATCCAATTATTCGACTGCAAACACTTATGTGATCATTTGGGTTTAATGGTCTGCTATATTGTATTTCAAGTTGATTTGAACTAAGTCCCCATATCACTGTTCCACCTTCTATTGATACCCTAAAATCCCGATCTCTATCGTACATATACTCACCAAGTACTTTTATTCCATCTCCTTTTAACTCACCATAAAGATCTGGTTTTGTGCTTAAATCAAAAGCTTTTAGCTCCCTTGCTTGGGTGTACTTTAAAAACATATCATGTGAGTCTTTAACAAGTTCTTTTTGAATACACACGTCTAATTGGTTTGTTAAAAAATCTTCTATTTTCACCATCAACTCTTCTGTCTTTAATAAATGTTCATGCCTATTTGCAATAGATAATTGATTCATTGGATAATCTAAAGCAAACAGTGTTATTGAATTCGCAAAAGTTGTAATTGCCTTTTGATAAACACCATGACTCCTCAATCTGCTTTCCAATTTACCGCACAGTTGAAATAAAACTGAAGCGTATTTAATTAAACCTGTTTCATCCAAACGATTCAAATCTTTCAAATCATGAAAAACTAAGGAGTCTAATTGTTTAATTGGCTTATACTTTAGAGTCTCATGAATTTGTTTATAGGTGTTAGCAAACAAAAGACAATTTTGAAGTAAATCTTCTCTTTTTCTGGCTCTTTCAATTGGATATGAATTCTGATAAGTAATCGATTGCTCAAATTCTATTGCGTAAATATCAATCATTTTTCTCAATTTAATTAATAAAGTGGGGATTTGAGGGTATTTATCAAACTCATCTGAATTTAAACGATAAAGACGTTTGACTTGATGGCACATCATTAAAAATTCTTGATGACGATTGTACATTTACTATTTAAAATTTTGAGTTCCTTATTAAAATCTTTTAAACATTGTGTTGTCTTTTTTAGCGCTGCAAATATATCCTTATTGACGTTCATTACTTTGCTAAACCTAATAAAATTTGGACCTCTGAGATGTGAACAATTAAAAGTTTTTGAATTTGGGAAAAACATAATTCATTTAGACTAGATAAATGTTAAGTATTTAAATGTCTTCACACTACAACTTAACTTAATGAAAATTATTCATTTTTTTTCACACCTATACTAGTATTTTTTACCTGTCAAATATATTTTACACTTTTATATTTAATATAATTTAATTATTTTCAGAAGAAGTAAATAAGTCTCTGCATATCTTGATTTAATCAAGTATCTCATCGATAAATTCACAAATTTTGGGGATAGAATAAATTCATAGTTTAGTATTAATTAATTAATTTCGTCCAAACTTAAATCTACAAACTATGAACCCATAAAATTATGAATAAGGTTTTCGAAAATCATCAATTAAAGATGGAAATAATAGACGGTATATTGCATGCACATTATAAATCTGGAATTACAATGAATTTGGTTGATGCAAAATCCCTAATCAAGGAAAGACTTATTCTGACTGATGGCAAAGAATATCCTTTTTTGATTTATGATGGTGGTGTTGTTGCAATGGATAGAGAAGCTCGCGTCTATTTCTCCTCTTACGAAGGGACACAAGGTATCTTGATTGCAGCCTTTATTGAAACCTCCGTGTTTAGTAAAATGTTAATCAACTTTTTTCTGAGAATAACAAAACCACGTGTTAAATCAAAAGCATTTAACGATGTAAATGAAGCTCTTGCTTGGATTAAAAAAAATACATAAAAAAACCTTTACCCAACATTGCTGCCAGGCAAAGGTTTGCTAAAAATCAACTACCTCACATTATATCGTTCCGATAAAATCTAGAGACCTTATCATTTTAGTCGTTTTTTAAGATCTTGAATGCCTACTAATAAAAAGGCAAATGCGTGAACAAACTGATTAAAATAAATTCCAAAACGATTGCTGCCACTCTTCTGATTTTGTTTCTTTTATTTCTCATATTTTTTCTATTTTTAAAGTTCCCTTTTTAAGTACATTTACACGATAAGTATAAAGGCTTAAGCAATACAACTATCTTATAATCAAATATATAAAAGGAATCTTACTTTATCAAATCTTCTGAAAAATTTATCGTAAATTTTCATATTATCGTCTTTATCAACGATTTAAATTTTTATATTTGGTTTAATAAATTGAATGAAATGCAGTTTTTGTGGATACCATTCCTCAATATTGGCCGAAAAACGTCAAAAGTTTTTATCTAATTTTATTGCATTTTTCTCGTTTTCTTTAGCATAATCTTAAGCCAGTTTTACACGTAAGATTACAACTTATAAACTTGATTAATAAAGATTTACAAGATTATTTATCAGACTCAAATTTAATTCAATGAGTATTTTTACATTATTAGAGAATATTCAAGTTTTATAACAACCCAGTTTGGGACCTGCTGATTATCTCAATTGGAAAATTACAAGAGTTTGCAATGAAACATTTCCGTGAAGCATTTTCATGCATGGTTTCCAACCTATTAATTTTAGTTGAATCCGTTATCTCCACTTCAACTGTCAAGACCGCCTTAATAAATCTTCCTCCTTGTCCTTTTTCTTCCTCCATTTCTGCATATGCTTCATCTTCATAACTCACCACTTCTATGCCATGATCTGAACATTCATGCAGAAACCACAACATATGACAAGATGATATAGCCGATAACAAAAACTCTTCAGGGTTTGGTTTAGTCTCATCTCCTCGAAATGCTGGGTCAGCAGAGGCCTCTATTCCGTTTTTGTTTTTGAGATGTAGCTTAAAATCACGGTCATATGAATCGTATTTAATCGTATTCAAGCCTCTATTCCCTGTCCATTCTGTTTTTAATCTATAGTGATGTAGTTTCATTTCTGTAATTTCTTTTGATGTGAAAAAATGAGTACACAACTCATAACATGCGCATACAACCCATTACTTCGCTTGTAATAGGCATATCTTAACTGTACTGAATTCCATAAACTATGCTTTCCAATTTGTTTAAATGGAGCATACTTCAAGCCCATACCTATTTTAAACGAACTCAAGGTGGACAAATCATAATCAGACGTGTAATACAAGTCGTTTACAGTATGCTGTTTGTATGCAGCAAAATATCTACTTCCTTTTTGCGAATAAAAACGTACAAATGGACTTACCCCTAACTCTGAATTAAGCTTAAATGTGGCTTCATGTTCATAGGCTATTGAATGAATCCCAAAATCATCTGTATACATAGATAAATCTTGCTTTACTATAGTTCTACCCCCAATAAACGAATTCCATTTCAATGCCAAGGCCAATTTATGTCGTTTCTCTGGTAAGCTTTCCACTCGAGTAGTTGAATCATTCATAAATACCCTGTGAAATGGTGTAGCTAACAATCCACTTTGTACTGTAAACGCTGGATATACTCCAATGATATTGCGCTTGTTAATGATCTGTGATAAACTGAATTTCGCCGTATAAGATTTTCGTTTTGTGGTTTCAAACCAATCTTTCCCCCTTAATTCTTGGGGGTATATCAAATATTGGGGCGAATAATACCCTGGGTTCAATCTTCCCCATCTCAAGTCATCTAGAAACACTTGCATTTCCATACCCATTTCTCTGCTCTTGTCTTTAGAAACCTTGCTGATAAATCCATTGATTGGCAATGAAAAGTAATCTGATTCTATTGAAAACCCTGTTCCTAGGCCATAATTCACTCGTTTCGACTTACTCATACTTGAAACATTCAAATTGCTATAAGTTCGGGCATCCAAAACTGAAGCTGACGATTTTACAAAATCAATATTATCAGTAGATGCAGAACTAATAATATCTGAACCAATCTTCAATGATAGCCCTCTCCTTCCTTGAACCCTTTTATAGGTTACACTCGGTGAATAAACGATTAATTTCTCCGTGCCAATACCACCTGTAACAGCAGAATTATTCCCATCTTGTATGTAGTGATTGTATACGACATCAATTTCGGTTTTCTTGAGAACTTCCTTTTTTACTTTCGTTGTGTCCTTATCACTTGCTTTTGCAATTTGCAAAAACATAGATAATACACTTGCCAGAATAACCAGTTTTTTCATTGCTTAATTACAACCACAACCCCCACTTGACTTATTTGATCCTGCAGATGTACTTCCTTCGCGAATTGTTTCAATGTAAATTTCAAAGTTCTTATTCATCGAATTGCCTAATTTCATCTCTTCATCGTTGAGATAAACCATCTCATGCGGCTTAACTGCTACACAAGACGCCAACCCAATAACGGCGAAAGCTAGTAATGTATATTTAGTTTTCATATTCTATTTGTATCGATTTTGATGTGTGTACCTGATTTAAATCATCCACAATTAAACAATGCGTTTCAGGTAATTGATTGACAAAGTCCAAACCAGATTCAACCCCTTTAATGGTTATTGCAGTAGCCAATGCGTCCGACAATTCCGCAGCAGGACTTACTACAGAAACACTTTTTATTCCTTTGACGGGATATCCCGTTAACGGGTTGATATTATGACTGTATCTCACACCTTGATATTCGAAAAATTGTTCGTAATTACCAGACGTTGCAACACTCGAATTGAACAGTGGTATTCTGCAAAGGGTTCGCTCTTTGTTTTGTGGATCGGCAATACCAACGTTCCATTTCTTTCCATTTCCACTTTTTCCTATTGTACACATATCTCCACTTGCACTAATTACAGCAGATTGAATACCATGTGTTAACCATAACTTTTTAACTCGATCGGCAGCATAGCCCTTGCCAATTGCAGCAAAACTAATACGCATATTTTTCTTCTGCAAACGAGCACTGTAACTCGATTCATCCAATTCAATTGAAGTATATCCGACTAATCCCAAAGCCCGATTAATTTCCTCCTCTGATGGCATTTGAAAGTTCGTATTCTTAAACTTATAAATGCTTTTCAAAGGCCCAACTGTAATATCAAAACTTCCTTTGCTTAAATGCGATATACCATGACAACGCTTCAAAAGATTAAACACTTCTTCTCCAACAACAACCCATTCTTTTCCTGCATTTGCATTCAGTTGAGAAGTGATACTATTTGATTTAAACTCCGTGAGTAAACTTTCAATACGCTCAACTTCTTGCACGCCTAACTCTAAGATTTGTTCTGCATCATTTTGATTTAGATGATGTAATACAAATTCAAAAGCAGTTCCCATTAATTTTTTATGCAAGCGATAGGCTTTCATTCCAATTTAGCTTTGCTTTCTAATAGTATTCTCAAGAATTCGGCTGAAGTTTCATTCTTATAAGACAGTTTTTGTGTTCCCAAGTTTGATCTAGATTGCAAAACAATGCCTGGAAATGCTCCATCAAACATCATAACTTGCGCTATTGAATCGTTGTATAAAATTGTCTCTGGAGATAATTTCGTCCTTTGAGGAAAGTCGATAATCTTTATTTGAATATTATGTTCTGTAATACTTGAAATAAATACCGAGTCGCTCAATACTTTCTTATCCAATCGTCTACAATTCGCACACCAGTCGGAACCTGTAAAGAGGTAAAGAACATAAGAGTTGGAATCGTTGGAATGGATATTAGTTAAACCAGAATTTGATGGCGTACAGTCAAAGGATGACAAGCATACAAAGCAAACGCCAAATACAAGCAGATTTACTGCTGTTCTTTTAATTAATTTAAATGAGTTGAATGTTTTCATCAAATCCTATTATTTAATGTGAAATTCATCTTCGTATTCGATAGGAATCTTAAACACTCGAGATCTTGATTTTATACGGCAATATCCTGTAAATTTAATTTGAATTACTTTCTCTTCACTTAAAATTTGATTCACTAATCCCGAAAGCGACTGACTCATTCCCAACTTTAGTAAATCAACATCAAACTTAATTGGAACAATAAAGTGCTTTTTGGCGCCTACTTCTGATAATGAAGTTTGAGAAATACTCGCCACCATCACATCATTAGAATAGGCTTTGAGCTCGGTGTTTAAGATTTGTGCTGAAAATGTATTGGGATTGTAAAAATATGCATTTGCACGAATACTTACCTTTTGATCGATTACCTCGCCTATTTCTATATCTCTAAGGTCGATGAACTTCGGCTCTAAAACTGTCTGACTAAGTAAACGGTAAATAAAAATGGAAGCAACGATAATAACCGCAGTAGATATGTAGAGTATCCATCTTCTCATGCCATTATTCCAAATCCAATAAATTATCTATTCCAATAGGTTTTACAACATTTAGTCCTTCTGCGTGTTTTACTGAAATCTGTCTTCCAAATTGCGTGCTTCTACCAATCAAATGATTGAGAAAGCCCTCTGAAGAAATCGGTGTATTTGGTTCAGTTGAATTAGGATCGTAAAATTGAGATGAATAAGCCATCAGACTAGCCATTCTTTGTTCCCAGAATTCAGAAACATCAATTACTATGTCTGGGTGAATGTAATAATCTTGAATATAGGCGTACACATTTTTTGGACGCCATGCTTCTTGGACTTTGCCATCAACTTCTGTGTGAATTTTTATTAATCCTGAAAGAAAGGCTGCTCGTTTTACCAATTGATGCCCATTGCCGTGATCAGGATGCCTATCTTTTTCTGCATTTATCAAAATAATCTCAGGTCTGTACTTTCGTATACTTCTAACCACTGCAAGTAACGACTCTTCATTGTTTTCGAAGAAACCATCTTTCAATCCTAAGTTTTCGCGAACACTTAATTTTAAAATCTCAGTGGCTTTTTTAGATTCTTCAGTGCGAATATCGGCACTGCCCCTAGTTCCTAATTCTCCTCTTGTTAAATCAACAATACCAGTCTTCAGCCCTTTTGCCTGATGCTTCAATAATGTCCCAGAAATGGATATTTCAACATCATCTGGATGGGCCGCGAAAGCCAGTATATCAATCTTTGGGTGCATTTTCTATTTCTAAGGATTTAATTATTTCTTCAATCTGATAATCTAAAACTGGATCATAGGTTACTTTCATACTAGCGTGATAGGTTTTTGCCATCGCTTGCCAAAATACAGTTTCAAATGTACCTCCATAATTCTTCATGATTTCAAAAGTGGTCTTACCTGTTTCTCTATGAATCAATTTTAGAAGTATTTTACCTTCTTCGACATACATGTTTTTCAGATCGTCCATAAATTGTTTCTTTATAGATTTTTCACATGCTTTAATGTATTTCTTCTTTGCTCGCTCTGTCGTTAATAGATTTAAATTATCTTCCATCATCTGCAAGCGAAAGGCTGCCAGTTTAGCATAAGGAAGTGCTTTTTTCACCCATCGGTGCAATTTCTTGAATGCTTCCATCTCTTCCTTGCTTTTGCTGTCTTCTGCATTGAAATGAAATTTATTTAAAAGATAAACGGGAACCGTATCAGTTCCTTCAATTTCATATCCTATTTTGACAACGTATCGGGTTCTTTTCACCACAGTGTCTGTCTTTGTAGTATCAGATACCACAGTGGGCGCTGTTTGAGCATTCAAACCGAAAACTATAAAACACGATATAAAGAGAGCAATTTTCATATTATAAACTATTCAAGCGCTGTGCCAGAATTGTCTAACTTTTTAACGGGCAACTTCTTATTTAACGCAAATATGATCAAAATAACACCTAAAATCGCCATTCCTGTAGAAATTATTTCAGCTTGTGTGACTTTCATACCAAGAAAATCCATTATTGTGTTGACACGAATTTTCTCAATGAAGAAGCGCTCAATTCCATTCATTATTAAATAGACACCGAATAGGATTCCGCCGTATTTAAATTTCTTTCTCAATTTCCAAAGTATGAAAAACAAGGTAAGTGCCATTAATGTTTCATAGAACGGAGTTGGGAACACACCAGGGTCCAAATGCATACAGTGTTGTTCTCCTACGCAGCCAGGGATAGGAACCCCTACACTATTCACGTTATGAGGATAATCGTATACCCACATCCAATCTGGCAAGAACGACATCCAGTTCGGCTTTGGAGCTGTATTTACAATTCCCCAATCGCCATCACCACTTACATGACAACCAATACGTCCAGTACCATAAGATAACATCATGGCTGGTCCTCCAACATCTAACATATGTAAAAATGGAATTCCTCTTTTCTTAGCAATGTACAAAACAGTGATTCCACCAACTATCAAACCACCATAAAAAGTCAGTCCGCTGAATGACATAATCGAACCCATTGGATCTTGATTAAACTCAGACAAATTCTCTAGTATATGAAACAATTTCGCCCCTAAAATACCTCCAATAAATGCGCCCAATGTCATTTCACCGATATAATACGATGGGTCGACATGTTTTGTTTTTTCTACTGGAACATCCAAACGTTGTTTCTTGTCTTGCCAGTAATTAAAACCCAAGAAAGCAGCTGCCAATAGAATTCCGTATAATAGACTTCCTTGTCCAGAAAGTAAATACGATTGCGGGTCGTTCTTTGCGACAGAAAAATCAATTAAAAGGGGAAGTAATTTAAATCCAAAAATAAATCCTGTGATACCAGATGTGATATAATCCGACTTGGACATGGCTTTGCCAACCACATATTTAATCGTATTGCCCTTACCCAAGATACCATCATTGTACTTCCTTTTCAACTCTCTTTGCATCACGTATCCAGCAAGTAAAAAGGACAAGGCCACAAAAAAGCCAAATGAATTGATGATTTTTAGGAATTCCAGTTCTATGCCGAACCAATCCTTGAATATATAATAAAAATTAGGATACATGTAATATTTTAGTGTTTGAATAGTTTATCTCTGCCTCTGCAAATCCATTTGCATTGACGTCGTTTAAAACAACTTCTGTTATCGTATTAATTAAAAGTGGATCGTAGTCGGTTTCTACTTTTATGTAATTCTCTGTGAATCCATACATACGCCCTCCTTTTTCTTCGTGTTCAAATAACACGTTATATGTTTTGCCTTTATGTGCTCTATAAAACGCTTGTTTCTTTTTCTCGCTTAATATACGCAACATCTCTGTGCGTTCGTTTCGTTTATACTGATGCACTTTGTCTTTCAGTTTGGCTGCAGTGGTGTTGCTGCGCTCTGAATACGGAAAAACGTGAAGGTAGCTTACATCCAACCCGTTAATAAAATTATAAGTCTCCAAGAAATGTTCTTCTGTTTCGCCCGGATACCCAACAATAACATCCACACCAATTGAACAGTCGGGCATTAATTTGCGAATCAAATCAACCTTTGCTGCATATAATTCACGCTCATATTTTCGGCGCATGCTTTTTAGTAATTCATTGGAACCACTTTGCAAAGGAATGTGAAAATGCGGCATGAATTTCGCCGACTTAGAAACAAACTCAATTATCTTATCATCTAATAAATTTGGTTCAATCGAAGAAATACGATATCTATCTATGCCTTCAATTTTATCCAATTCAAGTATTAAATCGTAGAATGTTTCACCATTTTGAACTCCAAAGTCTCCAAGATTCACTCCTGTCAAAACAACTTCCTTTACTTCTGTGTTTGCCACTTGATTCACTACTTTGAGCGTCTCTTCAATCGTATGACTTCTACTTTTTCCTCTTGCCAATGGAATTGTACAAAACGAACAAAAATAATCACATCCATCTTGAACCTTTAAAAAAGACCGCGTTCTGTCACCAACTGAGAAGCCGGGAATAAAAATATTGGTTTCTTTGATGTTTGCATTAAATACCTCGGCTGTTTGATTCTTTTGAGCTGCTTTAGCAAGGTGTTGCACCAAATTAAACTTCTCTGCAGCACCTAAAACTAGATCTACACCAGGTATATCAGCGATTTCTTGAGGTTTCAATTGCGCGTAACAACCAATGATAACAACAAAAGCATTCGGATTGTATTTTAAAGCTTCTTTTACAACCTTCTTACATTTGCGATCTGCGTGATCGGTAACCGAACAAGTATTGTTAACATATATATCAGCCTTTTCAGTAATTCCTTTTTAATTAAACCCTCATCTTCCAATTGTCTAGAAATTGTAGAAGTCTCTGAAAAATTGAGTTTACAACCTAAAATTATAAAAGGCAACAGATTTTGGCATTAAAGGTGCAAAATTAATGAAATTTAACGAGACTTTGGATGGGTAATTATTTGCAAGTTCTTTTATCCGACAAATAGCAAAAATACCTATACAAACACCTTACTAGCCAAGGCAAATGCCTTATCAAAGGCTTCTTGATTAACTCGAGTGGATTCTTTGATGTCTTTCAGGTAATTCAATAGAGATTCTGTTGGCAAATTGCCGGTAAGATCGTCTGCAGCAAATGGGCATCCCCCAAAGCCTTGAATGGCTGAATCGAATTTTCGACATCCCCCTTCATAAGCTGAACTAATGTTCTTTAAATAATTATCTGCTCTTGTGTGCAAATGTGCACCAAACTCGATATGTGGCATTGCCTCAATACAAGCTGAAAATATTGCTTTGATATCTTCTGCTTTTGCTGCTCCTATTGTATCTGATAGGTTAATACTTGTAATTCCTTGATCTGCTAAGCGTTTACACCAATCAATGGCTATATCAGTCGACCATTTATCTTTGTATGGATTACCAAACCCCATAGACAAATACACCAATAATTCTTTCTTGCCCTGTTCGGCAATATCGCGAATATGAGCCAAACGTGAACTGGCTTGCTTAATGGTTTGATTGGTATTTCGAAGTTGGAAGGTTTCTGAAATACTAAATGGAAAACCTAAGACATCCACCTGATCAAACTGACAAGCTTCATCTGCTCCTCTTTCATTTGCCACAATTGTGATGAATGAACTGTTCTTCAGACTTAAATCAATGTTATTGAGAACATCTTTGGTGTCCGCCAATTGTGGAACAGCTCGCTTCGATACAAAACTACCGCAATCCAAAGCATTAAACCCAACACGTATAAGTGCATTTAAATACTCGATTTTTTGATCGGTAGAAATTGGGTGATGAAACCCCTGCATCGCGTCTCGTGGACATTCTACAATCTTTACAGCCATTTTATTGGGTGTTTCTTGTGCTGTCTTTTGCTTTTTGAATAATATCTTGAAATCGTTTCATCAGTTCCTCTTCAGACAATCCAGATGTTTCCGACCACATCTTAACCTCTTCAATTCTTGGATGTGTTGGATAGTCTTTAATAAACCAATCGTATAAGCGTTTTGCATTTGCTGCATCATTCATAGAAGCTAATGCAACTCCTCCACGGATTAAAGCTTCTGGGGCATGAGGATCTTCTTTGTATTCTAAGGCAACACGCTCATATAGTCGAGCTCCTGGTGTTACTTTATTTGTACGCACATTCAATTGAGCTGCTTTAAACAAGTATACCACAGCAGAATCGTGTTTTGGATTCGCATCCACAAAACGCACATAGGTTTTAATTAAGCTGTCACTCCGTGATAAACTCTTGTTAGATTCTAAGCTTTGAATCTGTTCAATAGAAGCATCGCTGCTAGTTCCGTTATTACATGCTACAAGCGCAATTGATAAAACACAAAAAAGAAAAACTTTCATTGCGCGAAAATAAGCATGTTTTATTCTTCTTACAACTGCAATTTTTACTGGTATTCTGAATTTTATACCTTGGCTTTTTCTCCGCCGTTGAATGACATTAAAAAAGCTTTAATAAAAATATCAATGTCTCCATCCATTACGGCTTGCACATTACTGGTTTCTTCACCAGTGCGTACATCTTTTACCAGTTTATAAGGATGAAACACATAGTTGCGTATCTGTGACCCCCATTCTATTTTCATCTTACTCACCTCAATGGCATCTCTCGCTTCATTCTTTTTGCGCAACTCCATTTCGTACAACTGCGATTTTAACATTTGCATGGCCAATTGGCGGTTTCGTTTTTGCGATCTTGCTTTGACACACCACAACGATTGGGTTTGTGAGTTAATTGAACTTTAGTTTCTACCTTGTTAACGTTCTGTCCTCCTGCTCCACCACTTCTCTTGGTGTGCAATTCAACATCTGCTGGATTTATATCAATTACAATGTCCTCATCTACTAATGGGTGCATGCGTAAACTGAAGCAAAAGAGGTATGTCGTCTCACGTTGCTATCAAATGGAGAAATACGAACCATACGATGCACACCACTTTCCCCTTTTAAATACCCGTATGGAAAATTGCCTTCAAATTCGAGTGTTATGGATTTTATTCCTGCCACATCGCCATCTTGCTGTCCATTTCAGTCACTTTGTAACCGTTTTTCTCCACCCCACATGATGTACATACGAGAGAGCATCTCTGCCCAGTCGCAACTCTCCGTACCTCCCTCCCACTGTTAATGGTAAGTATTACACCTAAGCGATCTTCCTCACTTCTCAGCATGTTTTTCATTTCAAGGTCTTCGATTAAAGAACAGCTTGATTGTATGAAGCATCCACTTCAACTCTTTTGCCTCACCCATGTCTTGAAATTCCTTGAGCACTTCAAGATCTGAAATGGCGTCGGCACACTTTTTATAAGCGTCGGTCCAAAACTTCTTTTCTTTAATCTTTTTGAGATGTTTTTCAGCTTGCTTAGAATCGTCCCAGAAATTGGGTGCAAGTGTTTGAGATTCTTCGTCGGCTATGAGCGCCAGTTTCTGTTCGACGTCAAAGATACCTCCCCAAAGCCTCGACCCGGCTCCTTATATCCTTCAATTGGTCGTTATTCATGCCGCGAAGTTAATTTAAATTCACATAAAAGCAATTCACATTCTTTAAAGGTGTTTTGTTTTGGGCGCCTGGTATTTAAGAAGGCAAGATGATTGCGATTGCTTTCATGAATCGTGGCCTTCTTAACCCGCTATCCGCTCTAGTTGCCCTTGTATTATGCTGTGTATTAGCTGCGCAAATTGGGCTATCGCCAATTGCTGCAGTAATCCGACTAGCAAATACAAGCACAAGCTGCCGCTGCTATCGGGGGCGCGAAACCACACTAATATGCCATCAGCCTAAGGCTGATTGCTGTACGGTGAATTCAGCTAGTGATAATCAAACTCTGAGTAGAATCTTGTACAGAATGCTTCTTTCTCAGATTCAGTTCCATTCCCAACTTGAGGATATATGTGAGCATTTCACTGTTTATTTTGTGATTCCTTACAAATTCATTCCGAGGATTTTCTTCACCTTCAAGATTAGTGAAAAGTAACGGTTGTACTGAGTTTCAAACCCAAGATACAAGCCTTTGTATATACGTTGCTTCACATTAAGCCCTAATCCCAAACCTTCGTTGCGATATCCATAATAATAAGTAGCGCCAGTTGCACATATAAAACCAGTATAAAAATCGGTTTGATAGAATTCTTCTCCTCCTTCAAAACGCGTACTATAGAGTATAGAGGGTTCAAGAAAGAGTTTGTTTTTATAGTTAAAACTATAGGCTAATCCAAAATCATAAACACGATAGTAATTGCTTCTATATGTTCCTGCCTGAATCACTTTAGGATTTCCTGTTTCAAATAAATCACGGTTGAAATCTGAATAATCCTTTAAATCGCCAAACAAGCTAAACTTGTTCCATTTTACACCAAGTTTATAAAAAGATACTTTGCTTGTATTTCGTCCTACTTGATTGAAATTTGAACCAATGAAACTTGAAGTAGAATGCCCAAGCTCAAGAAACACATTCAAATCTTTCTTCTGAACCTGTTCTTGTGCAGATATAGTATTGAGTAGAAAACAAACTGTAATAATAGCTATTTGTTTCATTTTATATCACTCGATTGAACATGTTCCACACAAATATAAGGATTTAAAGTCTTTTATGGTTAATTTTCAATCCAAATTAAATTCAAGCTATAAAAAAATACGCATAGTCTCTATTATTGTAAAAGATTATTAGAAAAAAACAGAACATGAATACACCTGAAATAAGCACTGATAAATCGCGATTAAACATTGATTTTATTTTTTCGTTTCTTAGCACTTCGTATTGGGCAAGTGAGAGATCCTTAGAACAGGTGAAATCAAGTATCGACAACTCCCTGTGTTTTGGATTGTATCAAGGAACTGCTCAAATAGGCTTTGCTCGTATCATCACCGACCAAGTGGTGTGCTCCTACCTCATGGATGTGTTTATTGACCCTAAACATCAAAACAAATCGTATGGCAAATTCTTAATGGAGGAAATCTATAAACATCCCACTTTAAGGAATGTCAAAACGCATTACCTTATTACCAAAGATGCTCAAAACTTCTATAAGAATTTTGGGTTTAACACATATCCCACTCCCGACCGATTTATGTTGCGAATCAACTTTTAACTTATATGCTATGAATTTTGAAATGGATATTATCTTGGAAAATGATAAAGTAAAATTAGAATCACTCATGCAATTTCATATTCAGGAATTGCTTCCAATCTCTGAAGCGCATCCAGATTTATTGCAATACTCTCCTTCACCATTTGGGACAGATAAAAAATTAAAGTCGTTAATTGAATCCGCTTTAAATTTGCACTCTCAAGGCATTCGATATCCGTTTGCAATCTTTGACACTTCTAGCAATTCTTATGTTGGAAGTACAAGCTTTGGAAATTTAAGCTTACTGGACAAACGCATTGAAATTGGCTGGACTTGGATAGACAGAAAAGTTCAAGGAACAGGTTTAAATTTATCTTGTAAATATCTGCTGATGAATTATGCTTTTGAACATCTACACATGGAACGCATTGAATTTCGTACCGATGCTAGAAATTTACAATCGAGAAAAGCGATAGAAAAAATCGGGGCTGTGTTTGAAGGCACATTGAGAAGTCATACCTTGCTCGAAAATGGATTTAGAAGAGATACGGTTGTCTACAGCGTACTAAAAGAAGAATGGAATCACCATCTAAAATCTAATTTAATTTCAAATTTATAGTCTTTTTAATGTTTTAGAAACTGAGAACTGAATACCTGTTCATTAGTTTGTATGGTAAGTGTATACATACCTTTAGACAAATAGTATACATCCAATTCCTTCCGACTTATATCCATCGGAATGTTTTCTTGCAGAACTACATGACCTAAGACATCGAAGACTTGAATATTTACAGTCGAATTGCTGCCAGATTGTTTCAAGTTGCTCCAATCAATTTGGAGATAATCACTTGTTGGATTGGGGTAAATTTTTATAGCATTATTAAACTGCTGACTTTTAATAGAGGTGATGTTTGGATTGTTGGTGAATAACTCAAAACCTGTTGAATAATTGAAGCCTTTAAAGTAAAGATGTTTATTGTAAATGGTGAGCAGACTAGATTGGCCAATCTTATAATCATTAATCGTATGGAGTTTTTTAGTCCCATTTTGTGTGCCATCGGTCACCCAAATGGTATTGCCTGTTGTATTGTGGTAATGTGCAACGTACAAAAGTGAATCTAGTGTGGCAAACTCACTAATATAAAACATATTGTTAGCATCCAATCCAACAATTTTCACTAATGTGTTGGATTGTAATTTCCAGATACTACCTCCAATACCAAATTCATACAATTCAATATAAACACCATTTGAAGCAGGAATAATTTTAACCATTCTGAAATTATCCATTAATTCAAGTATCTTCTCTGTTCCAGCTTCAGTACCATCTGTAATCCATAATTCTTCTGGGTTAGTTGCTTGAGTTGTAAAAAGTATTTTATCTTGGTACCTTGTTAACAATCTCGGTCGAGAAGAAAATGATTTAGGGTTGATATCTTTCACCATGAAAGTTCCTTCGATTGTTCCATCTGATCGCCATAACTCTTGACCATAAACACTATCCGTTGCTAAAAAAAGAAACATTGAATCATATTCAGTATAATATTCATTTAATGATGCAGGAGATGAAATGCCCATATTAGTCAAATTAAGATAATTAGTGTCATTTTCATCACTTGAATATAAATCTGTGCGACTTGAATCAAAAAATGTAAACAAGTATCTTGTCCCTAGTTTACCATAAAAGCTGTATACCTTTCCTGATGTAGATTCTATATTTGAAACACGCTTGGTTCCTTTAATCGTACCATCTGTCACCCATAAAAATTCTATTCCATTGTCAATTACCTTAAAAGACAACTCCTTGCTTGTTGTGCTAAGCGAATTCGTAATAACGTTAGACATTATAAGCCCTGCACTGTCTACAATTTGAAAGGTCCCTCCTTCAGTGCCATCACATCTCCACAGTTGATTATAGGAAGATGGTGGTTTACTAACAAGAAAATACAAGATATCATCCACCACTTCCATCCCCGTACATTTGGAGAATGAAAGACCAAAACTCAAATCTTTAAAGATACGTGTACCCTTTGTTGTGCCATCAGAAACCCACAGTTTAATTTTATCTTCTTCATCTGAAGGAATGAAATACAATTGATTCTTGAATACCTTCATGAAGTTTATATCCGAACCGTTTTGCCCCAAATTAATATCCTTTAATATCCGTATCTGTGCATTCGAATTTGCAATAACCAATAGCATTATAAAAAGTATACACTTCTTCATTTTATTCTTTAAGGAGTTTTTGAGAAAATATCGAGTTTTCCGTTTGAAATACAATTGTGTAAATTCCTTTTGACAAGGAACGTATATCTATTTCTATTTCATTTAAATCCATAGGCAATTCCGAATCAATCATAATTTGCCCATGCACATTGAATACTTGAATTTTAATTTCACTAGCAAAACCTGAAGGATTCAACTTACTAAAATCAATGTGAAGAACATCAACTACTGGATTTGGATATATTTCTATGCCTAAACTCGAGTTAACATTCGAGATGGAGCTGATATGTGGGTCGTCGGTAAACACCTCCTGTCCTGTTGAAAAGTTAAATCCCGTAAAATACAAATGGTTTTTATAATTCGTTAAAAGTTTTGAACCCAATCCCTGAACATCATTCATTTTATGATAGATTTGTGTTCCTTCCCGGGTTCCATTACTTGTCCAAATTGAATTCCAACCCGTTTCATCTCGAGCTGCAAAATAAATAAGGGAGTCTATTTGGATTAAGGATTCAGGTTCAGACGAATTGTTTCCTTTACAAATATCTTTTAATAAGCTTAATTTGCCACCTTCTAAATACCAAATTTCTCTTCCAAATACAGCAGGGTCATCAATCACAAAATACAATTTTCCCAATAAAGAATAAATTGCTCGAACATAAGTGTTGGCATTAAATTTAAACACTTCTTTTGTTCCCAATTTCGAACCATCTGTTTCCCACAAAGTGTAATTCCAATTTAAATCTGTTGTTACAAAAAACACCTTGTTTTGGTGCAGGGTTAATAAATTGGGCGTGGAATTTAAATCATCTTGGGCAATATCTTTTAATATATAGGTTCCGTTTAGGGTGCCATCGCTTCTCCATATTTCATCACCATGTGCACTATCTCTGGCAGAAAAAATCAATATGCTATCTAACTGTACATGTTTATCTGAATAACTTAACAAATGCTTATCGGCGGTATCGCTTATCGAAAAGGTCCCGTGCTCGGTTCCATCGCTCAACCACAATTCGGTTTGGATGAAATTCATTTTACGTGTGAACAGATATGTATCCTTTAATTTAGCAATTAGCTTGATGATGTAGCCAGTTTGATCTGTAAAATTGGTAATTTGTTTCGTTCCAGGTTCTGTTCCATCAGAACTCCACAGTTGATAATAGGGCGATCCGTTACTTCCCACAAATGTCAATTCATCTCGAGTTGCCACCAAGCTTGACTGATCGGGAATTCCATTGAAGTTGCCTTGACTTAAATCCATTACCATTTGAGTGCCTTCCGGTGTTCCATCGCTTTTCCATAGTTCCCGCCCTAATACTTTATCATTCGCTACGAAAAACAAGTTGTTGTTAAAAGCCACAAAAGGGCCCAAACTCATACTTATGGAACCTGGATAAATATCCTTTAACATAAATGTGCCTTTAGTGGTGCCATCACTCACCCATAATTCGATTCCATGAATCCCATCATCTGCTGTAAAAAACAATTTGTTGTTACAAACAACCAATGCGTATGGATTAGAATTGGTCGGACCGATACGAATGTCCTTTAAAGGTTTTACTTGTGATTCTGCTCTGGTGAAATTCAGAAGTATAAAAATACCAAGGAGTATATATTTGGTTTTCATGGTGTGAAATTCTTCCGAATGGTCAAACGAATTTAGGTGATAAATCTTATTTAATAAATTCAAAAAGGTTTTTTGACACTAGAGTGACTTACAAAACAAGTGGTACTATTTATACGCATTTAATACAACGCATTGACTTAAAGCAAAGCCAAATTCTTAGGAATACTCGAAATATTTTTGTATTTTCTACTGCAAACGATGGTTTTCCAAGAGGCAAATGGGTGCTTAAAAGACGCTGAAATCCACTTCAAAGAGTCTATACAAAACTCCCAAGCTTCTGTACTTTTTTACCTAGTCTCTATACAAAACGCCTAAGCTTCTATATAAAACTCCTAAAGTTCTATATAAAACACCTAATGTTCTGTATAAAACTCCTAAAGTGCTATATAAAACTCCTTGGGTTCTGTATAAAACACACGAAGTCCTGTACTAAACTACTATAGTCCTGTACTTTTTTCCTAAGGTTCTATATAATACTCCTAATGTTCTATATAAATCTCCTAATGTCTTATATAAAACTCTCAATGTTCTGTACTTTTTTCCTAAGGTTCTATACAAAACAGACGAGGTCCTATACAAAACTCCCAATGTTCTGTACTTTTCTCCCAAACTCCTATACTTTTTTCCTAAACTCTTATATAAATCTCATAAATCGTTATTTAAAAATGTGTAAGACCTTGATTTTATGGCCATAGAGACACTTGTAAGTCATTTACTTTGTAATTTTAATGACAATTCGGAATACTAAAATTTCAATAGAACAAGAGACCAGTATTATGAGCAATTTTGTGTTCGATTGATGTCTATAAGACCATTGAGAAGGTTTATTACAATGTCAAGAATACATGAACTAGAAGATAATTTCACCTCGCCTTCCGTTCTCATGTCCTTTTTCACATGCTTTTTACCTCAATCACCTTCACCTGCTAAGTCAATCACTCACTATTTACTTTTTTGAAAGTTTTATACTACTTTTGAATTGCTATATTTCGGTATGTACAAGAATTGTCTATTTTCAATCGTGTCACTTATTGTCCTAGTGCATTGCACCAAGGATGCAAATGCTCAATTAAGGCAGTTGGAAGGCCAAGAAGTGAAACATACAATCCATGCTCTATTGTCTCCAGCGGTTGCTAGTCATGGGAATAAACAATACTTCGCAGAATTCAACGTATTACTTTCATATTTAAAACCCAAAGGTATATGCGTGCCTGGTTATTTCAGTGGAACACGAATTGGAATTGAATCGAACCTAAATATGGACAACTTAATTCTAGCTCCCAAGCTGGGTTATGAAATGAATGCTGGAGTGCTTTGCTTTAGAGGAAACGTGATATCCTATTTTGATAATAACACCGTTGATTTAAGGATATTGCCAGAAGTTGGCATTACGGCCTTTGGGGTGCTTTCTATTATGTACGGATATTCCATTCCTATGCTCAACCAACGCTCTGAATCGATTCGCCGAAGTCGTTTTACTTTGAGTGCTAATATACCTTTGTTTCAATAAATGCATACTGAATTTAAAATCATCCCACACGGCAGTACAGAATGGAAAAATGCCGTTCAGTTGCGTGAAGACATTTTACGCAAACCACTTGGACAATCATTTACAATTGAAGAACTGGAAGAAGAGCGCAAGCACATTCAAGTGGTCGGAATAATGAATCAAGACGTTGTGGCTACTGCTGTCTTGTGCCCAGAAGGATCTAATCTAAAAATGCAAAGGGTGGTTGTCAAAAACGGTATTCAAAGCAATGGCATTGGTTCTAAATTAATGACCTACTGCGAAGAATATGCGAGAAACCATAAGTATACAAACATGTATTGTCATGCCCGCGACTCAGCTGTGGCATTTTACTTAAAGAATTCTTATATCGGAGATGGCGAGTATTTTGATGAAGACGGTATCCCACATTTGAAGATGTTTAAATCTATTTGAGGGTTTGAAGGAGAACTTTTTTCATGACTAATGAATGTTAATCACTTTTGCTCATTCTTATAACTCAATCGTATATTTCAAATTTCCTTACAAGCCAGTATTCAAGCCTTGGATATCAGCATTGGAACAGGATACTTGCCCAGTCCACATGTGTATCAAATGGAAGTACTCGAGAATTTATTGATTGATAAAAGTGGACTCTCTGAAGTTTACAAGGGATTTAAGAGCTCTTATTACGACAATACCTACACTCGGCTCGGTCTTGGACTGGTCTTTTACAATAAACCGATTCAATTATTCAAGACGGAATTCAAAACAGAATTCAGGTTAGGAGCATCCTTTTCTTTCTCAAGTTCGCGATTTTTGAATGGGATGTATTTGACCTATGATAGCACTGATCAAAACGGTTTGAGTTTGATAAAATCGGTTAATTTTAAATATCGCCAAGTTCACGAACAGATTCAGCTGGAATACCTAATTTGTTCAAAGCGTTTTGCTAGAAACTTTAAATTCTACACCGGCATTG
The DNA here is from genome assembly GCA_041391605.1 of Bacteroidia bacterium. Taxonomy (GTDB): domain Bacteria; phylum Bacteroidota; class Bacteroidia; order NS11-12g; family UBA955; genus JABMMZ01. The sequence goes on from JAWKNQ010000019.1 coordinate 35,658, forward strand.
GTGCCGCATTTGGTATCAGTCATTGGGGTGTCGGTAACTCGAATCACAACATCTTATATGCGAATGACTTTCATTATAGGGATTCAATGAATTCGAAGGTGAACACAAGAAGTTTTGAATTGGAACAATTTACAGCACCACATCTATCCTTTTGGATTCCTTTTGGTTTGAAATACAACCTTTCTTGTGATTTGAATCTATTTTCGGAGTTCAAATTGGGACAAGTGTATACGCCCAAAATTAAAGAGACTCCCCTATTAACAAATTATTACATCAACATTGGCATGCGGTATAAGTTTAAACAGACCGATATATATAAAGACAAAACGAGTGTTTTTTGGTAAAATTCGGATTGTTGGAGAAAGAGAGTGAGCCTCCTACACAAAGTTTCGGAGGCTGAAAGAATGAACCTCCTTCACAATGTTACGGAGCATTGAAGAATGAGGATTTACAGCTAGTGGGTGAACTTTTCTCATGACATGCGGAAATCGGTTGGTTGGTTGGTGAACTTTTCTCATGACCAACGGGAGTACAACACCAACCAGAAGAGCATTACGGACTGGAGTACAACACCATAGTGCAAAGCGTGATGTAGACAGCTCGTAAGACCATTATAGAATTGAATCTTCCCTTTCGTTCTCATTCTCACTCTCATTTAATCTCTCCGTCTCAGGCTGAAGGAGTTTCTATCCGTGATACGAGTTCTATCATTACTTGGTGAACTTCTCTCATGACCAATGAAGAAGAACTAAACAAACTCCGCTGTGATTATTTTTAATTTTTTTTTGAACGCCAGCGTCTTTCACTTGTATAATGGGTATACAAGAAAAATTATATGAAACAACTTAGTCTTATAATCACCCTATTCTTATTAAGCACACAAGTGTATGCTCAAAAGCCTGAACCTGTTTACAGCTTTGCTAGAGAATTAAAATCCCTCGATTGGTATAAACAACAGCTTAATGCATGGACAAATTTAACGAAGAAAGACCCAAAGAACGCTGAAGCTTGGTGGTACGTGTATAGAACAAGCAGGAATCTCTTACGACTTGACACAACAGATAAAAGGCCATATACTGAACGTGTGAAAGAAGTTAAAAGCCGAATTGATGAAATGGAAAAACACATTCCCAATTCTTACGAATACAATCTAGCTCGCTGGGCGCACGGTGGTGGGGATACAAAGTTTCTTGACAATTTATTGAAAGCAGATGAATTGGGTGAAGAACATTGGGAACACTGTGAAGACATGATAAACATTGCCATTCGCGAAGACGATCAAGTCAAATCAGACAAGTATTGTCAAAAGCTCTATAAATCGGGGAATGTATCAAGTGGTTTATTGTATTACAATTACAATGTGCTCAGCAGTCTTGAGCCCAATGCCATTATTTTTACTGCCGGCGACAACGACACCTATCCACTACTTATACTTCAATCGATGGGAATTCGTAAAGATGTTACCGTTATCAACTTATACCTGTTTTACATTACACCGTATCGCAATATAATAACCGACAAACTAGGGCTTCCAAGATATACCGTTGATGAAAATTACAGCGATTCTAGCATGAAACAATTCCAAACAGATATCATCAAGTACATGGCGGAAAACAAGAAGGGTAAACCCTTGTATTGTGGCTTAACTGTTTCAGAACAGAATTTGTCTAAGATCAAATCTGACTTATATATGGTAGGCTTAGTTTATAAGTACAGTACAAGCCCTGTTGATAATATGGCCTTGTTAAAACGCAATTTCGAAGAAAATTACAACTTAGATTATATCAGCAATCCATTTTATAACGATATTGCCAAAGAAATAGTTGGCTACATCAATTACAATTACTTAATTCCTTTGGTTAAATTGTACGACCATTACAAATTATTAGGAGATACTCTCGGTCAACAACGCACAAAAAACCTAGCCTTACAAATTTGCAAAGGAAGTGAGAAGGAAAAGGAAATGTTAAAACACTTTAATTGATAGCAGCGGTATAGTCAATGTCTGAAAACGAATCAAGCGACGAAGAATTAATGCTTAAAAGCGGCACGGGCAACCGTCTCGCTTTTGAGTTGTTGTACGAGCGGTATTACGAACGACTTATAAAATTTGCCTTGCGTTTTGATATGGAAATACACAATGCTGAAGACACAGTTCAGGAAGTCTTTATGAAACTCATTCAACACCCTGAACGTTTTGATGCCAATAAAAAGTTTGGTACTTGGATTTACACCTTAACAGCAAATGCGTGTAAAAACAAACGGATACAAGACAGCAACCGAGAACGTATAATCTCTGAACAAATACGACCGTTTGTAAGCACACACAGTTCAAACAAGGAAAGTTTAGATTACAAACGGATGCAGTTGGCCTTGCAAAAAGGAATTAACACTTTGAACGAAAAAGAAAAACAAATATACAGTTTGCGATTTGAATACGAGCTGGCACTTAAAGACATTGCCGCACTGCTTCAAATACCTGAAGGAACAGTTCGGTCTACTCTATTTTATCTATTAAAAAAATTATCTCATCACCTAAAAGCATACAAGAATGGAAACAAATAAAATGATACCTGAAGAAATCTTCGACTATTTAGAAGACTATACATTTGATGAATTGAATTTGCAACAAAAAGAACTTGTGTTAAAAGCAATGACAGCTGAGGAGTATATGGAATTGTTTTCTGTCATCTCAGAGCTAAAAATCAAGAAGCAATCAGATGGCCATGCAATCAAAGAAAGCAATATAGCTAGTTTAATGCAGGCCTTCGAATCAAAGCACACCACAGCGTCAAAGAGCAAAAAGGTTGTTTACATGCAATGGTGGAATATAGCTGCAGTGCTTGTGCTCGGGAGTTTGCTTGCAGTGTTTTTAAACACCTTCAACAAAAAAACGTTAGAAACTGGCTTAACATTAAAACCAGATATAGATACGATATACGTCACCAAGCTAATAGCATCAGAATCACCCATTGCAGACACAGTTTTCGTTGAAGTTCCTGTTTATAAGAAGAGCAAATCACGTTATAAAAAAGTTGAAATGGCTAGCACAGATGAAACAAGAGGCATATTTCCGCCGAGTGAGCATGTAGTAAGCTTGGATGAGATCAACGACTTAGCGAACATTCAAAAAGGAAATAGTTTAAAAGAAGAGTCGTTGCTAAAAGAAATCGGGATGTTCACTTATTAGTTGCTTGGTGAATTTCGGATTGATTGGTGAATTTCGGATTGATTGGTGAACTTTTCTCTTCAGCCTCAGGCTGATACAACACCATTGCAGAAGATTATGCGGAAGTACAACACCATTGCACAAACAAACCACAATCCAAATCAGCCTTAGGCTGATGGCATATTCGATTGGGATGATGTTGTTTACTAATGAATTAATGAGCACAACATCATCGGTAAGCTGCTTGGTTGGTTAGATGGATGCTTGGTTACTTGGTGAACTTCTCTCATGACCAACGGAAGTGCAACCGCATTGGTTGGTTGGTGACAACACCAACCAGAAGAACATTACGGACGGGAGTACAACACCATTGAAGAAGAACACTGCCACAAACTCCACCCTAGTCCTAAGAATCCGTTTAATCCCGGTCCGAGACACGATAAATTCTTTGCCAATACCTACTTCGTATGTTTACAATGAACCTATAATATTCCTATTTCGAACTCGAATTTATCCAATCGAGTCGAGTCTTATCCCATTGTGAAAACTTTCCGTCGCTTTTCGAACAGTTTTAGTCGTTTTCTAATATTAAACGTCTTAGTAAGTCGAAACCAAGATTTGCGGATCGTGCAATCACATTCATGCGGTCGCCGTTGAACTGAAATCGCTTCACAACCGACTTGTTTTTAGAGGATACACTGATATAAACTGTGCCTACCGGTTTTTCAATACTACCTCCTCCTGGTCCAGCAACTCCAGATACCGCAATGGAATAGTCGGTTTCTAATCGCTCCCTCACTCCTGCAGCCATTTCAGTTACCACTTGCTCACTAACTGCTCCTACTGTCTCAAACAAGGTATTCTCTACACCCAATTGGTGATGTTTTACTGAGTTACTGTAACTCACCACGGAGCCAACAAAAACCTTTGAAACACCGGGAATCATTGTTAATAAATGTGAAATATAACCACCTGTGCAGCTTTCGGCAACACTTATGGTCTTTCCTTTTTTCTCAAGCAATTGAAAAACCAATTCAGCCATGCTCAAATCTTCTTCGGATACGAGTGCATCCAGCACGCGTTCTTTAATTCGGTCTGCAAACGCATTTACTTCTTTGTGAATATCCACCTTGCCATCCGAAATACCTGTTAAGCGCAATCGTACAACATTAAAACCAGGCAAGTAGGCCAACTTAATATAAGATGGTA
>JAWKNQ010000020.1:0-38664 GCA_041391605.1 Bacteroidia bacterium
CCCTGAGTTGTGCCATCACTTTTCCATAATTCATAACCGTGTAATCCATTATCAGCGGCAAAGAATAAAACATTGTCCTTGACAGTTAAGAATCCTGGATCCGAACTATGACCTCCATCGTAAACATCCATCAAAAGCTTTGTGCCTGCTGAAGTGCCATCTGTCTTCCACAACTCGTTCCCATTGTTGTAATTATCGGCACTGAAATACACATACCCATTCATCACTGTACACCATTGAGGCGTTGATGAGTTGTCTCCAGGATTTATATCTTTTATCAAATAGGTTCCTTTGGCGGTGCCGTCACTTCTCCATAATTCTGTACCGTGAATACTGTCGTAAGCACTGAATATTAAAAGACCTTTATAGGCAAGCATTTGTTGCGTAAAACTTAAGTTACGAGTTTCGGTAAATTTCATTACAAATTGGGTCCCAGAACTTGTTCCATCGCTAATCCAAAGTTCTTGTTTTCCCTTGCCTTCATTCGCCATAAAAAACAGCTTGTTATTTACCGCACAAAAACTCTCTAATTCTGTATCTAGTTTACCTTGATAAAAATGTTTTAATTTAGTACATGAGGCGGATTGTCCATTTGTCTTCCATAATTGTACCCCGTCGGTATCCGAAAATGTTGCAAAAAACAACGACTCACCTACTGATGTTAAGTTATAAGGTGAAGACGACACTCCCTTTGTATTTATATTCTTTAAAACATGAGCTTCTTTATTTGCAGAAGGCATTTGCCATACTTCTTCCCCATTCTGAGCATCACTTGCGATATACAAAATTTGAGAACCTAAGACACAAAGATTCTTTGGCGAATAATAAGCAGATTGATTACTCGTTATTCCGATTTCTTTGGCAGGTTTATCACTTGCATCTTGTCTCCATAAGACAACTTGATTGCTGCTGTTATTTTGTGTCCATAGAAAAGAATTTCCTAAATCTAAACAAATATGTGCATGCGTTCTATTTGGAGTATACACCTTATTTATTTCAATGCTATGTCCAAGTTTATCGTTGAATTGAAAAAGGTGCTCCTCTTTGGTTTTGTAATCGTACATAAAGAATAAAACATTATCCTGATGTACCATCAAACCATAAGGTTCACTATATTTACTCGCCTTAGAAGCTGCAAGTTTAAGTTGAATTGTACCCGCAGAAGAAGCATTACTTTTCCACAAACTTATACCTTTACCATCTTTCGAATTTGCAGTAAAATACACAAGATTATTTGCTGTTACCATCTCGTGTTGACCATTTCCCTTGATACTGATGTCACTTATCTTAGTTGATGTATTTGCATCACCCTTACTTTGCCATAACTCCGTTTTACCTTCTTTTGAATCTGTCAAATAAAAGAGTTGAGTTTTGCTCGTGGTGATTGATTTAATATCGTTGCCTTCATGACTTTTTATCAAGACAGTCCCCGATTCTGTGCCGTCGGATCTCCATAATTCGCTGTGTTGTTTTCCTTTCTTCACAAGAAAAAACAAACGATTTCCAAACGCTGATAAAGCAATAGGATACGAACTCTCTTTTCCATTTGAAATATCCTTAACAATCTGAGTCCCTTTTTCTGTGCCATCACTTTTCCATAATTCCACGCCGTGATCACCATCATTTGCGGTAAAAAATAAGAGTCCGTTTACGCCTATTAAATGGCTCGGGCTGTAATTACTTCCACCTTTGTTGATGTCCTTCAAACGCTTGGTTCCAGATTCAGTTCCATCGCTTGTCCAAATCTCTGTTCCCTTATCGCTCTCATATGCTGTGAAGAATAAAACACCATTTACAACACATAAATTCTTAGGAGAGGACCCACAATGCCCTTCGCACAAATCAGCAACAAGCACTGTTCCCGCTTCTGTTCCATCTGTCTTCCACAACTCTCTTCCATGAACACCATCATCGGCTGTAAAATAGGCCGTATTGCCATTCACCACTAAATCTTTGGGTGCACTTCCACGATCACCGCCAAAGACATCGCAGACCAATTCTGGGCTTTGTGCTTGAATGGAAGTAAAGGATAAAATTGAAAATAAAACGGAATAAAAAACGCGAAAACGCTTTGATTTTGAACGACCTATTAGAAACATTGTTTGCAATAATACAAAAACTGTACAAAAACTTAATACTCCCCTCGTCTATCGTATTGTTCAATCTTTTATTTAACATTACCTTTGCCACGTGATTATCAATTTGAAAGATAAAACTGCCCTTGTATGCGGCAGTACGCAAGGAATAGGAAACGCAATAGCAACTCAATTTGCCTCCTGTGGAGCGAACGTTATTTTACTTGCTAGAAACGAAGACAAACTTAAATCGGCGCTTAGCAAATTGCCCAACAACAGTTCGCAATCTCATAGCATTTTGATTGCAGATTTCTCATCTTTAGAATCGGTGCAAGCTGTTGCTTCTCAAGTTGCTTCAATGGCAATTGATATTCTAGTAAACAATACCGGTGGACCAGCAGCAGGTAAAGCCATCGATGCCGACATTAGCGCTTACTTATCTGCTTTTAACGCTCATCTCATCAACAATCAAATCTTAACACAAGCAGTGGTGAACGGAATGCGAAGCCGTAGCTTTGGTCGTGTCATCAACATCATCTCTACTTCCGTTAAAGTTCCTCTTCCAAATCTCGGAGTGAGCAACACCATTCGAGGTGCTGTTGGAAATTGGTCTAAAACCATTGCAAATGAGCTAGCTGCAGACGGAATAACCGTTAACAACATCTTACCCGGTGCAACACAAACGGAACGCCTGAGCAGCATAATCAGCAATAAATCTGAAAAGTTAAATAAAGACTTGCAAGTGATTGAAGATGGAATGCTTGCAGAAATACCAATGAAACGTTTTGGTAAACCAAGAAGAGCAACATGCCGCTGTATGTAGCATCCGAGTTTGCCGCTTATATTACAGGAACAAATATTGTGGTTGACGGGGGGCGCACCCCTTGTCTGTAAGTGCTTTCATCCAAGCCGCCAGACTTCGAACACTTCCTCTTGCAATAGCAGGAGCATTTACAGGAAATCTATTGGCGTTTGCTGAAACGGGTTCAATTAACTTTACAATATTCTATCTCTGTGTCACCACTGCTGTATTACTTCAAATTCTAAGCAATTACGCCAACGATTATGGTGATTTTAAAAATGGGGCCGACACACTCGAACGCACCGACCGTATGATGGCATCCGGACGAATATCGGAAACCGCCATGAAAGTTGCCATTGGAATTTTGATTGTATTGGCTCTAGTTACTGGTATTAGTTTACTCGCTATTGGGGTGCAAGAGTTCAATTCTTCCTTCTGGATTCTTTTGGCAATGGGTGTACTCGGAATTCTTGCTGCCTATTTCTACACCGCAGGAAAACAACCTTATGGATATGCGGGCTTCGGAGATTTATCCGTGTTTGTATTCTTCGGACTCCTTTCTGTAGTTGGATCTTACTACCTCCAAACCAAAACCATTAACTCACACATTTGGTGGGTGGCTGCAGCAATAGGTCTATTTAGTGTTGGCGTATTAAACGTCAACAATATCCGAGACATCGAATCCGACACACAAAAAAATAAAATTACAATTGCCGTGAGACTAGGGTATAAAAAAGCACTACTCTATCAACTGATTATACTTTTTCTTGCCGTTTTATTTCTCACTATTTATAGCATTTTTAACATTGAACTTGGAATTATATTAGTTTCTAACTATCTTATATTCTCAATGCTGATATACATCCACTACGAAGCACTAAAACGTTGTACCACTCGACTTGAATACAATAAACAACTCAAGTTTCTCTCTCTGCTAACTTTGGGTATGATGCTTTACTTTTGTCTTTCTGAAATAATGTTTTAAACTTTGGGATTAGTAGCAAGCATATCAAAACACGTTTTAAAGTTTAAGCAACCTGCTACAACAAGCAGAGGAAATTACACAGATCGCCAAATCCTGCTTCTTTCTATTCACAATTCAGCTGTTCCTAATATAGTTGGTGTGGGAGAATGTGCACCTCTAGCAGGTCTCAGTATTGACGACGTGCCGGATTACGAAAAACAATTGTTAAAACTTGTTAAGCAAATTAACAGAAACAAGGCAGAAGATTTTCCTTTCGATGCCTTCCCTTCTATTAAGTTTGGATTGGAAACAGCCTTACTCGATTTGCGAAATGGTGGTAAGAAAATAATTTTTCAAAACTTTTACGCTATAGGCCGGCAAGGCATTCCAATTAATGGACTAGTATGGATGGATAACATCGATGCCATGAAGGAATCTGCCGCCACAAAGATTGCAAAAGGTTATCAATGCATTAAAATAAAAATTGGTGCTCACGACTTTGAGAAGGAACTTGAGCTACTCGCTTACATCCGCTCATTGAAAGGTGGAGAAGAACTCATACTCCGAGTAGATGCAAATGGAGCATTCAACTCGGAAGATGTGATGGACAAATTGAATGCTTTAAAGAAGTTCAATCTACACAGTATAGAACAACCCATTACTGCTGGACAGTTTGATGAGATGTCTGATATTTGTGCGAAATCTCCAGTTCCTATTGCCCTCGATGAAGAACTAATCGGTGTTCACAACGAAAAGGATATTCAGAGTTTGTTAAAGACGATTAAGCCACAGTTCATAGTCATAAAACCAAATCTGATTGGCGGATTTATACAATCGGATTTATGGATTAAACACGCCAAAAAGAATAACATTGGATGGTGGATTACTTCAGCATTGGAAAGCAATATAGGATTAAATGCTATTGCGCAATACGCAGCTGGGTTTCAAACACCATTACATTCAGGCTTGGGAACAGGCAAACTCTACCAAACAAATTTTACCCCTTACACACGCATAGAGCACGGCTACCTGTGGAGAGACATGGGCCACGAAGCAACTGACACGGTGGGTGCCCCGAATCCGATGATGTAGAGAGGAGATGCGTCTTCGATACTCGCACAACAAAGGGTTATTGATGTATTAAGTTAAAAGATTAAATCGCATCACGGATGTAAACTCCTTCAGCCTGCGGCTGAGAGGTGTCAGCCTAACGCTGACGGAGGGGTCTGTCGTGAGCGAAACGTTATCCTCAAATAAGTTTACAGATTTTATAGCATTTTGTTGTGCGAAAAACCACCCCGTATGCCTCCGCAAGCTACTGCAGCCACTTCTTCCGCCTTAGGCGGACGGGAGTTCTAAAATTCTTTGCACATTGGTAAATCATTACTCCTGAATTATTAGTAACTTTATTTATTGAAATGAAACCAAAGAGGAATCTTATAAAAACTAAAAACACTAGTAAAAAAACTGTTGGAGGGGTTTACCACAATCTACCCCATCTAAAAACTTATAGATGAGAGCTAAGAAATAGCCTAACTCCAGCTGAAGCTAAACTTTGGTCAATGTTGAAAGTGAAACAATTGCATGGAAGGAAGTTTAGAAGACAATTTAGCATAGATAACTATATTCTTGATTTTTATTGCCCTTCAGAAAGAATAGCAATTGAATTAGATGGTCAAGCACATTTTGACACAAATCAGATTGAATACGACTCTGAAAGAGATGAATATCTTAAGTCAATAGGAATAAAAGTTCTGAGATTTGAAAACAAATTCATTTGGGAAGATACTGAAGGTGTAATATTGGAATTTGTTAATCATTTTAGAACGTAAACAACCCATCCTGGCTGCAAACTCCTAAACAATCCGTTTAAGCTGCGTAATCCCGGTATATTATTCCTTCACAAATTGCTTCACTACTTTCCCTTGATCTAACTGCAGCTCGATGAGATAAACGCCTTTGGAGAGTTTACTGACATCAATGCTGTTTAGGTTTAAAGTTTCTTCCAGAATCAATTTGCCTTCTATAGAATAGATTTTTACTAGATTTGAATTTAAAGGATAATCCGGAGATTGAATAAACAAAACACCGTCAACAGGGTTTGGATACAAGGAAATATTTAAAGATTCTAATGAGTTAATACTTAAAATGTGTTCAGGTGTAATCTGAATGGTGTCGTAATAAACTTTAGGACAATTTAAAGGTGGGTTGTTTATTTCGTATTCAAAATAATACGTACCTGGATTTGTGAAACTAAATGAATCTTTTTGATGGAAATCAAAATACAAAGGTACTCCTGAACTTGTAGTATCTCTTATTGCTACTTTATACCTGTAATTTTCAAATGAATAATTAATAGTGTCTACAGGATGTAGCTTAAACACTAATTTTCCTTTAAACCCTTTTTGGTACTCCATTATTGCAGCTGACCTAGGTTTGACTTTTATCTTAAATACGCGTTCTGTTTCCAATGGATACGGACAATTATCGTCGTTGATGTTTACCGTAAAGGAATAAGGTTTTTCCCTGTAATCTCCCAATTGGGTTTGCCAGCAGAAATGTGCTTGTTTCTCTCTAGCAGATGAATCCAATATTTTAAATTCTCCTGCTGGAATGCCATAGTCCCAAGTCATTAACACAGTATCTGCCACAGTCTGATTAGGTAAAAATGGATCGTCCTTTGACCTAATTGTGAAACACAATTTATCCCCTTCACAAACATTACGGTTTAATGCATCTGTATTACTAGGTGGATTATTATCAGGACATGTTATTACAAACCATGTCAATTCTCTTTTGACATACCCAATTTCTTCCCACATATCTAAACTATCTTTTTTCCACTGTGTTACTTTCCAAACTATTACAGCGACTTCACTGCAATTTGTTGGTGTAGAAATAATTGTCCCATTAATGGAATCGTAATAAAACCCTCTTGGAGGCAAAGCATTTGGCAAGGGTTTACAGTTAAGTGTTCCAGGGTTGGGTGGGCAGTATGGTGTCAACGGTATTTGAGGAGTAAAACTACCAAGATACGATTCTTGAGATTTTACTCCATTCAAAGCTGGCACTAAGGCAAAGGAGATGCTATCCGCATCTGTTTGCTGATAAATATTTACATTCTCTTCAAACCATTTGTTGCAACATACTGTCAATCTTGGTTGCTTAACAAAACTCGGAGATGTATTTCCTTTGTTTCCAGCGACACATAAGTTCAGCATCGACTCTAAAAAGAAGTTGCCAGGCGATATCGTTGTTATGGTTCCATTTCGACAACACAATGAAATTGAAAAAATTGCTTTACAACAATTGTTTTTAATTGCTGAATAGGCATTGTCGTTAAAGTCGATTGTTACTTCGTATATATGCTCTTCAATTCCGAAACTCGTTTTTACATTTTGAGGAGCACATGGCAAAGCACTTTTACTGCATAAGGGAGTCTTGTCGGTAATTCTTGTTCGCGTCGGGTTCAGGGTTACTGCATTGCTTCCATCATCACAAGACACCTTGAATGTTGCTCCATTCATTGGCAGCTCATCGCACTTGCGATACAATTTGTATATCACTTTATAGGTATTACCCGATTGATATTCGTAGTTAATTTCTGCTCCAATAATATGTGAAGCTTGTATACTACTTATATAGCAAAAGACTATGAAAATTAAAGCTAGATGAGGTTGTTTACGATTAAAGTAATGCATATTAGTTTAGACGCAATTTAGGTTCTAAAAGTGACTTTAACGCAATAAAAAGTACCGATTTTCAAATCTTGTTGCAAAAAACAAAAAATTAACTGACATTTGTTAGACATCACTTCAACTATGCTTAAACAAATACTTCTAGTTGCCATATTACTATCCCTTGAAAACTCCCTTTGTGCTCAATCCTTAAAATGGGTAAATACTATTGGTGGAACAAAAACAGATCAAATTGCCAAAAGTTTTATAGATAAAAATGGTGATATTTACATCGTAGGTGATTTTGAAGGATCAATAGACATGAACCCTAGAAATCCTCAAATCTTGAATTCAAAAGGGGGTAAGGAGGTTTTTATTTCAAAATTAAATTCAGATGGTGATGTGCTTTGGGTGAAGAGCATTGGAGGCACCGAGATGTAAAGGCAACGATGATAAAACTTGACAGCAGGTTATATTTACATTAGTGGTATATTCTCCAGGTCAGGTAGATTTTAACCCCAGCTCTGCTACAGATTATATTACCGCTACTGGATCTTTGCAGTGCTTTTATCACTATTTTGGATCAATATGGAAATTATATTTCAACTTTAACCTACAGATCTTCACAGGTGGTTTATATATCAAGTTTTGAGATTGATGAATAGAATAATATACGTTGCTGGGTCGTTTCTTCATCTGTGGATTTCGACCACTCCTGGCTTTCTCAAAAGGTTGCGACTGCGGACAACCATCATGTCTTTATTGAAGATTGATTCTGACTTTAAGTTTAAATGGGTCAAACAAATAAAAAGTAGCAAACATATTGTCGCTGAAAGATTAATTATTGACAGTTCAAGAATCTAGTCCTTACTGGATTATTTGACGGTGAAATCAATCTCGACCCTTCAACAAATTCAAATCTTAAAAATTCAAAGGCGATAACGATATTTATGTCGCAAAATATGACCTTAGATGGCAACTATAGATGGGGTAAAGTTTTTGGTGGCATATCAGCAGATGCTAATTTTTATGGCAGTTTATAAAGACAATTCCATAGTGATTGGAGGATTTTTAAAGATTCGATAAAACTTGATCCAATTAATAAAAATTAAATTTAATCTCAAATGGGCGTACAGATATATTAATACTCAAATTAGATGAAAAAGGCGAAATAATTTGGGCAAGAAATGTAGGGAGCGATGATAATGAATCGTGTTATCACTTATGTTTAGACATTTCGAAATATATTATACTCACAGACATTTAACTTTGATTGTGATTTTGACCCAAGTGCTAATAAAAAAATATTGTCATCAAATGGCAGCCTAGATATTTATGTTGGGAAATTAAATTCAAATGGCAATTTCATTAGACTTTATCTTTGGGTGGATCGCTCACGATTATGGTGATCGTATTTTCTGACAATAACAACTCTATTGTTGTCTGGAAGATTTGCATCAAATTAATACATTTTGATCCTTTTTGGGGGAATAGCAAATCGTTCCAGTAAAGGAGATTTTGATGTGTTTATTCTAAAAATATCTCCCGATGCTTCAACTCTAGATAATATCAATATGTTCCCATTCATAAATATATACCCCAACCCCAGTTCTGGAAAGAGTATTCTTATCAATAGATTCTAATTACGATCTTGAAGTAATTGATGTTTTAGGGAAAACTGTTCACGAATCTTCGAATGTAGATAAATTAGTTTACCAAGTGGTTTTTATATATTTAAAGTGATTATTGAAAACAGCTGTGAATATGTAAAGTTATTGTTGAATAATCTCTTGAGTTAAATTTAGAAGTAAGTAAGCCTCCAATTCAAAAATAAAACTCTCCTTCTTATCCTCTCCTTTTACGTTTTACCCCATATTAATACTTGCACGCCTTCGGAGTAATGTGTTTTTGCAGGACCAAGTTGCATAAGGAATGGGAATTGAGGATACTTGACAAATAAAACCCTCAATTCAATTTTGCGGAGTGGCCATTGAAGATGATGAATGTTGTACTCGTTAATTTTTCCTCGATTTTTAGTAAATAAAGCATAGCGTTCAGTCAAATAATAATCCAACTCATTCTTTTGCGATACTCGATAATGCAATTCGTAATCAAAGTTAACATTATCGCATTTATCCTTGCTGAAGGAATCAAAACGCTCATCCGTCCGATCCATTTCAGCAGGTCTGTATTGGATTCCTGACAGAGATTTAGCAATCAAACACGACCACCATTTACTAGCTTCAACATTTAAGAAAAACACACCAGGTCTGTTCTTATGCTTGACGTAGGTGCGAATATTAACTTGCTGGTAATTGGATAACAGTTTGAATGGAGGTAATATTCGAGTTTGTGTATTCTCGACAGAAAACACAACAATTGAAACCCAATATGTTCCATGAATCGAATCAATATCAAGTTCAGCGGGTACTAATGGTCGAATATCTTCAAGCTCCACTCTCCAATGCAAGAATATAACGCGATTCCACTCCTGATAATACTTCCATTTTTTCTTTGGCAAGTTCCATGGACGATGCGCTGTGTGCTCAAATAGTTCTTTGATTTTCAATGTTGAACAAATATAGAAAAAAGGAATGAAAACGCAACTCAAGCCTTGCAGTGTTAACAACAAGCACACTAAAATTTGGTTTTATTCCTAATTTAGAATAGTATTGAATGTATGAACCCTAAGCATAAAGCTCTTGTTTCCACAATGTTTTCCAATCTGTTGAAATCATATCTAATTTTGAGCATCGCATTCTGTTTTCTTTTGCTCTCCTCTTCATGTAACACAAACCCCAATCTGGAGTACAAAATGAATGCCCCAAAAGTCCGAAATTTATATGCGATTACAAATGTCAACATCATTCCCATGACGGGTGACAATCGTGTGATTGAAGATGCAACTGTCGTTATCAAGGACTCCAAAATTATATCCATTAATTCCGAAATACCCGACCATGCTTTTATTATTGATGGCAAAGGCAAGTGGTTGATTCCAGGTTTGATTGATATGCATGTGCATAATCTGGCAGATATAAATTTTGGCAAACCCTACCCGACTAAAGGCGCTACTCACTTCATAGAAACTCAAGATTTCATGTTGCTTTACGTTGCCAATGGTGTTACCACCGCCTTCGATCTAATTTCAAGGGTAGAACATTTCGGACAGCGGAATGAGATTGTAAAAGGCCATGTTATCGGTCCGCGACTCGCACTTTCCGCTATGATAAACGGTGGTGATGGTTCGGGTAGAATTGCCAATACGCCTGAAGATGGTCGCCAATCTGTGCGCAATGCTGCTGCCGATGGATATGATTTTATTAAGGTGTACTCGCAATTGAATATAGAGACTTTCGCTGCCATTGTTGATGAAGCCAATAAGCATGGTTTAAAGGTGGTTGGTCATATTCCCAATGCGTTTAAAGGTCAATTAGAGAAAGCTTTTATTCCTAACTTTGCTATGGTGGCGCATGCAGAAGAATACTTTAAACAAGCTACAACATTCACAGAAGAAGAGGCAAAACACTTTGCAAAACTCGCAATAGAAAATGGCACTTGGCTCACCACTACTTTAACGGTTATTGAACGCATACGCGAGCAATCACTTACTTTAGACTCTATGAAGAATGCCCCGAGTTTTCAATATGTGCCTCCTTTAATGCAAGACAAATGGGTGAATGCAAATCGAAATTATTCGGGTGATACAGCTGCTAATGTTTCAAAACTCGATACATTAATTGCCTGGAATAAAATGCTTATCAAAGCGTTCAAAGAAGCAGGGGTTCCGATAGTAGCAGGCAGTGATGCTGGATCATCTGGAGTGGTGTGGGGATTCTCGCTGCACGATGAGTTGGAACTTTTGAGTGAATCGGGATTAAGCAATGAAGAGACGCTAATAGCTGCGACACGACTACCTGCGAGATGGCTGCAAATTGAAGACAAAATTGGAACGGTGGAAGCAGGAAAGTACGCCGACTTATTACTCTTGGATGCAAATCCTTTGGAGAATATACAAAACACGCGGAAGATAAATGGGGTGTTTGTAAACGGCAAATGGATTGAAAGAAAAACTTTGGACAAGATGTTGTCAGAGTTGGCAATTCGCAATGCAGAAAAAGACGAGAAGGATGTTTGGAGCAAGCGCAAGGACTTTTAAAAACCGAGTGCCGAAAACAGTTTTTATAAACAAAACGCTTGATTAGTAGGGAAATTCGCATAATGGCGACGATATTAGCGGCAAGTAAAACAAAGGCACTGAAAAACTGTGACTGAGGAGGCAGCGCTTTGGATGGGGCGTTTTTACAATTCCAAAAAAGACTTAATTACTTTGCCTGACGATGATGAAGATGAAGTGTATGCTGGCGACTATTTTCCAAGACGATATCCTTCAGGCTATATGAGTTTAGAGTATTTAGACTTTTACCAGAGGGCGGCCAGAGAAAAAACCATTGCGTTGGTGACAGGTATATTCGAAACTGCCATTGAAGCGGATAGCGCCCTATCAGTATTACAAAGCATGGAGAAAAAAGCTTTCAAAATAAAATCAGAGATGTATATGGGATGTATGCATTAAAATAAAAAAACTAAAAATCATGAAACCAATACTATTTATTATCCCCCTCTTACTTGTCTCCTGCCTTGGAAAAGATAAAGTAGATATCCAAACAACAGCTAGCTATCTTGTCGACCATGCTCTTGAAAGTCGTAATGGCTCTGGTGTGGCTATAGATCAATCTATACGACACCTTGCCTTTTGGTTTACCAGACGATAAAGACGAGAAAATACTTTTTGCTCAGATTTTAAAACACAGAGGATTTGAAGTGAAGAGCTGGGGTCGTGGAAATCATGAAAAAGGACCGAGAATCATCACCTTGATTTTAGAAAAAGATGACTGCAAGTGTAAAGTCAGTAAAAAATATTATTCTTTAGCAAAAAGCACCGATAGCGTTTATACGTATTCTGAAAATCTTGAATGTAAAAAGGTGAAAAGTCAACGGTAAATACAGTCATTAAAACAAATCCTAAAATGAAAAAGCATTTTATCTCCACAGCACTTCTAACACTTTCAACTGTTCTATTTGGACAAGATTTCGCCTCTATTGGAACGCAATGGTATTACAGTGAACACGCTGCTGGTGCTGCTCCACCAAACTCGGAGTATCTTCACCTTCAAAGCGTCGCCGATACTGTAATTGATGGAAAAAAGACACACAAAATCCTAAGAAAATACTATAGAGTTCAAGGAGATACTGTTGTGTATGCCCCTATTTATGTCTATCAAGAATCAGATACCGCATACATTTACAATTTTAAAAAGTCTAGATTCAATACCCTTTATATTTTTAATGGCAAACAAGGAGATACCTTAACTCTTGATATCCCATTTCCTTTGCAAGGATCTTCAGATAGTACTTACAGATTGTTAATTGATTCTGTTGAATCTGTTCTAATTGATGGTGTTTCTTTAAAGAAATTCAAAACAACACCAATAGACGGCATCCAATTTTACAATGGAGGCAATTTTATGGAAAGGATTGGCGGCCTGGATTGGTTTTTCCCACGACCGACTATAATTCCAGAAGCGGGTGGCCCCATTCGCTGTTATTCAGATAGTCAAATAGACAGCAGTTTTCAGTCCGTTGCATGCAATTATTTATTGACGAGTTCTCTAATAGAAATTAACAACAGAGCTAAAATTCAAGTTTACCCAAACCCCTTTACTAATATTTTAAATGTTCAATCTGAAAAATCGATAGAACGAATTGAACTAAAAGACCTTACTGGGAAAACACTTCAGACAAGCTATCAACTAAACTTAAATTGCGAAGATTTAGAAGCTGGATTTTATTTACTGAACGTCTATTTAAAGTCGGGTGATCGAATAGACATTAAAGTAACTAAATGCGAATTATAGCTAATTATTTACCCCTCTATGTTTAAAACAATTAAAAAAGAATGGAATGAACTCAAAAACAATCAGTCTCATTTAGAGTATGTACCTGAAAATTCTTTTGACCCTGAATACAATTTTAAAGAGCTCTTAAAATTATCACAAAGGACAAGCTCGAGATTTAAACTATCTGGAAATCACAATAAGTTTAAGATTCAAACAGATTCAAATAATATTTTTTTGGGAATATCTATTTGCATTATACTGGTATTTCCTAGCTTACTTCTTTTGCAAAACTTAGATAATATAATATGCTGGATTATAGAGTTTGTGACTTTGCTATCTATATTTTTCTTCTTCAAATTTTATGCGACTACTAATGATATAGAAATTGATTCTACAAAAAAGAACATTACAATCAAAAGCAATAATTTAATTGGCAAATTTATTATTCCACCTGTAACTATTCCCTTTAATGACTTTATAGAATTAACAAATAAACCAAAATCCATAAGTGGCTTAGGATTACCCAGTCATCACTTTAATATTTTCATCAGCTATAATGACAAGACCATCCCATTAATTGAACTTCCTAATGGTCCATTTTATATAGTGAATCCAAATGTCTTTATGATTTGTTTAACTAGACTTATTAAAAATCAAAATTAAGAATTGAATTTCAGATCTATCAATAGCGCAATTACCTTAAAGATACTAATGTTACCATGAAAATACGTTCATCAACTCTTTTCTTATTTTTACTTTGCTCTATCAGTCTATTGGGACAAGTTAAAACTGAACTAACTCGAATTTTAAGAGCTAATAACTTTATTCAATTCGAACATTACACAGATAGTTTATTAAAATGTGAAGATAGAATAGATTTTCAAATGGTAATTAATCGAGATTTAGCTCCCGGTTTTAAAGAACTTATTTTTAGATTTTATGCAAGAGACAGCTCTTCAAATAAAAAAACATATTGGGTGACATTACTTGCATCAAAAACACAAATTGCATATTATGAAATAAATGAATTAAATATGATTGAACAGAAGGATAAAAGGAAACGGAATTTGACCTCTCTGATAGAACACAAGGATAAAATTCTATATTCGAAATTCATAGATTCGTTCAAACGTATTTTTGGAGTAAAACCAAAGGAAAGTGAACTGTTCAGAGAACAAGGTATTGAACTTGGTGGGTGTGGTTACGCTGGTAAAGTGAGTAAAAATCAGAAAAGATTTAACAGATGGATAAGGCACAAGAAAAAAAATAAAGTTTTAAGATATTTAAAATCGCCTAATTCTGAGAGGCAAGTCTCGGCAATACGAGGACTATACATGATGCAAAAAATGGGCAAAAACCTTAGGCTTAGTCAGAAAGAACTACAAATGATTAACTATGTAAAAAACAAAAGTGGCACTATTTTCTTCTGTTCTGGTTGCACTTTTGGTAGAGAGGAAATTAAGGAGAGTACTAAAAGTTATAAATTCTAAATACATTAAAGACTTATGAATGAAATAAAATACCGAGGTAGAGCACGTATTGCTTGGATAAATTCTGATTGGCCACTTTCTACTTTGAAAGTAAACAAAGACCGATTGGAATTGAATGCCTCATTTTTAGGAAAATTGAGTTTTCAAGCGTCAGATATACTTTCTATTGTACCATATACTCGGAATGTATTTCTCGGGCAAGGTATACAAATTATACATAAGGTCGAAAACTATAGTGATGATGTTATTTTCTGGACATTCAAAGACCCAAATAAGATTATCTGTGAAATTGAAGCAACAGGATTCCCTATCAGTGTATCTGCTTCAAGTAGTGAAAATAACACATCACACAAATAGAACCATTTCTAGTTTAATACTTTATGTTTGAACTAATCCTTTCACTTTCAATTTTATTGGCAATTGTGTTCACAAACCGAGCAAAAATGGATATTCCAGAATACTTGGTTCTTGCCTTGTTTTCCGCGTTTTTGTTAAGATTAATGTCTTCACCTTTAATACAAGCTATTGGATACTATCTTTTTGGCATTACAATTTTGCTTAGCTCTATTTACGTGTTTAAAAAAGTAAATGATACTGCTAAGAAAGGATTGATGTTATTTGTAACGCTACCCGTGTTTATCAGTTTAGTTTTTGAAGTATTCAATTGGCCTTATGCCAATGTCATTGATCTTTTAATGCTGATACCAATCCTTGCTTATCTAATTTTACTTTTTAAAAAATCCGACATCAAGAGTGAAATCGGATTTTTAACAATTATTGCGGCTAAGGCGTTGACAGAATTTCTTAGACTAGTAATTGTCTGAATTAAACAAACTAATTCCTACTCCATTAGCAAAAAGCAAATGTCTTTCTGGTAAACGAAAAGTTTACTTGGTATCGATGCTTACATCGATATCCTTCGCTTCAACCTTTACTCCTTTTTTGTCTAAGGAAATTGTTGTAGTTTTTTTAGCAGGTTCTTTTTCAATAACCACTGTATTTGTTTTTTCAGGTTGAGCAGGAACTACAATAACTTCTGTTTTTGCTGGTTCTCCGGCACAACTTGCAAGAAAAATTGAAGTAGTTAAAGCGAAGATTGGAATTATATTTTTCATTTTGTATGTATTAAGAATAATTTGAATGGTTTAAATGCAGTGTACAAAGATGAACATTAAAAAAGGTTATTGTGTTACACTTAATCGTCTAAAACTTGTATAATTCACACTTTGTAAATGGTCTCTAACTTTTAAAGTTTTGTCTAAATAAACGCTTAATTCAAATTAACCCTTAGTTTTGAAGTTTAATACTTATAAGCAAGAGCACTCCTCTATTTATTAAATGACCACTCAAACAAACTATCAAAGACCCCAACTGCAAAAAGGAATCGGTAAGGCAGGCATGTTTAGTTTAGCCTTTGGCGCCATGATTGGTGTGGGATGGATTACAGCAATGGGTTCATGGCTCTCCAATGCCGGTCCGCTTGGTGCTGTGATTGCCTTTATCCTCGGTGGTCTGCTCATGTTAGCCATAGGACTTTGCTATGCGGAAGTAACCGCTGCCTTGCCTTTATCAGGTGGCGAAGTGGCCTATGCCTATAAAGCCTTAGGAACAAGTAAAGCTTTTCTTGTCGGTTGGTTTTTGGTGTTTGGATACTTGTCGGTTTCTGCCTTTGAAGCCGTGTCAATCAGCAAAGTAATCAGCTACTTAATTCCTTCTATTGATTACATGCAATTGTATACGGTAAATGGAAGTCCGATTTACCTCTCGCATATCGCCTTGAGTGCTGGGTTTGTGTTGCTAATTAGCGCAATCAATTACACAGGTGTGAAAAACTCATCGCGTTTCCAAGTAATACTTACAATACTCTTTATAAGTCTGACTTTGATATTTGTTATTGCAGGAATCTTAATGGGGAAATGGGAAAATTTAAGTCCCTTGTTTTCAAGCAAAACTTCTTGCTCAATAACAGCAGGCATAGCAATGGTTCTAGTTACAGTTCCATTTTGGTTTGTCGGTTTTGACACCATTCCACAGGCAGCCGAGGAAGCTAAAACTTCTATATCCCCAAAGACAATTGGTTTGCTAATCCCCTTGAGTATTGTGGTTGCCGTCTGTTTTTACATTCTGCTTATCATGAGCACATCAATAGCGGCTCCTTGGAACGACATACTCAACGACAAACTACCAACCGCAAAAGCATTTGAGATTGCTACAGAATCGCCTTTTTTAGTGAATTTAATTCTAATCACGGCAACAGTTGGATTACTTACCAGTTGGAATGGCTTTTTCCTTGCTGGTTCGCGAGTTCTTTTTGCCATGGGTAGAGGAAAAATCATTACACCGTTTATGGGCAGATCTCATAAAAAACACGCCACACCTTACACTGCTGTAATATTCAGCGGACTAATTACATTTATTGCTTCATTGATGGGCTCAGGTGCCATGACCGCTTTTGTAAATGTAGGCTCATTGTGCATTGTAATTGCGTTTTTTGGGGTTTCATCATCGTTCTTAAAATTGCGTACAAAGTATCCTGAATTACATCGCCCCTACAAAGTAACTGGAGGAAAGATCTTGGGTTATATCGGCATACTTGGCTCACTAGGCATATTGATTATCATGATACTACCTATTAGTCCTGTTGCATTAAAATGGCCACTCGAATGGGTAATATTTATCAGTTTGTGTTTACTAGGAGCGATTGTTTGGATTATTTCCAAAAAAAGTCGGGAAGAAGTAAGTAAGAAAGAAAGAGATTATTTGATACTGGAACGATTCGCTGAGGATTAATTCAATAATTAATCATGTTAAAAAAACTATGAAAACCTCCTTCCGTAAAGCACTTAAACTCTACAAATACTTGGCAATACTCTATACGCTTAGCTTTTGGATATATGTTGTAATTGATGATTGGGTTTTCATTGAAAAATACCACTTTAATTTCGAACTATTTGGTGTGTGGTTCTTGTGGTACTTAGTATATTTCTTGGGTTTCAGTTTTTACTATTGGGGTATAGCAACAGGTGTAATACTTATTTATTACAAAATAATAAAGCGAAACGAGTAAGATTCAATTTATAAAAAAATAGTATACTTGAAACTTAGAATCTAAAATTAAAACAATAAAACTCAGCAAAAATAAATCCATTTGCATTTACAACTTTAATTTAAAACAGAAACACATGAATTGGATATTATTAATTGTGGCAGGACTCTTTGAAGTGGCATTTGCAACTTGCCTGGGTAAAGCTAAAGAATCAACAGGAGCGGTAAGCACATATTGGTATATTGGGTTCATAATTTGTCTCGCGTTAAGTATGATACTTCTAGTGAAAGTTACCCAAGAGTTACCCATCGGCACAGCCTATGCAGTATGGACAGGTATAGGCGCTGTTGGAACTGTTATACTTGGTATATTCGTTTTCAATGAACCTGCTACTTTTTGGAGACTGTTTTTTATAACAACATTAATTGCTTCAATTGTAGGATTAAAAATTGTTTCGAATTGAATTTAATAAATCAATTTAATTACCTTCCCATATTCCAATACTAAAACATGAAAAAATCAGACATCTACGAAATTGCCATTAAAATATTCGGACTTTATCTTTTTGTAAATTCTTTTTATTTGATAAAAGAAGTAGTAATTTATCTTTCAGTATTTACATTTAATCATGAAATAGAATATTTAAACAATCAATTTTTAATTATTTCTAGCGTTCATTTGAGTCTTATTTTATTAATGGCATTAATATTCATTTTCAAATCAAAACCTATTTTGAAAATCATTTGCCGACATAGCGACTACAGCGAAGCTGCTACTTTATTTGCCAACCGAAAACAAATCATTGAAATGGCATTGGTGATCATGGGCTTATATCTTATAGTTGCCACAATTCCTGATTTTGTTAACGATCTAACAAATCACATAACCCTTGTTCAAACTGGTCGTCCTGAAGCTCCAGGCCAAATGAATATATTTGCAGTGTATCTCGTAAAAATATTACTGGGAGCGTTGGCTACCATTTTTCGAAATCTATTTCGGATACTATTGTAATGGATAAAACTTCCACTAAGATTGATGGCGAAGAAACGTAACCTTAACGGACTGCCCAATACGCTTGTGCAAAGGTATTTCTCCACTTTGTTCTTTTGGAGTAAAGGTTATAAGGCTGACTGGATATGGAATGCTGCCAATGAAAAAGGTGTTAATGAAATTGAAATTGATTTGTTAAATGACTCTGTTTTCCCGAAGGAATTAGAACTTAAACCCATACATGCCCAGCTATCAAGATTGCGAGCAACTATTCGTATTACTCTAGAAAACAATAAGTTTCCAAAAGACTTTATAGTTGATGCAAAGTTTAATATTTTTGTGTCAGAAAAATATAAGATTCTTCGGCTTCTAACATGTCAAGCAATGTTGAAAGATCATGAAGGAAGAACTTATCAAGGCAAAATATACACTGAACAAGCATATACAGAATTTAAGGTTTTTCCTATTTCGATTCAGAACAGAATTAAGATCTTGATGAAAAAAATAAATAAAAAATAACAATGCAAGAAAATAAAATCACAATTCAAGCTAGTATAGCTGCAGACAAACAGAAGGTATGGGATTATTACACTCAACCCGAGCACATCACAAATTGGAACTTTGCTTCAGATGATTGGCATTGCACATCAGCCTCGAATGATATGTGTGTTGGAGGTGTTTATTCTGCGCAAATGGCAGCTAAAGACGATAGTGTTGGCTTCGACTTTGTAGCCATATACAATGAAATAAAAGAAGGGAATCATTTACTTACACCATGCCCGACAAACGAATAGTGCAAGTAAACTTCAAAACAGTAGGCGATAAAACAGAAATCACCATTCAATTTGATGCAGAAAATGAAAACCCCATCGATATGCAACGCGATGGATGGCAAGCTATATTGAATAATTTTAAAAAGTATACCGAACAGAATTGAAGAGATTCTTGTAATTATTAATATGAATAAATGAAATTACTCTCTCTTTTTTTATTTTTATGTCTAAAATCATGCAGCCCATCTGAGCCAGTGGGTTTTTGGAGCAGCATTCCAGAACCACTTGGTTGGGTAAATGATTTTGAGCACTTATTCACTCAGAAACAATTAAAGTCATTAGACAAATTGCTATCAGACAACGAAAGAAAAACAAGTAATGAAATTGCAGTAATTACAATTCCTTCAAATGCTGTAAGCAAAGTCAATTTTGATAGTACAGTTTTGGAAATTGCTAAAGCATGGGGTATAGGAAAGAAAGTTAAAAACAATGGCATTCTTATTGGAATCTCCAAAGGCCATAGATTGATTCGAATCTGCAATGCGGATGGAATAACAAAATTACTTTCTGACTCAGAAACAAAGCTAATCATTGAAACTGTGTTTATTCCGAATTTTAAAAAAGAAGATTACTTTCTTGGAACTTTTTCTGGTATACAAAGTTTGATAAAAACTATTGATAAAAATCGAATCTTAAAAGAAATTGAGAAATGAGGTAATTTCCTTTTTTTACTTGTAAATGTAATTATGTTTGATATTAATTCAGCTATCGTATCAAACGTAAAACGCCTGAACTTTGTTGATTAGTATCCTTGCAATCTTTATAACTTATCATATAAAAATAAGTACCAGACGGAAGTTCTACTCCATTCAACTTTCCATCCCAAGCTTTTCCATTTGAATTGGAATACAATTCTACTCCCCAGCGATTAAATATATGTATCTCTAATGCTTTAATTTCTGTGCCTGGAAATTGTTCATTATATAAATCCCCATTCGGCGTAAACACATTTGGGATTTTATTCGTTAAACCACACGCACACTGAATTGTTGAATCATACAGCAATTTCGTTTCTATTATGCTGTCACATCCCAAATAATTTTGGAAAGTATCAAGCAAAATACCTTCTCGAGAATACACCTTCTGTTTGAGTTGTACAGAATCTCCTTCGCAAAACTTTATTTCTGAGTATACCTTCACACTGTTTAATAGACTTACCTTCAATTCTGTTATACTATCACAACCTAAATAATTTACATTCGTATCATTAAATGTCCCTGAATCTGTGAAATACTTAAACCCTAAAAACACAGTGTCTCCAGGACAAATTTGCACGTCCTGTTTGGCTATGATTTTTTGATTAATTTGTATTTCTGTCTGTATAAAACTATCGCATCCATAGTACGATTTTAATGTATCTAAAAACACCCCTTCTTCTGTGTATGTAGTATCACCAACTTTGACTTGACCATGCTCACAAAAATTAAAAGTTTGTAACACATTAAGTTTTGGTAATTTAAGTATGTCACTGACTACAATGCTATCGCAGCCCAAATAATTTTGGAATGTATCCTTGTAGACACCCGTTTTTGAATAATATCGATTTCCAACTTTAAATGAATCATTCTCACACAGCACATGTTTTAAAAACACACGTGATGATAATGTCATTTGAATCAAACTAGTGACAATTGAATCTTGATTATCGTAAGTTGATAATGTGTCAAAAAATTGGCCTGGTTTTGCATAGGAATGACCATTAAAGTAAAAGGTGTCGCCTTCGCAAATGTTTATACTTTGTAAACTCCCTACTCGTTTGCATATCTTAATTTGAATCGTTTTTTGAATTGTATCAAATTTACAGGATGCATTTCTCGAATTCGGTGAGGTAATTAACTGTACGGAAAATTTACCAGTATCTGAAAATATGTGTTTCGGATTTTGTAAATAACTGAAGTTTTTATTTCCAGTATTCGGGTCTCCAAAATCCCACTTCCAATCCGATACCTTTTCTGGAAGCATTCCTGACAAATCAGTAAATGTGGTCGTATCGCCCAAACATATATCTTTAAATGAAAAATCTACCCAAGATGTGTCTTTACATGGATTACCAATAAATGTGTTTTGAAAATAACTTTCAATAAAATTGGGCACACCTAATGCAGAGCTTGTTGGATAAGGACACGTTTTTAATATAATTGATTTTTGCTCAAAATTACAAGCTGTGTCAAGATTCTCAGGATTGTGAATAACATCCAACCAAGGTCTGTTCGTTGAAACATAAATCTTTCCATTGGGTCCCAAACATAAGCCTGATACCAAAGGAGGATTACTTGATGGAGCAGCTTCAAAAATTTTCTTTTTAGATGCCATAAAACTTGCAGAATTTGTGGCATTACTTAAGTCAAACTGATGCAGTTTATGCGAACGCCATGCACTCGAAAAATAAAGCAGCTTACTATTTGATGAAAAAGCAGCTCCGTAATACATAATTGAATCAGGATCATTGACAGTAAAGTCCAATTTTACTTTTCCATTTGAATTATCGAAATCAAAGATTTCAGGTGCGGGAGGAAATGGATGGCAATCTGAAAAGGATAATACCACTAATTTCTTGCCATTTGGTGAAAATTTCATTGTGCCTCTTGCCATACATTCAGGATAATAGGTTGAATAATTAACGATTTGCTTGGCACCTGTGTTGGATACTATAGGCGTGGTATTCAAACCTGATGGAGTTACGAGAAAAGCATGAAAAGCATCCGAATCATATTTGTGTGTAAGTACCCAAATATCTCTACCATTTGCATGATGAACTGCAGTTAATTTTTCACAAACTGAATCTGTCAACAATTGATACTTCACTGTAACATCCCCCATTCCTCCATTTAATGATAAATCAACTATTGAATATCGGAACCCATTCGCCAGACGAGATTCTGCACAATCTGTTGTAAATATATAAAATAAAGAATCGCTTTCAGGTACTGGAATAATCAATGAACCTTGGGTACTAGAACTTCCACATTTAACATTTTGTCCTAGATCAAAACCATTGGGCATTCTTTTGTGATTTCTACTATAAGCAGAATCACCATTTGTATAAAACAGTAAATTTCCATCTGTATCTGAAATACTAGCACAGCCCTCAAGTGAATAGAATGACCTTGCTGCTCGAAATGTGTCAGGTGGATTGCAATTGAAATTAAGTCCTGCCCCTAGGCCAAAACACCACATTGCAGCGCGTTTCTGCGCATTAATACTATGAACTGACAAGAATATTATTAAAATAAATATGCATCTAAATAAATTTCGATTATATGTGTTAAACGTGACCAAGTTATTCGAATATATCTATAAATAGTTAAGATAAAAATTACAATGCATATAAATGACTTATGTATGACAGTGTATGAAATATCTCCAATCCTATTATAATTAATACTATATGACGAAAATATTTATGAAATGTTTCAATTTATTTTCACTAGTAATAACAGAAATTATTTTTCTACTTATATTTGTTTATAGATAAAGAAAATTATGAGAACCTATTTTTTAATATTAATAGGCACATTCTTGAACTTCAATATAAGTCAGGCACAAATTGCAGCTATTGACGAA
This sequence comes from Bacteroidia bacterium, assembly GCA_041391605.1. Lineage (GTDB taxonomy): Bacteria > Bacteroidota > Bacteroidia > NS11-12g > UBA955 > JABMMZ01. The sequence continues at coordinate 23,342 of JAWKNQ010000020.1, forward strand.
AGTGAAGGTTTCGACTTTGTAGCCATCTACAACGAAATAACAGAAGGGGAATCATATACTTACACCATGCCAGACAAAAGAATAGTGCAAGTAAACCTCAAAACAGTAGGCTATAAAACAGCAATCACTATTCAATTTGATGCAGAAAATGAAAACCCAATCGATATGCAACGCGATGGATGGCAAGCTATATTGAATAATTTTAAAAAGTATACCGAAGAGAATTGAGCTAATTCGTGCAAACTTGCCTAATAGAATGAAGCATCAGAATCAAAAGAAAATACGCGGTAAGAGAAGGTACTTCAAAAATAAGAACAAGGAAACAATTCCATTGTCTAATGAGAAGTTAAATTTCTATTTCAATGATGGGTATTACTGCTATGATAAGTATTGGGTAGACCATATTGGAATTGGCAACAATTCATTCAAAGCGCGTTTGCCTCATCTGAATTGTTTAATAAGAAATTTTAAAATTGCAAGCGAAGTATTAAGCAATCAATCTAAACCATTCCAAATATGGATATTCTTAAATGAGATTAACAGCTATGATGACAAGATTTATTTTCATTCAGAAAATCCGATTGAGGAATTTCCTCACAAGTACAAAGAATACAGTTTTGAAAATAACTTTAAGAATAAGCGTTTAACAGAATATGTTAATTCTTTGAAAGATTTCAAAAAAATATTTGGAACTTATTTCACCGAAAGTGATTCAGGAACTAAAACAATAAAAGAGAACTTTTGTGCTCTATTCAAAGAAGACATTGGTGTTTCAATCTTATAAATCTAATCATGTTAAATAGTAAAATAATTTTTCTAAAAGATTTATTATCCAAACCCAACATGTTAAAACTACTTTATTTGACCACAATATTTAGCAGCTGTCAGAGTATTTACAAAAAACCACTTTCCTTTATTAGTCAATCAAATTTCAGTGTTAAAACGCATGAAGATTCATTAATAAAAATATTTAATTATATTGACAGCAATGGTAATACTATTGGCAATAAAAACAACTCAGAAACAATAGTTCAATTAAAACGCGACACTAGTGGCGACTTTTACCACAGTCAATTTAATTATTATTATTTAATTGCAAATTTCCCAATTCGGGATACCAGTAAATTATGGTATTACAAAAAGCATTTGTATTTTCTTGTGTATTTAAGTAATTCTAATTTCGACACAATTAACAATAAAATTGGAACTTATTTTAATAAAAAAACCTCCCCCTTTCATCAGTATTTTGTAAACAATGACAGATTAATCAATCTGGATAGCACAAACGAGGATTTATGGACAGACATGTATTATGACATGCATAAAAATCGAATTTACCTATATCGATCCTACACTAAAATCAACAAGAAGAACCTTGTTACAGTTGTAAATTACAGAACAAAACCTCAATCGTGGTGCGGCACCAAATTTCGATTTTCTGATTTATTTTATTTCTTTTTCGGTTATAATTAATTCTGCAACATGATTCAAAGTAAAAAGATGAAAGTATTTGTGCAATTATTTCTAATTCTAGTTATAAATCTAAATTTTCTTGAGGCCCATAATACCAATGATTCGATTTCACATAAAACGCAGTTACCCGGAAAATACTACAGTACAAATCAACTCTATCTCGCATCTTTTTACGATTCAATTAACCCGAATTGCTTGTATAAATATTCGGCAGATCAATTCTTTAACGGCAGGGCAATTGCTAAATACCGAAAAATAATAGAGGACAGAGAAATTGAACATCAATACGGCGTTATTGATACCCTTGGCAATATCTTGATTCCTTTTATCTATAATGAGATTTCCTATATACAAGATTTTAACGGAATACACAGGATGAATCCACATCCCAAATACTATAAGTTTAAACAGGAAAATACTCGCGGAGTGATAAGTTTTGAAAACAACACCTTATATCAGTTTAATACCCGAGGAAAAAATGGAAAAAACAGATTTGCATTTGAACTCGTAAACAAAGAATTGAATCGCAATTTCGTGATTGTTTTTATCGACAGTTTATATGGACTTATTTCCTTAAACGAAGACAAAGTCATACTTACTCCTACATACAATAAAATAAGCTTATATCCTAATTATGCGATTTGTGAAAAAGAAGCAATGATCTCTGTTTTTGATCTTAAAACTAAAAAAATGAGTGCTTCATTTTTTCACTTAAAAATGCTCGACAGAAATGGTCCTTTTTTGATTTCTACACATACTCTTCCCTATTATATCTGTGACGATATCTTTAATCCAAAGACAAGTAAAAATATTAAAATGAATGGTGATAGTATTATTGAGTATTACCAAGATGAATTTTTAATTCGTTCTAATAATAAAACGGGTATATACCGAGCAAACCAAACGCTTGCGTTGCCATTTATTTACGAAGATATTTACTTCTTGGACGAAAATCACTACTGGGTGAAACAAGATTCTTTATGGGCAATAGTGGATGATGAAAATACTTTGCTCACTAAGTTTGAATTTTATGACATCGATAAATTAAACCATCATAATTTTGATAACTACATGTATTATGTAGACATTGATACCACACAAAAGCCCTTAACATTGAAAAATGATCTTGATGCTAAAATTGAAAACCTTAAATACTTTACACAAGAAGCCACCTTTCAATTAAAAAGTGAAGTTGATAGGCATTTCATCTCAAAATACTGTTCGTATTCGGCAAAAATGAAGGATGGATATCATTTGTTCAAATTGAATCACGATTCGGTGCTAATCGATAGTTACGCATGGGATAATATTTACACCATCTCCTATCTAAATGGAATTGGATGTAAAACGGGTTTAGAAAAAGACGGTAAATTTGGTTATCATTCTATTTCTAATTTTGACTTAAAAGACATTAAATATCAAGGTCTTTATTTTAATCCAATCTTAAGTTCATCAAGAATATACGATTATTCTGAAAGTCCTTTTGGAATCATTAAACATGGAACCATATACTACCCCTATACCTATTATTACGTTCCGTGGTGGCAAAGAATACCTATTTCTTTTCTTTCCAGTTTTGAAACAAGGTCTAAAACAAGATGGAAAAGGTATAAGCGGGTGGAGGATTAATATGTAATTTTGAATTAATTAAAAAAACAAGATGAGACACTTGACTAAATCTTTTGTTACTATACTTACAACATTAATGTGTGCATGTTCAAACAATGAGAATAGTTCACAAAAGAATTTTATTGGAAATATAAAATCTGTAATTGAAAAAGAATATACTATTAAGATTGTGAATAATACAATTCAGACGGACAGTTTTATTCATAGTATTAACTTAACGTACAATAGAAACGGATGCTTAACTAGAAAGCAGAAATTTAATAGTGATAAAAGACTAATTATTGACAATAAAATGCGAATTAATCAGTCAAATAAATGCGAAGAAATTGAATGTTTTAATGAAAAAGGTGAAACTATAGAAAACATTCATTATCTATATGATGATAATAATTATTTAGTTTTTGAATCAACAGTTGATACATCAAAAATTATTGTTCGACAATCAATGTATATTAATAATGAAAAAGGGAAATTGATACGAAAAATAATTTATAGCAATGGAGATACACCGGAAAAGACTATTGAATATAAATATAATAAGTTCAAAAATACTAGTGAAGAACATCATTTTTTGAAAGGGTCGGATCATATTCTACATTATTATACAAAATATGATTCTCAAAGGAATCCCACTGAGTTTAAATTGATAGATGAGTTTGGGGAAACGTTGGAAAACATGAGTTTTTCATATAAATATGACTCAAAAAAGAACTGGATAAATAAAATAGAATATCATAACGGCGTTCCATTCCGGATGTTTTTGAGAGAATTAAAATTCTATTAACACAATAGATTTTTTTAGTAATTTTAAGCATTCTATTTGATTTTCTTAATTTGAATTGCTATTCCATTGGGTAATTGCAGAATTCAAAATGCACTATTGAAGGTTTAAGTCAATTCTAAATATAAGTATTGACAAATATAGGCCCAATTAAACAATATTTGTCTGATGATATTATCGCACATGAATATTAGCTCCAGAATGCTTCATTGTATAAATTATATCCAACACATCATCAGCCACAATCATCCTAACCTAATGCCATTCAAATTGATTTCATTATTTTTGTGAAATGAAATTCAGGATTTATCTCGTTTGCTTCCTTTCTGTGTATACAATTCAAACTCAAGCCCAAAATAGAGGTTGTACAGATTACTTGGCCCAAAATTTCAACCCAAATGCGACAGTAAATGATGGCTCTTGCACTTACAATACATCTTCTGTTACACCTTTTACCATTTGTCAAAAAATAAGCGACTCTTTAGTAGAAAGTAGTGGTTTGATCTATTTCAACAATATGTTCTGGTCGATTAATGACAGCAATAATCCCCCTTTTCTTTATGCATTTGATAGTATTTCTGGTCAAATCTTACATCAAACTTATATTTCAAATGCTGTTAACAACGACTGGGAAGACATCACTCACGATGATCAGTATATCTACATTGGCGATTTTGGCAACAACGGAGGAAACAGAAAGAATCTTCAGATTCTTAAAATTGACAAGTCTGATTTAAATATGAATCAATTCAGTGATTCTGTATCGGTAGGTTTTATCCGATTTAATATGAGCGACCAAACCAATTTTAACAACTCAGGTCAAAATCATAATTACGACATGGAAGCCATTTGTGTATTGGATGACAGCCTGCATCTGTTCAGTAAAAACTGGGTAGATGCTACAACTCGTCATTACGTTTGTCCAAGAGATACTGGTACTTATAGTTTAGACCCTCAAGAAACACTTGAAGTAGGTGGTTTAATAACTGGAGCATGTAAGGGAAGTGATTCTCGAATTGTGCTTACAGGGTACAACAAATCAAATTATGGCAGCTTTATTGTGATGATGTGGAATTATAAATCCAATCGTTTTTTAAGTGGAAATAGAAGACGTGTTGATGTAGGTAACCTCATTTCACCCGGTCAGAATGAGGCAGTTTGCCTAATTGAATCCGCTTTGTATATGAGTAACGAGAAGAAAATTAATGAAGCTCAACTGCATCGAATAGAAACTTCTAAATGGATTAATCAGTCAAACTTAAGTTCAGTTTTTAATCCAGATTTAAAAGCAGGGATTAAAGTGCTTAATTTAAGTAACAATGAAATTGAAATTAAACTTTCAGACCTTCTTCCAGGAAATTCTTTTTACATTTACGACAGTTCTGGAAGATTGGTGTATTCAAAATTGAATTTTTCAGAAAGTTCATTTCGCGTTGACACAGAATTTTGGGCAGCAAGTATGTATTATCTGTTTGCCAACAATAGCTTTATTGAAAAGATACTTATACGTAAAGATTAGGAAATAAAATTATTTCCAATTGGTTGTTTCCACCATTTTAATGATGTCTTTCTTAATAAATTGAAAGATTGGTTTAATGCTGTCGTAATCTGTTTTAGCATTAAAATACAAGGCCCCTCTTAAAAAATGCTTTTCACCATCGCTGAGATAGAAATTCAGATTGGTGGCCGTATTTCCCTTTAGTTCATATATAACTCCTGTGGTGTGGGTAGCTGGTCTTTGTACCTCAACTTCTTCTATCTCTTCAGCCCTGATATCGTGTTTGTATACTAAACGCCTAGTATCGTCAAACAATTGATCAAATTCTCCTCTATCTTTAAACTCGTGATAACTCAAATGTAAAGTAACGTTGAAAGGAAGATAATTGACATTATACCAGTAGGGAAAGTCGGCTTGATTGCCTTCGTGATACGGAACAACAACCGCGTATTTAGGATATAGAAATGAATATGGAGCAGTGGTGTCAAACTTTTGGTAAACTTTTTCAGGAAAATACTCACGAGGATATGCATGAGGTTTGGGCGTGTAGGTTTCGGAGCCACAAGAAGCGAGTAGTAATAGTATAAGTAATGGGAATGATTTACTCAGCATGAATTTCAACTTTGATTCTTTTTATTCTTCTATTATCAACAGATTCAATGGTAAAACTGAATTGTTTGTATTTTATTGTTTCATTGCGCCCAGGAATTTTACCGTACATCTCCATCAGCATACCTGCCATAGTTTCTGAATCTTCTTTAACTGCATCGAATATATCATCGTCTTCAAGTTCCGCAATTTTACAAAAATCATTAATAAGCATCTTTCCTTCAATGATATACTTGTTATCGTCTAGCTTGCTGTAATTCAAAGGTTCTTCATCAAATTCGTCATTGATTTCACCAAATATCTCTTCCAGGATATCTTCCATCGTAACAATCCCCAACTTACCACCGTATTCATCAACCACAATTGCCATGTGCATTCTGCTTTCTTGAAACTCGGCTAAAAGTAGGTCGATTCGCTTGTGATCTGGAACAAAAAAGGCTGGCTTTAAAAGCGATTTCCATTCAAAATCAGGCTTTTCATACAAATGAGGTAGCAATTCTTTGATGTATAAAACACCTGCTATGTTATCGAATGTATCGTCGTACGCAGGTAATCTGCTATAACCCAGAGAATTTACCTTTGCAAGCATTTCCTCGAATGAAATACTGATATCTAAGGCTGCCACATCCACTCTACTTTTCATAATCTGGCGAACAGTTTTACTCCCAAAGCTTACAATACCTTTTAGAATTTCCTTTTCTTGCTGGCCGGTATCTGTATCCGAGGTAATATCAATTGCGTGAGTAAGTTCATCCGCCGAAACAGTGTGTTCATGAATACGCACTTTCTTATCGATGATGGAGGTAAAATGAACCATTGGATAAACTAAGAAAGCGAACAATCTTTGACAAATTAATAACGGGTAAGCCATAAATTTTGAGAGCTGCACATTGCGCTTTGTGGCGTACACTTTAGGTACAACCTCACCAAAAAGCAAAAGAATCAAGGTTACAAAAATCACTTTGATGGCAAAATCCACATATGGATTCATATCAGAGTTTAAGATAGTTTCTAACCAAACAGAACTAATGATAACAAAGCTAACATTTATAAAATTATTCCCAACTAAAATAGTGGCGAGTAATTTACGAGGCTGACTAAGCAATTTGAGTACCGTATTTCCAGCTGAAGAATCTTGTTCACGGATATCTTCTTTATTCTTTTCGCTTAGAGAGAACAGGGCATTTTCAGATGCTGAGAATAAACCAGACAAGAATATTAGCACAATAAGGAGAATAATAGTTCCGTATAAGTATGCTATACTTAGATTGCCCAGCTCTGGACTAAAGATGTTATTTATTTGTAAATATATCGAAGGATATGGGTCGTCTGATACCATATTTAAGAATTAAAAGTCTGATTCATCGTTAGAATTATCGTCGTTTTGATTGCCATTCTTATCACCATGACCGTTGTTATCGTGGTTAAAAGAACTAGGAACCACTTGAAATTGTAAAGCGCGAATTCTTACTGCACTCCTTTTATTGCCCTCTTTATCAGTCCAAGATTCATTTTTTATTTTGCCTTCAATGAAGACAGTTCTGCCCTTTTTTAATACTTTTTCAGCATTGCGAGCAAGAGCATCCCACATTTCGATGTGATGCCAATCTGTTTGTTCAACCTTAGTTCCAGATTTATCGATAAACACCTCGTTTGTTGCTAAAGTGAAATTTGCTACGGCTCTGTTATGGTCTAAATACCTGACTTCAGGATCCTTTCCTAACCTACCTAATAAAAATACTTTGTTGACCATTCAATACAATTTTCCCGTGAATGTCACAAAGATAATAAAAATTTCTCTACTAAAACTGGAACTGGATAATTATTAGCCTTTTCTGATGAAACAGTAACAAACTCGGTACTGTAGAATTCAGGTTTTTCTTCACAAATTAGATGGGTAAATCGAGCTTCGATGGTTTGATGACTCAACACATGAGTGTAATCTTTTTGTTTTCCAAGTTTAAAGCTAGATTTTGATAGAATTGATGAATTGATTTCTGAGATTAAGTCGGGTTTATTTAACACTGCATCTGTTTCGAGAAGTGGCAGCTGATATAGGTTCTCCCATATATCTTTCCCCTCGCGTTTATGTATATAATATTTGTCTTTATAGGTAATATACAAATAATTAAAATAACGATTTCTCTTTTTCGTTTTTCCTAGTTTTATTGGCAATGTATATACTGTATTATATTTAAGAGCCATACAGTGCATTTGAACTGGGCAAGATATACATTGAACTTGTTTTGGTTTGCAAACAGTGGCTCCTAATTCCATCATAGCATTATTGAATAAACGCGGATCATTTCCCTGAATTAAATTCTCTAGAATTTCCTTATACACAGATCTATTTCTAGGTACATCAATTGGAAGATCCAAATTATAAAGCCTTGAAATTACTCGAAACACATTCCCATCAAGAGTGGGATAAGGTTTGTTAAAAGCAAAAGAAAGTATAGCTGAAGCAGTATAATCTCCAATTCCAGGAAGCTTCATTAATTCTTTATAAGTGTCTGGAAATGAGTTTTTATAGGAGTTGTGGATTAATTTTGCTGTTTTAAGAAGGTTTCTTGCTCTAGAATAATACCCTAAACCTTGCCATAACTTTAAGATATCTTGCTCATTAGCACTTGCAAGATCAGAAATTGAAGGATATTTTTCCATAAAAGCATGAAAATAGTTAAGTCCTTGAATCACTTGTGTTTGCTGTAAAATCACCTCAGAAAGCCATATTTGATAAGGGTCTGTAGTTTGTCGCCAAGGCAGGGGTCTGGATTTTTTTTTATACCAAATTAAGATTTCTAAAACATTTTGCATAGTTTTGTGTTTAAATAAGTTAAATATTAATTCTTACATTTGACATATAAAATTACAATTCAATTATGACCAAAGCAGAAATCATCAGCGAAATTTCAGAAAAAACTGGAATTGACAAAGTAATTGTTACAGAATCTTTGGAATCTTTTTTCAAAGTAATGAAAAACAACATGGCAGCAGGCGAAAACATTTACTTTAGAGGATTCGGAAGTTTTATCTTGAAGAAAAGAGCAAGAAAGATTGCCAGAAACATTTCCAAGAATACCGCATTGGTAATCGATGAGCATTTCATCCCTAAATTTAAACCGGCAAAAGTATTTCTAGAAAAAATCAAAACTAGTGTACCTGCAGATTTTGTGCCTGGGAAAGAAGAAAGTGCTGATTAATCTTTAATGAATTCAAAACTTATAAAGGCCGTCTTAATAGGGGCTTTTATCGTTTTAACTTCAATTCTTACCTATTCGGGTTTGAATAAAAAGGAAGCGAGCATCGATTTTGCGGAATTAGCAAAAGAAAAGGCAGAGCAAATGAGCTCTCAAAATGCGGATGCATTTGAAAATGTTCTAAAAAACATTGGCAGTAGTACAACTATTGTCAAACCAGACATCCTACAATCTAATGATACTGGGCGATTAGCATTATCTATTCGCCTTTTAGACAGTATGCGTCAGTATGTTTATGCAGGTGTATTGTCTGAAAAACTTGCAAACATTCAACATTCTCCAAACAATTACTATAAAGCATCTTATTATTTCCTTTTGGCAACAGAGAAAAAGGAAAATGAGTTGATGTTGTTTAAAAAATCAAAGTCAAATTTAGAAAAATGTCTTGAAATTGACCCAGATAATTTACAAGCCAAGGTTGAATTAGCGGTAAGTACCTATAATATTTTCAGGCTTGAACCACCGCAAAATCCAATGGACAATATGAAGCCAGCCAAATTGCTTCTACAAGTTGTTCAGAAAGACTCAAACCACATTGATGGTTTGTATTATCTAGGCAAATTATCGGTTGAATCAAATCAATTAGAAAAAGCTATTGCAAGATTCAAAAAATTAGTATCTTTGCAGCCCCAAAATCCTGTATTCTATCATGAATTGAGTGAAATTTACAGAATGAAAGGGGACTTAAACGAAGCACAAGCTTGGAATGACAAAGCCCAAGCTTTGAAATAAAAAAATTTAACGATATTAATTATGCCTAGCGGAAAAAAAAGAAAAAGACACAAGATTGCTACTCACAAAAGAAAGAAAAGACTGAGAAAAAATCGTCACAAGAAAAAATAGTTCTCTACTTTTAATTTTTCTTAGATTGTGAATGAGCTTGTCATTGATCGCAACTCAAATGGCATAGATTTAGCCCTTTTACACAATAAACTTCTTACTGAACTTCACAAAGAAGACTCTGTAGCATCCTTTCGTATAGGAGATGTTTATTTAGCTAAAGTCAAGAAAATCATGCCCAACCTCAATGCCGCATTCTTGGATGTTGGGCATGAGAAAGATGCATTTCTACATTATACAGATTTAGGTGTTAACTTCAAATCTGTACTTAAACTCACTAAAATTGTTACCCAAGGTGGTTTAAAAAACGCCAATTTAGATGAATTTTCTAAGGAAGAGGAAATCGTTAAAACTGGTAAAATTACCGAACTTATAAAAAAGGGTGATGAAATCCTTGTCCAAATTTTTAAAGAACCAATTGGCAATAAAGGCCCAAGAATTACCTGTGATTTATCTTTCGCAGGCAGATTCTGCGTTTTAGTACCCTTTGGAAAAAACACCTCCATTTCTAAGAAGATTTCTGATGTTGGGCATAAAAAACGCCTAAAGCAGATGATTGACAAACTAAAGCCTAAGAACTTTGGAGTTATCATACGCACCATTTCAGAAGAAGCTGGAATTGAAGAAATTGAATTGGACTTAAACAATCTCATCAAGCAATGGGAAAACTTAATTTCTACAGCTCGCAATGCTAAACCACCTTTTCGAGTTTTAGGTGAAATTTCTAGAACCGAATCTCTGCTCAGAGATTTACTTAATGATGAATTTACAAATATTCATGTAAACGACTCTGATTATGCAAATTATCTAAAAGAATACATTGGAAACATCGCCCCAGGTAAAGAATCTATAATTCGTCTTTACAACAGCAAAGTTCCGATTTTTCAGCATTTTGGGATTGATAAACAAATCAAAGCATCATTTGGCAAGAATGTCATGTTTAGCAATGGGGCTTACTTGATTATTGAACACACTGAAGCGATGCACGTCATAGATGTGAATAGTGGAAGGAAAACAAGTAGCTCTGAAAATCAACAAGAAAATGCACTTCGCATAAATTCGGAAGCTGTTAAAGAAATTGCTCGTCAATTGCGTTTGAGAGATTTAGGTGGAATAATTGTAATCGACTTCATTGACTTAAAAAACCCAACAAGTAGAAAACAACTTCTAGATAGTTTGGTTAAGGAAATGAAAACAGACCGTTCTAAACACAATATTTTACCAATGAGTAAGTTTGGTTTAGTTCAGATAACTCGAGAACGCGTACGTCCTGAAATCAATATCAATACTTCTGAATTGTGTCCAAGTTGCAATGGAACGGGAACAGTTGTTTCAAGTATGCTTCTTAGTGATAATATCGAAGAGAAACTTTCCTATATCTGGGACACATTAAACATTAATAAACTCACTTTAAAAGTCAATCCGATCATAAAGGCTTACTTGACCAAAGGAGGACTTAAAAGTGTAAGAGCCAAATGGTTTTGGAAACACAAGAAATGGGTTAAGATTAAATCTGATGTGAACTTCCACTTAACAAATTTTACAATTTACAACGATTCTGGAGACGAGTTAAGTTGATTAATTAAATTTTAAATTCTACTTATTAATTCTTCTCAGTAATATGTGTTATACTTGTATGTGCACAATTCATGAATCAAGAATTAAAATATTGGTATCTCAGAAATCACAAATTATTTTGGGTTTTAAATAATTCTCAAGTCAAGCAACTATGTGTCATTATTGGATTCAAACAAGCCAAAAAAGGAGATATAATTTATTTAGCTGAATCTGATGAAGCTCGGATATACTTTCTAAAAAAAGGTAGTATAAAAATTGTCGACATGGATAACGACGGCAATGAGATAATAAAAGACATCATTCAAAAAGGTGATTTGTTTGGTGAATTAACTCTCGAATCAGAACAAAATGAAGAATACGCAATTGCCTTAACAAACGATGTTGTAATTTGCAGTTTCCTCCTCTCCGACTTCGAGAAAATCCTCCACGACCACCCAGATCTAGCCATTTCATATACCAAATTAGTTGGATGGCAGCTTAAAAAACTTAAAAACAATTACAGTAATTTAATATTTAAAGATGCTAAAAGTAGATTACTTACATTTTTAAATGATTGGTCTTCCAAAGAGGGAAAAGAAGAGGAAGGTAAAATCACAATAAAGAATTACCTTACTCAAAGCGACATTGCACAGATAATTTGCACTTCTAGGCAAACCGCAACTCAAATGATTAATAACCTCGAGGAAGAAGGTATCCTAAAATACGAACGCAAGGAAATTCAGATTCTCAAACCTGAACTTTTAAAACAAAACTAACGAATATTGAATATCTGTTTTCTATCATATCAGTAAATCAGTTTTTTAAAAACTCATGTTTAAATCCTTGTCTAATTTTCATCTTTGAAACCGAAAGAATAACTGGATTTTTGAACTGAAAAATAATGATGGATAAGACAAAGCACCTGTTCATGGATTGTGGTGACACGGTGTTCGAGTAAATCGGGGACCCAATGAGACAGCTCAGCTGAATAGCGGAGATCGGCTCATTAGGGTCGATTTACCGGACATCGTGTCAAGGCTCTGCCTAGCAATGCATGCAGGTACAAGGTTTTCTTTTGCTAACTTTTCTTTACCAAAAGAAAAGATAGTGCGGCCCGCTGCATAGGCGGAGAGAGAAGATTAGAATAATCATGTTTGAGTTTCTACGAAACACCAAAAGAAGAAATAATCAAAAGCAGAATTTAATTCGCAAAAGACGAACATTACAAAAGAAGATAAAGATGCCACTGAGGCATGAGCGGTTAAGTAAATGGAAATAGAATCGAGATGTTCTTTCGGTGAAGCGAATTAATGGATATTCATTTAAAGAATTTTTAAGAAGTGTCGCATGGGCGACAAAGCTAGGAGTTGGAAGCACTGATATTTGCAGTATAGATTAATATATATGTCTGCGAAAATCAACATTATTAGTTCACTTGTATTCTTGGTCCTCTTAACATCATTCTCCTTTAATGATGCAGAAAACTTACGCAAAAAACATTTTAACACCAGTAATAACTTGGCTATAAAAGGTTATGATCCAGTAGCTTACTTCACTTCAAATAAAGCAATACTAGGAGATAAAAAATACGCGGTGAAGGCCAATGGTATATTATATTACTGTTCAAGTGCAAGCAATATGAAATTATTTCTTCAGAACTATAACAAATATGAACCTCAATTTGGAGGATGGTGTGCTTATGCAATGGGCAATTCTGGAGAGAAGGTTAGTATAGATCCAAAAACATTTAAACTAATCAATGGCAAACTTTATTTGTTTTACAATCTACTTTAACAACACCTAAACTCCTGGAACAAAGACGAAAAGAATCTATTAAGTAAAGCAAACATTAACTGGAAAAATATTTATAAATAACATGAATAAATCACTCAATAGCATCCTGTGGATCTTTAAGTTTTTAGCAGCTGTAATTCTGCTACAAACTTTATATTTCAAATTTACTGCCCACCCCGATTCGGTGTATATTTTTAAAACTTTAGGGGTAGAACCCTTTGGAAGAGTTGGAGCTGGAATTTCGGAACTAATTGCTTCAATTTTAATATTAGTTCCCAAAACAAGTTTTTATGGCGCCTTGATGGGCATGGGTATCATGATAGGAGCTTTATTGTCACACATTTTTGTACTAGGAATAGATGTAAACAACGATGGTGGACTTTTATTCAGTTTAGGTGTGATAACGTTTATCTCTTGTCTAATAGTTGCTGGAATCACATATTACTCGAATAAAATAAAATCAATTCACAATGCAAATTAACTCACTTATAAAACATGGATTAAAAGACATTGAATCAATCATACAAACAATTGACAATGACATTTATTCCAAACCATCAAAAGCATTAAATTTTGTCAGTATTGGGGAACATGTTCGTCATATAATTGAGTTCTTTATGGTATTACAAAACCAATACACGCTAAATTACGTTAATTACGATGAGCGAAAAAGAAACCTCAGAATGGAAAAAGACAAAGTCTTTGCATTAGAAATGCTGAACGAATGTTTAAGTAAGATTGAAACATCAGACAAAACACTTTCATTTAAAATGACAATTAAGGACACAACTATCGAAATTAAAAGCACATATTATAGAGAATTAATTTATGCTCATGAACACAATATCCATCATCAAGCTTTGATTAAAATTGCCTTAAATGAATTTGAAATTCAAAATATTCCATTAGGTTTTGGAATAGCAGAATCCACTCAAAGACATCAACAAACACAAAAACAAATATCCTCCTTATGAAACCATTTAAAACATATCTCCCATTTGCAGCACTTTTCTTCTGGGTAATAATAAGTGCATGTGGACAGAAAGCGCAGAAAGAGAAATCAAATATTATAGCATCCGATACTTCCCTGATGAACAAGCCAGATTCATTTTGGAAAAATGCACTTAGTGAAGAGCAATACTATATCCTTAGAGAGAAAGGCACCGAACGTCCATACACGGGTAAATGGTTGTTAAATGAAGATTCAGGTGTTTATACATGTAGTGCTTGTGGCAATGAACTTTTTACTTCAGGCAATAAATTTGATTCGCACTGTGGATGGCCTAGTTTTGATGAGGAAATTGCTGGCGGTAAGATAATCACTAAAGAAGATAATTCGCATGGCATGCGCCGTACTGAAATTATGTGTGCAAATTGCGGTGGACATTTGGGGCACTTGTTTGATGATGGCCCTACTTCAACAGGCAAACGTTATTGCGTAAATTCTGTTTCTCTTGAATTTGTAAAACAAGGTGAATTAAAAACAAATAGAAGAGATACTTTAACCTTAGGTGGCGGATGTTTCTGGTGTATTGAAGCGGTATTCGATCAGCTAAAAGGTGTTGAATCAGTCGTATCTGGATATTCAGGTGGAACCACAGAAAACCCGAGTTATTACGAAGTTTGCAATTCGAATACTGGACATGCTGAAGTGGTTCAAATTATTTTCAATCCAGATGAAACCAATTTGGAAGAAATTTACAAGGTGTTCTTTACGGTTCACGATCCAACACAACTCAATAGACAAGGAGCGGATATTGGCAAACAATATCGATCAACTATATTATATCGCAATGAGAAGCAAAAAACAGTTGCAGAGGAAATTATTAAAGACTTAAATGCTGCTTCTGTATACGACAGTCCGATTGTTACCACCTTAGAA
>JAWKNQ010000021.1:0-36133 GCA_041391605.1 Bacteroidia bacterium
AATAATACAAACTCAATGGAAAAGTGAACAATTGAGCTGATAGTGAAACAGATGTTAATTCTATACAATAATTCAGAATCTTGTTTTTAGAGGATACAATTTGAATCAATTTAGGATGAAGAAATACAATTCCGAACACTGCCGAATAGGATAATTGAAAACCAACATTCATAAGTTGATATGGGTCGTATAACAACATTAAAAAAGCTGATGCGGCAATCGTGTTGTAAACATTATGTTTTCTTTTTATAAGTTTGGCTAAAATTACAAAACTAAACATGATAACAGATCTTAGTACAGAGCTGGATAAGCCTGAAATTAAAGCGAAACTCCATAAACAAATCAATACAAGACAGGGCTGGAAATAAAAATTCCAATATTTGTTTCTCCACAAATTTGCAAAGAATAAAATAAGCATATAAAACATCCCCACGTGCAAACCACTCACGGCAAGCAAATGCATAGTTCCAGTTTCTGAAAATGTGTTTTTGGTTTCGATATCTAAATCGTTTTTATAACCTAGTAATAGTGCTTCTGATAATCCTAAGACCTTTGCGTTGTCAATGTACTTTGCCAATATTAATCTACACGTTTCCCTTATTTCTTCGCTTGTTCTTCTTAGTGATGACTTTGCCTCCAATTGAAGTGTTTTACCTTGTTCACTAATCTTGATAATATGAGTGATACCTTCTGTCTCCATGAATTTCTTGTAGTTAAATTCTTCCGGATAATTAGGTTCCCTTATGGGTGTAAGGTCATAATTATTTGCTTGAAATCTATCGCCAATTTTTGGAGTTTGCTTTAATAAGTTATGGGGGATTTTGATTAATGCATTTCCCGAAACTTGATGAATATTTTTTTGTGAATCCAACACGGATTCAATTGCAGCATATAATTGATAGTGATTTTCTTTATTTTTAATGTTTGAGTGAATACGAAACGTGTAAGCCTGTACATTTGACGCGTAAGAGTAATGTCGAGAATTTGCAAAAGGATTTTGTAATCCTAAACTCAAGTAACCAAGTAGAAAAACTGCAACTATTAAATTAATACCCTTGTAAGGTTGAAGCTTAAATGAGTTTTCTAGTGAATTTGATTTTTTGAAGAGATAGAATTGAGACAATACTAATCCTAAACCTGCAATTATGGCTAATGACGCGTGAAATTGGTAATATGCAAGTAGAATTCCCAATATAAATGGCAGTAATAACCTAAGAAAAGGTATTGAATGCCATTTTATCATTAAGATTGATTAAATCTTCTTTTAATGAGTAAGAACAATTCAGAAGCAAGTTTTTCATTGTCATCCCAATTAAAGTTTTCCAAAACCTCTTGCTCTAAATAATTTACTGCACTTTCATAAGATTCAGAATTTTGTATTGTGTTTATACAAGTTTTATAGGCATCAGAATTTCCGTCAAATAATCCATTGATAAACTCAAACTTCTTGCTGATGGATATTGCTTTTAACAAATCAGAGATAGGTGTTTCCTTGGATTTTTCAGCGTAGTTTTGTGTGTTTATCTTAGTTTTTGATAACTTCTCATTCAATGAGATTTGATCATTTTCTTCGACAGCATGAACAGGTTCTTCTGCATGAGTTTTTGGGGTCTGCTCCACTTGTTTTTGAATAATTGGTTGTTTAGATTCAACTACATGTGATTCATGTTTTGTTTCATGTTTTTCTACGATTGGTTCTGGCTCAATTATTGGTTCAGGTTCAATCTGGATACTCGCTTCTTCATTAATTGAGTTAGATTCTATATTCAACGACAATGTTGCCTCATATAATTCAATTGATTTCTGCTGTAGAAATTTCTTGAAAAAACTTTGGTTTTTATTCTGTTCGAGTTCATTCAAGGCATGATTTATTTCTTGGGAAATTTGTTTGATTTTTTGAGACAATTCAGTAAGATTCATTTTGCTTCGTGTATGATTATTTTTGTAGTTCAAGTATAAGATTTAATCATGTGAAAAGAAAATAAAATTAAATATTTTTTGTTGCTCACATTTTTTTGTACATTTTTGCTAGGTTCAATATGTCTTCGAAGGGAAAACTAATTATTTATTACGGTTGTATGTTCTCAGGAAAAACGAGTGCATTGATTCAACACATTAGTGATTTAGGCTTAAAGAATAATGAGTTAATTGTGATGAAACCTTCAGTTGATGTGCGATCAGGTCAAGCAACAATTAAGACACATGATGGTAAGATTCACCCCTGTTTAATCTACGAAAAAGATATTGAAATTTTTGATTATATAGATCAATACACGAAAGTTTTGGCCTTAGATGAAGTACAGTTTTTTGATAAAATGTTTCTAAGTGAAATAAAAAGATTGCTCGGGAAAGGTATTTCAGTAATTGCATCTGGGCTGGATAAGGACTATTTAAACCGCCCATTTGGATTAATGCCTGCATTGCTTGAGTTAGCTGATGAAAAACACCATCTAAAAGCAAAATGTGAGGTATGTGGTCAGGCTGCTGAACACTCCTATAGAAAAGCGCAAAATAATGTGTTAATTCTTATTGGTCAGTCTGATTATTACGAAGCGAGATGTTCGAATTGTTTTAATAAGAAGGATTAATTTTATCCGTCGATAGCCACTACAGATTTAATTTCTGGCAGTATTTTTTTAATGGCCTCCTCAATTCCGGCTTTCATGGTCATGTGGCTCATTGAACAACCACTGCAGGCACCTAATAGTTTTAAAGTGACAACATTATCTTCGTTTATGTCAATTAATTCAACGTCTCCTCCATCCATTTTAAGAAATGGTCTAACAGAGTCTAACGCTTCTTCAATTTTTGTTTTTTTACTATTCATGATGTTGCTGTATTAGCATTTCGAATGGCAATTTGTTGAACCATGCGACCCGCAATTTCAGAAAAAATTCGCACATTTTTCTCAGAATTAATTTTACCTGTGTCAGATTCGGTCATAATTTCATGCTCAATTGGCAATTTCCCTAATAGTTCAGTTTGAAATTCCGAACATAATATTTCAGCCCCTCCAGTTCCGAAAATGTGATACTTCTCTTCTGGTTTGTCTTTAGGAATAAAATACGACATATTCTCAATTACACCAAGTATATCAACATTTACAGCTGGAATTTTGAACATTGCACAAGCCTTTCTTGCATCTGCTACTGCCAGTCTTTGTGGTGTGCTTACTATAACCGCACCTGTTAATGGAATATTCTGAACTAAAGTGAGTTGAACGTCTCCAGTTCCTGGAGGTAAGTCGATAATTAAATAATCCAATTCACCCCAACTCACCCCAGTCATAAATTGTTTTATTGCTTGAGAGACCATAGGCCCTCTCCAAACAACTGCTTCATTTGGTTTAGAAAGAAATCCAATGGAAAATAATTTTATTCCATCTGCCTCAATGGGTTTCATTAATTCTATTCCATCAACTACCACCATTTCGATTTCACTGTTTTCTTTTCCAAATAATATTGGAATTGAAGGACCATATATATCAGCATCTAATACCCCAACTTTTGCACCTGATTTTTGCAAAACACTTGCTAAGCCTGCTGCAACAGTTGATTTTCCTACACCACCTTTGCCACTTGCAACCGCAATTGTGTTTTTTATACCCGATAATAAGTTCGAAACTTTCTTTTGAGAACCAACTTCAGAGGACATTGTAATGTTTATATCAATATCATTAGATACAAAATGCTGTATAGAATTTCGGCAAGCATTTTCCAACATGTCTTTCATCGGACACGCTGGACTTGTTAACATCACTACAAAAGAAACAGAATTCTCGCTAATTTTTAAGTCGCGAATCATCCCTAAGGTCACTAAATCCTTTTTTAGATCAGGGTCTTCAACATGCGATAATGCCTTTAGTATTGATTCTTCGGATATCATTTTCGAAATTTAAAAATAGAAATTATACGTTTAAAAAATCGTTTTTCAAATTCTAGAAAGAACTTAAATTGCCCAAAAATATAACCGTAAATTAATAAGAGAATATTATATATAGGTAAAACAGCTATATAAAAAATAATTCTATTTAATGTTGAAGTCTCAGAATTAATACCAATTAAATGTTTAATAAGTATTATGGAATATCCTGTACATGCAAACACAATTAAAATCAGTATGACTTGCTGAATAGTCTGAACTTTCCAACGTTTTTGTAATTTGTCTAGAAATGACACTAAGTAGATTGAAATAATGGACGGCAAAAATAGGTTTTTTAGCCGTAAAATAAAACAAAGCTATGACATGTGTTCAACAGTAAAAATTGTGGCTTGTATTAATCTCTTTGGATAGCAAGTTTCAAGGAAAAAATATTACTGTAAAGCGCTGGACCATTACCTGCTAAAGCACTTAAGTTTGTGAGTGCATAATCCAATGTGAATTTCCCTAAGCTTACACCAACGCCAATATTTGGCATCACTGAAGCAACTTTCTTCCCACTTTTATTGGTGTATTTTTGATAATTGTTAACTCCAGCTCTGAAGAACAAATGATTTGCATCACTTATGTTATATCCAATTTCACCCCCAATATAAGGGTCAATACTCAATAAATTGGTTTTAATCAAGGTGTTTCTCTTTCCATCTAAAGTTATGTTAACATCCAATTCACTTAAAAAAGTCCAGTTATTGCTTTCCCATGATTTGGCAAAACCACCAAGTATTCTCGGAAGAGTTATTTCGAGTGTGTTTTTTGGAATAGCATTGTTGGTTGCGGCTAACACATCTTTTTGAGCATCTGTAAATGTGTATCTCCAACTGTTAAACGTTGATGTGGCATCTCTAACCATTGCGCCAATTGTCCAATTGCTTTTGGTGTTCTGAAGTTTAAAGCCCGCATCAAATCCAAAACCTGTGGCTTTAGCAAAAGGACCTACTTTTCTACGAACAATTTTCATATTTGCACCCCAAGAGAAATCCATGTTACGAAGTGATTTGATGTCTTCATTTTGTGCATATGACAAAATAAAGGCAAAATCGGTTGTGTTAAAGGTTGTCACTCGCGTGTAATCAATTTCACCATTTCGAATTAAATCAAAAGTGTTTGCAATACCGTCTACACCGAAACGAATCAGGCTTATGCCAATTGCAGCATCATCTCCTGTTTTGGCCGCCCATGCACCGTAATCGTAATTGGCAATTCCTGCAAAGTAAGAAGCGTGCATCAATGCAACTTGAGCATTGCTTTGAATACCTGTTAATCCTGCGGGATTCCAATAACCCGAATACACGTCATTTGCCGATGCAATCATTGCACCACCCATACCTAAAGAACGAGCTCCAACACCAATTTGGAGAAATTCATTACTGTATTTTGTGGCATTTTGTGAAAACCCTTTCAAAACTAGGGTTGAAAGAAAGAATACGAGGAACTTACGTTTCATATATTTATGCAAATATCTTAATATTTTATTACTTTTTCATCTTTATTTCAACTCAGCTTCTAAATTGTGTAGCTTAGATTCTACATAAGATAGGAGTTTTGGCATTTTTTCTAAAAGATGCATTCTGTCTTCTTCATCAAATTCATAATCAATTCCTACGCGCTTGTACACCCTGTTCAACGCCATAATTATCTTTTCATTGTGTATATAGTCAAAAATAAACCTGTAATTGACAAACTTATCAAAACCATCACTGAAATTTTGATAGTTTGGGACTTGAGAAAGTTTGAGGTATAATGATATTTGCTCAACTTTTACGGTTTCTAATTCTTTATAAAAATTGGCGCAAAGTTCCGAGTGTTTATCCATTAAATGCCGATCCAATAGTATTTCACAGAGTAAATGATTGAAAAACCATTTTCTAGGCCACTTTACTTCTGAATCCAATTGTTCAGAAAAGTAGCTTAATGTTTCCTTGAAAAATCTTGAATTATGGAAGATGCCATCTGATGCCAAATGAATTTTGGCACCTTTATTTAACATATCAAGAAAGGGGTGCTTGAAACTCTCAATTGGTTTTAAATGGGTTTTGCAAAAAGATTTCACCAAATCTGGTAAAACTAAACCCGTGTTGTAATATGGATTTGAATTGCTATAAAAATAATAATGTGAAAGAAAATTCATTGAATTTCTACAAACTTATTGATTTTTTTTAAATTAACGGACCTTGATATGGTTTTGTTTGCATTTGGATTATCTTTGTCGGCATTGAAAAAACATTTGATTTAAGGAACCGAGTATATGTTACCAAAACACAATTTTATTGAAGAACTTCGTTGGAGAAACATGATTCAGGATATTATGCCTGGAACAGAGGATTTGCTGAATAAAAAAATGGTGAAAGGCTATATCGGTTTTGACCCTACTGCCGATTCTTTGGGAGTGGGTAATATGGTTCAAATAATGACTTTACTTCACTTTCAAAGAGCTGGACACAAACCTATTGCTTTAGT
This sequence comes from Bacteroidia bacterium, assembly GCA_041391605.1. Classification (GTDB taxonomy): domain Bacteria; phylum Bacteroidota; class Bacteroidia; order NS11-12g; family UBA955; genus JABMMZ01. The sequence goes on from JAWKNQ010000021.1 coordinate 6,397, forward strand.
TGGAGGAGCAACAGGCATGGTTGGAGACCCGAGTGGAAAGAGCGCCGAACGAAATTTATTGAACGAAGACATCTTAAATCATAATTTGGCAAGACAAAAAGCCCAATTAGAAAAGTTCCTTGATTTTGATTGTGGTGAGAATAGTGCTGAAATTGTAAATAATTACGATTGGTTTAAGGATTTTTCATTCTTGGACTTTATTAGAGACGTAGGTAAGCATATTACAGTAAATTATATGATGTCGAAAGACAGTGTTAAAAATAGATTGGAGAATGGAATGTCATTCACTGAGTTTAGCTACCAATTGGTTCAAGGATACGACTTTTATCACCTATGGAAAAACAAAGATGTTCAATTGCAAATGGGTGGAAGTGATCAATGGGGAAATATTGTTACAGGAACAGAACTCATACGCAGAATTGGGGCAGGTGAAGGTTTTTCTTTAACTACACCTTTAATTAAAAAAGCAGATGGAACCAAATTTGGAAAGTCTGAAGGTGGAAATATTTGGCTTGACCCACAGAAAACATCTCCATACGCTTTCTATCAGTTCTGGTTGAGAGCAACTGATTTAGACGTTGTCAATTATATTCGAATTTTTAGTTTAAAATCGAAAGAGGAAATCGAAGCAATTGAAAGTCATAATTTACAAAAAGTATTGGCAGAAGAAGTCACTGTGAGAGTTCACGGACAAGAAGCGTATAACAATGCAGTCAAAGCATCTCATATTTTATTTGGAAAAGGGACAAATGAAGAATTGGCAGTTTTAGATGAAGCAACTTTGATTCAAGCAATGGATGGTGTTCCTCAGGCCAATATTTCAAAATCTGAATTGGAAGCAGGAATAAATATAATAGACTTTTTAAGTGAAAAAATTAATTTACTTCCAAGTAAAACTGAAGCTAGAAAAATGCTGCAAGGAAATGGAATAAGTATTAATAAGGAAAAGAATAACGATTTAAACTACTCAGTATCCCAAAAAGATTTAATCAAAAATAAATACATTCTTGCTCAGAAGGGTAAGAAAGATTATTGTTTGGTAACCGTAATATAACAAAGAAAATGCTAACAATCAAAGCCAGCACAAAACCAAGTATAAATGACCATCTAATTATAACAATAGATGGAAAAAAGTTTAAAAAGTCGGAACATTTGAGTAAGGATGAAAACACCTCAGTTCAGGCTGACATTAAGAGACAACGCAAACTCATACATTTTAATTCGGGTTCAACTCACAAGTTTATTATTCCAATTTACAACAAATCCAATTGGGAACTTAGCGAAGAATTGAGAAAGATTGCAGCTCAAGTTTGTGGAATATTGAATGAAAATATATTAAAGTCAGTGTTTATTGTTTCTGATAATAAAATTGAAACTTTTGCATTAATAGAGGGTTTAACATTAAGTAATTATCAGTTTTTAAAATATAAAAAAGATGCAAAGAAGAAATTGAATGCATTTCAAGCTATTAGCGTAGATAAAAAAACAATGGATGCAAAAGAAATACATCATATTTCTGCTATCCTAGAATCTACATATATTGCTAGAGATTTGGTTAACGAGCCACATAGTTATCTAAATTCAGTTCAAATTTCAGAGGAATTTAAAAGAATTGGCAAATCAGCGGGTTTTAGTGTTGAAGTATGGAATGAATCTCGAATTGCTGCTCAAAAAATGGGTGGAATATTAGCTGTAAACAAAGGAAGTAAAATTCCGCCAACGTTTAATATCTTAGAACACAAGCCTAAGAATCCGGTAAATGATAAACCTTATGTCTTAGTTGGAAAAGGTGTTGTTTATGATACTGGTGGATTGAGTTTAAAGCCTACTCCAATGAGTATGGATTTTATGAAAAGTGATATGGCTGGTTCTGCCGTTGTTGCTGGAGTGATGAATGGAGTTGCAAGCTTAAATTTACCAATTCACGTTATTGGTTTAGTGCCTGCTACTGATAATTGGGTAGGAGAAAATAGTTATGCGCCTGGCGATGTAATTACAATGTACGACGGAACAACAGTAGAAATTATGAATACAGATGCTGAAGGTCGATTGATTTTGGCAGATGCCTTGCATTTTGCTAAGAAACTGAAACCAGAATTGGTGTGTGATTTTGCCACTTTGACGGGAGCAGCAGTAAGAGCCATCGGCACATACGCTACAGCTTTAATGACAAATACAGACTCGGATTACAAACAATCTGTTTTTGAAAGTAGTTATTCAGTTTTTGAAAGATTAGTTGAATTCCCTCTTTGGTCAGAATATGCAGACGAATTGAAATCTCCAATTGCTGATATGACAAATTTAGGCAAAAGTGAAGGAGGACAAATAAGTGCAGCCAAATTTTTAGAGCATTTTGTGGATTATCCGTGGATGCATTTTGATATTGCTGGTCCTGCATTTAATCACAGCAACGATACATACAAACCAAAAGGTGGAACAGGTGTGTGCGTGAGATTGATGTTAGATTTCTTATACAAACAAAGTTTAAAAAAATAGAAAATGAGTACTAAACCAATTATTGGAATAAGTCAAGGTGACCCAAATGGTGTTGGGATGGAAGTGATTCTCAAGTCACTTGATAGTCCTTTGTTGTTTGATTATTGCATTCCTGTGTTATACGCGAATCCCAAAACATTTTCATTTTGCAAAAAAACTTTTAATCTCGAAAAGTTATCTTATACTTTAATTCGCAAAATCTCCGAAGCAAAAGAAAATCAGATAAATTTAATTGCAACAAGCAATGAGCCATTTGAAGTTCAATTTGGGGTAGCATCTGAAAATGGAGGTAAAGATGCAATCGATGCAGTAACAAGAATGTTGGAAGATGCCAAGAATGGTAAACTTGATGGTATGGTGACAGCTCCTCTCGATAAGTCAACAGTAAAAATTGAAGGAGGATTCACAGGTCATACTTCTTACATCACAAAAGAATTAGGTGTTAAAGAGTCGTTAATGCTTTTATTTAATGATGATATCCGAGTAGGATTAATCACCGAACACTTGCCTTTAAATGAAGTGTCTAAATCCATTCAAACCGAAAAAATAGTTTCAAAATTGATAATTGCAAATGAAAGTTTGAAGAAGGATTTTGGGATAGTTAAGCCTAAAATTGCTGTACTTGGATTGAACCCCCACAATGGAGAAAATGGAACAATTGGATTAGAAGAAAAAGATATTATTATTCCAGCTGTTGAAGAGGCCAAAACAAAAAATATTTTTTGTTTTGGGTCATACAGTTCGGATGGTTTTTTTGGAAAAAAACTTTACCGCTCTTTCGATTTGGTAATGGCTATGTATCACGATCAAGGTCTAATTCCCTTTAAATCAATTGCATTTGAAGATGGAGTGAATTACACTGCTGGATTGCCTGTACCAAGAACAAGTCCTGACCATGGCACCGCTTATGATATAGCTGGTAAAAACATTGCCTCTCCCTTGAGTTTTGTAAATGCAGTGTTTGCGTGTATTGACATTCATAATCAAAGACACAATCACGCTAAACTCAAAGAGAACCCTTTGGGATACTCTGATTTTAGGAGAGAGCGATTTAGGTTAGAGCAGGCCTAGTATTAAATTTTGTTTGCTTGTCTTTTCTGCCATCAGCCTTGAATTATTATATATTTTCTAAAGGATTAGGTATTCGTTTGATAAACTAAACGTTCAAATTTAAAAAATACTATTTGAATGGAATAAGTTAGTTCTTGCCTATACTTTTTATATCTTCGCAACATGTCGGGATATGAATTAGTAGCACCTTTTAAACCAACAGGAGATCAACCAACAGCAATAAAATTGCTAACGGAAGGATTGCAGCAAAATGCACATTCTCAAACTCTTTTAGGGGTGACTGGTAGTGGAAAGACTTTCACCATTGCCAATGTTATTCAAAATGTCCAAAGACCAATTCTAGTTTTAAGTCATAATAAAACTTTGGTTGCACAACTTTACAGTGAGTTTAAGCAGTTCTTTCCTAATAATGCAGTAGAATACTTTGTGAGTTATTACGATTATTATCAACCAGAAGCTTTTATTCCAACAACTGGCACCTACATTGAAAAAGATTTAAGCATCAATGAAGAAATTGAAAAAATGCGACTTAAAACTATTTCTACATTACTTAGTGGACGAAGAGATGTAATAATTGTGTCTTCAGTGAGTTGCATATACGGGGCTGGTAATCCTGCTGATTATGAGGATAGTATTATACGAGTAAGTAAAGGGCAAGTAATCGCAAGAAATGCCTTTTTACATCAACTTGTTGAAAGTTTATACAGTAGAACTACCGAAGACTTTAAGCGAGGAAATTTTAGAGTTAAAGGAGATGTTGTTGATGTATATTTGGCATATAACGATTACGCTTATAAAATTTCATTTCTTTGGAAATGAAGTTGAAGAGATTCAATCTTTTAGACCACAAACTGAGTTACATAATTGAAAATCTAACAAAGATATTTTGATTTATCCGTGTGCTTCTATACATTTCACCAAAGAGCTGTTGGAAAATGATATCTACTATTCAAGATGATTTGGTAAAACAAGTCGAATATTTTCAGGAGAATGGTAAGGGTTTAGAAGCGAGAAGATTAGATGAAAGAGTAAATTTTGATTTAAGAGATGATGCAGGAAGCTAGGCTATTGCAAGTGGAGTGAAAATTACAGTCGATATTTAGATAAAAGAAATGAAGGCGATGACCTTTTTGTCTATTGGATTATTTTCCAAAAGATTTTTTACTTGTTGTAGATGAAAGTCATGTTAGTATGCCACAGATTAAGGCTATGTATGGGGGGAGACCGAGCTAGAAAAATTAATTTAGTGGAATATGGATTCAGATTGCACCTCACTGCTATGGACAATAGACCTTTAAAGTGGGATGAATTTCACTCAATGGTGAATCAGGTGATTTATGTTAGCGCGACACCATCTGATTTTGAAATACAAGAATCGGATGGAGTAGTGGTAGAACAATTGATTCGTCGCTAAGAAACTACTTGACCAATTATTGAGTTAGACCTGCCATAAATCAAGGTTGATGATCTATTGGAAAGTATGGATGAAAGAATAAAGAAAGGTGAACGTGTTTTGTGTAACTACTTTGACCAAAAAGGATGAGTGAGGAACTTGCCAAATACATATTAAGAAACAGATTAAATGTAATATATTACAGTACGAAGGTGAAAACTTTTTGGATCGCGTCGAAATATTGAGAAACCTCCGTCTAGGGGTTATTGACGTTGTTATAGGAATCAACTTGTTAAGAGAAGGGCTTGACTTGCCTGAAGTAAGTTTTCGTGGCAATTTTTGGATGCAAGATAAAGAAGGTTTTTTGAGAACATTACCTAGTCTTGTGCAAACAATAGGTAGAGCAGCTCGAAACGAAAATGTGGGTGATATGCCATACCCAGATCGAATGACTGCAAGTATGCAAAAAACAATTGATGAAACGAAAGGAAGAAGAAAACCAAATTGCCTAAACAAAGCAAATAATATCACCCCAACTACTGTTCATAAGTCAAAAGAAATGATTTTACAACAAACCAGTGTTGCAGATGCAAAAGAAGATAGACGAAATCAAATCGTACAACAGATATGAAGAAATTATGGATGAAGCAGCTGACCCTATCTTCGAATACGCAGGTAAAGAAACTTGAAAGCAATTAAGAAACTGAAAAAGGCAATGATGAGAGCGCCGCTAAGGATATGGAGTTTATTGAAGCTGCTAGATATAGAGACCAAATAGAAGTATTGAAGAAAAAATTAAAAAATCATCAATACGCATCATAGCAAGATGCTAGTTATAGTTCGAGTGTGAGCCATTTTATGGCTATTTGGCATGATTTGTGCAAATACTAGTTTAATATGAAAAGATTTTTAACTTTATTGTTTTCTATTATGACTTTATCTTTATATGCAGGTAATGAAAGTGATAAAATTGCATTAGCTATTCAGAATTCAAACACAACTGAATTGTCAAATATGTTCAATACAAGCATTGAATTGGTTACACCTGGCTCATCTGGTGTTACAAATAGAGACCAAGCAAGAATCGTTTTAGAGAATTTCTTTAAGAAACATGTTCCAGTAAACAAGTGTTGCTCATGAAATTAATGGCACAACAAATAGCATGGTGGTAATCAATTTAATAACTAAAACCGGTTCTTTTAGGATTTCAATTGTTGGAACTAATAAAGGCGGTGTATTTGTAATTAATGAGTTTAAAATAACTTAATAGTTTTATATTATATGAAATTCAGAAGTACTGCTTTAATTTTGCGATGCTTTTTTTATGACTTATACAAACACAGATATATTCGAAACAAAGCAAGTAGAAGATTTATTAATTCAAGCTTTGAATGAGGATATTGGTGAGGGTGACCATTCATCACTTTCTTGCATTTCTCCAGACCGAAAATCACGGCGAAGTTGATTTTTAAAGACACAGGAATAGTTGCAGGTTTAGCAATTGCATATAAAAATCCTTAAAATGAATGACCTGATTGTCAAATAACTGAATTGGAAGCAAAGATGCCGAGTGCAGTAAAAAATGGAGAAATTGGATTTGAAGTTTATGGGAATACTTACCTTGAGTTTGTTGAAAAGCGAGCGTTTATTGCTTAATATTATGCGAGTCAGCGATTGCAAATGTTATGGATAGCTGCAAATAAATTAAAAAACTATAACACAAAGGTGTAGATAAAAGAAGAAAACTACTCCCTAATTTAGAAGATTACTTGAAAAATGGGCGGTGTATAGGAGGTGGATTTGTAGGTTTGTGCCATGATACGATAATGTTGAAAGATAACCATATTGATATAGCTGGCGGAATTAAGCCACCGCGTTCAGGTACTAAAAAATATGTTTAACAGAATAATTTAAATATTGGAATTGAGTTGAAACACAGTCACCTCGAAGTAAAAAACAAGCTTTAGAAGAATTGCCTATTCAACGAATAATGTTAGACAATTTTAGTCCTGAATTGGTTGGAGAGGCTGTTAAATTGATTGATAAACAATGTGAAACAGAAGCTTCTGGTGGCATAACCTTAGAAAATATAGAGGATTATGCTAAAGCTGGTGTTGATTTTATTTCGCCCAGGATGTTAACGCATTCTGTAAGAAGTCTTGATATAAGTTTTAAAATAAAGTGATAAATTTTTAAAAAAAATGTAACTTTGTACTATGTTTAAAAAAATTACTTTATTGTTCTTCGCTGCTGTTGCTAGTTTAAGTGTGCAGGCTCAATTTACAATTGATGATGATACCTTATATGCAGAGCATTTTGCTGGAAGAGATCGCTAAATTTTATTGATATATATGCACACACCATAATCAAAGGCACGAATTCAATGCACAAAACTATTACCTGGAATAGGTATACAAATGAATTAGCTGTTACGATTTGGCAATCATTTGTGATATTATTGCTTGTAGAGAACCCTAGTGTTAGCACAGTTCATACCATTTGAGAATGGTGGTGATACTGGAGTTTTATCCTTCCACTTTTATACGAAGAATATTAGTGGGTCTGGTAAAATGATTGTTTCGTTTTGCTAGAGCTGATCGTGGACTACAAAGATGTGGTGATTTTAGCTGAAACCTTGGAAACCAACGAATATTGAGAAGCCGAAATAGTTAAATCCAATACACAAGTTTTTCCTGTGCAAGCAAAGGATGTTGTAACGGTAAACAATCCTGTTATCAGTGAAGGTAGGCTTAAAGTGTTAAATGCAGTTGGTCAAATACTAATTGATCAAGAATTTAATAACAGCACGGATATCAATGTTAAAGACTTTAACATGGGAGTCTACACAATAATCATTGGGAAACAATTCCACATCAAATGTGAAATTAAAACCCAAGTCTTAATAATAAAGATATTTTGGTCAAAAAGGCAGCCTTCAATAGGGCTGCTTTTATACTCCAAGCAGTTGTGGTGTGCTTGATTTTATCCCAAAGTTGGTCTTTAAGAGCTTGAATATTCAAATCAGGAAACTGCAGATATAAAAATAGGTTAATCTCTTTTTTAAGTCTTCTTTCATTAGTTCAAATAACTCCTTATCCATAAAATCGCATTTTGTTATGGCTACAACGCGTTCTTTTTCAATTGATTCAGGATTAAATTCTTTAAGAGTTCATTCTTTTCAAAATATCCAATTCTTTCTTGATGTCTTTGCTATCGGCGATTAAAAACAAAAGAAGAGCATTTCGTTCTATGTGTTTCAAGAAACGGTGACCAAGTCCTTTGCCTTCATGAGCTCCTTCAATAATTCCTGGTATATCGGCCATCACAAATGATCGATAATCTCTGTATTCAACCATACCTAAGTTCGGAACTAAGGTGGTAAATGGATAATTTGCAATTTTTGGTTTGGCAGCAGACATAACAGACAGTAAAGTTGATTTTCCTGCATTGGGAAATCCAACCAAGCCAACATCTGCTAAGACTTTTAATTCAAGTATTTTCCAGCCTTCTTTGCAATCCTCTCCAGGTTGAGCATAAGTTGGAGCCTGGTTCGTTGAAGTCTTATAGTGGTTGTTTCCTTGTCCACCTCGACCTCCCTTTAATAAGATTTTCTCCTCACCATCTTTGGTGATTTCAAACAATACTTTACTGTTTCTTCATCCTTTGCTAAGGTGCCTAAGGAACTTCAGAATCTGGCTTTTACTGAAACCAGTGCAGAGTACTGATGCTCCTGGTTGCCCATCTTCTGCATGAATATGTTTTCTGTATTTTAAATGCAAAGAGTCCTGATGTGAGCATTACCGCGGCAGATAATATCTCTTTCCACCATCACCACCATCAGGTCCACCTTTAGGCATTCCTTTTGCTCGGTGGAAATGCGCACTACCTTTACCACCTTTGCCACTTCGACAAAAGATTTTTACGTAGTCAATGAAATTGGTTTCAAGCATGTTTGATTAAAATTGACTCAATTATTTTCCTTGCTCAACAATGATAGAGCACAATCGGTTAAATATTTCGTCCACAGATCCAATTCCATCGATTTGAAAATATTTATCTTGATTTTTATAGTAATCGGCAGCCACTGCTGATTGCTGGTTATACACATTGATTCTATTTCTAATGATGTTTTCATCAGCATCATCGGCTCTTCCGCTTTCTCTACCTCTTAATATTAGTCTAGAGATTAATTCTTCTTCATTTACAGTTAGGGCCAACATTAGAGTAACTTCAGTGTCTAGATCCTTTAAAAAGTTATCCAAGGCTTCTGCCTGAACTGTAGTCCTTGGAAAACCATCAAATATAAAACCTTTCGAATTTGGATGCTTTTGAACTTCTGCTTTCAGCATGTTTATGGTAACTTCATCAGGAACTAGGTTCCCTGCATTAATGTAAGATTTGGCTAATAAACCTAAGTCTGTCTCTTCTTTAATGTTGTATCTGAAAATGTCTCCAGTAGATAGATGAACCAATTGAAAGGTTTCAACCAGTTTCTGAGATTGAGTTCCTTTACCTGCCCCTGGAGGCCCGAATAAAACTATATTTAACATGTTTTAATGTAGAATTGTTGATATATAACGTGCAAAGGTAGCCCCAAAAAACCATAAATATACATAATTTCGCCAACATTAATAATAATCGCATTGAAAAAGATCTTAATTGTTGTAGGAACACGACCCAACTTTATTAAAGTTACTAAATTTAAACAGGTAATAAATGGATATCCAAATTTAGATGTCAAGTTTGTGCATACTGGACAGCATTTTGATGCAAAAATGAGTCAAATTTTCTTTGACCAATTCGGGCTTAAACCTGATTTTATGCTCAATATTGGACCAAGTAGTCCCAATAGTCAAATGGCGAATGTTATGTTGGGAGTAGAAGAAGTTTGTAAAACGTATAACCCTGATTTGTTGATAGTTGTGGGTGATGTGAACAGTACATTTGCATCTGCCTTAACAGGAAATAAACTTGGGATAAAAGTGGCTCATTTGGAAAGTGGTTTAAGAAGTTTCGATAGAAATATGCCAGAAGAAATCAATCGAATTTTAACAGATGAGATTGCCGATTATTATTTTGTAACAGAGCAAAGTGGTCTAGATCATTTAAGCACCGAAGGCAAAGATAAGAATAAGGTTTTCTTTGTTGGAAACACGATGATTGATAGTTTAGTGAGTTTCGATTCTCAAGTTAAAGCTTCAAAAGTCTTAGAAGTATTGAGTTTGAGCCCTAAATCATTTGCACTCATGACCATGCATAGACCTTCCAATGTAGATAACAAGGAGGGATTAGTCATTCTTATTGATATGATAAAGCAAGTTGTTTCTAGAATGAAATTAGTTTTCCCTATTCATCCTAGGACAATAGCAAAACTTAAACAATTTGAACTTTGGAATGAAATTGAACAACTAGACGGTTTGATTTTAAGTGAACCACTCGATTACTTTTCATTTCAAAAATTAATATTAGAGTGCACATGTGTCATAACAGACAGTGGTGGCATACAGGAAGAAACTACCTTTAGACAAGTTCCTTGCCTGACTCTAAGAGATAATACAGAAAGGCCGAGTACCATAGAAATTGGCACGAATGTATTGGTTCCTTATAAAACTGAGGAACTAATGAAACAGGTTCAATTAATAATAGATAAAAAGTTTAAACAAGGTGTAATACCAGCGTTGTGGGATGGAAATAGCACTGACAGAATAGTTGAAGTAATTGAAAAGATAATCTAGTCCTTTGCATGAATGTTCCATTATTTTATAAGAATAATAGAACTAGAATGAGAAGTAAATTAACTTTTAGTCTTTACAATTGAAGGCTTTCAACATCATTTTGATAATGACTTCTTTTTTCATGTTGTAAGCTTCTAATTCTTGACTTTGATAAGAGATGTTCTTAACCAATAAGGCTGTAAATCCAATCGCGTTAACTAAATCAATCAGTAATACAGAAAATTCTTCAATTTCTTTAGCTGATTTATGTTTATTGGTTTGAGCTAAAATATTTTTCAAGAAATTAATTTCATATTTTTTATATGGAGCGTAAATTTTCTCAAAAGTATCATTCAAATCCAGTAAATTCTCATTTGACAAACTAGTTAATCTTCGAATATTTGAATAAACTTGAGTTCTATTCCATAAATATTTTAATATTTTCTCCTCTGTATCAGGAAAGTCTACAAGGTCAGATTGTAATTTATTTAATCCAATAGTCAATTGGTTATTTACAACTTGTAAAAACAACTCTTCTTTATTTTTATAATAATAATAAAGGGCTGCTTTATTGAATCCTATTGCATCTCCAATTTCATCTAAAGTTGTCTTATTAAATCCAAATTTAATAAAACACTCAGTTGATTTCTCAAGAATTTCTTTTCTTCTGGAATCATTAGTTGATGGTCTTCCAGGTTTTCGTTTAACAATTTTGGTTTCTGTGGTGGTTTCCATTTGGAGATATAACGCTCAAATTATGTGCCAAAAATCACATAAATGTCACAGTGGCTGAAAATAAAATTTAATAAAAAATGTGTTAATTGCTTAATTTATATTTACTTTGCATACACAATAATTACTTTAATTCAAGAAATGGGATGGTTTAACTTTTTCACACAAGAACTCGCTATAGATTTAGGGACTGCAAACACACTGATAATACATAAAGACCAAGTCGTAGTGGATGAACCATCAATTATTGCAATTGAAAGAAATTCAGGAAAAGTTATCGCCATTGGACATGAGGCCATGCAAATGTTTGGGAAGGAGAATGACAATATAAAAACCATTCGACCACTAAAGGATGGAGTAATCGCGGATTTCCAAGCAGCTGAGCACATGATTCGAGGAATGATAAAGAAAATGAATAAAACTGGAAAAACATTTTCTCCTCAACTTCGAATGGTGATTTGTATTCCTTCAGGAATTACAGAAGTCGAAAAAAGAGCGGTTAAGGATAGTGCAGATAGAGCAGGAGGAAAGGAAGTTTATATGATTCATGAACCTATGGCTGCTGCAGTAGGAATAGGTATTGATGTTACAGAACCAATGGGGAATATGGTGATTGATATTGGTGGTGGAACTAGTGAGATTGCTGTTATTGCACTTGGTGGTATAGTTTGTGATCAATCAATTCGTGTTGCTGGTGATGAATTCAATATGGATATTTCTGAGTACATGAAACGCCAACACAATCTGTTGTGTGGAGAGCGAACTGCTGAAAAAATAAAGATAAATGTGGGTTCAGCCTTGACAGAATTAGATAATCCACCTGAAGATTATGCTGTATATGGAAGAGATTTAATGACAGGTATCCCAAAGCAGGTGTTTGTTTCATATTCTGAAATTGCATTATCTTTAGATAAATCAATTGTAAAATTAGAAGAAGCAATTTTGAAAGCCTTAGAAAATACACCACCTGAATTGGCTGCTGATATTTATCAAACAGGTATTTATCTCACTGGCGGAGGTGCTTTGCTGAGAGGGCTTGACAAAAGATTGGCTGCCAAAACTAAGCTTCCTGTGCATATTGCAGAAGATCCACTTAGGGCAGTTGTTAGAGGAACCGGCATTGCATTGAAGAACATTGGTAAATTTAAATTTTTAATGAATTCCTGATAAATGAATTCCATTTTCAAGTATCTTAAAAGCAAACTTCATGTTTTGTTATTTTTGTTTCTTGAAATCCTTTGTGTCATTTCAATTTATAAATTCAATTCACATCAGTCGGCATTTTATTATTCTCATACTCGTAAACTGAGTTCTAAGTTTCATGAGGTGAACAGCAGTATTTTTGATTATTTTGGTTTGTTCAATCAAAATCAAGCTTTATTCAATGAAAACATAGAGCTCAGACGAAAATTAAAATCAAACTATGTAGCTGAATCAAAAGGAACATTTGAAGTGAATGATACCGTTTTTAAACAGCGATATAAATATTTGCCAGCTCAAGTCATTACAAATTCTACAAATCGTCAAAACAATTTACTTACGATAAACAGAGGTTCCTCTTCAGGTATTGAGAAAGGGCTTGGTGTTTTTTGTTCAGAAGGAGTTGTTGGAATTATTGTCGAAGTCTCCGATAACTATAGTATTGCCACTTCTATTCTGAATACAAATCAATTCGTAATTGTTCCTAAAATTTTAGAATTGAATTATCAAAAAGGAAAAATAGTTTGGGATGGAAAAGACCCTAACTTTTTATTCTTAGAAGAAATCAATAAGTATGAACCGCTGAAGAAAGATTATCATTTAGTAACAAGTTCGTATTCAAAGTTTTTTCCTGAAAATATCCCTATAGGAACAATTGAAAGTGTTGAAGCAAAAAATAGCGAAACATTTTTTGATGTGAAAGTTAAAACAGCCGTTAATTATGGCAAAATTAAAACAGTTTATATCGTATTTGATTTATTCAGAGAAGAAATAAAAGAGCTTGAGAAAAGTCAAAGTAACCTTAATGCAAGTGCAAAATGATTGTAAACATTCTTAGATATATGGGTTTATTTGCCTTAATCATTTTGATTCAATTGTTTATTTTGAACAATGTTTTTATCGGGAATTATTATGCTTTTTTGTTCCAACCACAATTGATTGTGATGTTTTTATTACTACTTCCAGCTTCAATGACTCACAATTGGTTAATTCTAGTTTCATTTATGGCAGGTTTTCTGTTTGATGTGTTTTTTCAAACTTATGGTGTGCATGCGGCAGCTGCAACTTTCGTAGGTTTTTTTAGATATTATGCAACTCGAGATGTAGAAAATGTAATAGCAGCACGTGATGATGAAAATCAAATTTGGACATCTAAAAAAGGCAATTCTTGTAAATGGGCTTATTTCTTAACCTTTATTTCAATCTATCATTTTCTGTTCTTATTAATAGATACTCAAGGGCATAATTTTTTTACTATTTTTATTCCTGCATTCATATCTAGCTCCATTATTACTTTCATCCTCATTCTAATACTTGAAAATTTAATTTATAAACCTTCAAGAAACTAATTATGGAAAAAAGTAATCGTTTATATATTCTAATTGGGGTATTAGTCTTAATAGGTATAATATTTATTTCTAGACTATTCTATCTTCAAATTGTAGACACTTCTAACTATTATAAAGCACAATCTTATGGATCAAACGATATAACAATCTATCCATCACGAGGTACCATTGTTGATCGTTTTGGCAAATTAATGGTTTATAATGATGCAGCGTATGACCTAATGGTAGTGCCCAGAAAAGCAGTTAATGTCGACAAGGTATTTCTATGTAAAGAATTAGGAATTGACACAATTGAATATAACAAACGAATAAAGAAGGCATCAAGGTATAACCCTAGAGAGCCATCTGTTCTATATAAGAATCTTTCTTTCAAGCTATACGTGAGGCTCAATGAGTTTATTCATAATTTTCCAGCTTTTTATATTGAAACGAAAATCGATAGACGCTATAATATTAATGGAGCTGCACACCTTTTGGGATACATGGGTGAAGTATCTGAAAAGCAACTTAAAGCAGACAAGTATTATAAACCTGGTGATATTAAAGGAATTACTGGTATTGAGAAATCCTATGAGTTTTACCTGCGTGGCAAGAAAGGTAGAAAAGTTGTACTTGTAGATAAATTCAGCAAGCAACAAGGCAGTTTTGCAAATGGAAAATTTGATAGTGTTCCTGTTCCAGGAATGAATATCATTTCTTCTATTGATATTGATTTACAAGAATTCGGCGAGTTATTAATTGCAAACAAAACAGGATCTATAGTCGCTATTGAACCAAGCACTGGAGAAGTTTTAAGTATTGTGAACAATCCGAACTACGATCCTAATTTATTAGTTGGACAAACTAGAAATAAAAACTTTAGTTCATTATTACTCGACCCAAGTAAACCATTATTTAATAGAGCCTTGAAAGCACCTTATCCTCCAGGGTCCACATTTAAAACAGTTCAAGCTTTGATTGGACTTCAAGAAGGTGTATTATATCCAGAAACACGATATCCATGTCATGGTGGTTATCGGATGGGGTCAATAAAAGTTGGTTGCCATGCACATGCTTCTCCACTTGATTTAAAAACAAGCATTACAAAAAGCTGTAATGCCTATTATTGTCATGTTTATAGAAGTATTTTAGATAACCCGGCTTATCCATCAGTCCAAGATGCCTATGTTAAATGGACTCAATATTTAAGTAGTTTTGGAATTGGAGTTAGAACAGGTATTGATTTACCTGAGGAATCAAAAGGGATTATTAAACCAACACAATATTTTGAAAGAGTTTTTGGTAAAAATTGGCGTTCATCTAATGTGATTTCAATGTCTATTGGACAGGGTGAGGTAGGTTTAACCCCCTTACAAATGGCTAATTTAGCAGCAATTATTGCCAATAGAGGATTTTTCTATACACCCCACGTGGTTCGCTCCATTGGAGATGAACATTATTTGCCTGAAGAGTTTAAAGAAAAAAGGTTTACAATGGTGGAAGCAAGATATTTCGACACGATTATAGCAGGTATGGCTAAAGTTTGTCTTCCAGGAGGTACTGCAAGTCATACGGGTATAACTGGAATTGAAATATGTGCTAAAACTGGAACAGCTCAAAATCCTCACGGGAAAGACCACTCTGTATTCATTGCATTCGCGCCTAGAGAAAACCCTAAGATTGCAATTTGTGTTATAATTGAGAATGGGGGATTTGGTGCCTCTTACGCCGCACCAATTGCAAATTTAATGATAGAACGTTATTTGTCGAAAGACAGAACCCTTCCTTCTAGTAAACCTGAAATGTTGAAGCGTATGTTAAATGCAAATTTAAACAACACATCTACACCAGAAAAACAATAAATTTAGAACTCAATGGAGGAAAAAATTCATATTGATTGGTTGACAGTTATTTTATATATATTAATTGTATCATTTGGTGCAGTCAATATTTTTTCCGCAAATAGTGGGGTTGACGAAGCATTCTCATTGAATTTTTCAACTGAATACGGCAAACAAGTTTTGTTTATAGGCATTGCAGCAGTCTTAGTGTTTCTAATTTTACTGACAGACTATAAATTTTTCAATTTCTCCTCTTATTTCATATATGCCATTATTATGGGAATGCTATTAATCCTATTAGCTATAGGTTCGTTTAGCAAAGGAGCACAAGCTTGGTTTGAAATTGGCTCATTCAAATTACAACCAAGTGAATTCGCTAAATATGCAACGGCCTTAGCATTGGCTAAATTCTTAGGAGGGTTTGATACAAAGTTTGAAGGAAAACGTAATATTCTTATTAGTTGTGGAATAATATTTTTCCCAATGCTCCTCACTTTATTGCAAAATGATACAGGTTCGGCGTTGGTGTTTGTAAGCTTCGTGTTGGTTCTTTATCGCGAGGGATTATCAGGGTGGTGGTTAGTTTTAGGGGTGTATTTAGTCTTAATTTTTATTCTTACCATTTTGTTCCCTTCAATTAACATCATACTTACTATTTTAGTATTGGCAACTGTTTTTACCTATTTTAACAGGAAACGCAAAATTCTTATGTTTCTTGCCACCGGAGTATTCTTTGCCTCCTCAGTTTATATTTTAAGTTTGGATTTTGTTTTTTCTAAAGTTCTTCAACCTCATCAACAGCAACGTATTTTGGTTACTTTGAATCAAGATGTGGATGAATACTATTTAAAGAAATCACAGAGTTTTAGCATTTTTAAATTTGAACAGAAAGAACCTAAATCAAAGAAAAAGTCTAAACGGGATTATAGCTATAATGTCAGACAATCGAAAATAAGTATTGGTGCTGGTAGATGGTATGGGAATGGATTTAACAATGGTACCCAAACTAAAGCCAAATTGGTTCCTGAACAACATACCGATTTTATTTTTTGTACAGTTGGTGAGGAATATGGTTTCGTTGGTTCCTCCATATTTGTAATTGTATATTTATTGTTTATTGGGAGAATATTTTATTTAGCAGAACGACAGAAGAATGATTTTAGTCGAGTGTTTGGTTACTGTGCTGCCTCAATAATTTTCTTTCATTTCTTTGTTAACATAGGTATGGCATTAGGTGTTTTGCCAGTTATAGGAATCCCCCTTCCATTTATGAGTTACGGTGGTTCTTCACTCATTAGTTTCAGTATGTTACTCTTTACATTCTTAAAATTGGATGCAAATCGGGTGAATGAAATGTCACGATTGTATTAATTCCTTGAGATGCGAAGTGTCATTTGATTTAGTTATGTCAAAGCAAATGCCATTATAATTCAATTCATACAAGCACAAATTGCTATGCTGCCATTTTTCCATTTCATTTAAGGGAGTATTTGTCAAAAGACACAAAAAACTTCTCATTGCTCTTCCATGCATGCACAACAGGATTTTTTCTTCGTCTTGTTTTTCCATTAATATTTGTAAGCCTTTTTTTTGACGTTCAAACATTTCTAATGGAGTTTCACCATTTTGAATTGCAATATGAAGTTCCCCATTTGTCCATGAGTTTACAATGTTTTCATATATTACTTTATTCTCTGGATTACTTTCTTGACCTTCCATAATACCCCAATTTATTTCATTGAATTCCTCATGTGAAGAATGAGGTAAGCCATTGGAGATAAATAACTCAACACTTTCAATAGTTCTTTTCAGTTTTTGATGTGTAAACCTGCTTATAATTTTGATTTTATAATACTCGAAATATTTCCTAGCTTGTTCTTTGCCAAATGCATTTAAATTACTGTCAATTCCACTCCCCTGGATAATATTTTTCTTGTTAAAATCGGTTTGACCATGTCGAATCAAATGAATGGTTTTTCTTATATTCGCATGCTTATCTTTACCTATGAAGTCCATTTTTTATGATCCTGCAAATATAACGGTTGAAACCTTGAATGACTATTGTAAAAATTCAATGGTTGAATATTTAGAAATTGAATTTACTGAACTTGGTCATGATTTTTTAAAAGCCAGAATGCCAGTAAATGAAAAAACAGTTCAACCCCTCAGAATGTTGAATGGTGGGGCCAGTTTGGCAATGGCAGAATGTGTTGGTAGCATGGCTGCAAATTTGGTCTTTGATAGAGATAAATATGTTGCACTAGGACTAGATTTAAACGGAAACCATGTTAGACCAGTCTTAGAAGGTTCATGGGTTTATGCAACAACGACACCATTTCATATTGGTAAAAACACACAAGTTTGGGAAATAAAAATCGAAAATGAAGAAGGTAAATTGGTGCATATTAGCCGTCTTACTTTGGCTGTTTTAGACAAGTAATGGATAATTTAAATTCCAATGACAAAATAATTTTTAGATTACCCGATTCAAAAACAATTGAATTTATCGAGAGTGGTGTCGGAGAAGATTCGTTTATTTTACAAGCCTTTGATAAGGGTATTGAACCAAAAGAAATTAAAGGCACACTTAGAAGTATAGAAACTCAAGAGATTGAGCAATTAATAGGTAGATTTAAATTGACTGACAATTCTGACAAGTCTTCAATTGATTTTAAGTCCTATAATGAAATAATACATTTGGCTCAAGAACAAATGCTTGAAGGAGTATTCAAGAAAGTGGTTTTAGCCGGAAAATTTTGGAAGGAAGGTGAACCAAATGTTATGGGTTTGTTCAACAAACTTTTAAAGAACTATCCAAAAGCTTTTGTGTATGTTGGTATGATTGGACCTGATATGTATATGGGTGCTAGCCCAGAAACGCTTTTAGTTAAAAGAGATAATTTGTTGTTCACGGAAGCATTGGGCGGCACAAAAACGAATGGAGTATATACGAATAAGGAAAAAATTGAACACCATCAAATAATTGAATACATACAAGAAATTCTGAACAGAAAATCATATAAATATGAACTGGGAACAACAGAATCAAAACCTGCGGGATTTATTGAACATTTATGTACAAATTTCAAAATTCAAAATCATTCTAAATCTGAAGATATCAAACTAGCACATGAGTTACATCCAACTTCTGCTGTTTGCGGTTTGCCTTATTCAGAATCTCTCAACTTTATAAAGAAATTTGAAAAGTTAGAACGTCAGTATTACAGTGGATTTCTTGGTCCAGTTCCAAAGAAAGGTGACTTTAGTTTTTATGTAAATCTTAGATGTGCCAAAATATATAATTCGGGGCTTCTGTTTTTTGCTGGAGCTGGAATAAATTCACTTTCCAATCCCAAAGACGAATGGGATGAAATTAATAATAAAGTGAATACCATTGCTCAATTCTTGGAATAAATTATCTTTGTAGAAAATTAAATTATCTTGTTAAAAGTACTTTTTAATATCTTTCTTGTCTATTTACTTTGGCAGTTTATTAAACTCTTTTTTACAGTAAAAAAGTCACAAAATAAATTCCAAGAAAAAATGGATGAATATGAGAAACAAAACTCAAGGACGACGTCTGAGCGTGTCAATGAAACATACAAGAAAGAGGATTTAGGCGGAGAATATATTGATTACGAAGAACTTGATTAGAAATCGTCAAGATCGCGCACAATTGGGTCTTTCATCACATTATCTAAATCCTTGATAATACCTTTCACCATCCTATCGATAGCTAATAATATCTGATCAGTGCCTTTCACATCCCTTTTATTATTCACATAAAATTCGGCATAAGTCTTAATAGGTTTTTCACTTCCTCTTTCAACAGTATTATGGACAAAGCTCGTAAACGTGTATTTATACTTTTCTTCCTTTACTCGAATTTCAATTTTAAATGTTAATGTGCCAGCTGGTGTAGTAGAAAAACTATTATTTTTAATAAATAATGGAACTGTAGGTCTAATGATAATTCTTCCATTTTCTCCATCAGGTCGATAGTCTTCAACCAAAAGATCTTTAGGGACGACTAAATCCTTAGAATTCTTGTACTTAAAATTTTCGACATAACGTTTTAACAAATATAATTTAGCCCTTAAATATAAAGAATCAATTGTTCCACCATCGTATACATCGTTTTCCATTGGAGTAAAAGGAACCACTCCAGTGTATGTCATTAAATCTGTTATGGTGTCCATAGGAGCAACAAAGCGCTCATATTTCTTGTAAATAGGTTTTTGAGGAACATCCTGACCTCCGCCAGAATTGTCATCATAGCCATAATCAAAGTCTCCGTAACTATCATCAAAAGTGTCAGAGTAATCAGAATAGTCTGTAGAGTCAAAATTGTAACTCTCACCAAAAGGGTCATTTTCAGGTTGAGCGTACGCTGTAACGCTTATACAGGTAAAAATAAATATGAATAACCTTTTCATTTTTTAGAGTAACGATAAATTTCAATACTTATTACAAATAAAGTACCATTTTTTTTATGAAGGGCAAATGTAGTAAAATGAAATATAATTTTTAAATGTTTTTATTTACAACCCTTACCTTTGCATCTTTAAGTAAATTATGAAGTTTTTTAAGTTTCTATTGTCATTATCACTTTTGATTTTGTTTGTTTCATGTTCTCATAAGGAGATAAAGGTAATGCCTGATTTAAAGGTAAAGAATCATTCATATTCCAATTATGATTCTATTGTATTGACACACATGTACTTGGATTTGAATGTGGATTTAAATTTAAAGAAGATTAAAGGGAAAGTAGTTTTAAATATTTATAATAATAATGCTTGTCAATATCTGATTTTAGATACAAGGCAGCTAAATATTGAAGATGTCTTGCTCGATGACTCTTTGTCTACCGCATGGAGTTTGGGTGAAGAAAAGGAACATATTGGTAGGGCATTAGTTATCCAATTAGCAAAAAACACTAGGTCAGTTGCAGTTTATTATCACACTAATGAAGATGCAGAAGCTGTTATGTGGTTAGACGCTGAACAAACTTCAGGTAAAAAGTTACCTTTCATGTTTACTCAAAGTGAAGCAATATTAGCCAGAACTTGGATACCGTGTATGGATGTCCCAGCAGTAAAATTCACCTATTCAGCTAAAATTACCTGTAATAAGAACTTTTTAGCTGTGATGAGTGCTTCAAACCCAACGGTTAAAAACAATAAAGGTGTTTATTATTTCAAAATGGATCAAGCCATTCCAAGTTATTTAATAGCATTGGCTGTGGGTGATATCGAATTTCAATCATTGGGAGAGTATTGCGGCGTATATGCAGAGCCAAATGTATTGGCTAAGGCTGCTGAAGAATTCACAGACCTTCCCAAAATGATAAAAGGAGCAAGTGAATTGTATGGGGAGTATGCATGGGGGAGATATGATATTTTAGTTTTACCTCCTAGTTTTCCTTTTGGTGGAATGGAAAATCCTCGACTCACATTCGCCACTCCCACCATAATAGCAGGAGATAAAAGCTTGGTGTCTTTAATCGCACATGAGTTGGCTCATAGTTGGAGTGGTAATTTGGTAACAAATGAAACTTGGGATGATTTCTGGCTCAATGAAGGCTTCACAGTTTATTTTGAAGAACGCATCATGGAAAAGTTATACGGTGTTGAATATGCAAATATGCTTTCAACCATTGGATTAGAAGAATTAAAATTGACCGTTGAAGACCTCATGACAATTGCACCAGGCGATACAAAATTGAAATTACAATTAAAGAACAGAAATCCTGATGATGGTATGAGTAGAGATATTGCATGTTAAGGAATATGTTTTTAAGGATGTTAGAACAAACATATGGAAGAGAGAAGAGTGGGACAGTTTTTGAAAGGATATTTCAATACGTTTTAGATGGAAAACAGTTAATTACAGAACAATTTTTAGAATATTTAAATACTAATTTGGTGATGAAGCATCCAAATTTAACTCCGAATATTAAAGAATGGGTATACGAAATTGGATTACCTAAAAATAGCCCTAAAATTGTGAGCAAAGAATTTAGTAGGGTAGAAAAGATGGCGGATTCTATAAATCTAAATAAGAATCTAAACTTAATGGATACAACTGGTTTTACAACTCATCATTGGTTGCACCTTCTTCGAAATCTTCAAAAAGATTCAATCAAACCATTAATGGCGACAATCGACTCTGTTTATCATTTAACTGCAAGCACAAATTCAGAAATTCAATGTGATTGGTATCAAATATGTATTCAAAATCAGTACCATCCTGCAGACTCTGCCATTGAAAGTTATTTGTTAAATGTTGGAAGACGAAAGTTTTTGAAGCCAATTTATACAGCTTATTCGAAAACTCCTGAGGGGCTAAAGAAAGGAAGAGAAATATATAGAAAAGCTGAGAATTCGTACCATTCAGTCTCAAGAAATACCATTCGCGATATTTTAAAATTGAATTGAGAATACTAAAAGTATTTTTTATTACGTTGTTTTAGTATGGCATTTAAAGTTGTGATATTTTACAGTTTATTGGTGTCTAATTATTTTTTAGGATTAACATTTGCAAAAACTAAAGAACCATCAAATACAGTTACAAAACTTGGAAAGCATATGGGTTCTCAATCTCATATTACTGGTGACATTGAGAATGAATTAGTTAAATTAAAGAAATTGTTAAAAGAGAAATCATATTCAGCGTTTTCTCAATTAATGCAACGAA
The DNA here is from genome assembly GCA_041391605.1 of Bacteroidia bacterium. Taxonomy (GTDB): domain Bacteria; phylum Bacteroidota; class Bacteroidia; order NS11-12g; family UBA955; genus JABMMZ01. The sequence goes on from JAWKNQ010000021.1 coordinate 28,868, forward strand.
GTTTGCAGGCACACCCAAATCACACTGAGTTATTAAAACTGAAAAAACAATTTGTGATTGATGATTACAAGAATGAATTTCTTCAATCTAGTTCTGCATCCACAAACTATTTTATTAAGCCGCCAAGTATAGGAAAGTGTTTCGAGGGTAAATTAAGCAATGAGGCTTATAACAAAGTTTTATCTCGAATTAATTACTTGCGCAGACTAGCTGGAGTTAACGATTCTTGTTCTTTTAATGAGATATTTAACTCACATTGTCAATCTGCAGCATTAATGATGGAAGCAAATGATGCATTGGATCATTTTCCAAAATCAAATTGGAAATGTTATACAAAAAATGGAGCATCAGTTGCTGGTAAAAGCAACTTATCTTTAGGAAATGGATTTGAGGACGCATTAATGTCTCAAATGAAAGACGACGGACAAAGCAATTTTGCTTGTGGGCATAGGCGTTGGATATTAAATCCTGAAAATCTTGTTTTCGGTTTTGGTAGTACGAAGCAAGCAATGTGCTTAAAAGTGATTGGTGATCTAAAAGGTAAAGTAGATGTAAAAAGCGAAAGTATAAATGGTATCGCATGGCCATCAAAAGATTTTTTTCCTATTGATTTACTTCCAACCAGGTGGAGTTATTCTCTAAAACTAGCAGATTTTTCAAAAGCAAAAGTTACAGTTATGAGTGAAGGTAAATCTTTATCAGTTAAAACAGAGAAGCTCGCTGTTGGTTATGCATTAAATACATTAGTTTGGAAACTAAATACGACTCTCGTTGATGCAAATAAAACATTTCAAGTGTCAATTGGAAATGTTTATGTGAATAAGAAAAAAATTCCCAATATTAGCTATACTATTAGTTTCGTTGATGTTAAATAAATTATCGTCTTACCAATAAGGCTACTGATTCAACATGGTGAGTTTGTGGAAACATATCAACTGCTCTCACTTTCTTAACTTTAAAATAAGGGTCTAAAAGTGCAATATCTCGAGCTTGAGTTGCCGAATTGCAACTGACATAAACAATTCTATCAGGAAGTAATTCAATGATTTTTTCCACCACAGAAGGATGCATACCATCTCTTGGTGGATCTGTAATGATAACATCAGGTTTACCATGTTTAGCAACTAATTCATCGTTTAAAATGAGCTTCATGTCACCTGCATAGAATGAACTGTTGTTAATGTTGTTTAGAATTGCATTTTCTTTAGCATCCTGAATCGCAGCATCTACATATTCTATTCCTGTTATGTGTTTGGCTCCTTTTACACAAACAGTGCTACTTGATCCAGTGCCAGTGTATAAATCATAAACATTCTCAGTTCCGTTTAGTGCCGCAAACTCACGAGTTATTTCATATAATCTGATGGCTTGCTTATAATTTGTTTGAAAAAAGGATTGGGGTCTTATTTTGAACTTTAGATCCTCCATTGTTTCAAATAGGTAGCCATTTCCAATAACTGTATGGACTTCTAAATCATTCCATTGATCATTTTTTTTCTCATTAACTACATAACACAATTCTTTGACCTCTGGTATTTCATTGATTAATTTATTAAAAAGTTTGGTGATAATTTCTGTTTCTGCTTTTGTCACTATCAAAACAAGCATCCATTCATTACTGCTATTACAGCGTATCATTAAATTTCTTAGAAATCCAGATTGTTGCCTAATGTCAAAAAAACTCAGGTTATTAGTAATTGCATACTCCTTAATAAATACGCGAATTTTATTGGCCGTATTTGGAGCCAAATGGCATTTCTCAAGATCGAGGACTTTGTCAAACATTCCAGGTATGTGAAAACCTAAGCCTGCTAATCCTTTTGGATTTTCTTTGTCGAAATTCTCTTCCCAAGCTTTGTTGCTAAAGGTAAACTCAAGTTTGTTGCGATAATTGTAGATGTCTTCACCACCTAAAATTGGAAGAAACTCATCCACTTCTACTTTTGCAATTCTTCTAAAATCTTCTTTTACTTGAGTTGATTTGAAATCTAATTGAAAATCGTAATTTACGTGTTGCCATTTACAACCTCCGCACACACCAAAGTGTTGACATTTAGGTTCAACTCTCTGAGAAGAAGCTTTATGCAGATTAACTATTTTGCCTTCGGCATATGATTTTTTTTGTCTACCCAATTGAATATCTGCGATATCTCCAGGAGCAGAAAATGGAATAAATATAACTTTACCATCGTGTTTGGCAATTGATTTTCCTTCTGCAGCAGCAGACTCAATTTGTATTTGCTGTAGAATCTCGGATTTAGAATGACGTCTTGACAAGTTTGTGTGTATTATTCTTGTATCATCTTGTTAAGTACAAGATGCATAGAAGTGGTATCTAAGTATCCTGAACGCGCTTCCAAACTTTTTTGGTCATCTATTTTTTTCCAGGTAAATGTAGTAGGATATCCTGGTATTCTTCCTCCTTTAGCTAAATAGGATGAAAGTTGAGCTGAAGACATTGTTGTACCATTGATAGTGTGATTTCCGTTCTTTTCAGGATTAAACTTAACTGCAACAAAATATTTGTTCATTTTTTCAATGATTGCTGCATTTTCATAAGTCTGAACATCCATCACCTTGCACCAATAGCACCAATCAGTGTATACATCAATGATTAGCATTTTCTTTGACTTTTTAGCTTCAGCATAGCCATCAGTCATATTGTACCATTTTATACTAGCGGTATTTGTTTTCTTTGTTTCTGACTTTGTCGATTTTACAGTTGGCTTTTTATTTACAAATCCTAGAGTGGTGATTCCTGCGATAAGAAGTATTGTAAAAGATATAAGAATTGATTTTTTGTTCATAATGGGTCTTTAATAGAATTCTTTTCAAAAATAAAGCCAAAAAATGAATTTAGTGGTGTATTGTCATTTTTTTGTCGGAAAGGATACTACTTAAAGCGAAAAATCGTTATTTTTGTTGTAGTAGGCATTCACTATTTATGCAGCAAAAAAGGACTAATATCATCTCAAAGAAAATCGACGAATTTATTCGTAAATATTACCTGAATCGATTTTTACAAGGAGTGTTATTAAGTATTGGAGGAGTAATTGCATATGTCATTATAGCCTCAATAATTGAATACTACGGACATTTTGGTTCAACAGTTAGAGCATTTCTTTTCTTTGTATTTATTGCATTCTCAAGTGTGGTCTTGTATAGATTTATGCTTATTCCATTGCTAAGAAGATGGAAGTTGGCAAAAAGTATTTCACCACTTGAAGCCTCAAGATTAATTGGAAGGCATTTTCCAGAAATAAGCGATAAATTAATAAATACACTTCAACTTCAAGAACAAACAGCACATTCTGACAATGAATTATTGATTGCTAGCATTAATCAAAGGATACAAAATTTAACACCATTTTCATTTTCTTCGGCAATTAATCTAAATCAATCTTTGAAGAAATATGCTAAATTTACTATTATTCCGCTAACTCTCTTATTGGTATTGCTAATATTTCAAAGTAATATTATTACTAAACCGGCTCAAAACGTATCTGCAGTTTGATCAACATTTTATCGAGGAGGCGCCTTTCAATTTTATCTTAAAAAACAATTCTTTAAGTGCAATAAAAAACACAGATTTTGAAATTCTATTAGAGTTAAAAGGGAACGAAATTCCACAGACAATATTTCTCAATATTGATGGACATAAAATTAAAATGGAGGAATCGAAAAAGAACGAGTTTAAACACAAACTTTATAATTTGACTAGTTCACATAATTTTTCATTTACGGATGGCAAGTATTCTTCCAACTTATACAAACTTAAAGTTCTTCCAAATCCTAGTTTGAGTCAGTTTAAAGTGAAATTAGAATATCCAAGTTACACGAAGAAGAAGAATGAGGAACTGATGAACATAGGAGATTTTTCAGTGCCTGAAGGGACTAAAGTTGAATGGATTTTTAATACAGAAGATGCAGATCAATTGGATTTTATGTTTGGCTCCAAAGAATTGGAGGTGATTCAAACCTTAAATCAATTTAAAAGTTCAGAAACAATCAACAAGACAGATAACTATTATATTCGATTATTAAATAAGAATGTTAGTGATAGAGACACAATTCACTATTTAGTTCAAGCCATTAAAGATAGAAAACCAGGTATTCTTGCTGAACAAAATGTAGATTCAATCAATCCTTTTAAATATTATTTTTATGGTAAAGCTGACGATGACTATGGTTTAAGTAAGCTTCAATTTGTGTACAAATCCTTAAAAGATAACAGTGTGAAGAGACTTCCAGTAGAGATTGGAAGAACTTCTGATGAAATATTTTATTATATGGTCGATTTTAAATCCTTGTCCAAATTAGACGGAGAGACCTTTGAATATTACTTTGAAGTTTGGGATAATGACGCTGTAAATGGGCAAAAATCAACAAAAAGTCAGGTGTTTACCGCAATTGCGCCTTCCAGACAACAATTGAGAGAAGAATCAGCGAATAGCAGCGCCTCAATGAAGAATAAAATCAATGAAACGATAAAAGAAATTAAGGATTTACAGAAGAAAAGCACTGATTTGAACAAAGAGTTATTGGAAAACCGTAATTTAGACTGGCAACAAGAGCAAAAGCTGAAGACATATTTGGAACAACAAAAGAAATTGGAACAAAAATTAGAGAAGCTAAAAAAAGAATTTAAGGAAAATCAGGAGAAACAAAAACAATTAGAGCCATTGGATAAAGAGCTCTTAGATAAACAAAAGGAGTTAGAGAAGCTTTTTAATGAAGTTATGACTCCAGAAATGAAAGAGCTTTTGAAGAAGCTTGAAGAAATGATGAAGAGGAAAAACAAAGAAGCTATTCAAGAACAATTGCAAAAAATGAAAATGAGCAATGAAGAGATGAAGAAGCAACTAGATCGGACATTGGAACAGTATAAGAAGTTGGAACTTGAAAAGATGATAAACGATCAGATTAATGAACTCAATAAATTGTCTGAACAGGAAAAGGAGTTGGCGAAAAAAACGTTAGAAAAGTCTGAAAATAAAGAAGAACTTTTAAAACAACAAGAAGAAATTAAAGAAAAATTTGAGGCTCTGCAGAAGGAAATGGAGAAGACCCTAGAAAAGAATAAAGCATTAGAGTCGCCTTTGAATTTAGAAGATAATAAAGAGAAACAAAATGATATAAATGAGAGCCTAGAAGAAAGCTCTGAAAGCATACAAAAAAAACAAAATAAAAAAGCAGCTGAAAAGCAAAATCAATCTGCCGAGGATATGGAGGAACTTGCCAAGAATATGGAAAAGAGTCTTGAGGAATCTCAAGAAGAGCAAGATGAGGAAGATTATTATACCTTAAGACAAATCCTTGAGAATTTAATTGAATTGAGTGTTCAACAAGAATCACTAATGGAAAAAATGGGTGATCAAAGATCCTATAGTCCGAAATTTGTAGAGCTTAGTGCTGAACAGCAGAAATTGAAGGAAAGTGCAAAGATGGTAGAAGATTCACTTTTTGCATTGAGCAAAAGACAAATACACATTCAAAGCTATGTCAATAAAGAAATTGGATCAATCAATCATTATATGGATCAGTCAATAGAAAAGTTTGGTAGCGTTCAGATAAGAGAAGGAGTTGGTCAACAACAATATGTAATGACAGGCTTGAACAATTTAGCAGTGATGTTGAGTGAATCCTTAAAACAAATGCAGGAGAATTTAAGTGAGCAAAAAAAGAAGAAATCAGGTCAATGTGAGAAACCTGGGAAAAATCCAGGAAAGCCAGGAGGCAAAGGTAAACCTAAAATGAAAGGTCTAAAGCAAATGCAAGATGATATTAATAAACAGCTCCAGGAAATGAGTGAAGGAAAAAATAAAGGTTCTAGTCCTGGAAGTAAAGAATTTGCTAAAATTGCTGCACAGCAAGAAGCTTTGAGGAGGGAACTCGGTCGTTTAGAAAAAATGTTGCAAGAGCAAGGTGAGAATGGAAAATTAGGCGATCTTGATAAAACAAAGAAGCTTATGGAACAGCAAGAAAAGGATTTGGTAAATAAAAAACTCAATACAGAAACCTTGCGTAGAATGGAAGAAATAAAGACAAGAATGTTAGAACACGAAAAATCCGAAAAAGAACAAGACCAAGATAATCAGCGAGAAGCTGAACAAGCTAAAGATATTGAAAATACTCTTCCACCTTCGATAAAAGCGTATTTAGAGAAAAAGGCGAAAGAAATGGAATTGCTCAGAAGTGTTCCAAATGAATTGTCGCCATACTACAAGGATAGGGTTAGGGTATATTTCAATAAATTAGGTAACCCTTAAATGAGTTTGATACTTTGTATAGAGTCTTCCTACAGCATTTGTTCAGTGGCAATTTTAAAAGAAGGAAAATTATTTGTCACACGTGGGCAAGAAATTCAGAATCATTCAGAATCCATAATAAAACTTATTGAAGAGTGCTTAAGTGCAGCTTCAATTAAATTAAAAGATCTTAATGCAATTGCTTTAAGCGACGGACCAGGATCATATACAGGACTTCGGATTGGAGCGAGTACAGCTAAAGGATTCTGCTTAGCGCTTAATATACCTTTAATAAAGCTAAGTACTCTAAAGTCACTAGCATGGTCATACATGCAGAGCAACCCAAACTATCTTGGTTTAATATGGCCTATGATAGATGCAAGAAGAATGGAAGTTTATCATGCCATATTTAATCATAAACTGCATGTTATACGTGATGTAAGTAATGGGATTATAACAGAACCTTCATTTATTCCTGGACATATAGAAGATCAGGATATTGTGATTTGCGGTGATGGTGCAATGAAGGCAGGTGATGTATTAGGTTTACCCGTAAGTGATATAATTCCTGATGCTAGAAATTTATGTAATTTAGCTGAAGAATGTTTTAATCGGAATGAGTTTGTAGACATTGCGAACTACGAACCATTTTACTTGAAATCAGCAAATATTACAAGCAAGAAAACTTCAAGCTAATTTTTATGCAAAAAAAAAAAGCCTTTTCAATTGAAAAGGCTTTTTTAATGTATTAATTATAATTATTGAATTTTCATTTCAATAGTATTCTTAGATTCAGTACCACCATTGTAGTTAGTGATAATTCTGTCTCTAGAAATTCCAAATTTCTCGTTCATGAATTTAATGATTTCATCCATACAACGAGTGTTTGTACTAGCATTGTATTTAGAACTCTTTCCACCAGGACCATTCAAGATTAATTTCTTGTCAGGGCATTGCTTCATTTTATCAACTACTTGATACAATAGAGCTTTCACATCTTTTGTCAAACAGTTACTGC
>JAWKNQ010000022.1:0-35328 GCA_041391605.1 Bacteroidia bacterium
ACGGAATTGCTTTTTGTGGAACGCATCTATACCATGCTAAAAATGGGTGGATTGGCTGCCATTATTGTTCCGCAGGGTGTTTTGTTCGGAGCAGGAAAAGCCTTTACACAACTCCGAAAAAAGATGGTGGAAGAAGCAGAATTGAATGCAGTGATTACCATGCCAAGTGGCGTTTTTAAACCTTACGCAGGGGTAAGTACTTCCATTCTCATTTTCACCAAAGGTGGAGTAACTGAAAACACTTGGTTTTACGAAATGAAGGATGACGGTTACGAGCTAAACGACAGACGTGCTGAAAAATATAAAGATGGTGGTGTTCGGGATTATGGCGATTTACAAGACATAGTTACCAAGTACAGAAGTCGTAATCCTGAAACGGATACTGACCGAACTGCTCAATGCTTCTTTGTTCCCAAAAAAGAAATAGAAGAGAACAACTACGACTTAAGCATGAGCAAATACCAGGAACAGGTATTTGAAGAAATTGAATACAAAGAACCGGCTTTGATTTTTGAAGAACTGGAAAAACTAGAAGAAACCATACAGGCAGAATTGAAAACCCTTAAAGACATGATTGCCTGATGGAAACCAAAGAATATAGATTGACAGACGTTTGCGACTTTCAGGGTGGTACACAACCACCGAAAGAGGAATGGATAACCGAGCCAAGAGACGGTTATGTGCGTATGCTACAAATCCGAGACTTCACCCAAGACAAGGCAGAACATGTTGGCTATGTAAAAGACACCAAGAAACTGAACAAGTGCGAAGAAGATGATATTCTGATTGGTCGTTACGGTGCTTCAGTGGGGAAAATATTAACGGGTTTGGCTGGTGCATACAATGTGGCCATTATTAAAACCATCCCCAATGAAGAACTTCTTTCCAGGCGCTACTTGTATTATGTATTAACAGGCACTGATTTTCAAAACTTCATCTTGAACATTGGGGCAAGAGCTGCACAAGCTGGGTTTAACAAGAATGATTTATCACTTTTTAAGCTTCATATTCCAACTTCATTAGACGACCAGGAAAGAATTGCTAATGTTTTAGAAAAGGCACAAAACCTAATTTCCAAGCGAGAACTAAGTATTGATCTACTGGATGAATTTCTAAAGATGAAATTTTTAGAAATGTTTGGGGATCCTATGCAAAATGAAAAAAGTTGGAAACAGCGACCAATCAATAAAATTACTAAAGTTGGTACTGGTGGTACTCCAAGTAGAAAAAGAGAACAGGAGTTTTACAATGGCACAATTTCATGGGCAAAAACTACTGAAGTAAATGGATTGCCAATTTACGATACTCAAGAAAAAATAACTGACTTAGCAATTAAGGAATCAAACTGTAAAATATATCCAGAAAACACTATTCTGGTTGCCATGTATGGCCAGGGAAAAACACGTGGAAATGTTGGGCTATTAAAAATAAAAGCAGCTACAAATCAGGCTTGTGCAGCATTGTTGCCATCCGAGAATATTAATCAAATCTTTCTTTTCTACGCTCTTAAATACTCATATGGTTATTTGCGTTCGTTAGCTAGAGGTGGCAACCAAGAGAATTTAAACTTAAAAATTGTGGGTGACTTACTAATGATTCTCCCAGACAGAGAACTACAAGATACATATGAAGGAATAGTAGAAAAGATTGATACGCTTAGAGATTTCTACTCTAGCAATTTTAGATTAATAAATGAATTATATAGTTCACTTGGCAAGAAGGCTCTTAAAGGCGAATTAGAAATCGTTCAAAAAGTCTTTATTGAAGGCACCATCACTGTTCAACCCAAAATCAGTGGGGAAGTTGTTGTCATTGATAAGATTAATAAAGAGCTTGAAGAATTCCACAAAAGTCAACCACACACAGGAGCACCTGATGAGATTGACAATACGATTCGACAACTTGAAGCCGAACTCAAGATAAAAGGTGAAATTCCTTTTTGGGATGAATACGTGAAGTACCGTCTTGTAAAAGGCAAATTCAAAGAACCATTCACTTTCGACCAGCTTTGGGAAGAAATTACCAACTTCCCTTTTGAAACCGTACCTGAATATGATGAAGTTTCCAGTTTGCTTTTTAAATGGTTAGCAGAGGAAAATGCCTTTATCCGTCAGCAATTCAATGAATCCACCAAACAAATAGAACTTATCGTCAATGAAACTGCTCAGGCTTAAACTGAATGCCGATTTCAGGAGCCTGCAAGCAGGCTTTGAAGTTCACTTCCTTAGTGATTTTGACAAAGCGAAGATGTGGGACTTTATGCCCTATTGTTTAGTCGGAAGAAACGGAAGTGGCAAGTCAAACATTCTGGAAGCATTAGCGGCTATCTTTTATCATATTGAGTGCATTTATTTAACCAATAAACCGGAAGGTTTTGATGATGACTTTCATATTGATGGTTCAGAAAGAGAATCTTTATTGATTGAGGATATTAAAGGTCTTTTTGATTCTACTTCAAGCAAACCCAATGAATTTGAATTAGAATACAGAATTCCTGTAAAGTGGAAGATAGTGAAAAAGACTTTCAATGAAATGGAAGGCGTCAAATGGGATGACTTAACAGCTCATATTCAGATTATAAAGGAAGAAGGAAAAGCACCAGTAATCAAATGCCTGAACAAAGAACTGTTCGATTCGGAAAGCCCTAAGCAAGAACTAACAAGGCTTGAGGTAAAGGAAATTCTGCCTGAATATGTTGTTGGTTATTCATCTGGAGAAAACGAGATTCTAAGTTTGCCTTTTTTCAAAATGCGATTCATTCATTATGATGAATATGAAGATGCGTTGAGAAACGAAACAGGATATTCACAACCTGAAGGACGATTGGTTTATTTAGACAATCAATACAGTCAGGCTGTTTTCTTAACCAACTACCTTATGCAAGATGAATCCATCTTGTCTCCTATTTACAAAGCAATTGGCATTAAAGCCATCAAACAATTTCGCATCATCATCCGTCAGGATGTTCCAATTGCAAAATTCAGAACAGAAGAAAACACCACTGCTTTGCGGGCTGACGAGTTAGAAATAGACAACAAAGATGTATTTGAACTGACCTACAATCTTATAAAGCGACCAGAAGTTCAAACAAGTGAACTAAAAGCCATTGACAAATTGAAACAATGTGCCACCAGTCAACTTTTTGATGCAGAAAATAAAGTGCTTTATCTCGATTACTTCATAGATCCAGACAGGCGAAATGAAAAAGGTGAACTGATTGAAATCAGTGAAATGAAAAAAGCTTTTCAAGGTAACTTTGAAGACGCTTTTGAACTGTTCAGAACCTTCCAAACGCTGCTTACACTTAACTTATATGAAGCTGACATCAAGTTAAAACAAGACCTGTATCGTTCAGGCAGTTTGTATGTCAACGAAACCGTTCCCATTTTACCCTCTGACAAACGCATAATGCGTTTCAAAGATTTCACCATTGAAAAACAAGGAACCAGAGATGATATTTTAAGCAAGTCACTTTCTGATGGTGAGCATCAATATTTACATGCTATGGGAATTTGCTTACTCTTTAAAGACACAAATTCTCTTTTCTTACTAGATGAACCCGAAACCCATTTCAATCCAGACTGGCGAGCCAAGTTCATTTCTACTTTGAAAGATTGCTTGTATCAACCTGAAAAAAGAAACATGAGGGAATTACTCATTACTTCCCATTCTCCTTTCATCGTTTCAGACAGTCATGAAGAAAACGTACTAGTCTTCAAAAAGAATGACGAAACAAGAGTTGTAACATCAGAAAGACCAGGCTTCAATACGTTTGGTGCTTCTGTGAATCAGATTACAATTGACATATTCGATAGAGCTGATACAATTGGTGATTTGGCTAATTCAGAGATCACAACTTATGAAACACGCTTCAAAGAGGGAGAGGATGCTGAAAAGCTAATCAAAGAAATAAATGCTCGGCTAGGAGATTCTGTTGAAAAGACCATATTAATTAACCGCATTAAAGGATTTATCAAGGATTAATATGCTCTTTAAATACAAATATGTGAATCATGAAATTGAGAAGTTCCAAAAGTATAGCGACTTCTTATTCAATCACCTTTGGACCAAAGCAAGGGGTGATTTCGATTCTTCCAAATTGAATCAATATCCCGAGCTAAAAACAATCTATGAAACTCTTCATTATGACGATGGCGATTGGGCTCAATTCTTTAATTTAAGCATTGAAAACATCTATGCTGAATTTCTAAATCTTGGCAAAGCTCAACGTAAAGAGTTAAAAAGATGGTACAGGACAAATAATAGAATTCATTCTCTATGCGTAAACACCAATTTGACCCCAATAAAGTATTCAGATATTGAATCTAATTATCCACGCTTATCAGTATTATTAAAGACCTTTTACGAAAGGCTTTATAGCTCTACTTCTCCTTTCATTTTGGCTGTGTTCGGTAACCTTAAAGAATTAAAGAAATCACATTACAAAGATTTTATTGATGCGAATTTTGATGGTCACGAAGGTGTGTGTCCGTTCTGTGGATTGAATTCTATTAAAGGAAATGACCACTCAAAACTGGAGGCATACGACCATTTTATCCCTAAAGGCAAATATCCTTTCAACTCAATAAACTTTGAAAACTTGGCACCAATGTGCCACGAATGCAATTCGTCATACAAATTGGAGCAAAATCCTTTAATGAATATAGATCCTATTACCAATACAATTACAAGACGAAGAGCCTTTTATCCCTATTCGCAAGAGTATTGGAATATTGACATCAATGTCGAACTAAGAAATCCAGACATAAAAACTTTAAAAAATGAGGAAATTGGAATTACAACAACATGCACCGGAAAAAATGCAGAATTAGTGAGTTGGATGGAGGTTTTTGGTATAGAAGAAAGATATAGAGCAAAATTATTAGCTAATCATGCTGGAAAAAAATGGTACATCAATTTGAAGGACGGAATTCATAGTGCCAGAAAATTATTAAAGAAGGATGATTTGACTAAAGAAGATTGGTACAACTATCTTCTGAACGAGTGCAATGAAGATATTTTGGCAGATTGTAATTTTCTAAAGAAGCCCTTTTATGAGGAATGTATCAGAATTAATATTGCGTAATAAAAAGTATAGTATTCTAATGAAGATTTAATATTCAAAATCTTTTGATTCTGTTGAATATTATATTTTACAAAAATATAAGCAAGAATTGGGAATTGAATTATATTATAATCAAGCAAAGTTCGATTCCCCTGGACTCCGAACCTCCCCCTTTTTTTCGTGCTCCCGTCGTACTACCGCTCAAAGTTATCCACATCGTGAATTAAGTGTTATCAGGCATCAAGATGATAATGAGCAGATTGCCCTACGAAATATAACCCCAGTCACAACTTACCCATAATACCATAAAAGTTTTGACCCTTCTCAAATCATTCAACACAGATCTGTAGATCAGAAGCAGGTAGATAGTTTTGAAACGCACTCAACATAATTAAGTTTGATTTCTTTACTTGTAATGCATTGGTGTTTAAGAATTCAATTTCATATTTCCCTTGTTTGGGAATATCGATTGTGGCTATTTTTTTTGCTCGTTTTCCGTAGGCAAAGGATTGGGTTCTCCAAAACGTTTCCTTAGATTTAATTTCTAAGTCACCAGCAACTTCTTTCAGCAGCAAAGAAAAATTGTTTGTCTTTACATGCCACCCTCCTAAAACTTTCACGCTGTAAATTCCAACTTGGAAATCAATTTGTTTGCCTGTGTCTGTGATGTGAATGGGGGTGTTCATTTGTTATATTGAGCTAAGAGTAAGTGTGTGAGTAGTGGCATAATTTTACTACTTAATATTTCAGTTTACTACTTAACTTTCTTTGAAAATAATACTTTCGTTTTATCACTTAAAATGCTATTACTTATGAGCATTGTTAGAAACTGTATTTAATTTGTTAATTGTTCGATTTCTTCAATTAATTTCAATCTGGAATGTGAACAGTTCTTCCTATTTGCTACTGGATGAAATTAATTGAAGAAATCGAACAATTAACAAATTAAATACAGTTTCTAATCGTGGATTACCAGAAAGTTTTTTGTCAATGTAAGAAACATGTGGTTTTAATTTTTCAACATATTCAACTACCTTAGTTAATGGGATTTCTAATGATCTAATTTCTTTTAAGGACTCTAAAGTTGCGTATTCGCGTTTTTCGTGTTCGGGAAAATAAAAATCCAAGAGGGCTTGAATTGTATTTAGATTAAATTCATTACTTGTGAATCTGCCTTTTTTTCGGCCTTAGAAATTAGTTCATTTTGGTAATCTCCAATATCTCTGACTAATTCTTGAAATTGTCCATCAGCCTCTTCTAACTTAGCACTAATTAAGAATAGTTTCTTCTTAATTCTTTAGGAACTTGGTCTTTGTTTTTATATCCGAGCTTATGTTCAATTTCTGCCCAAGCGTGCATCAAAACTGTTCGAACTTGTATTTCTATTTTAATTCCTTTTAATCCACGGTAATTTGGTGTTTCAAGCCATTTATCTTTTAATTTAACTATGAAATGATATGAGCGATAACCAAATTCGTTGACATTAAGTTTGTCTGTTTTGTCTTCATTGTTTTGAACATCAAATTCTTTGCGAATAATTTGATTGACCTTTACTATGTCAGATAAATGATAAAGTATAATTCTTGAACCACAGAAATCTTCTGTTTCATTAAATGGGTTACAGTATTTTTTCTATCTATCTTTAGATAAAATGAACTAAAATCTTTTACTCTTGTTGATACAGCTAAAAAGGAACGTTATTTTCCTTGAGAAAAATGGTTAAAACTTCTTTTACATTGGTACAAGTTCTTTCGAATAGTGGTTTTAGCTCATTGTACTTTATTTTAAGAGATTCTTCTGTGTATTTCATTTAGTTTATTCTATATTTCTTAAAAGTTTTGTGCATTTGCTTAGTTGCCGAATGCGTAATGATAAATTGTCATACAAGTATAGGATAAAAGCGTAAAATAAAGCTCCAATACAGCTATTAAACTGCAATTGAGCAAGTGCACTGTTATAATCCTTTTTTTATCTATTGACCGTTTCTATTGTCATTTGTCCCTTATGTCCATTAGTGAAATTGGTTTATATTTAACACAAATACACTTCAATTCCAAACTTCATAATCAAGGCGATTATGGAAGCTGCAATCAATTTAACTCCGATTCTAAGCTTACTAAACAAGATATTACCGCGGTTTTAATATAACCTTTTGATAATACCATATGCATTCCATTATTAAACCATGTTTTATAAATTTCGCTATCTGGATTGCAAAGTGAATTATAAACAACTCTTTTTACAGATTGGAAAACCGTAATTCCGACTTCTGCATCCTTTATTTTCTGATCGGGACTAGTTAAAGTTAATCTTTCATTTGTAGGCAATTGCTTTGTTGAGAAATCGTAAATCAGAAAAATTAAATCTTTAGTTGCTTTTGGAGAGGATTGGCCAATTTGACTGTAGATCTCTTGATCTGATAGTGTTTGTATGATTTTTATGACCTCTTGTTCAATTTCATGCTCATCATATACTGGTTTAGTAACACTTTTAAGAGTGCACAGGGCAACCTCTTCATTGAATCGATTAATTATCTCTGAGTGGAATATTCGTCTTGTCCTCTCTGATTTTATAACGGTTTGATTGGTGAGTACTTCTTGTATGAATGGTTTTGCTTTTTCGATTTCTTGCATTCTGACATAACAAATTGCTAAAGGGAGGTTGTCTCTAGATGAATCCTTGTTCGCTTGTTTAATATTTTAAGATTTGATTTTAATCCTGTGATTGCGAAGTCAAATTCATCTAATTCTATTGCAAGTTCAAACAGTTTATTCTTCGACTGACAAAGTCTAACATAATGTAATGTTGGTCTTAAAATGTTCTGGATATCTATAACTAAACTTTTGGCAACTTCATACTCTCTATTTTGTATTGCTCTGTCAAGTTTTGGTTCTAAAACTTTTAGTCGCTCTTTCTGTTTGTCCGTTAATGATTTACTCATGTTAAATGTTGTCTCAAAATGCCCTAAAGCTTACCCATACTCCAATCTCTATATCCTCCTTATTGCCCACCAGTTTAAATTCCTTTGCTTATGTTCTCCTTTAATTAATCAATTCAAACGTTTATAAGCAACTCCTCCGCAATTAAAAACTTCAAACCAACACATCCAAGTTTTCACTCCATTATTTCCTCAAAATACCTATTTATAGTGACGACAGACTGTCACTGTTTAGCCTGTCAAAGGGGAGTGTGGAGTGGGTAAGGTGTTGTTAATTAAGTGTTTGGTTGGTGAGCTTTTTTCGTGACCAACGGGAGTACAACACCATTACGTGAGTGGTTGGTGACAACACCAACCAAAGGACATCCGTGTGCGCTTGCTGAACTTTTCTAATGACCAAAGAGAGGACCACACCATTGCAGAACGTAAGACGTGATGGTAAGTGAAGTTCTTTCTTTTTCAAATGAGTAAAATAACTAACAACGAAAGCCGGTGGGTGTCTTCTTCGCAAAGGCTACGAAGACTGAAAAAGGCTATCGCTGCGTCCGCCAGAACGAAGTGGAGGAGGAAACCCCAGCGGAAGAAAAGAGCAAACGCTAATGACCATTCTCTCAAGCAAACCATCGCCACATGAATGCAATGGTTTAATGGTTTATGTGATTGGTTGGTGAACTTCTCTCATGACCGAAGAGAGTACAACACCAACCAGAAGATTTTCCAAGTTCAGACAGTTTCAAAAGCGAAATTTATGAATTCAGGCATTTTTTCTCTCCATTTTGAGCACTTTTTCACACCATTTTCAAAAATCTGACGTTCTTTTAACATTTTGCCCCAATGTTAAGCAGATTTGGGTGTTTTTAGGCCCTTTTTTGGGCCTCTTTTTTTTCAAAAACTTACCGGTTATTGGAAAAAACGACCGGTTATTAAGAAAAACCTACCGGTTATTAAATAACTATTGTTTTCAGAATCCCCTTTTTCGAACTTTGATAAAAGCCGCAAGGTGTGCCCATTTTGTAGCATATTCTAGACGCTTTTGACCCATTTTTAACCCAATTTGATATGAAATCGATCCAAATCCACCCCGAATTTTGTTTTTCTGAGAAAAATCTGCCGTTTTCTTTTTTACACCTTATATATATAGTATTAGAATTGAGAAAAACAGCCTTTTTTACTGCTTTTTCCCAAATTACCCCCCAAACCCCCAGTAAATACTTAAGTAGAGGTGACTATCATTTGCTGAGAGGTGATTATCTTTTGGTTTCAATCCATTATCAAGATCTTCGAGGTAACTATATTGTACTGAAATCTAATTATCATCTGATTTTATGTCATTATATTTTAGCTACAAGACATTATAGTTTTGTTTTAATTCATTATCTTTCTCATTCAGTTTATTATCTTTTTCTTTCAGGCCTATTAAGGTGTCTTGAAAAACATTATAGGAATTGTTTAAGTCTAATAGGAAATACTTTTAAGCATTATCTTCTTCCTTTAAGTCATTATATTATTGGTTTTAGCCTTTATCATAAAGCGAAAGGACATTATCTTCTTCTGAAAAAGCAAAAAAGTTTAAGTCCACAGCAAAAAAGTTTGCTGCCAAAGAATAAAAGTTTTGGTTCAAGGCAAGAAAGTTTGCAGCCGAAGACGAAAATTTATAGTCCAAAACAGTATCATTTTCTCACAGAACAAATAATAATTGCCTCAAGAGCAGAAAGATTTATATGGAGCGAGAAAAAAATCAGACAACATGACGAAAGTTTTTCTGCAAATCAGAATCATTTGCCAGGCGTCATCAAACTTATTATTTCAAAGAAAGAAATACTTCCTATAAAAGACTTTCAAGGTCGACAAAAGGAAAAAAGTGTACATGAACGAATCGATAAGTATGATTCAGAAAACATATACCCGATAGATTTATCTAAAAAATCCATCCATAGAAACATTCAAAATACTGATCGCAAACAAGTTTTAGAAGCGGTCCGATTAAACTTACTAATCATACCACAACAACCAGATTTATTATTCACGCAAGGTCATGGTTTGAAAAACAGATTTAATCTGTTGAAAGGGAAAGGCCTTGTTAATTATTCATCCTTAAACATTAAATACCATGTTAAAGAAAAAATTTAACTGCACACAAAAAGAATTGTTTGCAGTATGCATGTTGGGCTGGGAAACCTGTAACCAACAAATCGAGAAGTTCACGGCTTTTAAGTCAAAGTATTCATCTGAATTCATTTCTGAACGCCAGAATGAAATCAAAACCGTTATGGCCATGCCTGGTCGGGGTCGACGGTCGGCGAAACAAGCCTTACTGAGGCTGGATGTTCGTCGCACAAACGACAAGTGTACACTGGCCTGGAGAAAACTCCGCAGTTACATTGAGGAAGTTTGGGTTGATGAAGATTTGAAAGCTTATCTACAGGACGCCGGCTCTGATTTTGAGGAAGATGCTAGGCGTTACAAGTTTGATTCAACACAATTGTTGATGACGACGGCTGAGTTAATGCTTTTAGAAAACAAAGATGAAATTTTGTCAAATAAAAATATGACAGAAGAGTTCATCAAAGAATTCCAGGCATTAAAAGAGGAGTTTGTTTCAAAGTACAACACGTATCTTGAAACAAATAAATTATCTCATTACAACACGAACTATGTCATGGAGGCCATGAATAAGTTGTATGTTGATTTAATGAGTATGTTTTCGGATGCAAAACTGGCTTTGTTTGATGAGCCGGAACTTCTGAAATTGTTTGTCTTTGATTTCTTATTGAGCACAGTGAGTTCGAGTGGCTGGGCAGGAATTAAGGGTAGCATCTCGAGTTCCGATTCACGAACCATCAACTTTGATGATGTGTTGGTGAGCCTGAAAGAAACTGGAGAAATAGCCGACATCGAAGAAGATGGACGCTACCAGTTCTCTCAGTTGTCCTCTGGAATTTACACCATAGAAGTAAATGCCGAGGATTACGAGAGTCAGGTGCTGGAAGGCGTGGAGGTAAAAGTTGGGTCGTACAACATCGAGAACATCGTGCTTGTACCACTCAACCCAATCGAAACTCCAGAATCTGAGGAGGAGCAGGACTCGCCACCGCAAGACAATGAAGGTGGACCTGACTCAGAACAAACCTAATCCAGATAGGCAATTAAATATCTATTTTTCATGATCTAGAGACTATCCCGCAGCAGACAATGTTGCGGGATTTTTATTTGTTGTTTTTTACACGGCATTCCGTCGCTGTTGATTGTCTGAACTTGGATTTGGGGAGATTTCTGGGATTAACTAGATATACTAGCCACAATCTTATTCCTCCCAAACAAACCGTCGCAACACGAATGCCGCGGCCTGAGGTTCTCGCAGGCCAGAGGATTAGAGGATGAATGCTTAACACCAAACCCACACGTCAGACCTTCTGCAATGGTGTTGGCAGCTTGGTTGGTTGGTGAACTTTTCTCATGACCGAAGGGAGTACAACACCAACCAGAAGAGCATCCGTGATGCGAGTTAATATATAATTCTTAAAACATCAACAACACTGTAGCGCGTGTGCTATACCGTGTTTACACTGGTATTTGTATGTGCGCTGCGTAGCGGAAAACTCTGCTACTGGGCTTTTTAATCTCTAAAACGTGTCCGCCCGTGGAGGATCTCCCCAAATGACTAAAAAACAAAGAGCTTTCAGCGACTATGTTTTTGTCATCCCGTAATGATTCACCGTGAAACGGAGAATCTATTACTGGACAGTTCAGACCAGTGATGAGAGAAGTTCACCAAGCAATACAAAATATCATGTATAACGCTTTCAACCCACTCTGATTTTCAATGTTCCATAACGAAAATAATCCAAAATATAACTTTAATTATTTTAAAAATATTATTCGATGCCGATTTGCCCTTTAATACAAATGCTCTTGCTTAAAATAATTTTTAAAAACTACTACAATAATTAAAATAAATATTTTTTATCATAATTATTAGTCTATCATTGCCCATGAAAATATCAAAATATTGGGTAATACTTATCCTGTTTTTTTCGCTCCCAATTCTATCAATTGGACAAACAACCAAAATAGAAGAAATTTCAAAACATCACGTCGGTATTCAATTAAGCGGCTCATCCAATGGATTGCAGTTTAGTAATACCCAAGGAATCAAAACAAATTATGCAAAACGATTTTCACCAGGATGGGGAATGGCATATGCGTATAAGGAAGGTGTCTTTCTTGGAGAAGTGAATGTAGGATTCTCGGGTTTTGAATCTTACCTCAATACAACTGAAGTACAAACAAATGTATCCATGGATTTTATGAGAACTGCCATTAAAGGATCTGTTCTTTTGTTTAAAGGGCCTGTTCATTTTAAACTAGGAGTTGGTTTTGGAAGCGGACACATCTTATCTGGAGTTCAAAAAATTAATACGACAACAAGCGAACTTAACTATAAAAGTACCGAATTAGCCTTTTTAGGTGATGTGGGGCTTGTATTCCAACCCAATTCAAAAACCTTGATTCAGTTTTGTTATGCGTTTCGAAAAGGCCTTTCAAATCTGGAGAATAGTTTAGATCAACTTCAAAAAACAACCACAACGAGTAATGGCATACAAGCAACAATTTACTTTGGTTTTTAAATCAATACTCATGCTTGGCTTAGTCTTTTGTCTTTGTCAAGTTCAAGCTCAAACTCTAATCCGACAATCACTCGGTAGTGTTGGAGGTTCGAGTACTGCAGAAGGCATAACTGTCCAATCTACAGTTGGTCAAGCATCTGCTACCAGTACTGCACATGGTAAGGATGGAGGAATACGTCAAGGGTTTATTCAATCCCCATCAAAATTTATTGTGAGTGCCAAACCAATTCCGAGCGTTCTCATTTATCCCAATCCATCCTCTGGATTGTTTACAATCGACATGGAATTTGAACCAGGAGATTTCTACGTGGTCTATAGCAGTTTAGGCACCAAAGTAGCCGAACAACAAATCACAAGTTCTTGCACATTTCAAATGTGCGACATTAGCAATTACTCAACTGGTGTATACACGGTGAGTATCTTTCGCAAAAATAAAATCATTCAAACAAATAAAATCATCATTTCACTATGAAAAAATACATACTAACACTACTCTTTGCTTTTGGAATTACAAGCCTTTGGTCTCAGAGTACTCCACCTTTAGGAATCACATACCAAGCAGTTGCCATCGACGATGAAGGTCAACAACTCTCAGGGCAAGACGCAGTAGGACTGCCATTGGCAAACAAAGAAATTCAAGTTCAATTCAGTATTGTAAAAGACACACCAACAGGAACGTCTGAATACACAGAAACACATACAACCACTACCGATGCCTATGGTATGTTTACAGTAGTTATTGGAATGGGTACTTCAAGTACTGGAGTATTTAAAGATATACAATGGAGGTCTGGAAAAAAGTTTCTGAAAACGGAATTGGATATTAAAAAGGGGAAAGGATACAAAATTGTTTCAGTTCAAGAGGTATTAAGTGTTCCTTATGCAATGTACGCTGCTAGTAGTGTTCAAGCAGAAAAAACAGAATTGTCGCGTATTGCAGATTCAATAACATTTAGCACCAATCTGCTTCTATTAAGAGCAGATTTAAATAAGCATGTAGCATCAGATAAAGACACCATCGTTGACAATGAATTGCAAACTATAAGTTTGACCCAAAGTGGTACAAGCAAGACCATCACAATGAATCAAGGTGGAGGTACTATTTTATTTTCAATTGCAGATAATGACAGTTCAAGCATAAATGAAATACAAGTTTTAAGTGTTCGAAATGACACCATCTTTTTAAGCAATGGCGGATTTGTAAAAGTACCAGCGGCTGTGCGCAGTTGGAATACACAAGGCAATAGTGGAATGATTGATAGTGTAAATTTTATAGGCACAAAAGACAATCAACCTTTAAATTTCAGAGTAAACAACAAAGCCGCAGGAAAAATTGATGTGGATACATTTAATACCTTCTTCGGACTTGAATCAGGTGAGAGCACAACAGGAGGTAATAACACTGGATTTGGTTATAATTCACTTCAAGAGAACACAATTGGACAATACAATACCGCCGTAGGATCAACTTCACTTACAGAGAACACAACCGGAACAGATAACACAGCCATTGGAGCATTGGCCATGGAAAGTAACACAATTGGTAAGTATAACACGGCAATTGGTGTTCAAGCCTTGGGTGAAAATATAGATGGAGGCTATAACACGGCCGTAGGAATGGAATCGCTTTCTAAGAATTCAAGTGGGGCATTTAACACATCAGTTGGTGCTAAAGCACTTTTTAATAACACAACAGGGTGGAACAATTTGGGTCTTGGATTTGAGGCACTTTTGACCAATACCGGAGGAACAAATAACGTTGCTATTGGTTCGCGTGCACTAATGTTTAATACGACAGGAACTGAAAACGTGGCATGTGGGCATAATGCATTGTTGCAAAATCAAACTGGTTCAAATAATACCGCTAATGGTTCATATGCACTTTATTCCAATACTGCTGGAACTACCAATACTGCCATTGGTATGCGTGCACTGACAAATAATACTACAGGGCGAAATAACGTGGCTTGTGGATATGCATTGTTGAATAATACAACAGGAAATCACAACACTGCAATCGGAACAAATGCACTTTTTAGTAATTCAACAGGAGAGATGAACACAAGCGGAGGGTTCAGTTCAATGGTGAATAATACTGTTGGCGGATATAATACAGCAACGGGTTCATTCTCGCTTTATAATAATACATCGGGTGTTTATAACAACGCATTTGGATATCAAACTCTTTATAATAATACAAGCGGTTCATATAATTCAGCAATTGGAATTAATGCACTTAATAATAATACCACAGGATCAAATAACAATGCCATGGGTTGGGGAGCTTTAAGGAATAATACTAATGGAACTTACAACACAGCAATTGGTACTGGGGCTTTATCAGCGAGTACCACTGGTATCGCTAACACGGCCATTGGTTGGGGAGCTTTACAAAGTAATACCGCTGGAACAGAGAATTCAGCGTATGGGCATCAATCACTTAGAGACAATACTACCGGTAGTTATAATGTTGGATATGGTTACAATACCCTCATAAATAACACCTCAGGAGGATACAATACTGCAATTGGATTTTGGGCAAATGTTAGTGTAGGAAATTTGTTTTATTCCACAGCTATTGGATACAATGCATATAATACAGCATCAAACCAAGTTCGTATCGGTTCATCGAATGTGAATTCAATTGGTGGTTGGGCTGGATGGTCAAATTTCTCTGACATACGTGTTAAAAAAGATATTCAAGCCAATGTTCCTGGTCTCGCGTTTATCTCTCAATTGCGTCCTGTTACCTATTATTTAGACATGGATGCAATTGCTCAATTTCATAACACACCGGATAGCCTGCGAGTGAGAGAATTGGAAATGGCGAAAGCTCAAACCTTACAAACAGGTTTCATCGCTCAAGAAGTAGAAAAAAGTGCCCTTTCGTTGGGTTACGATTTCAGTGGAGTCGACAAACCACAAAACGACAAGGACATGTACTCGCTCCGCTATGCAGAATTCACGGTTCCTTTAGTAAAAGCAGTTCAAGAATTAGATTCATTAAACTCTGCTCAAAACAAAGAAATCGAAACTTTAAACAACAATAACGCTGCCCTTGAGCAAAACATCATCAAGTTAAACCATACCATTGAAGCATTGGTCAAACGTATTGAATTGATTGAAAGTAAAAGCGAAGCTGGAAATGAATAACTGAGGCAAAGATTTTATGTTCAACTTCATTGGGATTTGATTTGAAAACGTACAAATTCGCGAAAAAATACATACAAGATAAATCTTATAAATAAATAGTTCTGAATTAGAATTTATCAAACCATTAAACCACCCCGTCTAACTCTGTCAGATGGGGTGTTTTTTTAAGTTAGCTTTTGATTATTGTGTAAATCTATTTCAGGTATGCGCACTTCATTTATATACTTCAATCAAAAAAATCTTTGCAGCTATACTAAAATCCTATAATTTGCATCTTTATTTTCACAATATGAAAACGACCATAACATTTAAGGGCTTAAGTCTAGGACTTATCATTGCCCTTGTCCTTGCTGCTATGCCAGCTTGTAAGAAAGAAAAGGAAGAGGAGAAAGTAGTGAACATGCCAACTGTTACAACAAATGCAATAACTGTTTTTACTCAAGAAACCGCAATAATGGGCGGTATAATCAGCAGCGATGGGGTGGAGCAATAACAGAACGCGGTGTGTGTTGGAGCACAAGTCCAAATCCAACAGTTTTAGACAATAAACAAGCGGCGGTTGTTACAACAAACGCATTTACAGTAGATGTTAAAACCTTACGTCTTGCTACCACCTATTACGTACGCGCTTATGCCTCCAATTCTGCCGGAACTGCCTATGGAGACGAAGTGTCATTTACAACAGATGCTACTCTGGCATTGGGCATTAAGTATAAAGGAGGTTATATCTTTTATTTAGATTCTACAAATGAACACGGAATGGTGATGTCTGAAGTAAACATTGCAGAAATCGTGAGATGGGGCTGCCCAACAAAAAACATCCCTGGTGCAACCGATTCAAAAGTCGGTGCAGGATTGAAAAATACAGCGGCAATATTAACGGCATGTTCCGATTTTGGAACAGCAGCAGATGTTTGCGACAAGTATGTGTTCGAAACATATAGCGATTGGTTTTTACCGAGTCTTGGAGAAATGGAATTGATCTACAACAACCTCATGACAAAAGGAATCGGCAACTTAGATGTTAAGTTTTACTGGACATCCACACAAGAACCAACCAACTCAGGCTTTGTGAAAATTGTTCGCTTCAACGACGGCGGAATCCAAAATGCCGGCAAGAACAATCAATCACCTGTGCGCGCGGCTCGGATGTTTTAGGGGTTATCAAAACAAAAAAAGCCAATCATCGATTGGCTTTACTAATTTTAGCAAAAGAAATTACTTCTTACGTGTAAAGTAAAAACGGGTGATGTAAATGCCGTTTCCATCGTCTTTTCCTGAATCTGATTCAACACCAGAAACAATATTGATGAGTTCCCATCCTTCGGATAGCATGGTGTTTACCTTGCTGTTGATCATGGCGTCGTTAGCAGCGATGTTCTGAAAGCGTATTCCACCTAGGTTGTAGAAGTTTAATAACTTAGTCTCTTCAAAGTTTTCCACTCGAATGTCTGAACGAGACGATTTGTTTCTCGTTTTATTGTCGTCGGTTTGCACTGAAGAGAATTCTTTATAATCTCTAGTTTCTAAGGCGTTGATAATGCGCGAACGCCCAAGTCCATTTGGTACAATAGATTCAATAACTGTGAAAGATGTAAATTCAACTGTCGACTCTTTCTTTTCTGTTTTCGAACTTGTAAACGACAGAATTAGAGCCGATACGGCAACGATCGAAACGACCATTGTAAGCATGTTAAGTTTTTTCATGATGTAATATATTTTGGTTTATTGAACTTAATCTAGCTAGAATAATGCCAAACTAAACCATGATAATCAACTTTAAACGAATGACAATCCAGTTTTATCTATTGATTGAGAAGATAAAGGCATTTGCAAGAATTATTTAAAAAAGGATTATCTGTTTTCATTTTATGCACTAAGTCTGTTCTTTAAAACAAATGTATTAATCCATCTTTAATAATCTTCTTGAAACCGAAAGACTAACAGGATTTTGAACTGAAAACTAATGATGGATAAGACAAAGCACCTGTTCATGGATTGTGGTGACGCGTTGTTTGAGTAAATCGGGGACCCAATGAGACAGCTCCGCTGGATAGCGGAGATCGGCTCAATAGGGTCGATTTACCGAACAACGTGGCAAGGCTCTGCCTAGCAATGCATGCAGGTGCAAGGTTTTCTTTTGCTAACTTTTCTTTACCAAAAGAAAAGATAGTGCGGCCCGCTGCATAAGCGGTGAAAATATATTAGATAACCTAAGCTTGAAATGTTACGCAACAGCAAAAGAAAATGAAATCTAAAGCTGAATTTCATTTGCCAGAGACGAATGCTGAAAGAAAAATGCTAATAGAGAACCGAGATATTTTTCTGAGAAGGTGATAATAGAATAGTGAATTATGTAAATTCAAACACTCAGGCAAAGCTATGCTCTCCAGGATACATCGGCAATACCTTAGATAATGGAGGACTGTAAACATAGTGTATTCCAAGTTTATTACCTGTATAGCCAATACGCAAACCAAAACGATCGTATATACCTTCGTAGCTTGTGCCTAAATTGAAGTGTTTTTTATAGGTGAAAAGTAGAACACCAGATGCTGAGTAAATCGAGCTTTTCATAACCAGAATACTTGGCGTTACTACAAGGTTTTTGCCAAATTGAAAGTCAATTCCAGAATTGATATACAAGTGCCGAACGGATCTGGTGTATTCATGAGATGAATTAGGAATTAAGCTTTTATGTTCAATGACATCATTAAATGCTATGCCCATTGTAAAATTGTTTAAACTTGATTTATAGGATATTCCGAAACCTGTGTTATAATACCGATCTTTTACAAGGCCTAAATTCAAGCCAATTAAATCTGTTTTGAAACTAGTGTGATTGAGCGATCCTCCTAATGAAATAGAGCGGTGATCTTTCGAATACACATAAGCCAGGTTTATTCTGCTTATTTGAGTTTGAAGTTGTGGATGTAATTCGTAATAAAAGTGTTCAATGTTTTGATAGGAATGAAATCCACCAATACTTAATTTATGATTATTCTTTTTGTAAACAGGAGAACTCAATTCTACACTGAACTTACGCGAATCTTTAGGTGTTGGTGAAATTGATTTGAAATGCACTTGTGGAATGTAATAAAAACCAGTAGTGGTAAATTTGAGATGCTCAGATTCACCCACATACGAAGCATTAAAAAAAGATTTTGTCTGATCAAATACAGGAATTAGCTTGTCGTTTTGAGCAATAATATTGCCAGAGATAAGCAAAAGACCGATAAGTAATGAAATGTGTTTCATGTCGTATTGGTTTAAGCAAAGATAAAGTATTTTATCTATCAATTTGATAATTATAAAAAAATGTTATATTTGTTATCCATTTCCATATGAAAACACTATCTCGCATATTAGGAATAATTCTATTCCTATTTGCACAAAACGCACTTGCCAGCCATGTTAGAGGTGGTGAAATTACCTATCAATACAAGGGGGATAAAAAGTATGAAATCACTGTTCATATTTACCGTGAATGTCAAGCTCAAGCTTTACCCAATAATGCATCCTTAAGCGTTTTTAATTACGCAAATGGCAGATTGAGTGTAAACATGCCCGCAACACGTGTCGCTATTATAGATATCACTCCGCAATGTCCTGATAGTACTAGAGCTTTGTGCAATACCAATACAACTACCTCTTTTGCAGCTGTTGAATTACACGTGTTTAAAGCAATTCTAGATTTCGACTCTGCTCAGTATAAAGTGTTCCTTGATTCGGGAGTTTGTGAAATAGGTCTTCGAACCAATTATTGTTGTAGAAGTACCTCCATCACAACAGGTATTTCGGGTATCATGTATGTAGAAAGCATGCTAAACATTTGTATCAATGGTTTCAAGAATTCATCCGTGCAAGTTGAGCCAATTACCCATCAGTTTATTCCCTGCAACAGCACCTACATGTACAATTATGGTGGAGTGGATTTTCAAGATTATGATTCTATTTCTTACGAGTTGGTCGAAGCTCAAGACAATTATAATTATAAAGTGAATTATTCTTCGCCTTTTTCTTATCGATTTCCGATGACTCCATTTTGTCCGGGAGGATTTAGCATTACATGTAATCCTTATCCAAATTTAAATCCGTCTAGAGGCTTTTATTTTAATAAATTAAATGGTGATATGGCATTCCTTGCCAGTAGATGTTCTGAAGTCGGTGTGGTATGCGTAAGAGCAAATGAATTCCGAAAAGATTCTTCTGGGAATTGGAAACGCATTGGCTTTGTAACGCGCGATATTATGCTCAATGTGGTAAATGGTACCAGTCAGAACTACCAAGGGAAACCCAAATTTTTAACATCTTATACGTTTAAATCAAGAGATTCATTTTGCATCAATTTTAATTCTGATGACAGGATTATGAATCCACCTAACTACTCCAATCTTGGCGATTCCATTATGATGCGACTTTCCAACCCGCATCCAAGTGTGCATTTTTCTTATGAAGATTCTAGTAAAAAAGTGAAAACAGCACGCATTTGTGTTAACATAACAGATAAACTGTATGAGAGTTTAGGAGGTAAATCAGACGTAAAGCATTTTCCAATCGTCGTTGAAACTCACGACAATTACTGTCCTTATCCCTATATTTCTCAAGCAACAATTGATGTGTGGATTGCCCCTCTTGATTCAAATGGAGTTGTTAATGTGAAAACATACGACGATGTTAACCGAAATCAAGTGCTGGATGCTGGGGACACTTTAATTCAAGCTAAAATAAAATTAAACACCAATGGGAAGATCAAAATTATAGAAACATCCTCCAATGGCATTTACACCGACACTTTGCACACTGGATTGCATGCCGTTTCTGTGTTGGATCATCCTTATTACGCATTTACAAGTAAAGATAGCGTTTTAAATGTGGGTTTAGACTCCAATCACACCGTAAGTCTTTTAATCACAAAAAAGCCAGGCATCTACGGGCGTTTATATGAGGATGCTAACTCGAATTGCAAATACGACCACGGCGAAAAAACATATAAGTCAATTAAGGTTGTTACAAGTAATGGATTATACAGTGGAATAACAGATCAGAATGGATTCTATCACATTTCTGCACCTGCAGGTAATTACATTTTGTCTTGTGAGAATTTACCGTCTAAATACAATGTGCTTTGTCCTGTTTCTAAAACCATAAATTTAAATACAAATGGAACATCTGCTTATCACAACAATGATTTTGCAATTCAAAGAAATGTGTTTAATGATTTGTCTGTAGGCGTTAAATTTGAAAGTCTAAGTTTCAATTACAACTACAATGAAATTACTTTTATCTGCCATAATTTTGGGGATGTAAGCAGATACAATGTGCAACTTATTTGTCCTTTGCAGAAAGGGGATTTCCATGTTTTACAACGGTAAATTATATTCCGATACAGGTAAGATGTAGCCATTCAGATTGACAGCATCGCTCCTGGTGAAGAATTCCGATACACCACTTACTTCAGAACCACTTCAAGTGATTTAAAAATAGAGGATAAAATCGTGTTCACGTGTTATACGGATAGCACGAGTATGAGCCAAGATGAGTATAAAGTTAACAACTACATTTCAGAGTTTAAATATTTTCAAGAGAAAAATTATGCAAACGAAAAAAGAGTATCGGTAGACACCCTTTTCTCCATCGACGATAAGTATATTTCCTACTCCATTTTTTATCAAAACTCAGGGAGCGACACTGTCAACCGAGTAGTTATTCGAGACACAGTGGATCAATCTCTAATAGATCTTTCTAAGTTCTCTTTAAATTGGAGTAAATATCCTTGTGAATATGTCATTTCTGGTCATGTCAGTAGTTTTTATTTTGATTCTATTCGTCTTCCGTTTTATTCAAAATCATATAGCAGAAGTCGTGCTGGTTTCAATTTTACTGTAGGTTTGAAAAGCAATGTGTCTGAAGAACAAATTCTATACAACAAAGCGGATATTCAAATGGAGTTTGGAAACGAACAAAAAACCAATACATCTAAAGCATATATAGTAAGTCCTTTTGCGCTGAATAAACTTATCAAACCTTCCGTTTGTAGAAATGAAACTCAAATACTTTTATACGAGAGTCGTGTTGATTTACAAGCCGGTAATCAAATGATTCTTGAACTTTCTGATGTTGGGGGCTCTTTTGCAAATCCGACAGTTTTAAAAACTGAAGCCAATGTAAACCTCAAAGATTCCATCTCATTTAATGTTCCGAGCGCTCTTCCAAACGGGAACTACAAAATAAGATTGCGTAGCACAATTCCAGCTCATACAAGTGTTGGCAAAGGCGGTTATTTTGAATTCTCTCCAGTGACTCCTCCAGCACTAAATGTCAGCACCAATATTGTCAATAACACAGTTTGCGAAAGCGACTCGGTTAAATTTACATTTAATCAATCAACGCTCAAACACAAGTTGATGTATACCTACTTCACCAAGTTTAATTACGCATTTATTGGCTTCTACTCAACAACCATAGAAGCAAATGGAGAGTTCAGAGTAATAGGACAAGACCCAAATACAGGGTGTGAAGACACATTGGAAATTAAACCAATTATTAATCCACGCCCACGCCCAACTATTCAACTCACCACTTCGCGTACACACTTATGTAAGAATGAATGGTTGAGCTTATTAGGTAACGGAATGGAAACCTATCAGTTCTTTCGCAACGATACATCTTTGGGAAATAAAAGCTTGGTGGATACAATTTTAACCCAACTGAAATACTCGGCTTCTTATAAGGTTATAGGTGAGTCATCTAAGGGTTGTAGATCTTATCCCTCTAACGTTTTAAATTTAGTAACCAATTCATTGCCGAAGGTAACGGTTTCAATTTCCCCGAGTGGAGTGTGTCCTGGCGATTCCTTTTATCTATTCTGTGGAGACGCAAGTTTTTATGAAGTCCTCAGAAATGATAGCATTGTTGTTTCTAAAACACCAAACACAACGGCTAAAACAACTGCATACCGAACAAATGATCTTGTTCAAATACGAGCTATTGATTATTTTGGATGCGGTAATTTAAGTGGGGATGGTGAATTGTTGTGCTATGCAAGGCCGCTTGCCGGTGATTCAAAACCTTGAGGAAATTCCCTTTAGGCATCAACAGCTCAGGTGTCAAATCAATAAAAATGGTTTTTAAATTCAAGTGTGATGCCAGGCTTTACATCAAATACCATCAACAATTTAGTATCTGGAAAGTACAAGTGTGAAGTGCAACACACAAGGTTGTCGAAACGTTTCAGATGAAATACAATTTTACAACACAAGTATTCCAAATAAGGAATCATCTACGTTAAAGGTATACCCAAATCCAGCTCAAAACGAATTGTATGTGGAATACACAGCAGCAGAAGGAGAGGCCAATGCCTTTGAAATGCACGTGTTTTGGATGTAAATGGTAAACGCATTGATGTCGAATATCAGAAGTTGGATCAGTACTATATAATCAATCTTCAATCCTTAGCAAATGGTTTGTATACTCTCTATCCGTCGGCTTCGATGGTATGATTTATAAAAAACAAATCATTGTCAATCACAATTAATTATTTTCATTTTTAACATATAAAAATTTAATTTGAACTTAAGCATGAAAACACTCTATAATATTCTTCTTATTAGTCTTCTTTTATTTACTCAAAAATCATTCTCAAACCATTTATTAGGAGGAGAAATTACCTACAAATGGAAAGGTGGGAAGAAGGTTGAAATTACGTTAAAGTATTACCGTGAATGTCAAGGTGTGCCGTTTAATAATCCAAGTATTTATATCTTTGATTATAAAAAAAGTTCAAACAGAACTTTAATTCCTTCGACAAGAATACTAATTCAAGATCTTACAATTCGATGTCCTGATAGTACTAGTTCTGTTTGTACATCCAATCAGGTAAGTGGTGATGGGGTGGAGTTACATGTATATGTTAGTACAATAAATTTTGATTCCTTACCATATAAAATGTTTGTCGATTCTGGGATATGTCAAATTGGGATTGGAACAGATCAATGTTGTCGAAGTGGATATATCACAAATAAGTTCTCCTGCGAATTTTTTATTTGGAAAGTATGATGGATATTTGTGTTTCAAAATTTATAAATAATTCCTCAGTTTGAACCAGTCCTCTATTAAAACCAGATTGGAACACACCTTATTTTTATAATTTTGGAGGACAGGATTATGATGATTTTGATTCTGTTTCTTATGAATTGGTAACTGCAAAAGAAGATATAAATAAAAATGTGAGTTATGTTGGGAATTACTCTTATCGAATACCACTATCACCATATTGTCCTCCAAGTTTTAATAGTATAACTTGCAGCCCTAGGGATAGATTTCCCCATACCTTTCGTGGATTTTTTATTTTAATAAATTAATGGTGATATTATCCCCTACTTTGGTGCGTCAAAAATGAAGCTGGTTTAATTTCTATGCGCACACAAAATGAGTATCGAAAAGACTCTGTCAGTAAATGGCAGTTTTTAGGTTTTGTTACTTCTCGAGATATGACGATCACAATTAAAAATATATTAAGTAATAATTTTTACACTCAGGTGAAAATAAAGACAAATATTTAAGTAAAAGGAGATTGAAACACTAGACACAAATGTTGCTGGTTATAGTCAGCAAAATATTGGAAATGTCACATCAATGAAAATACTGGATATGCCTCCCGGTTTTATGTTCAGTTATGTAGATTCAAGTAAGGATAATAAAACGGGAAGATTGTGTTTTACAGTGACGGATTCAATGTACAATAAAATGCAAGCTAAGTCGGATGTAAAATATTTGCCATTAACTCTTGAAACCAAGGATAATTATTGCACTTTTCCTTATGTGACAAGGAGAACAATTAACCTTTGGATACAAGCCCATGACACATTGTCTAATGTAAAAGTATTTACTTATGATGATGTAAACAGCAATGGTTTAATTGATGCATCAGATACTTTGATTCAGACTAAAATAAGTATACAATCTAAACACAATTTGGAAATTACTTTACCAATTCTCAGGGTCTCTTTCAGATTGACAGTTTAAGACCAGGTGAATTTAAGGTGGGTATTATGCAACACCCCTATTATGAATTTATTGGTGGAGATAAGCAACATTATTCCCGCAATTGATAGTGCACATGTCATTAAATTATTGTGTAGAAAAAAAAAAAAAGGCAGTGTGGGACATATGGCAGGATATATATCGATAAAAATGCGAATTGCAAATTCGATTTAGGTGAAGAAACCATCCAAGGTGTAAAAGTCTTTGCCTCAAATAGAGCATACTGGTATTTCAGATGAAACGGGTTTATACTATTTAAGAGTGCCAATTGGAAACTACACTATAGAAGTTGAGGATTTCTTCCGTCAAAATACAATATAATCTGCTCCCTTCGAATAATGCAATTAATGTAACTGTTTCAGGAAATAGTGTTGTTCAAAATGCTAATTTTGGTATTTCTCCTAATATACTAAATGATGTTGCAGTTGGGATAAAACTATATCCTGTTGCATACAATGCATGTTGCAACGATTTGGTTTATTCCTGCATCAATAATGGAGACTCTAAGCATAGAAATCCAATATTGACTTAATTTGTCCTATTCCTGAAGGTATTCAAATTACTTATAAAAGTGTTGTCTATACTCAAATGGGCCTGATTTGAAAATACATATTGATACCTTTAATGCCAAAGGGAAATTTTGAGCACGCATTTTCATATACTTGTCCAAGTAGTTCATACAACAAGCTAGATAGAGTTAATTTCACTTGTTATACGGATTCAAGAACTTTTTCTGTAGATGTTCTAAAGGAGAATAACATGGCTTCTGAGTACAGGATTGTCGATCAGCATTTACTGGTTCTGAAAAGACAATATTCAAAGAGTCGACGTTTAGTAGTTTTGATAGTATTTCCTACACGATCTATTATCATAATTTAAGTTCAGATACAATTCAAAATGTTGTCATTTCTGATACCTTTGACACAGATTTTTAGACATATCGTCGTTTAAATTAAACTGGAGTAAATATCCGTGTGAAGTTCTTATCGATGGAAATATTCTCATACCTTCATACTGGAAAAACATAAGTTTGCCAAACAATTCTGCCCCAAAATGGAAAGCAAGGGCGCATTGAATTTTTCGCTCGGTTTAAAACATACTATCAAGCCAGATACAAATTTTTATAATTCTGCATACGTTCAGTTTAACCAATCAAATCATACAAACGACACGTGCAAAAGCTGAAATTGTAAGTCCATTTATAATCGAGAATATTTTATCAAATACCGTCTGTGTGAACGAAACACAAGAAGCAGCTTATATTAGTCGAGTGCCTCTTCATTCTGGAAATAAAATGTTTATAGAATTATCTGATTCTACAGGTTCTTTCAATTCTTTAATTTTAGATTCGCTTATTTCAAACTCAGAACGCGATACAATCTCATTCAATTTTCCAAAAGGATACAAAATGCGAATTACAAATTGCGTCTTCGGTCAACTCTGCCAGCAGTTGTTGGAAATGGACCAAGTGGTTATTTTGCACCAAAATTAGATCCATTACCAGTATTCACTGTAAATACAAGCTTAATCAATAATGAAATTTGTGAAGAAGAAAACATTCAATTTAATTTTGCACCGAATAACAATAGGTATAAGTTTTTAAAGAATGGGCAGACAGAATTTGATTATCAATTTATATCGACCTATTCAATTAAATCGGCATTGAAATGATCAATTTGTCATAGTAGGAGAAACTAATAATAGGAAGTGTAGAGATACTGTTTTTATTATTCCTGTAGTTCACCCAAAACCAATAATAAACTTAACAAATTTAAACGCTAAGTCTGTGTATTGTTTTAATGATATTGTAACACTTAAAGCAGCTTCTCAAACACCCATAATTTTTATAGAAATGACACTCTTTATTTGTTTCAATGTCCTCAGAAGATACGGGTTGATTACAATTAGCTTATTCATCAAATTTTACAGCCATAGGTATAACCGACAAAGGTTGTGAATCGGAGTTATCAAATGTTGTAAATATCAAAGTAAATCGATTGCCAGATGCAAATATCTCATTCTCAAAACCTTCATTTGTCCAGGCGATTCGTTTATTTATACATAGGAAATGGAGTAAGTCATGATTTGTTTAAGAACGATTCAATACTATTTTCCAATTCAAATTTAACATCCTATAAAACTACATTGTATCAAAATGGAGATAGTTTTCGCGTTAAAGCTTATTCAAATTTAGGATGCTCACAACTCAGTCAGAAAGCCAGTTTAAATGTTTCACCGGTGCCAGCAAAGCCTGTAATTATGCATGATGGAAAAAACACCTTGTCGGGTTGACAGCTTCTGGTATCACAAGTTTTAAATGGTATCGCAACAATCAAACTCAGTACAGTTAAAAGTTATCAATATACAAACGCACAAGATGGCAATTATGTGGTAGTGGTAAGTAATTCTTTTGGATGCACAAACCAATCGGATACACTTACATTTGAACGCGTTGGAATAGATGGATTAATCTCTGATGCATTATTTAAAGTCTATCCAAATCCTACATCATCTTTCTTGCAAATAGCAACTGATTCAAACCTAGAATTCAATGTCGAGTTGTACGATTTAACAGGAAAAAATGTTATTGATAGCTGAAAAGAATTTAAGCTCATGTGAACTCAATTTAGAAGATTTTTCAGATGGTCTTTACCTCATTAAGATAAAACAAGACAAGTTGCTAATTAAAACATTGAAAGTGATGCTTAAAAAAAGTGATTCTAAAGTATGTTTGCTCTATTATTCATTTTTAGAATTTTTTATTACAGTGTACTGCGTAAGAAAAGCAGGTTCCATTCAACGCAATCAGGTGGGTTGGGGGATTTTTGAAAGCATAATCCCTGCCGTAATCGCTATACAGTTTGTGAAACCCGTTCAATATAAGTTGAGGCCCAAAAATCATCAACACTATGAAATTATTGACGACGAATCTTAAGGACTATTCTTTTTCACTTGGCTTTAAGAAATACGTATAGTTATAGCGCTCTATAGAAACAACAAGCTTGCCATTTTCGTAACCCTTTACTTTCTTTGAAGGCCTTCTGTATTGTAAGTAAATTCATAATTCAAAACGGAGTTTTTTTTTCGAATAAAAGAAAGTAGTCTGTTTGAGAAATGCTTTGGCCTTTTTCATTGAATTGAAAATAATTTGAGCTAATCGCGATTCTTTGTTGTCCTGTTACCCAATAAAGATTCATTTTTAAAATACCTACTGCATGTACGCATGCATACTAATGTTTCATTTTTACCGGAGGAATTGCATCCGCAAAATGAGTTTGTTCGCCTTGCTAATTACATATACAAATTTGGATGGTTGTCCTTTATAGTCAAATGAGTTGGTTGTGGTGACGATAGAACCATCAGCTAGATACGATTTTTCAGTGCATATTTTCAGAGTGTCCGATTTGTTTTTTACAAGCTTTCCAACATCGTTACAGCTGTAATCCCACAAACGAATTAATTTACCTTTCGCGGTGTACAAGGCACTTTGAGTGAGTTTGTTTTCAAAGTTGTAAGTTTCTTTGTAATAGGTTTTTAATTTGTGTTTTCGATTGTAGCGATTCATTCGGGTTTTTAAGCCGTTTTCGTATTCATATTCGTAGGAACCTTTGTTTTTACCTTTCTTGTTAAAATAGTGAAATCCTTTGATTTTACCATCTTGATGGTGGTGGATAATTTTCAAATTATGTGAGCCTTTCAAGATTTGATTTGAGAATTGATTAAACGTCACTGAGCCATATCGGTCATCAAATGTTTGAATGATGGCACTGGCATATACAATCGACTTGTATTTGCTTGTGTCTTCAATTTTACAATGAAAGGTGGTTTGGCCTTTGTAGTTGTAATAATATATGCTTCTATACGTATATGTTTTGCCACGCTTGTATAGGTTTGTTCTGTCAATTTTGAATTCAGATATTCCCTTGGCTTTTACCAGCGAATCACCGAGTGGATTGTAAGAACTGTAGAATTCAGGATATGCATAACTCTGCGCAAATAAACCCGAGTAGCTTAAAACTGAAAACGTTATTAAGACGAGTTTTACAGAAAATAAAAAGTACTTGTTTGACATCTTATGTCAATAAACAAAAATCCGGGCCTTTTATTGCCCGGATTACTATCATTTTTAAGCATTATGAAATTTACTAAAAACAATTGTTCACATTTATTCGTTGAGTTTGATGAAGGTTTTGCGAATTATGGTACCATCAGAAACAGCTTTTAAGATGTAAATGCCTTCGGCAAAATCACACGTATCCATTTCAATTAAATTAGAATCTATAGAACGCATGCTTAATAAAAGCTGTCCATTACTCGAGAACACTTCTATGCTCTGAATAGGGTTTTCAGCCTTTACAAAAACCTTTGAATTGGAAGGATTAGGAAAAACAATTAAATCGTTTTTTCCTATTTCAGGAATTGAGGCAGGCCAGTATGGTTTTCTAGGAAATGAATCCGCATCGTACCAGTTCTGAATTTTTTGGATACTTTGTTTAGGTTTGTCACAACTGTCTTTCAGAAAATCAATGTTTGGATCGTGAACGAGAATGTAGGAGAAACTTAAGGTCTTCTGAGTTCCTGGTGCAAATGTGTTTTGTTTGCTTGACATTAGAAATCTTACATCATTCAACTGACTAGCTGGAGCAAGACTGCAAGGATATCCAGTAATTTGATAGGGATTGTTTGAACGTATTGTGTCTTTGAAATAAAAAGAAGATTGAAGGTAAGCATAGAACGTATTAGGATTAAGAGGGAAACCATTGTTTCCGCCTGGCGAATTTGAGTATGTCATAAAATAATCCATTTTCTGATTCATGAATTTGCAAAACACCATAGGTGGGTTTTTACCAAAACCGTCTTTCCCTGGATCAAAGTTTGACGCATTGAATCCAAAGCCTGCATTCTCTAAAGTATCACATGATACCATATCGTCACCATAAAACCCTAAGTCAATATCGTTCATTATACCAATTAAAAAATCATCATAGGTATTCATGCTTGAATTAAAGACGGTATAATCAACAAACATAGTCCTGTTTATTATGAAATTTGGGTCACTAGGAGTCAGTCGGATGTCTTTATATGCATAAGCTGAGGCATTGATTTGAGCTCCTAAGGATCTTCCTCCAGTTTCGCCATGAATTCCCAAATCATTAAACACCCACCAAAGCATTTGGTCGCCTTTGATTTTCGGATAATCCCCTTGTGTCGGGTCGTAAACACCGTTGTTGTCGACGTCTACATATGGCGCCATAGGATTTGTGTAATTGGCAGGAGAGTTTCCAGGCCAATCCAATATGGACGAAGGAATTATATATCCAGAATTTAGTCTATTCTTTCTAAAATCATCAATTGTTTCACGATCTACTTTCCATACTTGATTGTATTGTTTACTAATGATACTGTCGTATATCATTGTAGTTGTATTTACAGGACCAGGTAAGTAATCTGAGCCTCGTTGTTTGTATGTTTGGGCCGCAAGGTGAAGATTTTTAGTGCTTGAATTTAAACCTCCCATCCAAAGAGCTGCAGTGTGATGGGCGTTCAGACATCCAATTGATTTAGATCGAAATGTAGGAGGATTTTCAACTGCATCTACAAAATCTGAACGCGAAAACAAGGATCCATCATTATTGATTCCTATGCTTAAATCGTTGATGTCGAGTGTGTTTCTATTATTAATAGAGCTGCTTAACACTTCTTTCATGTGTTGATTGTTATAAAGAGTTGGATCAAGCTCGAAAATTCCTGTGTAAATTGATGCATAAAGTTTTCCATCTTTTGCTTCATAAGCTAAAGATTGGGGTATACTTGACGAGTTTGCAGATTCTAATGAGAATACATTGTTCATGTTTGAATTTAAAATTAAATGTGAAACTTCATCTGAAATGTCTGTGATGCCCCAATAAGTGCCCATTAAAATATGTCCCCATTCACTCCTATTTAAATGGAAAGAAGAAAACGGGAAATTTGCTTTTGTGTTGCAATCATTTTTATATAAGGTATGTGCTTTTACAACAGTGTTATTTTCTAGAACATACAGGCAAGAAAGAGAATCCAAACGATTCGCATTTAGAAACCAAAGTCGACCGTAACCATCCATTTGCATAGCTACAATGACTTTTTGCAATTCATTGTAATAAACTTCTCCTGTATTTGTAAAAGGGATTTCAATTTTGGTGAAAATTCCATCCTTGTATTGAATGAGACCTTTGGTTGTTCCAATATAAAGATTATTGTTGCTGCCACAAACCGAATGTATGGAATCGTATTTAACACCATCGATTACAATTGAATATTTATGATATGAATTATTTTTTTTGCTAAATAAGCCTTGGTCGATTGAACCAATCCATATACTATCTTTGTATTTTGTGATTGATGTGAGGCCTGTTAAAGTAGAATTAATGAGCATTGAATCACCTGAATAAGTATAAAGGCCATTTATTGCAGTAATTAATAATTCAGAATCAGTTTCAAGAGCAGCTGTAAAACTACCTTGATTATACTCTGCAATTAATTGGTTATTGGAATATCTCTTTAATCCAAAATTCGAATATTGCAAGTTATAGTTCAAGCCCCCTAGTCCAATCCAAACTGTATTCGATTTGTCTTTGTGAATAAAGGATACTCCATTTTGAGGTTCCGCTATTTTCTTAAGACCAGGTAGATCTTGAGCAATGGAATTTGAAGAAATAAGTAAGGCAAGAACAATAAGTAATTTTGGTTTCATAACATTTGAGGTTGATTATACAATCAGACGTATTAAATCCAAGAAATGCTGCAATCCTGCTGCTCACTATGCCAACAATATAAGTAAATTCAACGCTTTAACGATTGAATCTACATGAAGAAGAATGGAATTTTAAATGTAATGTTTAAAGTGCAACCTGCCTTTTAATCGCTTGCTGCTCAAGTGAAGCCCCCAAAACAAAGGAACGAGTGAAGAAATGAATAATGTCATTTTAATCCAAAGAACAAACCCAATTGGATCAGTTAATGGAGTATTCGGAAACATGGATTGAATTGCCTCTGCATGATTGGGAAGTAAAAGCATAATAGCAATAAAACTGGCGAACAAAGCGTAAAGTGAAATTTCTAGAAGCGCCGATAATCCTTTGTTATCATTACTATCCAAACTATGAGGTCCAAATAAAGAGTGCAAGTTTTTTATGCCCTCCTTTCTATCCATGTAGATGGACTGTGCTTCCATAGGTCGTTCGTTTTGAGATGCCATAAATTTAAGTTTTAATTAATTTCTAGTGTTTTTGACTTGTTTCTATTGAAATGGTTGCTTTTGCAGTCATTTCGTCTGCAAATATATGCTTGATTGATACGAAAGTATCTAATAGAACTATCCATAGCTTGTTGATAACCTGAGTCTTAATGTTAGTACACACTTCGATTAAATACTAGTTTTATGTGTTAATGTGCTGATATTTAATATCATGATTGTTTAGGGAGCTGTTCTAGATTTGTGTGTAATACTCTTTTCCACAAGAGTCAATAATTGTGGAAAACTGTTGTAAATTCATCCAATTATGTGTTCATTTTTACATTTTCCTTACTTGCTTGGCCTTGTTTAAAGGTCTTTAATTCAATTTAACCATTAAATCAAAACGAGTGTATGGATGCACTGTGTTTTATATTCCTAAAATGTGCGTAGGTTTATTCATTCAGCATGCATATTTAAATTAAGTAACGATCTGTTTTTTCACTATTCACTGCATCAGTTTTATTAAAACTTATGTTTAAATTCATTCCTTATTATCTGTTAACCAAAAGAAAATGAAATCTAAAGCTGAATTTCATTCGCCAGAGACGAA
Source organism: Bacteroidia bacterium (assembly GCA_041391605.1). GTDB lineage: Bacteria > Bacteroidota > Bacteroidia > NS11-12g > UBA955 > JABMMZ01. The sequence goes on from JAWKNQ010000022.1 coordinate 32,656, forward strand.
TGCTGAAAGGAAAATGAATATAGAGAACCGAGATGTTCTCTCGGCGAAGTTACTTAGCAGATATTTATTTAATACGAACTCCTTATCTCTTTATTTATCTACATAGTGACTTTCTCACTATATATTCTGTAGAGTTGGTTTTAAGAACTACTTTTTATCGAAGATTTAAGGCTATTAGACCAAGGTTTTGTTGTGATTTGAATAAAATAATATAAAAATAATGAGCTGTTTTTCAGTATTATACAGTATTTGAGGTCTAAACTTGCAGCATACCAAAGTTTCATCTTGTCAAAGAATTTGAAAGCTGTTTAAATATGTTAATGTTGATTTTTCCTATTACGCGAGTGTTAACAAAGATCATTGAAGGGCAGGCGACATGTGTTTTTTTTTACCTTAAAGTGTTGTTTATTTGCTTAATTCTATCCGTCAGCCCTTCAATGATTTATTCTGAAACAGCTAAAGTTCTTATAATTGATGATTTTCATCCAATCTTCAGCGAATCACTTTCAATTGCAGGTATAGAGCATACGTATAATCCTGATTTTGATTTAAATGTTGAAAGTGAACTATTAAAAAAGTATCCAATTATTGCTTTAAGAAGTAAAATGCAAATGGACCAGGCTACAATTGAAAGCTTGCCCAAATTAAAATGTATAGCTCGAGGAGGTGCTGGAATGGACAATATCGACGAAGCATTCGCTCTTAGCAAAGATATTACGCTGTTAAATGCGCCTGAAGGGAATAGAGATGCTGTGGCAGAGCATTGTATAGGATTGTTATTAACCATGAGCAATAACATTCATAAGAGTGCAAATGAGTTAAAAACGCTTCAATGGAATAGAGAAAGTAATAGAGGTTGGGAAATTGGAGGCAAAACAATTGGTATTATAGGTTATGGAAATACTGGTTCTAGTTTTGCCCACAAACTCTCAAGTTTTGGATGCACGATTTTAGCTTACGACAAGTATATTAAAGCGACAGATGCGGGTTTGGTAGAGTTTGTTGGGTTAGAAAATTTACTTCAAAGGTCAGATGTTATAAGTTTTCATATCCCTCTAAACAATGAAACGAAAAACTTGTTAAATAGGGAATTGATTTCCAAAATGAAGGATCAAGTGGTTTTAATTAACTCATCAAGAGGAGGAATTTGTAAAACGGAAGATGTCTGGCATGGAATAGAAAGTGGAAAAATAAAAAGTTTTGCCAGCGATGTGTTTGAGCAGGAGAATATGGATAAATTAAATGAGGAGCAGAAAGAATTATTATTGAAGATGAGTGCAAGTAATCAAGTAGTTCTAACACCTCACATTGCTGGTTGGAGCACCGAAAGTTATAAAAAAATTGCACAAGTTTTAGCCCAAAAAATAATAGAATACACGACGAAAGTGAAAAATATTTAGATGAAAGTTGATTTATAGAAAAAAAACAATGAAATTGCCTCACTTTTTAAGTATTAATTTAAAATTAAAGTTGTTATTGTAAAAAAATATATATGAATATAAAGTATACCTTAAAATCCACGCTGTTAGCCTTTATGGCATTCGCGTATTTTATCTCTGGAAATGCCCAGTCGAATACCGGATTCATTCGTGGTACTGTTTATCGCGACAATCAGAAGATTGCCAATGTTGATGTTGTCCTACTCGATGAGTATGGTGATTCATTAACAACCACTCGTTCGGAAATCAATGGAGAGTATTCCTTTAATAATCTGAATGTAGGTATTTATACAGTTATTGTCCGTGCTGTACCCATTACGAAAACATCAGGGTATAATGCTTATGAATCAGATCCAATTAACTTGACAATTCAAGGGCAAGTTTTAAATATAGATTTGATTTCCAAAAAGATTGTTACTTTAACTGGAGGTGGTGTTAGAGCAGGTGGAGCTAAGGTTAGAGAAACTGGAACCACTACAACTGTTGGACAGAAAACGGCTCAAAAAACAGGTCTACGTGGATTAGGGAGCTTTGCTGGACTAAGCGGTGGAGTAAATAGTGGTCCAAGTGGAATTTCAAGTAGAGGGTCTCGTACAGATGGTAACGCAGTATATATTGATGGTGTTCGTGTAAACAACTCATCATTAACACAAGCTTTTGGAGCTCAAGTGGATATCATGCAAGCAGGTATACCAGCGCAATATGGTGACTTCACAGGTTTGGGTATATCCATTACAACTAAAGGTGGTAAAGTGTCTTCAAGAAAAGCTGCTAGTTTAGAAGTTAGATCCAATAGTGCATTCACACCCTACCACGGTAACTTAATTGAAGGGTTTTATGCAGCTCCATTGTTTTGGAAAGTAAATAAAGATTATCTAACCGGTAAGAGCTCAATTAAGAGAATTCCAATCGCAGCTATTAACGTTGCAGCGAATTTCTCGTATGCAAGAGAACCAAATCCTTCTTACATAGGATATTATGTCATCAAAGATGAAAAGTTGGCTCAAATTGAACAGAACCCGTTGTTAATTAATACAGATGGAAGTTTTGTGCATGCTGCTAACTATCTAACTGAAAATGATTACGATAATGTAAATGTTAGACCAAATGTGAGAGCATACAGTTCATCAGCTCAAATGAAATTGGATTTCCAAGTAGGTGAAAATGCAACTCTTGCGGCTTTCGGTAACTTCCAGTATAGCAACAGCGTAAATGGAGGAAATCAAATTATGGC
>JAWKNQ010000023.1:0-35039 GCA_041391605.1 Bacteroidia bacterium
CTCCACTATGCGCATGGCATTTATAAACTGTGAAGTTTTTATTGTTGAGTTGTGGAATATCGTTAAATCTATTGTTGATGCCATCTAGAATATACCAAATCATTTGAGAAACTTGTTTGGTGTCAGATGTTGAATTTTCGCTTAAGTTAAGTTGATTAATTAAATAAGTGCTGATGGTATTTGAGATTCCAGCATATTTTGCAATAGCACACGCTTCATGATTGAAAAACCCATTCGGAAGGCAATCTGTAGAGGATTTAAAGTCACTGTATCGAATTGCTCTAAGGTCGAATTCGAATATGTCAGCTTGACGCAATAGTGGTTCGACTTCATTGATATTTGCTCTAGCTTCCCCCAATCTTAAAAATTCAGAAAATAAATTACCTGTCTCTTGGCTAATTTGCAAAGAATTCAAATAAGTTTGATATCCAATAAAGGAGGTGTGAAACAACTTCTTTTTTGAGTAAAGTTTGAATGCCAAATCATCTTCATTAAATGCAATAAATGGAGATACCAAAGCGGTGTCAACTTGAGAATAGTTTACACTTTGAATAATTGCCTTAGCCAAATTATAGCTTTCGCCTATTATTATTGGAATTATAGAATACTCTCTTAATGCTATTAAACATTCTCGTAATCCTGAATTTACGGTGCTCTCTTTTTCGTCATGATTCAAGTTCCCAAAGTCAGCCACACATAAACCATCAATGTTAGAATGGAGGTTGTACAATTCTTTTCTGATCATATTAGCACTATCGCCTAAACCAATAATTGCGACCTGCACGCCGTCAATGCTAGGGAATTTCTTGCTGTGAACTAGTATATCTGAGCCTAATAAACCCTTAGATTTTGGATAATTTTTTATAATTGATTTATCAATTGGAGAAAAAAATGCTTCTAACATGATGCTTCAATATTGAGATAAAAAACCGAATATTGCCAACTGAATCTTTCAACATGCTGGTAGTTACAGGAGGGAGTGGTTTTTTAGGAACTTATGTGATTTGTGAATTACTAAGTAATGGGCATTCTGTGAGGGCTATAAAAAGGAAGAATTCTGATCTTTCAGAATTTATTTTAATAGCAAAATATAAATTTCCGAAAACACACCCTGAGATTTTGAACCGTGTTGAGTGGATTGAAGCCGATGTCAACGATATTATCAACTTAGATTTGGCATTTAAAGGAGCATCAATGGTGTTTCATTGTGCGGCAAAAGTGAAGTTTAATCAAGGTGTTGATGAATTAAAGAAAATAAATGTAGAAGGAACTGCAAATGTGGTTAATGCATGTTTGGAAAATAAGGTTGAGAAATTGATATATGTGAGCAGTACCGCTGCATTAGGGAGGATCAACAATAATTCAACCATTGTTGAGGAGAATTATTGGGTTGATGATAAAAACAATACTTTGTATGCCGAAAGTAAACACGAAGCAGAATTGGAAGTATGGCGAGGTATAGAAGAAGGATTAAAAGCTGTTATTGTAAATCCAGGAATAATTTTGGGTTATGGTGATTGGTCAAAAGGATCATGTCGCTTGTTTTATAATGTTTTCAAAGGATTAAAGTTTTACACCAAAGGTGTTAATGGTTTTGTTGGAGTTGAGGATGTATCAAAGGGAATGTTAGAGTTAGCAAATTCAAGAATTACAAATGAGAGATTCTTGTTTATTTCAGAAAATATATCATACGAAGATTTGTTTTCAAGAATGGCATCTCGGTTTAATATCAAAGGCCCAAGCATTTTAGTAAAAGAGATCTATCTACCATTTATTTCATGGATTCTTAAGTTATACAGTTTGGCTAACTCCAGCTCAAATTTGAGTCCAGAAACTCTTAGGACTTCTGTTAAAAAATTCAAGTATAGTAATACTAAAATAAAAGAATCTATTGGGTATGAATTTGAATCAATTGATACCGTTTTAGATAAAGCTTGTGAGGCTTATATAAGTAAAAAGTAAAAATAGATTTCTACCATTTGGCATTTGGATATGCCCTTTGTAAATATTGCATTTCTGCAAGTATGAATCCTAAATGTTCGGTGTGGATTCCTTTTTTACCACCCGATTGCATAAACATATTATCCGGAATTGAAAGTTTACATGATTCAAAACAGTTTTTGATCTCTTCTAGGCAAATGTTTTTAATCTTTGATATATCCGAGATTACACCTGCATCAATCAACCATTGGTCGATCGAATCCAATTCAAAAAGTTCGCCTGTATACATCCATAAATCATCTATAGCTAGCTGCATACGCTTAAAACTTTCTTCGGTGCCTTTCCCTAATCGAATGCACCAACCACGAGAATGTTTGACGTGATATTTGATTTCTTTTAAAGTCTTATTTGCGATTGCAGCCAGATGCTCATCTTTACTTTTGCTGAGTATAGTATAAGCATGTAATTCATAGGTTGAAAAAATGAACTGTCTGACAATTGTATGTGCAAAATCACCATTTTCTTGCTCAGTAATTAAGTGATTCTGAAATTGGCGTTCGTCGCGTCTGTATGCAAAATAATCTTCATTATTGTTTTTGTTTTCAAGCTCTGCACAATAACGATAAAGCGATTCTGCTCTTCCCATTAAATCTAAAGCAATATTCGAAAGGGCAAGATCTTCTTCTAGTATTGGTGCTTTACCGCTCCATTCGCAAAGTCTATGACCTAAAATAAGGGCATCATCTGCTAGACGAAGAGTAAATCTTAATAAATATTCGTTTTTTTGCATGACTTAAATATTTAAAGCCCCATCAGGCATTGTGTAAAAAGTTGGATGTCGATATGCTTTGTCATTTGAAGGATCAAATAACATTTCACTATCTTCTGGAAGAGAAGCCACAATACAATTACTTGGTACAATCCAAATACTTGTTCCTTCATTCCTTCTGAAATAGGTGTCTCTTGCGTTTTGCATGGCTAATTCTTTATCTGCTCCATGAACACTGCCAGCATGTTTATAAGCTGCACCTGAATGAGATTGAATGAAAACTTCCCATAATGGTCCTTGAGTATCTGTAATATTTTCCATATCTTAATTTGTTGAACTGTTATTGATGTTGTTTGCATAGGCTAGGGATGCTTTCCTTACCCATTCACCATCTTTATGCGCTTGAATATGATTATGTAATCGTTGTTTGTTACATGGGCCATTTCCAGCAATTACTTGTTTGAATTCTTCCCAATTTATTTCACCGTGGTCGTAATGTTTTTTTTCTTCATTCCATTTTAGGTCTGGGTCAGGAATTTTAAGGCCAATTACTTCAGCTTGCTGTACTGTTTTATCTATAAATTTTTGACGTAGGAAGTCGTTGCTTTGTCTTTTGATTTTCCATTTCATGGCATTACCAGAGTGCGGAGAATCACTGTCATGAGGACCAAACATCATTAATGAAGGCCACCACCAACGATTCAATGCATCTTGAGCCATTTCTTGTTGTTCTTTAGTTCCATTCATTAAATTTGCCATTATTTCATAGCCTTGTCTTTGATGGAAACTTTCTTCTTTGCAAATTCGAACCATTGCTCTCGAATATGGTCCATATGATGTCCGCTGCAAAGATACTTGATTGACAATAGCAGCACCATCAACAAGCCATCCGATGGCCCCAATATCAGCCCAAGTTAAGGAAGGGTAATTGAAGATACTGGAGTATTTTGCTTTATTCGAGTGTAGTTGGTTTAACATTTCTTCCCTGCTAATACCCAAGGTTTCTGCAGCAGAATACAAGTACAATCCATGTCCACCTTCATCTTGAATTTTCGCTAACAATATTTTTTTCGCTCTCAAACTCGGAGCTCTTGTCAACCAATTTCCTTCAGGTTGCATGCCTATCACTTCGGAGTGTGCATGTTGAGATATTTGACGAATTAAATGAGTTCTGTATGCTTCTGGCATCCAGTCTTTTGCCTCGATTTTATCGTCAATATCAATTTTTCTTTCAAAATTGGATTCTTGAGTTTTGTGTTCCATATCCGATTACAATACTAATTGCTATATGGATTTTTAATAATGACTTACATCAATATTATACTCTGATGATGATCATGTTTTTAAAAATAAAACTTGAAACTCATCTTTTACTTATGAAAAAATCTTGCATAAGTTGCTTGCATTCAGATTCCAAGATTCCAAAAACAATTTCAGATTTACTTGAAAATTCAGGGCTTAAAAATTTTGTAAATCCAGTTTTAGGTTCACTGGAACCAATTACAATTCTTTTGAATCTAGCATTCTTAATTGCACCTGCACACATTACACAAGGTTCAATGGTGACATATAAAGTACATTCATTAAGAAATTTATTATTGATGGAACTAGAGGCTGCGGTTATGGCAATCATTTCTGCATGTGCTGTAACATCAATTAGACCTTCAGTTTGATTGTGACCTTTGCCAATTATTTTGTTGTTTTGGGTTATAATTGCACCTATTGGAACTTCATCTTTATTGAAGGCTATTTTTGCCTGATCAATTGCTTTTTGCATAAATAAGGTGTCAATATCCGATGTTTCCATTATGCAATGTTACGAATTTGATATTAAATAAATAAAAGCTGTTTTGGTAACTATGCAAACAAAGAGTTAAACCACCCTTTCTTTAATGCGATTTTTACAGCGTCTAATTTACTACTAACATGTAATTTGGAATATATATTTGCAATATGTTTTCGGACCGTATGTGGACTTATATTTAGTTTTTCAGCCACACCCTTGTAATCTAAGCCTTGAACCATTAAATCTAAAATTTCAAGTTCACGAGAGCTTAAACCTGAAGGGTTATTATCTTTTTGTGTTTCACTAACTATATTTGTTTGAGATAATAGATTGAGTGCTTTTCGTGCAATTCTAGGAGACATTGGTGCTCCTCCAAATTCAATCACCTCGCGAATAGCATTTGAAATTGATTTTCCAGATTCATCTTTTAATAAATATCCACTTGCCCCAGCTTTTATCGCATTGAATATTTTCTCATCATCATCAAAAACAGTAACCATAAGAAAAAGAACATCATTATAAATTTCTTTAGCTCTTTTTACAGCATCTATGCCATCCATTACAGGCATATCTACATCCATTAACACAACTTGGGGTCTTTGATTTTCAGAACAAGATTTCATTTTATCGAGAAACTCATCGCCATTGACAGCCATAAAAACAACTTCATATTCATTGGTTGAAATTAAACGTTCATTTAAAGATACCCTGTTGGATTGTTTATCATCAACTATTGCTATACGGGTAAATGGATTCATATTACAAATAAAACATTAAAACAAATTCATTTCAATGATGCATATGCGCTATTTTAAGGAAGATTTAATGTAATTGTTGTTCCTTTGTTTAGAGAACTACTAATATTAAAACTTAGTCCGATGTCTTCAGCTCTGGATTTCATGTTTTTCAAACCATAGTGGTTTATTGGATTATTTGATTCATCAAATCCAACACCATTATCACTTATACAACAACTAAAGGAGTGATTTGAAAGAGATTCAATTTTAATTTGAACTGAATTGGCTTGAGCATGTTTTAAAATATTAGTAAATGCCTCTTGGCAAATTCTGAAAATATTTAAAGCTGTATTAGGTGTAAATATTTTAGATGATTTTATTTTTTCATCAAATTCAATTTCTATTTCAGGATGATTTTCAACCATTTTATAAGCGAAAGATTTGAATTTGTCAGAAAAATCTTCCACCGATATGCTTTCTTTATTGAGTGCCCAAACTGTTTCTCTTAGGGTTATTATTGCTTGTTTGCTCATTTTAGAAGCCGCATCGATGTCAGAATTATCATTAAGGTGAGTTTTAATCATTTCAAGCTTACTAACCACATAGGAGAGCTGTGCACCAACATTGTCATGAAGTTCCTGTGAGATACTAAGTCGCTGACTTTGCTGTTCTTCTATGTGTCTGTTCCGCTCTTGAATGCTTTTTATTAGATATCTTTTCCTAAGGAAGTAAGTAGAAAATCCAATTAAAATTAAACCTGTACCTAAAACTCCAAATTCCATGATTTGACGATTTTTAATTTCAGTTCTTTTGTTTAAAATTTCAAGTTCTTGGATTCGATTGGTTTGTTTAAGTTTCTGATTCTCGTTCTCTTTTCTTTCAATACCAAATTTGACTTCTTGTTTGGCTATATTATTAGCAGTTTCATATTTGAAAACAGAGTCTTTTAAGTCAAATGCAGCAATTAAAAGTTTGTTAGCGAGTTTTAGCGATCCTGCATCTGATAGGATTTTACCATATCTATTATATACTTCAGATTTTAATTTAGGGGAAGAGATTTTATCACAGAGTAAATAAGCTTTCTTTAGATAAAACAATGATTTTTCTTTCTTACCTTGTTTATCATATAAGATACCTAAATTTACACATGCTCCAGCTAAACCAAATATATTATTTGCCTTTTCTGCATTTTCAATAGAAAGTAAATACAGTTCTTCAGTTTTTTTTATTTGCCCAAGTCGATTGTAGGATTGAGCAATATTGTTATAGCTCTTACCTAAATTGTAATAATCATTATTTGAAACATAGATAGCTATTGCTTCCTTATAAAGTGATATTGATGAATCGTGTTTATTTAAATCGTCAAACAATGCAGCTAAATTGCCAATTGCATTGGCTTTTTGACCAACATTTTGAACTTTGTTATAATTATTAATAGCAAGTTTATAGTTTACCATTGCTCGAGAATAATTATCGAGTTCTTGATATAGTAACCCGATGTTGTTATAGCAGCTTCCTAGAAATTGGTAGGCTTTAATCTTCTCGAATGGTTTAATGGCCGCATGTAAATTTTTTAAAGATTCAGTGTACTGATTGTGATTTAAATATAAAAGCCCAATGTTACAAAGGGCAGCACCTTCGCTTTTAAGATTTTTATGTTTTTTACTTAAGTGAAGTGATTTGTTGTAAAAAAATATGGCACTGTCAAAATTTCCTTCAACATCATACACTATGCCTAATCGACTGTAGCTTTGAATTTCCCCATATAAATAATTTATATTTAGAGAAATGTCTAAAGCTTCATAAGCCGATTTTTTGGCAAATTCAGTTTGATTGTAAACCAAGTCAAATACTTTTTGATTCAACTCATTGACTAATGCAGTGTCTTTTAATTCAAATGCATAAGTATTTGGATAATTGAGTATTATAAGGATAAGCAGACTTTGTCTAATTGCTTTCATTTTGGGGCTAAATTATAAGATAATCCCTAAATAATAAAATTATCAATGAAATTTTGATTCATGTAGGATATTTAAGTGAATAATAATTAATTAACCTAGATAATTCATATGGGTTATTTTTTTTAATCGATAATAGTAATATGTTTGCCTTATCAAAATAATTATAAGAACATGAAAAATTTAAAATTTAGTTTATTAGTGTTGTCAGTGGTAATGCTTACAACATCGTGCAATCAATTCATTCAGCTAGTTGAATCTGAATCTGTTGGAAAGGATGCAGTTACTGAAAATGGAGTATGTGAAAATTCAGACATTCGAATCAATTACGATTTTTGGGCTGAAGATGGTGTGACGTATTTCTCAATTTACAATAAAGCAGATAAACCAATGTATATTGATTGGAAACGTTCTGTTTTTATCTATAACGACTGGAAGAATAACTATTGGATTGAAAAAACAACCACAGAAAATTATATGGTTCCAGTTGGGACAGGAAAGAATGTAGTTTATACAAATAAAGTTTCAACAGTATGGGCTGAGCGTTATACATTTATTCCTCCACATACTTACGTTTCAGTTCCAATGACTTACGTTATTATGAATAATGGTCTTCAAGTAAATACTGAAACAAAAAGTAATGGAAAATCAACAATTAATGTTTCTCAAAGTTTGAGAACTGACAAGTCTTTGAAAACTACAATTCCTAAAACTGTAGGAAGTGGAAACACAAAAGCTTGGGTTAAAACTTATACGAAAGAAAACTCTACGAATCGATTCAGAAATTTCTTAACATATTCATTTGATGAGAAATTTACAACTGAAAAGTTCATCGAGAATGATTTTTATGTTAGTAAAGTTACAGAGATGAATGCAAAAAACTTTAATGGACCATACAGCAAAGTGAATGTAAAAACCAAAATAGGTTCATTTAAATCAAAAAGTAAAGTTAGAGTGTATGAATCACCATACAGAAATCAAACTAGCTTTTATAACACAATAATAAAATAATTAGAAAACCAAAAAGTAAAGAAAGCCTGCAATGAATTTGCAGGCTTTTTTTGTTTTTGAATCTTAATAAGAAATTTCAGTATTATTATTAAATTCGCTGCATATGAGATCTGAATTAAAGAAGGCATATATTGAACTTCATACAGCCGTTTTTATATTTGGATTTACAGCGATCATTGGTAAATTAATTACGAGTGATCATTTTACTTTAGTGTGGCATAGAATGTGGGTTGCTGCAATAGGCTTTTTCTTGCTTCCTGGTTTTTATAAGGTTTTGCGAAAAACTTTATTAATTGACGTCTTTAAATTGTTTTTAATAGGAGGTTTGGTGGCTATTCATTGGTTGACCTTTTATGGATCGATTAAAATTGGAAATAGTGCCTCATTAACTCTAGGGTGTTTTGGATTGACAAGTGCGTTTACGTCGATTTTAGAGCCAATAATACATAAAAAAAGATTTGTTTTTTTGGATGTAATGTTGGGTTTTTTAGCATTGATAGGAATATGTGTAATAGCGTATTTTGCGCCCCAACAAAATGAACAAACAGGTAATTATGGTTTGGCTATTCTTGTAGGTATATTTTCCTCTTTTATGGCTGCATTGTTTTCTACAATAAATTCAACTTTGACAAATAAAATTGACACAAAAGTCATTTCATTTGCAGAATTGTCAGGTGGTTTTTTGTTTTTATGTGTAATTTTTATGTTCAATTTTGAAATAGAAGGTATATTGCCTTTTAGCAACTTTAAGTTGATCCCCTTTACTGATTCGCCTCAGTTTTTTGCTACCAAATATGCTGATATTATTTGGATATTAATACTCGCATTAGTATGCACTAATATTGGTTTTGTATTAAATCTCAATGCCATGAAAAAGGTTTCGGCCTTTACTGCCAATTTAGCTATTAACCTAGAACCTGTTTACGGTATTGTTTTAGCAGCAGTTTTGCTAAAAGAACACCAAAATTTAAATATTCAATTTTACATCGGCACTGGAATCATTCTATCTAGTGTAATAATTCATTCAATTTTAGCAAACCGTGTCAAATCAGATTAATAAAATTATTAAAGAAAGAAGAAGCATTTATCCCCTTGAATTTACGGGAAAAATAATAGAGGAATCAATCGTCGAATGTTTGTTAGAAAATGCAAATTACGCCCCTAATCATCACAGTAATTACCCCTGGAGATTTGTTGTTTTAGAGAAGAGTATTATAGAAGATTGGATGGATTGTGCTATAGATATTTATAAACGAGAAACTCCGATCGAAAAGATTAAAGAATCAAAACTACGAAAGCTTGAGGCATATAAATCAAAAATCTCAAATGCAATTGCAATTGTTTTGAACCAAGATTTTAATGATGGAAGTAAGGAAGTTGAGAATATATGTGCTGTGGCAGCTTCTGTTCAGAATATGTATCTTAGTCTATCTCAATTTAGGCATGTTGGAGGGTATTGGAGTACAGGTTTAGGGACGTATTCCAGAGAAATGCATGGTTTTTTAAATCTTGAAATCGATCAGAAATTATTAGGTTTTTTTATTATTGGTCATGTAACTGAAAAGAGAGTTGATGCCAATAGAAAAGATATTCGGAGTTTGTAAGTTATCGTAACCGCTAAAAATGTTATTCAATTCAATTCCATTTTTAATATTCAGCTTATTGTTTTTTGCAATTTGGAGTATTGTTAAGAACAATACAAACAAATGGATATGGATATGTTTAATGTCATTTGTTTTTATTCTTGGTGGGATTGGAGATTTCTATTTCTTTTAATAGAGCCGAGAGTATTGATTACTTCTGTGGATATTTAATTCTAAATCGACCAAACCAGAAGAAATTTTGGCTTAGGTTGTCGATACTTATTAATATTGGTTCACTAGCAATTTTTAAATACAGTGGATGGCTTGCTCTTGAATTAGATAATCTATTTCATTTTTAGGATTGGTTTCTGATTTTGAAAGAGCGATTCCTGAATTTTCTCTAATTCTACCAATAGGAATCAGCTTTTATACATTTAATTCTTTAAGTTATACAATTGATTTATACAATGGGAAAACAAAAAAAGCAAGAAGTTGGCTTCATTTCATGGCATTTATATCCTTCTTCCCACATTTAGTTGCAGGCCCAATAATTAGAGCAAAAGATGTTTTGTTGCAACTTGAGAAAAAGAACAAGATTAACATTACTGAAATATATCATGGTATAGGAACTTGTATTTGGGGGCTTTTTCAAAAAATGGTGGTCGCGGATAATCTTGCAATTTTTGTGAATAATACTTATTCTGATAATAATGTTTCCGATACACTAACATGGTGGGTTTGTGGTTTAGCTTTCTCATTTCAAATATATTTTGATTTCAATGGATATAGCACCATTGCCAGGGGTTTAGCAAAACTATGTGGAATTCATTTTAGGTTAAATTTCAATTACCCATACCGTTCATTATCTTTCAATGAATTTTGGAAGCGTTGGCATATATCACTATCTACTTTTTTTAGGGATTATGTGTATATACCATTAGGAGGAAATAGAAAAGGTTTTTGGAAAGCGGAGTTAAATAAGTGGTTAACAATGTTATTGTCTGGTTTGTGGCATGGTGCCAACACGACATTTCTTGTTTGGGGAGCATTACACGCCTTGTTTTTATCTTTAGAAACAATGATCGGTAAATTTATTTTGAAATCAATTCATTTACCAAGAATAATTAACTTTGGGATAGTTTTTGGCGGCACATTGTTAGCATGGGTTTTCTTTAGGTCTCCCGACATTGACTTTGCATTTTATGTAGTGAAGTGCATGCTCTCGTTTGAGCATTCAGCATCTTATAGAACATTGTTAACAGGAGGTGTCTCTGTATGGATTATACTTGCAGTTTTACTTGAGTTTATTCCATTTACCTCGCGTTTTTTAATAAAAAGCAAATATTGGTTCATTCAAGTTTTTATATGGAGTCTTATGATTGTAACGATTTTATTTTTTAGGGGACCAGAGCAGGATTTTATATATTTTCAATTTTAACTTATAGTAAACAGATGAGAAACAAAAAGACTTTATCAATATTCAAACTGACTTTATTATTGCCATTTGCTATAATTCTTTTCTTTGTTTTCAAGCAAATTATACCCAAGGCTGATTCCAATAGTATGTTGAAAGAATCGTTTTGGGCGCACAAAGTTTGTCAGAATTCAGTATATGATATTGTCTTTGTCGGCGATTCGAGAGTTTATAGAGGAATTGACCCTTATGTAATTGATTCTATGTTAGATGGAGTCAAAAGTTTTAATTATGGGTTTAGTAGCGCTGGATTAGATTCTGTGTTAATTTATAAGGCGGTTAATATTTTGGATAAAAATGGGAAGCGTGTGTTAGTGTTTGGTGTATCTCCAAATTCATTTATAAAAACGTCATTGCAAAACAATCATTTGAACATGCTTGTTTCACAAACCGATGAGGAATTGTACATCAAACAAATATTCTATCCCAAATTAAGTGTTTTTAACACGTACACATTGTCAGATATAAACAAATTATTGAAAGGAAATCATTATTACGAAGAATTTAATAATCAAACAGGTTTTGTAAGTTCGGATCGCCAGCCAATTGATACTTTATCTTCCTTAATAGCATATAAACATCAATTTGAAAATAATAGAATTAGTAAAAAGGCAATTGATGATTTTTGTAGAACAATTTATGCACTACAGAAAGCCCAGATTGACGTTTATTGCGTAAGAATACCAGTGTCATTTCAAATGAAGTTATTAGAAGATCAGATGACGGATTCTTTTTTCTATTCATTTTCTGAAAGACTTAAATTACAAGGTGTTAAAATTCTAAATGCCAATGATGCACTTTATAACACCTACGATGGAAGCCATTTAAATAGTAAATCAGCAACAAAATACAGTCAATTAATAGCAACAATGATTGCTAAGTAATTTAAAATAATTTTGTTTTTAAATTTATTTATTTCTAAATTTGATATGAAACATATAACTATGAAAAAGAAAACGACACGATTTATTACATTTTTAATTTTTATTTCTACTAACCTTTGTTTGAATGCAGAAAGTTATTTTATTAAACTTCAATCACACGAAGGATTATTGAATACACAAGAGAAGGTTAAGGTTGAAATTGAAAGATATTACTCCAATTCTAGAATTCATTTTTCAAGAGCATTTAAAGTATTAGCAGATGATGGATTAGATCTTATATTTATTGTTGAACTTCCCTCAGAGACATCTAACGAATTATTAAGAAACATTGCAATAATTAATGGTGTTGAATACATAGAGAAGGTACCTGTTTATAGGTTTTTTTATACCCCAAATGATTATAATTCAAGTTTGATGTGGCATTTAGATAAAATTGATGCAACATCTGCATGGAATATTAATATAGGGAGTTCAAGTGTTGTTATTGGATTAATTGATGATGGTATGGATACTATGCACAGCGACCTTCAGCCAACTGTTTGGCATAATTCTAATGAAATCAAAGGCAATAATATAGATGATGATAATAACGGGTATATTGATGATTATTTTGGATGGGATGCTGCTGATTCTGATAATGACCCATCAGTTGTTTCAAGCAATAACCTTACACATGGGACTCATTGTGCCGGAATAATTGGAGCAGAAACAGACAATAATAATGGTATATCAAGTATAGGGTTTGGAGTCAAAATAATGCCAGTAAAAGTGGGTAGAGTTGGTGTAAATTATTTAATCAACGCTTATTCAGGTGTTGAGTATGCAATAGTAAATGGAGCAAATGTGATAAGTATGAGTTGGGGTGCTGGTCCAAGGAGTTATTCTTCTACGTATCAAATATTATTTAATGTAGCATATAAAAAATATAGTTTGTGTTGCTGCGGCTGGAAATAATTATGATTCCATCAAAGGTTATCCAGCAGGTTATAACCATGTAATATCAGTTGGCTCAACAGATAATAACGACAAAAAAGCAATTTTTCATGTTATGGTTCATGGGTTGATCTTATGGCTCCAGGTTCATCTATATATTCTACATTACCCGGTAATAAATATGGCTATAAAAGTGGAACATCGATGGCTACTCCATTGGTTTCAGGACTTTGTGCATTAATGTTGAGTAAAAATCCTTCAATGACAGTGTCAGAAATAGAGACATGTTTGAAAAGCACTTGTGAGAATATTAATCAAAAAAATAGCGGATATAAGGGTTTGTTGGGTTCTGGAAGAATCAATGCCAATAAAGCATTGAGCTGCGTAAAAGGAGTTGTGGCGGATTTTAGTTTAAGTAAAAACTTTGTTTGCACCGGAGATACAGTTAGTTTTTATGATAGAACATTGCCATATTCCACCTCAAGAACTTGGTTCTTTCAAGGAGGAACGCCTGCTATTTCATCAGCATTAAATCCAGTAGTCAGGTATAATTCCAATGGGAAGTTCAATGTGAAATTGGTGTCAGAGAACGGCGGATACACTGATACGCTAGAAATAAATGAGCTTGTACAAGTGGGTAAACCTTCAGTGCGATTTTCAGGAATTCAAACTATTCACACAGGGGAAATAGGAACGATTAAAGCAAATTTTACAGGTGCATCTCCTTGGGATTTAATATACACATTTAAGGATATTGTTGATACTGTAAAAGGAATAATGCACAGTCCTCACTATATACTTAAAACTCTTGATTCGAGCACTCGATTTACTCCAATATCAGTAAGTTCAGGTGGATGTGTTGGAGTTGTTTTTGACTCATCTTTAATTATAGTAAACCAAAATGTAGCTAATAGTTGTGACAGTACACTTCGTTTTCATTTATATTTTGGGGGAAGTGGGGATGATCAAGCTTATGATATGGCAGTTGGTCATGATAGTTCAATATATGTGGCTGGTTTAACAAGTACGAGAGGGGTTGGGAATAATGATGCCTTTGTTGCAAAACTTAATTTGAAGGGTCAAATACTTTGGTATAAAACATTTGGTTCGCCTTATTCAGATTTGTTTTATGGTGTTACATTAGATAAGCAAGAAAATGTTTATTTAACGGGTTGGTCGTACCCAAATGGTTCATCAACCGATAAACAAATGTTAATTGCAAAACTTGATAGAAATGGCTCAGTTAAGTGGTACAAACAATTGTCTGGGAATAGTATAGAATATATGAATTCTTGTTTAGTTTCTAAATTTAATTCAAACTTCCTTTACTTTAGCGGACCAGTTGTAAGTAATTCTTATGGAGGAGAAGACTTCATGATATTAAAGTGTGATACTAATGGAAATACTATATGGACTAAAAATTATGGGTCATCTGCCTTAGACAGGCCTTTTTCTTTATTGGAAGATGCAAGTGGGAATATATATCAATCAGGAATTTCCAACAATGAAAGTTTTGTAATTAAAGTAGATTCTTCAGGGCAATTAATAGATAGTAAAATATATTCAAGTACAAATGGAAATTATGAATCTATTCAAGGTTCTGTCCTTATTGGGAATAGTATTTATCATTCTGCATATGCAGGAAATTACACTGGATCTATTTGGACATATAGAGAATTGATTGTTTTTAAAACAAGCTTGAATGGAAGTTTAATTTGGTCTAAAAAATATGCCACAACAAGCAATAATCAATTGAATGGATTTGCCAAGATCTACAATTCCGCCAATAAACTGTTTTTATCATGGTCTTTGGATATTAATGGTGGAGATGGGTTCTTGGCAGAATTAGATACCAATGGTAACATTATTAGATACAATAGTATTGGAGATGCTAGAACTCAAATTTTTAATGGTGTGTCATTTTCAAATGATGGTTCATTGTTTTATGCTGGTACAGAAAATTCTGGTAACAATGAAGTCATGATAGGAAAAACAAATTGTAAATTTTTAAATGAATGTAAAAATTTAAATAATTCTCTTTTGGTGACTAATCATGGTTTGAGCGTTTCAAATTATAATATTCAAAATGGTTCTATTTCATTATCAACAACTCAATCATTAAGCATTCAAGATCATAATGTTTCGACTAATATATCATGTATGAAAGGAAGTGTAAAAGTCAAAAGCAAATGTGGTCTTCAAAGTGATTTTATTTATTCAATTAGCTGTAATGGTGATTCCGTTTCATTTTTTGATACCTCAACCGATACGATTAACATAGTAAATGGCTGGCATTGGTATTTTGGTGATGGACAGAAGAGTAGTGGGTTATCTAGTGTGAAACATTTGTATAAGAGTAATGGTAATTATCAAGTTCAATTGATATCAAGTTCAAATTCAGGTAATTCGATTTGTACCGATACAATCAATAAATTAATCAAAATTTCTGACACCTTAATTATGGTAAATATGCCATCAAATAAGATAATTTGTATCGGGGACAGCGTACAATTAAGTGAGCCAATTATATATTGCGGACAAGGACCATATATTTATAGATGGTCTCCAACTTTGGGAATTAGCGACAGTACTATGTCTTCTCCTTACTTTTCACCAAAAACAACTACTCATTATCAGTTATTTATTAAGGATAAAAATAATAAATCTATAAGAACCTCTGTAAGTATTACTGTAGACACAAGTTGTTGCAGAAGTAAAGCTAGAGTTGGTTTTGCGAATCGTGAGATGTGTATTGGAGATTCAATTCAAATTAGTAATTGGTCAACTTTTGACTCTAATTCAGTATACTTTAAATGGGAATTACCAGGATCTAATATGAATTCATTCGTGGGTCATACACCTCCTAAAGTAGTTTACAATTCGACAGGCTTAAAAAAACTAAATTTATTTTTGTCAGATTTATGTTCAAATGACACTATCGAAGAATGGATTTATATTAGAAAACTGCCTTTAGCAGAAGCAGGCAAAGATACATTACTTTGTCAACAAGAGACTATTCAGTTAGGAAGTTACACGCTTGGCAGGAATCAATATATTTGGTCTCCTTTCATTGGTTTAAGTAATCCTTTTGTATCAAATCCTGATTTATTAGTTACAAAATCTGAAACATATTATTTGGAAGTAAAAGATGAGTTTGGATGTGTTAATGACGATTCAATAAAAGTAACTTATCAGATTAATAAACTCTTTATCGCGAATGATACCACCATTTGTATTGGAGACAGTGTGTTGTTAAATATTAATGATACAGGAGATTATTTATGGAGCACAAATTCGAAAAACCAGGAGATTTATATTAAAGATTCAGGCGTTTATTGGGGCCAATTAACAAACGGGTGCACTAGCAGAGATACTGTGATTCTGATTACAACACAAGCCGAAGAGTTTACTCTAGGAAACGATACGACAGTTTGCATGGATGAGAAGTTAATTTTGAAAACAACTACAATCGGAGATTATTTGTGGAACACAGGTGTAACTGCAAAAAATTTAGAAGTGTCTAAAAGTGGTTTATATTGGCTTGAATTAAGTCAGGGTAAATGTAAGAGGAGAGATAGCATTCTAATAAAAATAAATCCATTACCGACTTTTAAATTATCTTATAATAACAAAATTTGTGAAGATTCCGTTTTGATACAGCCTGAAAGTATTCCTAATGGACTAAGATATCAATGGAATATTGGTGATACAAGTAAATACATTTATACTAAATTACCAGGTAGCTTCATATTGAAAGTGACTGATACTAACAATTGTGAGTTTTCAGACACAGCCAAGATTATTGACGGTGATAGATTAAATATTCCCAATATTACATCAATAAATAAATGTATTGGAATCAATGCGAATGTTGAATTGCCGTTATTTTCAGGGCAAGAATATCAATGGTATGATCAAACAACCACAAATAAAAAGTTATTTACATCCTCTGGTGCCTATTGGTTCAAGGTCTCCACAAATTGTGGAGATTCTATCATTAATTTCTTTGTCCATGATTCAAATTGCACCTGTCGGTTTTGGATTCCCAACGTATTCTCACCTAATGGAGACCAAATCAATGACCATTTTAAAGTGGAATCTCAATGTCCATTATTTGAATTTAATTTAAAAATATATTCAAGATGGGGTGAGTTGCTTTTTGAAACACATGAAGTTAATGAGCCTTGGGATGGTACATATAAGGGGAAAGCAGTCCCATTAGGGGTTTATATGTATACATTAGAATTTAGAAAGGATTTACCTGGATTACCACAATACACAGAAACTAATGGGACGTTTTTGCTAAGAAACTAGGTTTATCATAAACGGTTAAAAATTGACTTAAAAGAATATCATCATTTAATTTTTCAATAGCAGTTTTGCGAACTTCTTTTCTACTAAAATTAGAATTAATACAAAGGTTTAAAGTGTTTGCAAGTTCATCAATTGGATTGCATAAAAATCCATTGACACCCTGAACAACCATCTCTTTTAACCCACCTATATCGTAACCAACTACAGGAGTGCCGCACAATAAGGCCTCAGATACTGTATTTGGTAAATTATCTTCGAGTGAGGGAATTACAAATAAACTTGCAAGATTATAAATGTTTGCTAGTTTTTTTTCATCTTGTATTATGCCAGTTGTTAAATAAGGTATATTCAAAATAATATTTGATTTTAAATTGCCAATTATCATTAGAAATAATTCATGTTTTTTACTTTGTAATACTTCTAATGCCAATAATAATTTCATGAGTCCCTTCCTTTCATCTTCTGGATTTTCAGCTACAAAAAGAATAACTGATTTAGTTTGATCTACTTTAAATTCCAAATTTGATTTAGCATTCTCATTAATATTAAAAATATTTGAATCTACAGGATTTCTAATGACAGAAATTTGTTTATTTCTAAATACGGTGGTCAATCTTTATTTTTCATCCAGATCTTGGACAAACAATTTGAATATTAATCTCTTGCATAAGAGTGGTCTTAAACTCAATAGTTTTCCTCGAAATATTTAAAATTCTTGATTATATCCAGTCATGTAATGTTCTCCCCCAGTGAATGGATTCATGTCGTGTAAAGTCCAAATATATTTTTTATCTGTTTTGAAAAAAGTTTTCCAATTAATAAGCTTGACTCACCCAATGTAGGTGTATAATATTGGCATCCTTATACAATGCGTTTTTTTCGACTTTGAATAAACTCTCAGGTCCATTGAAGTATATGTTAGGTTTGCAAAAAGTAAACCTTCTGTTGTATAAGGTGTTAATTTTATATAAAAATTTGAAGATTAATTTACTTTTAAAGGTGTCTTCTAAATAATAGACATGCTCAGTCTCTATTTCTCTTGTCTTTTTCAAAAATAAAATTTTTGATGTATAACCTTTGTTGAGTAAAAGTTTATGCAGTCTAATGGCAGCAATTGCTGCACCTCCATAATCGTTGGTATTGAGATGTAAAATATTCAAACTTTATATGCAAAAATATTTAATTGAAGATCCATTTGATTTGATTTTATTAGAGGTATGAATGGTTGTTTTCCTAAAAGTTTCATTTTGAATAAAAAGCCTATGCCCATGTTGAGACAATGAATATATTATCTTGTCCAAATCCTGAGGAACATTTTGAAATGAATGATATTCTATAAACAACTTGTCAATTTTATGTAATTGTTCTGAAATATGGGGGATTAATGAGATTTCGGCACCTTCTATATCAATCTTTATGAAATCTATCTTTTCAAAGGAGTCTAAAAAAGTATTAAAATCTATTGCATCCACTTGTTCTGAAAAAGGAGTTTCTTCTACTTTAGAAATTTTGCCACCATCAGCTCCTTCTGATAAAAAGCTTAAGGATTCATTTTTACCCAAACAGCCTTATTATATAGAAAGGTATTTGAGAGGTTTAAATTAATTAAGTTTTTTCTTTTAGGAAGTTAAAAATTTTAGGATCAGCTTCAAAACAATACAAACTAGATTTTGGATATAATTTTTTAAAGTAAAACGCACTCATGCCAATATTTGCACCACAGTCTATTATTATTGGATTTTCTACTTGAGATTCAAAGTTATAATATTTTAAAAATATTTCATAATACTGCCAAATAAATGATTTTACATCTGGTAACCGAAATTTATTTCCTTCTATGATAATTTTTCTGAATTGATATCGCTTAATATTCCCGTATCTAATACACAAATAGAAAAAAAACCTGAAATTTTTATCAGTTAAGAAAAAAAATAATCCTTTGAAAAAAGTTTCCAAAAAAAACTTCATGTGGCAAAAATACTTAAATGTTGGAAGAAATTTAAAAAATAGTATAAATAAACCTTTCTTTCTCCACTACTTCCTATATTTGCATTATGGATTTGAAAAAGTTGTTGAATGATATTAAACCTCATGCTATTGTCTTATTGGTGTTTTTTTGTGTTGGTTTTATATATTTTAATAAGACCTTTAAAGGCTATAGCCATAAAGAGGATGACGTCACTCAGGGATTGTTGAAAGGAACTGAATTGAATAAGTATACTGATGAATCTGGTGAATTTCCTGGGTGGACCAATAGTATTTTCTCAGGAATGCCTTCCACTATGATTAAAGGTAAAGTGTCTGGGAATCAGATTAGAGATTATAATTATTTGACTCCATTTAATAATACAGCTTATCCATTTAAAATTTTGTTTATGTCATTTATAGGTTTTTATTTACTAATGATGGCATTTAAGGTCAAACCTATGTATGGTGCCTTAGCTGCAATTGCATATGGTTTTGCAACTTATAGTATTAGTAGTGTGGAAGCTGCGCATTACACTAAGGTACTTGCAATGGGACTTATGCCTGCCATATTAGCCTCTTTGCATTGGCTTTTTTCTGGTAGATATTTTTTGGGAGGAATAACTCTTGCCTTTAATATGGCGTTGCAAATTTACTTCTTCCACTATCAAATTACCTTCTATACTATCATTTGTTTATTAATTATGGGGATTTATTACCTAATTAATTTAATTCAGGAAAACAAAGTTAGACAACTTTTAATCGCTACTTTGATTTCAATTTTTGCTGTTGGAGCTGGCGTGGTTTCCAATATTACTAAAATAAAAACAACTTCCAGTTTCGCAGAGAATACTATGCGAGGAGGAAATGATATGGCAAAGGTGGATGACTCTGTTAAACAAAAAGAAACTGGTAAAACAGGTTTGAATCGAGATTATGCCTTTGATTGGAGCTATGGGAAAGGTGAAACTTTTACTCTTTTAATTCCTAATTTCTATGGAGGCAGCAGCCGTGAAAAATTGACTACAAAATCTAAGTTTTTTGAGGTAACCAATAATGAAGAAGCCATTGAACAAGGTCTTCCAATGTACCATGGCGATTTGAAATTTACCTCTGGACCTATTTATATTGGATCAATAATTATATTTCTTTTTGTGCTTGGGATGATCGTTGTAAAAAACAATATTAAATGGGCATTTCTTGCTTTAACCCTTGTCTCTTTTATATTAGGTTGGGGTAAACATTTTCCAGTTATTAATAATTTCTTATTTGACCATCTTCCTTACTTTAATAAATTTAGAACTCCAATGATGGCTTTCTGTATCGCTCAGGTTACCATACCTTTGATAGGTTTCCTGGGAGTTAAACAACTATATGAGACTTGGAAAACAGGACAAACAACCCCAAAAAACAATAAAAATGAAATGGAATCCAAAACCATAACCAAACATAAGGATGAATGGATTTGGAATAACGTGAAATTATCCTATTACATAGTTGGAGGGTTCTGTTTGTTGATGGCAATTGCTGGTCCTTCGATTGTTGATATGGGTGGAGTTGTTGACCAGGAACTTAGATCTGGAGGAAATGGAAATTTAATCACTGTTTTAAAAGAAGATAGAGGGACTTTATTGCAAAAAGATGCATTTCGTTCCTTTGTATATATAAGTTTAGCTTTTGGCGTGTTTTGGGCTTGGTACACAAGGAAAACAAGTCGTTTGATTGCTGTGGTTTGCATTGGCGTTTTTGCTTCGGTTGACTTGATTTCTGTTGATTGGAGATATTTGAGCTGGGATGATTTTACTTTTGAAAAAGGTACAGTTACTGATCGAGAACCTGATCAAGCTGATCTACAAATTCTTTCGGATAAATCGCTGCATTATCGGGTTTTTGATTTGACCAATGATCCGTTCAATGATAATGAAGGTGCGGCCTTCCATAAAATGATTGGAGGTTATGACCCTGCTAAACTAAGTAGATATCAAGATATCATCTCTGAATTACTTGCTCAAAATGACCAAAGAGACAAAGGTTTGGATATGTTGAATTGTAAATACATTATTGGATTAGATTCTTTGAGAAGAAAAGGTGTTATTCCAAGAACTACAATGAACGGAAACGCTTGGTTTGTTTCTGAGCTTGTAGGAAAAGATAATGCCGTAGCTGAAATGCAAGAACTCAAACAAATTGATCCAAAATTTGTAGCAACATTCAATAGCGATACATTGGAAAACAAATCAAATATAGGTTTGAAAACGGCTTCTTTTCACGTTGATAGTTCCGCTTCTGCCGAATTGCTAAGTTATCATCCCGATACTTTGGTTTATCAAGTTAATAATGATCACGAAGGTTATCTTGTCTTTTCTGAAATTTGGTATGACAATTGGCATGTTGAAATTGATGGAAAGCCAGTTCGACTCAATAAAGTCGATTATACTCTTAGAGGAGTATCAACACCTAAAGGCTCTCATAAAGTTAAGATGTATTTTGATAAAGGCGTTAATTCAACCGATTATATTGAAAAGATTGTTTCAATATCGATTTTAATAGGGATGGTGCTACTTATTGGAATTTGGTTGAGATCATATTTTCAAAAGGAGGCATGAAGCTTTCCATAATTACTATTACTTATAATAATCTCAATGGATTAAAGAGAACCTTAAATCTATTCGAGAAAGTATCTTTTAAGGAGCAGATTGAATATGTGATAGTTGATGGTGGTTCTTCTGATGGAACTAAAGATTATCTACAAAATCAAAATTTAACACATGTTTGGGTTTCTGAACCTGACAAAGGTATTTACAATGCCATGAATAAAGGCTTATCCCTTGCTTCTGGGGAATTTGTTTGGTTTCTTAATGCTGGAGATTATGTTGAAGATCTTAGTGTAGTCCAAAAAATCCTTTCGAATCTAGAACTTGATATTGATGCACTTTATGGAGAAACTATGATAGTAAATGAATTAGGCGAACATCTTGGAACGCGTTCAGAGTTGAGCACACGTAAATTACCCAAAGATTTAAATTGGACATCTTTTAGAATGGGGATGAATGTTGGGCATCAATCCTTCATAATCCGGAAGGAATTGGCTGAAACCTACGATGAATCTATTAAACATGTGTCGGATATAGATTGGATGATTCGTTCATTAAAAAATTGCAGCAAAGTAAGAAATATCAATCAAATTATTTCATGCTTTACCATAGATGGTCATTCAACAATCCATAGAAAACAAAGTAACAAGGAGAGGTTTGATGTTTTAAGTAGGCATTACGGATATTTCCCAAATCTTTGGGCACATCTTAAAATTGTTTTACGCAAAATATTTTCGCCTTTCAAAATATAATCTAAAACTAACTTGATGTGTTTAAAAGTAATTCTCTTGATTCCAATTGCGATAAGAATTATTACTCTTTTTAAGTATTTTACTTAAATTCGAACCCTTATGAAATACTATGTACTTTTTTTAAGCATATGTTGTTTGCCGTCTAAGTTGTTTTCACAAAGTAATAATACTGGTGAGTTATCTGGAAATTTTATGACAATTGCTCAAGGATATGACAAAGATGATAAGATTGGCGCCTCAACTGAAGTGTACAATAAATTTAAATCAAGTGTTGATGCATGGTTATTTCTGAATTATAATGTAAAAGGATATAGTTTTTCTTTGCGTTATGACATGTTTAACAATTCTCCACTTTTAAACCCACAGGGTGTATATAATCAACAAGGAATTGGTTTTTGGCAAGCTTCAAAAGATATTGGAGGTTTAAATATTACTGCAGGATATTTTTATGATCAGTTTGCATCAGGCATGATTTTTAGGGCGTATGAAGAACGCTTATTAGGTTTAGATATGGCCATTCAAGGCTTACGAATTAAATACAATTATAAAAATTTAGCCATTAAGGCTTTCGCTGGACAGCAAAAGGGTAATATATTTACTGGAGATCGTTTTTCGCTATCACCACAAGCCTTAAAAGGCGTAAATGCAGAATATTCATATTCTATTTTAAAGAAAATCAGATTGACTAGTGGAGCATCTGCCGTAAATCGGGCTTTAGATCAGGCTACTATGAACGCCGTTGCGTCTCAAATAAATGCTCAACCACTAGAAACTCGATTTATTCCTAAGTTCAATGCATTTTCCTTTAATGGATACTCAAGAATTGGATTTAAGAACATCAATTTTTATGGAGAATATCTATACAAAACCAAGGAAGCTATTCCAAATCAGGATGGAAGTTTGTTGATTAATAGAGACGGGCAAGTAATCTTTACTACTTTAAGTTATTCGAAGGCACGGATGGGTAAAAAGAAAAGATTCTCGTTTGGAGCGAATTTACAATACAAACATATTGAGAATTTCAATTTCAGGACTTCCCCAAATGAACAATTGAACAATGGGTTAATTTCTTATATCCCTTCAATCACAAAACAAAATACATACAGACTTTTAGCAAGATACAATGCGGTTACCCAATTCTTAGGCGAGAATTCATATCAGGGGGAATTAATAGTTACTCCTCGCAGAGGAACTACCATTATTTTAAATGCCTCTAATGTAAGTAGTTTGAAGAGCAATGGAGATTCCCTTGGGAATGCAAAACACTTGTTTAGTGAATATTACGGAGAAATTCAGCATAAAATCTCTAAGAAATTAAAAGTTAAGGTAGGTCTTCAATCGATTTTCTATGACCAAAGTAGATTTGAACAGAAAGTTAGGGATAGTACATACCACGATGTGAATGTTATTACACCTTTCTTTGAAGTGACTTATAAATTAGGCAAGAAAACCTCCTTGAGAATAGAAGGGCAATACCTTGAGACCAAACAAGATTTGGGAAGTTTTGCCAATGCCATAGTAGAGTTGAATCATGCCCCACATTGGAGTTTTAGCGTTGGAGACATGGTAAATACAGTTCCTCATAGATCTTCCTTTTCAGAGGGTGTAGTATCTGATGAAATTATACATTACTACAGTGGATTTATGAGTTATTCTGAAGGGCCAACAGTAGTTACTTTAGCCTATATTAAACAAGTGCAGGGAGTGAATTGTACAGGTGGGATTTGTAGGGTAGAGCCTGCATTTAGTGGAGTGCGCTTAACCTTAAGTACAAGTTTTTAATACACAATGTTTACATTGAAATCTCTGCTTTAAGAGTTATTTCATCTGGCTAATCAATCTAAATTAAGCAAACAAGGGAAATTGATATGCAAAACAAAACAAAAACATATTGGATAGTAGTTATAGCCGCCTTGGGTTATTTTGTCGATATCTATGATCTTGTTCTGTACAATGTAGTGAAAAAGGCCAGTCTTACTGCGATTGGTGTGACTGGAGTAGATTATCAAAACTATGAAATTTCATTATTCAATTGGCAAATGATTGGGATGCTTTTAGGCGGATTAATTTGGGGGATATTAGGTGATAAGAAAGGTAGAATCTCAGTTCTCTTTGGTTCAATTGTTATGTATTCACTGGCTAATATTGCAAATGGATTAGTGGTTAATATTGAACAGTATATCGTATGTAGATTTATTGCAGGAGTTGGTTTAGCTGGTGAATTAGGAGCAGGAATTACATTGGTAAGCGAGACCATGAAGCGAGAAAAAAGGGGCATAGGTACTATGATTATTGTTTCTTTTGGAGCATTAGGAGCTGTTGCGGCAGCCACGGTAGGTAAAATGTTTGAATGGCAAACTGCCTATTTTGTTGGAGGTGGTTTAGGATTAATTCTATTGGCATTGCGTGCTGGAGCATTTGAGTCAGGGATGTACAATGAGATTAAAAGTGTCAAGTCTGTTGTGAAGGGCAATTTCTTTATGCTTTTTAAGACAAAAAAGAGAGCATTTTTGTATTTACAATGCATAGCAATCGGAATACCGATTTGGTATATGATTGGTGTATTGATTAATTTATCACCTAGGTTTGTACAAATCTCGGGAGTCAATTCTAAGTCATTAGTGGCAGAAGCTGTAATGTTTACATATTTAGGCTTAAGTGCAGGTGATGTGATAAGTGGGATATTAAGTCAAATATTAAAAAGTCGCAAGAAAGTTATTTTCATATACTTGTTTCTCTCGATTGGGTTAATTATTTATTTTTTAAGTTTCAACCCACCGAATCTTAATATATTCAGACTTAATTGCTTTTTACTGGGACTGGGTACTGGCTATTGGGCTTTGTTTGTGCAGGTTGCAGCAGAGAATTTTGGAACAAATATTAGAAGTACTGTAACGAATACAGTTCCTAATTTTGTTAGAGGTTCTGTTGTCCCAATTACTTTAAGTTTTAAGTATTTGGAAAGTATTAGTAGTAGTAAGGAATCTGCCATAATTGTTGGTGGAATTTGTATTGCACTTGCATTGCTTGCATTAAGCTTTATGAAAGAAACCTTCAGCAAAGATTTAAATTATCACGAAATAGATTAATGGAAACATTACAAAAGAAAACGAAACTAGGACTGGTATTAGCTACAGATCCTCGATGGGTAAATATAGCAGAAAAGCAGATTGAAGACATATTAAGTGATCACGCTTGGTGTGAGCAAAAAGCCGCCACCACCTGCATATCACTTATTGTTAAATACGCGCATTATGAACAAATTGTCGAGCAGGTTAGTCCTGTTGTGGCTGAGGAGTGGGGGCATTTTAGACGGGTTTTAAAGGAGCTTAAGAAAAGAGGGATGACATTAGCTCCGCCGCGAAAAGATGAATATGTTAAACAATTGTTCGCATTAGAGAAACAAGGACTAAATAGGGAACAAGTTTTAGTTGAGAAACTCTTAATTAGTGCTATGATTGAAGCGAGAAGTTGTGAACGTTTTAGATTATTGAGTTTGCATATCAATGACCCTGAGCTTAAGTCGTTTTACCATGAATTTATGGAAAGTGAAGCTGGACATTATCATATGTTTATTCATTTGGCAAAATCAGTATTACCTTCGGAATATGTAATGAAACGCTGGGATGAATTCTTAATTCAAGAAGCTGAAATTATGAAGAATATGGAATTAAGAGGTGATAGAATGCACTAATTAAGTCTATTGATATAGCACTTACAATTCTGATAACTTAAATTTCTTATCTGCAATAAAAGCACCTCTTTCATTCTTTTGAACCGTACAACATTCATTTACGGGGTCGTGTTCAAAGAACAAGATGTAATTATTTTTAAGAGCTTCGTCTAGAAAGGTTTGTCTGTCTCGCATACTTTCCAAAGGTTTAATGTCGTATGCCATCACATAATTAACAGGAAGGTGACCAAGAGAAGGAATCAAATCCGCGCAGAATACAATAGTCTGTCCTTTGTAATTAATTTGAGGGAGCATCATGGCTTCAGTGTGCCCATATACTTTCCTCATAAAAATGGAATCCATTACCTCATTACCTTGATGAACAAATTTCAATTGACCGCTTTCTTGAATTGGTATTATGTTTTCAGTTAAGAAGCTTGCTTTTTCTCTTGGGTTGCTGTTTAAAGCGTGTTGCCAGTGTTCTTCGTTGCTCCAGTAAGTCGCATTTTTAAAGGCTGTTTGGTATTTCGTCCTATCGGCATTCCATTCAATACTTCCCCCACAATGGTCGAAGTGAAGATGAGTAAGCACAACATCAGTTATGTCATCGCGGTGGAACCCATAGTTTTTAAAGATTTATCAAGTGAGTCATCGCCATTTAGGTAGTAGTAGCCAAAGAATTTCTCAGATTGTTTTTGTCCAATACCATTATCGATAAGGATTAAACGATTCCCGTCTTCAATCAGCATGCATCTCATGGCCCAATTGCACATATTGTTTTCGTCGGCGGGATTGAGCTTTTGCCAAATGCTTTTAGGCACTACTCCGAACATAGCACCTCCGTCGAGTTTAAAATATCCTGTATTGATGGTATATAAATGCATAATATTAAAATGAGTTTTTGCAAACTTACAAATTTTACCACAAAGTCTTTTCGGAAACGAACATGTGGCACCGATAGAAACGGCAGGCAGCATGCAGGCTTGTATTGAATTTGTTGCTAACACAAGGCGATGGGCACTAAGCCCTTGTGCTAGTTTACAAATACATACAAGACAATTGCTGACTATAGTGTATAGCGGTTAAGCCACCTAATAACCGGATAGAGAAATCAAATTTTAAAAAACCATCTCTTTCTATTAATTTCGCGCTCTGTAAATTATATAATAAAATCATGAAATTTGATATCATCGTAATAGGCAGTGGACCTGGAGGATATGTTGCTGCAATCCGTGCTTCTCAATTAGGGAAGAAAGTAGCGATCATTGAAAAAGCTGAACTTGGAGGAATTTGCCTGAATTGGGGATGTATTCCTACAAAAGCCTTGTTGAAGTCGGCGCAAGTGTTTGAATATTTACAACACAGCGAAGATTATGGCATTACCATTAAAGATGCTAAGCAAGATTTTGGTGCAATTGTGAAACGAAGCAGAGGTGTTGCTAGTAACATGAGTAAAGGTATTGAGTTCTTGATGAAAAAGAATAAGATCACAGTGGTTAAAGGAACTGCAAAACTTCTAGCTGGTAAAAAAGTGGAAGTTGATACCGATGGTAAAAAAGAAGTTCATGAAGCGGACCACGTAATTGTAGCAACAGGTGCAAGAAGTCGTGAGTTACCAGGAATAAAACAAGATGGCAAGAAGGTAATTGGATACCGTGAGGCTATGTCTTTACCTGAACAACCAAAAAGTATGGTCGTTATTGGGTCGGGCGCAATTGGAATGGAGTTCGCTTATTTCTACAATTCTTTAGGAACTAAAGTAACTGTTGTTGAGTTCATGCCTAGGATTCTTCCTGTTGAGGATGAAGAAGTATCTAAATTAATGGAGAAGACCTACAAAAAGAAAGGTATGGATATAATGGTTGACAGTGCTGTTGAAAGAGTTGACACCAGTGGAAAAGGATGTAAGGTTAGTGTTAAAACAAAAACTGGTCAGGTGAGTATCGATTGTGATATCGTTCTTTCTGCTGCAGGTATTGTTTCTAACTTAGAGAATATCGGATTAGAATCAGCTGGTGTAAAAACTGATAAGGGAAAAGTTTTGGTTGATGATTTCTACCAAACCAATGTTCCTGGTGTTTATGCAATTGGTGATATCGTTCACGGACCAGCTTTAGCTCACGTAGCAAGTGCTGAAGGAATTATTTGTGTTGAGGCAATTGCAGGTTTAAAGCCGCATGCATTGAATTACAACAACATTCCTGGATGTACGTATTGTCATCCTGAAGTAGCATCTGTTGGATACACTGAGGCACAAGCTAAAGAAAAAGGATACGATATAAAAGTTGGAAAATTCCCTTTCTCTGCAAGCGGAAAAGCATCAGCGAGTGGACATAAAGATGGATTTGTAAAAGTTATCTTTGATGCGAAGTATGGCGAATGGTTAGGATGTCACATGGTAGGTGAAGGTGTAACAGATATGATTGCTGAAGCAGTTGTTGCAAGAACTCTTGAAACTACAGGACATGAAATTATTAAATCTGTACATCCTCATCCAACAATGAGTGAAGCTGTGATGGAAGCAGTTGCTCAAGCATACGACGAGTGCATACATTTATAAAATCAATTTTCCTTTCTGAGGAAGAGTTTTATTAAGTTCAATATAATAATTATGACAAAGAACGCTCAAATTAGGTCCTTATTAGACGAACGTATATTGGTGATTGATGGTGCAATGGGTACTATGATTCAAAAGTATAATTTGTCTGAGGAGGATTATAGAGGTGAGCGATTTAAAGATATCGAGGAATTGGTAAAGGGCAACAACGATTTGTTGTCCCTTACTCAGCCTCAAATAATTGCCGAGATTCACGCAAAGTTTTTAGAAGCAGGAGCAGATATAATAGAAACCAACACGTTCAATGCGCAGGTGATTTCATTAGAAGACTATAAAATGACAGATTTGGCTTATGAGTTGAATTTGGAATCTGCTAAGATTGCGCGCAAAGTGGCCGATGAATTCACTGCTAGAAATCCCGATAAACCTAGATTTGTGGCTGGTGCAGTAGGGCCAACGAACCGAACAGCATCCTTAAGTCCGGATGTAAACAATCCAGGATACCGAGCTGTTACATTTGATCAATTAGTAGAGGCCTATTCAGAACAAATGAATGCCTTGATTGAAGGTGGTGTAGATTTGATTCTAATAGAAACTGTATTTGACACTTTGAATGCGAAAGCAGCTTTGTTTGCCATAAACACAATCAAAGACGAGAAGAATTTAGATATACCTGTAATGGTTTCTGGAACCATAACGGATGCGAGTGGAAGAACTTTGAGTGGGCAAACTCCAGAAGCATTCTGGAATTCAATGTCACATGGCGAAATTTTAAGCATTGGATTGAATTGTGCTTTGGGAGCCAAGGACATGCAACCCTATATTAATGAATTGAGCAAAATAACGTGGGTATATGTAACAGCTTATCCAAATGCGGGTTTGCCAAATGAGTTTGGTGAGTATGACGAGTCGCCAGAATCTATGGCAAGTGTCTTAGAAGAGTTTCTAAAAGAAGGTTGGATTAATATGATAGGAGGATGTTGTGGTACTACACCAGAACATATTAAAGCAATAGCTGATAAAGCTAAATTATACAAACCAAGAGAATTGCCTGTATTGGCGGATTAATGAAACTTTTAGCCAAGTTTGTATCGCTGCTCTTTCATCCATTGTTTTTATTGAATTTCGGACTGTTCAGTGTTTTTCAGTTTCACCCTTATTACATCACCAAATTTTACGATAACCAGTTTTACACGATTAGTATATTCATTGCTGTAAATACCTTGATTATGCCAATTCTTTCAATTTACTTGTTCAAGAAATTTGGTTTTATTAGTGATTATTCAATCAGTAACCCCAAGCAGCGTTTGTTGCCTTACAGCGTAATGGTTGTGATGCTAGCGTTTACAATTTATCAATTAAACAAGAGCGGAGTGTATGGACTACCATTGTTGTTTATGGCCGCCTCTGCATTAGCCTTGCTTCTGAATATCCTCATAAACTTCGTAAGTGCAATTAGCACTCATGGAATTGGGGCAGGAGGATTAATTGGTCTGTTTTTATACCTCACCTTGTTTGAACACATTTCATCCTTTAATCTTCTCTTGATTATATCCTTTTTAATAGCAGGTTTGGCCTCTTGGTCGCGTTTGTATCTGAATGCCCATACTGAAAAGCAAATGTATTCAGGATTGATATTGGGTTTTGCCATTGTGTATGGTGTTTGCGTATCTTATACCTTTGTTTGAAAAAATTATTCAACGTAATTCGCAAGTGAATTTAAAGATGAATCTAGACATTCCAAAACATCCATAAATTTAATGAATTGCCTACTTATTCTTCCAATTGTTTACAAACCTTATTGAAAATTATCGCTAAATTTTCAGAAAGCGTAACATTTGTATTTGCAATTTCATCAATCAAAATTTTGGCACTATTGATTAGAGCAAGTTTCAGATTCTCAAGTTCTAAATTTGTGATTAGCATCTTTTCTAAATCCTTAAGTTCGTTCTCCAGGAAGTAAGTCTACTCCTCTGCCGTGATCTGAAGAATTCAATAAGATGCATTTCAACGAAACAATATAGCCTCTTAAATTGCTTAACCAATATTCTGCCTGCCAGACTTTACCATTTTATTGATGCAAAAGCATGCATAACATGATGCCATGACCAACCATACAAGTTTTCATTTGAAGGTGATGGAAAGTGGTCGTTTTCAAGTGATGTTCCGAAGAGGAGTTTGAATTTGGTGGACTTCGGTCTATAATCCTTCTCGGGCACTACAGATAAATCAAGCTCTAAAGCACTTGTAAATATGATAACTCGATAAATTGCCGAGGAACTAGGAACATCAAAGTAGTGAACAATTTTAAATTCGGAATCGAGGGTTTCTGTTAATTCATCCAGAATAGTCTCAATTTTTACCCCACTTCTTGTTCCAAAGATACATCAAGATCAGACCATTCATCCTGTTTATTAATTGCAAAGAGCCTACCTGGCACCTCCAGTTATTCGATGGTCAGATTTTCCAATTTGAATTAATCTTTGGTAAAGATTCTGTCTCTCATTTTCTTCAAATAGTCCCATATCAGATTGTTATTTAAATGGATTGGTGTGAATTATTTTGTTTTACCTCAATTACATTTATTTTCAGTTGTTTTGTGAGAAGTAATTCATTTATCAATTATTCTAAGTAAATTGCAAATTAGCTTGCTTGGTAACAATTGGAAGAACATTTCATTTTAAGCTTAAGCGGTTTAAAAGCGTTCTTCAAATTTAAGCTTTTATATTGAAATGATGTTTCGTGACAACTACTCAGAGGCAAAACCATTAGTCATTTGCAAAGTAGTTTTCAATGCCAACAAAACATAATAAAAAAGCGAATCCAAACGGATTCGTTTTATGGTAAGTTAAAAGATGTGATAGTCTTACAGAGCCGCTTCGTAGCGTCTGCTTACTTCATCCCAATTGATGATAGAGAAGAATGCAGCCACATAATCCGGGCGACGGTTTTGGTAATTCAGGTAATAAGCGTGTTCCCAAACATCTAATCCTAAAATAGGAGTTCCGTTTTAATACCTTCAAGGTCCATAAAGGATTGTCTTGATTAGGTGTGCTGCTCACAACTAATTTACCGTTGCTAACAGACAACCAAGCCCATCCACTGCCGAAACGAGTTGCCGCAGCTTTGCTGAAGTCTTCTTTAAATTTATCAAATCCCACCAAGGTCGTTGTTAATAGCATCTGCTAACTTGCCACTTGGCATTGCACCGTCATTTTTCTTTAAGATAGTCCAAAAAGACTGTGGTTGTAGTGTCACTCACCATTGTTTCTAACCGCAACGAATTGTTACTGATTGATTTACACAAATCTTCGATTTGCATGTTTTCAGCATCCGTTCCGCAGTAGCTGCATTTAAGTTGGTAACATATCCGTTGTGGTGTTTGCTATGGTGAATTTCCATAGTTTTGCGTCGATAAAAAGATTCTAATGCATCGTATGCATAGTTGAGTTCTGGAAGTGTATAAGCCATAATATTTTGTTATTTCTACTGCAAACTTAAGGGACTTACTTTACCATAAAAATAAATTTGATTGATACGCATATACATTTGAATTAAGAATCGCCCTAGTCTTTGTCATATCTTTACTTACAAGCCTGTCAGGTTTTGTAATTTGGCAAGATTTTTGCTGTTAATGCAGAAGTTCAAATCCACTTAAAATAATATGTTTTATCGCATAAAAAAGGTATATTTGCACCCTTTGTAAAAAATCCAGAGAAAATTCATAAATGAGACAGCTTAAAATTTCAAAACAGTTTACCAACAGAAGGGAATAAATCACTCGACAAATACCTAAACGAAATCTCTAAGGTGCAGATGATTGATGCACAAGAAAATGAGATTAGCTAGGAGAATTCATGAAATTGATCAAGCTGCACATTAGAGCGTTTGGTGAATGCCAACTTAAGATTCGTCGTTTCTGTTAGTAAGCAATACCAAAATCAAGGTTTAACTCTTGGAGATTTAATTAACGAAGGAAACTTGGGATTGATTAAAGCGGCAAAACGTTTTGACGAAACAAGAGGTTTCAAATTCATTTCCTATGCGGTATGGTGGATTAGACAATCTATTCTTCAAGCCTTGGCAGACCAATCTCGTATTGTTCGTTTACCATTAAACAAGGTCGGTTCAATAGGGCGTATCAGTGCTGCTGCTGCTAAGTTAGAGCAAGAATTTGAGCGTGAGCCAACTGCTGAAGAAATACCAACTGTATTGGAAATTCCAATCATTGAAGTAGAAAATGCATTGAAGTCGAGCGGAAGACACTTATCTATAGATGCTCCATTAACAGAAGGAGAAGACAATACCCTGTTAGGTGTATTAGATAACAACGACGAGCCTAATCCAGATGTGCCGTTGATGAATGAATCTTTGCAAAAAGAAATCAATCGTGTGATCTCCACCTTAAGTGAGAAAGAACGCGATGTATTGAGATATTACTACGGATTAGATGGCGGTCCTGCTCATACCCTTGAAGATATTTCTGAAAAAGTAGGTCTAACAAGAGAGCGTGTTCGTCAGATTAAAGAGAAAGCATTGAGAAGATTGAGAAAATCTTCAAAGAGCAAAATATTAAAAACATATTTAGGATAAGCGTTCTAAATTGTTTTTAAACTTAAAAGAGGGATGTTTCATTCCTTTTTTTTTATGCCTTAACTTTATTTCAAAAGTAAGTCTTTTATTCTATCATTCGCAGAACCTGCTGATTATATGATTAACTCATGATTTACACAATTCATTTTTTTGTCTTGTTTTATTATCGTAATATTGCAATGTGACAATGATAAAATTATTTACACTTATTAATAAAGTATGGGAGTTACTAAGTCGAATCAGTTTACCAAGAAACACAATGAGATCGCAGTGCTATTAAAGGCAATGGGTCATCCTGCACGTGTTGCCATTATGTCTCACTTACTAAAAGTGCAGAAATGTATATGTGGCGACATCGTCAATGAGCTCCCTTTGGCTCAAGCCACAATCTCTCAACACCTGAAAGAATTAAAGTCGGCGGGACTTATTAAAGGCAGTATTGAAGGAAAGTCTATTTGCTACTGCATCGACGAGAAAGCCATTAACACCTTAAAAGCCTATTTCGAAACCATTCAATTTAAATTAAATAAAAACAACTGCTGTTAAAGCAAAAAAATACATCATTATGAAATTATCAGAAGTAAAGAATACCCTAAACAACTTACAAGAAGTTAGTTTTGAACTAAGTGACGGTAACAAAGTGCCGGCTCATTTTCACGTTACTGAAGTTGGAAAAATACACAAACACTTTATCGATTGCGGAGGAACTGTGAGAGATGAAGTAGTAGTTAATTTCCAGTTGTGGAGCGCAAACGATACCGAGCACAGATTGTCGGCTGAAAAACTATTGAAGATAATAAATCTTTCAGAAAACGTACTTGGAATTCAAGACCATGAAGTGGAAGTGGAATATCAAAGTGATACAATTGGAAAGTACGCTCTTGACTATAACGGAAGCTCATTTGTCTTGTCAAATAAGCACACGGATTGTTTAGCCAGTGATTCATGTGGTATTACTAGTGAAAAGAAAAAAGTAAAGTTGGCAACTCTTGGTGAGTCGAATGAAGCATCATGCTGCACACCAGGCGGAGGCTGTTGTTAAGTCAGAATGAAATGATAGAAGCTAATAATTGTGCTCCTGCAGTTAATCGCAAACAATTAAGTTTTTTAGATCGCTATCTTACCCTTTGGATATTCTTAGCCATGGCAGTAGGGGTAGCCATTGGATATTTGATTCCTTCGTCTTCAAACTTTATTGAATCGTATTCCTCTGGAACAACTAATATACTTATAGCCATTGGTTTGATTGTAATGATGATTCCACCATTAAGCAAGGTTCAATTCAGCAAAATACCTCACGTGTTTTCAAATCTTAGGCTCCTCGCTTTATCCTTTTTCATAACCTGGATTATCGGTCCCTTTCTAATGTTTGTGCTTGCTACGAGTCTCTTGCAAAATTATCCAGAATACATGACAGGATTAATAATTGTCGGATTAGCGCCGTGTATTGCCATGGTAATTGTATGGAACGAACTCGCTAACGGAAATCGCCAATATGTAGCTGGATTAGTTGGA
>JAWKNQ010000024.1:0-34730 GCA_041391605.1 Bacteroidia bacterium
CCAGTTGTATTGGGAACAGGGATAGGCATGTTTCTTCTGCTCGCATCTTTACACCTGTTTTATGAAGTTAAAGGGGTTTTAAGCAAAAAGAAGGATTTGATAAATGAGCAGTATCTTGTGATAAATAAACCCGTTAGTTTATTGAACACCATTTCAGGTAATGCCAACACCTTTTCAGAACAAGAAATTCGAGATTTATCCAATATAAAGGCTGTAGAACAAGTTGGGAAGTTTACATCCAACCAATTCAAAGTGAAAGCGGGTTTTGATTTCTCAGGACAATCTATGTACACCGATATGTTCTTTGAGTCGATCCCCAATGATTTCCTAGACATCGATGCTAGCGATTGGACTTGGAAACCAGGTGAAGCTATTCCGATTGTTTTGCCTTCCGATTACATTAATCTTTACAACTTTGGGTTTGCACCAGTTCAAGGATTACCTCAAATTTCAAAAGCAACCGCTATGATGGCAGGCTTGTTTGTAGTTATTGAAGGACAAGACACTTCCTTTCGTGTGCAAGGTCGAATAGCGGGATTTACCGACCGCATCAATTCGGTTTTAGTTCCTGAAGCTTTTATGAATTACGCAAATACAAATTACGGATTTATTAATAACACCGAAACTTCTCGCCTAGTTCTAAAATGTTCTGATCCTTCCAATAAAGAGTTGAATACTCTACTCGAATCAAATGGATATGAATCCAATGCAGAACTGATGAAAAGTGGGCGATTAAACGCCATGCTTAGAATGGTTTTGAGTATAGTCTTAGGTATCGGTTCTATCATTGTTCTATTAGCTCTATTGGGTTTTGTACAGTACGCTCAGTTATTAATTAATCGCTCGGTGTATGAAATTAAAACACTGCTGCAATTGGGGTATTCCTATAAAACACTGCTTTGGCGTTTTGTTTCATTTTATGCTATAATCATGCTGGGAATTTCTATCCTAAGTATGATTGGTTTGTATATTCTTTCGTATCAAGCCAGTCAAATTGCTCTTGAAAAAGGGTTTGAATTCTCAGGAAGCATACACTTAGAAGTAGTCTTTACTTGTATAGGGTTGGTGCTATTCTTTATGGTATTTAATACGATT
This sequence comes from Bacteroidia bacterium, assembly GCA_041391605.1. Lineage (GTDB taxonomy): Bacteria > Bacteroidota > Bacteroidia > NS11-12g > UBA955 > JABMMZ01. The sequence continues at coordinate 1,096 of JAWKNQ010000024.1, forward strand.
AATACCAGATCAATTTTAAAGAAACACGCAAAACCAGCGTAGTTTATTTTGAAAATTATGGATACAATGTGAATACTATCACTTGTAAATCATTCTTAATTTTGTGTAAGTTTGAACTTTATTAATTAATCAATTTAGAGTAAAGACTTAAACATGCAGAGCAAACGCCAATTTCTACCCAGTTCATTTAAAATTTCCTCTTGGGATGAACTCAAACCTTTCTTTCAAGAATTACTCGATAGACGCATTGAAAGTAAGGAAGCGTTCAATGGTTTTCTGCATAATTTAAGTGAACTTGAAAGTGTTGTAAATGAAGATGTGGCTTGGCGTTACATCAAAATGACTTGCGACACTACCAACAAAGAACTCGAAGCTTCCTACATCGATTTTGTAACGAATATTCAACCTCAAATTGCTCCCTTTGAAGATCAACTCAATCGCAAGATTTACGATTCTCCATTCAAGTCGGACCTAGAATCAGAAAAAGCCTACTTCATCTATTTTAGAGCTATACAAAATTCAATTCAATTGTTTCGCGAAGAAAACATTGAACTTCAAGCTGAGTTACAAACCCTCTCTCAAAAATATGGCAACATAACAGGTGCATATGTCTGTGGAGATAAACGGAGAAACACTCACTTTACAACAAGCATCCAATCATTTAAAATCGACAGATCGCTCGCTTCGAAAACTAACCTACGAAACTATTAATATTAGACGTCTTGAAAGCAAAGAAGATTTAGATAAGCTTTTTAATGAACTGATTGTTTTACGTCACAAAGTGGCTCTGAACTGTGGTTTCGATAATTTTAGAGATTATATGCATCGCGCCTTAGGTCGATTTGATTACAGCGTTCAAGATTGTTTCAATTTTCATGGAGCTATCGAAAAAGCTGTTGTTCCATTGCTAAGAAATATCGAACAAGAACGCAAGTCTCTTTTGGGGTATCACGCCTTGATGCCTTATGACTTGGCTGTAGATCCACAAAATAGAGAAGCATTGCATCCTTTTGAAAACGGTGAAGAGCTATTGGCTAAAAGTATTGAGTGTTTCAATTTAATTGACCCTGAATTCGGTGCCAACTTACAAGTGATGGCAGATAAAGGATTTTTAGATTTAGACAGCCGTTTAGGAAAAGCCCCAGGAGGCTACAATTATCCATTAGCTGAAAGTGGAGTTCCTTTTATATTTATGAATGCCGCTGGTAGTTTGAGAGATGTTGAAACTATGGTGCACGAAGGTGGACACGCCATGCATTCTTTTCTCAGCGAGAAACTTGAATTGAATGCCTTTAAGAATGTTCCAATGGAAGTAGCCGAAGTTGCTAGTATGGCTATGGAACTAATCAGCATGGATGCTTGGCATGTATTCTTTGAAAACGAAGAAGAACTAAAGCGCGCAAAAATTGAACAACTCGAAGGTGTGATTGCCACGCTTCCATGGATTGCTACTATCGATGCCTTCCAACATTGGTTGTACACCAATCCAACACATACCATTGAACAACGAACAGAAGCTTGGTTAGAAATATCTAAACGCTTTGAAACTGGTGTAACCGATTTGAGTATTTACCAAAAGTATCAAGCAAACGCTTGGCAGAAGCAGTTGCATTTGTATGAAGTTCCTTTTTACTACATTGAATACGGTTTTGCTCAATTGGGAGCTATTGCTATTTGGCGTAACGTGATGCAAAACAAAGAAAAAGGTTTGCAAGCCTATAAAGACATGTTGAGTTTGGGCTACACAAAAACAATACCCGAGTTGTATGAAACAGGACGGATTAGATTCGATTTCTCTGCTGAGTATGTCGGTGAGTTGTTTACTTTTGTTTGGGATGAATTACAAAAAATTAAAAGCTTAAATGAAACGCGTTTTAATCATATTGGGGATACTCGTTGCATGTATTGCTGCGTATTTTATATGGTTAAGATGGTCGCCGAATAAATTTATAGATGGGTATTACTTAATTCCGAGTGATGCCGTGATGGTAATCGAAACGGAAGATCCCGTTGGGAATTGGCAAGAATTTAGTTCGAGCAATCTCTGGCAAGGTGTGCGACGTTTCCCTGCATTTGCAGAGATAACAAAGAATGCCGACTTAATGGACGAAGTGATTAAGTCGAATCAGCAAGTTTTTGCGCTGTTGGGTCAGAAACATTTGTTGATTAGCATTCATATGACAAAAGCGAAGGATTACGATTTTGTATACTACGCCGATATGCAGGAAGCCTCTAAGTCGTCGTTGATACAAGCTTCATTAACCAGTTTAATCAAACAATTTAATTTTACCTTAACCGTTCGCGATTACCATAAAGTAACTATTAATGAGTTTCTTGACCCCGAAACGCGCGAAGTTTTATCGATTGCTTATATCAATAACTATTTGGTATGCTCCTATAGCAAACAATTGATTCAAAATGCCATTGATGCCTCACAAGAACCTACGAAACAAATGGGCATTGATCCGCGCTTTACCGAGTTAAACCGTTTTACAGCTGCAGATGGAATGTGCAGAGTGTTTATTAACTACGCCTATTTCGACAAGTACTTGGGCGTTTATATGGATGACGTGGAGGATGTCAAACAACTGTTTTCGAGTTTGTATTACACCGGTTTGGATTGCAACTTGAAAGACGATATTCTGCTCGCCGATGGATACACTTTGGTAAACGATAGCTTGAGTTCTTATATGCAGGCATTAAGCATTTCAGGGAAGTCGAGCAGCGAATCGCCGAAAGTATTTTCCGATCGAGCTTCGTTTTTCTTTAGTATGGGTTTCTCCGATTTCAAAACCTTTTACGACAATCTGCAGAAATCATTAGAAAAACATTCGGAGCAATACATCGAGCAACAAACAGCCATTAAAAAATTAGAGCGTGTACTAAATATTGACGTCAATAAAAACATTTTCAGTTGGATGGGCTCTGAAGTAGCCTTGGCTCAATACGAATCGGATGTCTTAATTGGCAATAAGGTGCGGAGTATAATGGCAATAAAAACGACGAATGTTGAATTGGCCAAGGAAAACCTCGACTTGATTGAGAAACAAATCCGCAAACGCACACCTATTCGCTTCAACGATATTTTATACCGCGGCTATGAAATTAAATACATTGAAGTAAAGGGTTTATTCAAATCGTTTTTTGGTACAATGTTCGCCAAGGTAGAAAAACCTTTCTATACGATTCTCAACGATTATGTGGTGCTAAGCGACGACCCCAAAACCCTTTTATTAACAATAGACGACTTCATCGAGCAGAAAACACTTGCCAACAAAGCTGAGTTTAGAGCGTTTAGAGACAATTTTGCGGATAAAACAAGTGTCTTGGCTTATCTTAGTCCTGATCATCACTTCAAAAACTTCAGAGGACTATTAAATAAAGAAAGCTGGAAAAGTTCCTTAAAGAATCAAGCATATATCCGCTGCTTTCAGCATGTAGGCATAAGTTTGTCGGGGGATGGCGACCGCATGCGTACTGTTATCGGAGCATCTTATAAAAAATGGTCTGAGCCTGTGGAGGACACAAGTACTATAAGTGAAGAAAGCGATACCCTGTCGAGTTTGGATCAGTTTCTAATTAAGAACTTCCAAGGCAATTTAAACACCAAATACTATCCAAATGGAAATCCAAAAGCCTCTATAGAAATGGATGGAAAGGTGAGAGATGGCGTTTATATCGAGTTTTATGAGAATGGCACGGCGAGTGTAAGGGCAAGTACAAGGATGGATTGAAACACGGACTGTGGAAGTATTACAACCCGGATGGAAGTTTGAAAAACAAGGAGCGGTATATCAATGGAGAATTGACAAAACAGAATCTCATTGAGCGCATCTTAGGACTTCCAGCTGACGAACCCACCTCTGAGCAAAATTAAGGTCTTAAAACTGCTCAAGTTTTCTTCGATTTTTTAAAAATTTAAGAGAATATTTCAAATGACTGTCTGATAGCTTACTTTTCAATATATCAGTTTTTTTAAATCTCAAGATTACATCCATCTTACAAAATAAAAAAAGGGCTTCATTTTACTGAAACCCTTTTTGGTAGAAACATAAATACTTAAATTGGAGTTATAACAAGTTGTTTATTCGTTAAGCCGCAACATTGGTTTTTTGCTTCACCTTTATGTCAATCGAAAATTGAAAGTCTGCCCATAAGTCGTCGGTGTTGCATGAGTTGAAGAATTCTATTACTTCACTCTTTAAGGTTCTTAAGGCCTTAATCTTTTTTTCATTCTCCTCTGAGGAAATGGAATGGTCTCTTTCCCAGTTAATCAAGAACTGTAAATTGTGATTCTTAATTTGATTGTCAATGAGGTTTAAAATCATGCTTTTTGAATCGCATAAGTCTAAGCCATTTGCGTCGATGTTTAATTTCTTTTCTTTCATAAATTGTATATTAAATGCTTATTAATTGTTCGTGTTTTTGTTTTATTACTTCTGCTTGTATCTCTTCCCATTCATAGTTTCCCGTGTATTTCGAGGTGGTTTTTCCATGCTCGTTGAGATGTAAGAGCGTAATCCATCCGTTGTCGAATAAATTCTGTACGTCTACATTCTTGCTTAAGATTTCATTGATGGCTTCTGTTGGTGCTTCTATGATTACATTGAGGCGTTGGGGTAAATGTTGATAGGTCTTTCCATCGTGTATGGATTGCATCGGTAAGCCGATTCGCAGATCACCGGATGAGCCTTCTAATACGCCTATCCCGCCTGTGACATTGTGCAAGGTTTTATTGCCTGCACCAAATCGTTCGTTGTCTGTGGTGCTGGCAAAGTATTGGAGGTTAATCCAACTCGTCACAACCATTGGCGCAGTGATGATGGCCTCCAGTATTTTAAATTCTGTGTCTGTTTGCCAATTGTAAGAATGTAAAAACGATTTACCTCCTAAATCCATTCCTATTGTTCGGCTTCGAGGGGCTATCACAAAGGCGTTGCATCCTGCCAATCCCCATTCTGGTCTTACCTGTGACCAATCTTTACTTCTTCTCAGTATCGAAGGATCGATATTCTTGCCTTGAATATTCATTCGAAGTGCGCGCTCTTCTCTGCTTGATGCACTTGCCTTTAACAAAGATTGTTTAATCGATTCTAAGAGTTCTCTATGGGAATTCGGAACGTTTGAGTTGCCGATGATGTGCAATTCGTCTGTGGTAGTGTCGTGTAAGCAAGCTGTAAAGTGTGTGTCGTTTGGTATAAGAATGCCTTGCTCCAGTAATCCCTTTCGCACACCGGCATCGTTCAGTATGCGCTCTGCAGTCATGGCGTTTATTTCACCTGAATGTCCACCGCAAGCACCGCAATCCAGTCCTGTGGCATGCGGATTGTTTACCGTAGTTGACCCATGTCCCGTGATAAGAACCAAGGGAGCCATTCTACCTTTCAGTCCCATTGCACTAAGAGCTGAACTCGCCATTTTTATTTTGCTTTCTAAAGGAATTTCAGAAAGGTCTAATTCCCTGCCTTGCTTAATCCATTTGCTCAAACCATCTGTATTGGGATCTTCAGTTGGACGAGTTAATCCAAATGAGTCACTCAGTAATTTTGGTAGGTAGGTCAATCCCAAAGGACTTACAAATGCGAAGGATGAGACCGCTCCTGATTTAAACCTCCACCAAGATTTAGTGAATTGGTGTTTGGCTATTCGTGTAAGTCTGGCCTTTTCAGTTTCGCTTGAGTTTGAAAAGGTTTCCTTAACGACTGGACCTGATGGAATTAAGACGGGGCATTGGTTTTTGCCTGTACTGTGCGCAAGAGGCTGGTATTTGATAGGAAACCCAAAGAATCCAGCAAATCCAAGTGTTTCTATTTCTGGGTCTACCCGTTCAATGTGTCGGCGAATGACTTCTGAGCGCACATCGATGCAGAAGACAGCTTGTACTTTGGGCCTACTGTTTTTGGAGTCTTGAACTTTATGGGTTTGGAATTTTTTCTTCAGCTGACTTTGGCAGGCAAGGTCGTATGCGTCTTGCAGTAGAAGTTTTACTTGAAGGTTTTCATCAGTTTCGTTTGTGTAAGTATGTTCGGTTATTTGTGATTTGTAGGTGTGCCAGAGGGTTTCAAAATCTTCTGATTTGTTGTTTTCGTATAAGCACAGTTCCCAGCAGAGAAGTATACTTAAGAACGCTTGTAAATTACTTGTACTTCCTCCGTATAAGGAATTGTTCCAGTCTTTGCCCGCAATAAAAGACGACCAACCCACAAGTTTCAGAAGTAAGGTATGCAGGTAGGGCTCTAAAATTTCGTCACTCAGTTTTAATTTTTGAATGATCAAATTTGTGGCTTCATTTGGATCGTTAGGTAAACCTTTTATAAGCGTTCTGAAATTTTTGATGCCCATTACTTCAGTCGAGTAATCCACTTCGGCATCTTGTTTCCATGCGGTAAAGAGATTTTGAGAGGCATCGCTGGTATTCCATAAGCTTTGTGCTTCGTCAAAGTAAGAAGACAAGAAGGTTGACACTTTGTCTATCATAAACTCATTCCAATGTTTACCACTAATTTCTTCGGAGGCGTCCAAGCAAGTTTTTACTTGAAAGGAAGGGCTTGAGTTCTTGCGTTCTGATAGTGCATTGGCATATTTTAGAAATTCATCTACAGATTTAAATTGACTTGATTTTGTGTTTAAAACGGATTGTAAGTCATGGAAAGCGATTTGTTTGTTTTTGATTGCATCCAGGTAAAATTGGATGGGCATTGTCATGTGAATACCTGCGCGTTCAGATAAGAGTTTTGCCGCATCTTGGAACGACATGTCAGATAAACCAAGATATGGATTTACCGCGACTTGATTTTTCAAAGGCCAAGCTGGAGCTATTCGTTTGCAAGCTTTCGAAATTTCTTTTTTTATGGTTTGATTTGTCATTTTAATTTGATCTTTGTGTGTTTGATTTTTATTTACAATTGAGATGCTAAGTTTTAAGCGTTATGATTTAAAGGAGAGTTGATTAATCGATCGAAGATGGTGTTGATATAAAACCCGTTGCGGACATGCACTCCAAAGTGTTTTATAAGATTGCCTTTTGGGATAAGTGGCGCAAAGGCCTGTAAAAGAATGATGCATATAAAGATGGTGAGTGTTACTCCAGAGACAAGCGTTAGGGTGTATGAAGGAGCAGACAATTCAGGGATTTGATTTCCCAATGCGAAGGACATAAACCTCTCGAGTGAGAAGAAAAGTACAAGCACCATCACCATAGCGGAAAGTGATTTGAAGATGGCGCGCAAGCTGTTGGAAGAATCTATGGCTTGAATTAAAAGATTGGCTGTGCTGATAAAAATTATCGCTCCAATAATCAGCAATTGATACTCAGTTGAGAAGCTTATTCCCATTAAGGATGCTACAAGAACAAAGAGCGAAGTGGCTAAAGAAAAACCGAGCAGTATGCGTCCAATATTTCCTTTTCTAGAAAATTGAGAAGCGGGTTTGATGCGTACTTTTTCGACAAGACTTCCAGAGGAAAGGAATGAATGAGCTTTATAGAAGGAGTGAGCAACAAGATGCAGAAGAGATGCCGCATACACACCGAGGCCACACACCATAAGAGTAAAACCCATGTGGGCGATACTTGAATATGCTAAGGCCGTTTTTACAGTAGATTGAGTGGTAAAAACAAGTGCTCCATATATGGCGGTTAGGGCACCCATGATAAAGAGAACAATTGGTGCGTAGTTTAAGATGTCAAAAAGGAAAGCGAAACGAATGATTAAGAAGGGTCCTGCGTTTAATAATCCGGCGTGAAGCAGAGCAGAAACTGGGGTTGGTGCTTCCATGACTTCAAGAATCCATCCGTGGAAGGGAGTTGAACCGATTTTAAACCTGCAGTAAGGACCAGTAGAATTCCTGCGAGTTCTAAGTTAAGAGAAACAGCGACTTGATGAATTTCTTTGATTTGTTGAAAGATGAGTTCTAAATTCCAGTTCCGAATTCAATGTATATTAAACTGAGAGCAGATAAAAATGTCAGGTCGCCTAAACGAGCGATTATGAATTTTTTATGAGCTGCTACTTGTGCCTTTTTGCGGTTGGGGTAGAAGAGTAATAATTTGGTAAGGACATGCTTGTAGCAAACCAAGCGAGAAAGAGGATTGCTATATTTCCAGACAATACGAGCAATTGAACTAACGCAACAGTTGTTGCGAGTTGGCCAATAAACTTAGATTTATTTGAGTCTCCGTCAAGGTAGTTAAAGCTAAAGCGAAGCACTACTAATGCAATGATAGAAACCATTAAGAAGAGGATTAAACTCAGTTGGTCGAGTCGCAGAGAAAACCCTAAACCGTAAAACCCTAAAGTAGAAGATTCAATTGGTCCGTATTGAAATATCCAGTAGGCAGAAGAAACGCCTATTAGAATTGCCAAGAGAGGAATGGCATTACTTAGTTTTTGAAGGCGTTCAGGATTAATCTGCTTAGAAGCAAACAAACCGAGAATTAAAAAAAGAGAAATTGGGAGTAGAAATAAGAGGTTTAAAAGTGTTTGAGACATGTTGAATTGTATCATATTAACGCTGCAAAATAAGTTCGAAAAAATCATAAACTTTTATATATCTTTGCAATGAAATTCATAAAAGAATTTAATGAACTATACAATCAATCAACTTCGGATATTTAGTAAAGTGGTGGAAACTAGGAGTATAACTAAAGCATCCGAAGAGCTGTATATGACACAACCGGCAGTTTCTATACAGTTAAAAAATTTTCAAAATCAGTTTAAAGTGCCATTAACGGAGTTGGTGGGGAGAACTAATTCACATTACAGATTTTGGAATGGAGATAGCGGAGATGAGCAAGCTTATTTTAGAAGATTTAGATGCTTTGCAGTACAAAACAAGAGAATATGAAGGTAAAGGTAACAGGTCGATTAAAGATATCATGCGCATCTACGGGAAAGTATGTGATTCCTTATTTTTTATCCGATTTCTTAGAGTTGCACAAAGGAATTGATTTACTTTTAGATGTAACCAATAAGACGAAAGTTTTAGAAAGTTTAAAGAACAATGAAATAGATTTTGCAATTGTTTCAGTTGTTCCAGATGATTTGGAGGTCAATCAAGAATTGCTACTTGAGAACAAATTGTATTTAGTAGGTACGAAAGAAAACTCAAGTAAGAAAAAGACCTTAATATTTAGAGAGGAGGGTTCGGCCACAAGGCAAGAGATGGAAAAGTATTTCCAAGAGGGGCATGGCAACAAGAGAAAGAAACTTGAGTTAACTTCGAATGAGGCGGTAAAGCAAGCTGTAATAGCAGGCTTGGGTCATTCTATATTACCTTTAATAGGCATCAAAAACGAATTGTTAAATGGTTCGCTTCAAATCATTAATAGAAAAGGATTGCCTTTAAAAACAGATTGGAGAATCATTTGGTTAAAGGGAAAAAAACTTTCTCCATTATCATTGGCATATTTAGACTTTATTAAAAGTGAAAGACAACAGATACTCAAGAAACATTTCAGCTGGTACAGTGAGTATGATTAAGCGGGCAGGTGGTAGATATTATCTACAGATTAAATTCAAGACTATAAGATACCGACTCTAATTACTTAACATTCGATTCAGCTTCCATTAAAAGCAATTTAAGCTGATTAATTTCTTTCGATAAACTGTCAATTTGAGGCATTAATTTATCAATAACACCTTGGTTGATGTTTAAGCTGCCTTGGTTGAATTCAATCACTCTTTTAAGTTCTGCGTTTTCGTTTTTCACTTTACTCAGTTCATTTTTATACGAATTTTGTTTTACTTCGTCATCTTCAGATTTACTGAGTTTTTTCTCCAACTTGTTAATCTTAGATGAATTTTTTTCCATGCTCTTTGTATTCTTACTGATGATTTTGGCAGAAGACGCATTTGCTTTTGCAGCGTTTTCACTTTCTTTATTAAGGCTCTTAAGCTCCTTGTTTTTTGTTTTGATAAGTTTTGGTAAATACGAGTCGTAGTAGTTGTAAATAAACGATTTCAACAAAGCATTTAGTTTTTGATAGTCTTCGGGGTTGTTTACTTCCGATAAGAAGGCCGAGTTTTTTAATTGGTAGGCGATGTTTAAGGAAATAAGGTCTTCCTTTTGAAAAGTATAAAAGATTAAAGTACCGGTATCGGAAAGAATACCGATGGCATTTTGGTCATCAAATAAGTAGTAATCATTCGTTTTTTTCGGCTTCGACTTATATTTCTTTTTCAAAAACGATTTCCAAGCTTTATCGATTGATTTAAGTTCTCCATACACCAAGGAGTTCACTGTTTTGATATTAGCTCCTTCATATTGAATGGTATCCGATTGTATTTGAACCATACTCTGAGCATTCACCAAATGGATAAAACAGTAAAAAGTAGATAATAAAATTGCCTTCATAATAAAACGTGTATTAAGGTCGCAAGTTAAAATTAATATTTGTTTTATATTATGATGAGGGTTGGGATTGTCAAATTGTTTTTGACTGAAATAATCAGATATGCTGATGATAATTTCAATATGTTCTGATACCTAGGAGGATATAATTGGAGATATATCGAATCTATATTTTGGACGATTTAATAAACTTTTATAAATCAAGAAAAAAAGTGAAAGTGAGTGTGAATAAAATGACAGAGTAAGAGGTTTTCACTTTCCACTTTCACTCTCGCCCTGTCATTTGTGGGCCCTCTTGGGATTGAACCAAGTACCCTCTGATTATGAGTCAGATGCTCTAACCAAATGAGCTAAGGGCCCGAAAAGAGGCAAAACTAAATGATTACACACAATTAAACAAATTGTTTTTATGTCGTTTGAAATAGACTTATTACTCTGCTAATATCTATGTATTAAACAGTTTCAAGTGCCGGCTTCACCTTGATAAGCGTAGGGTTTACAGGTATTTTCTTGCCGAAGTTTTTAACACGCGAATATGTGATCCAACAGCTCCCCAAAGGTTTCTTGCTCGTGATACTTGATTTTAAATTCTTCAGCAGTGTCCTTTACAATTTCAGATAATGCCTTATAGTGCACATGACTGACACGAGGGAATAAATGATGCTCGATTTGGAAGTTTAAACCTCCACAAATAAAACTCACTAAATCGTTGTGTCGGCAAAAATTACTGGTAGTGACCAATTGATGCTCCGCCCAGTTATGTGCAATACTGCCCTCTGAATCTGGCTCAGGAAAATCTGGTCCCTCTACTACATGAGCCAAAACAAAAATAACAGCTAATGTTAAGCCTTCTGCCAAATGTAATAAAACAAAACCTAAAATGATTTTCAGGGTGCTAGTGGAATAAGTACTAAGGGTAATACTATAAATGTAATGTAGTAAAGTATTTTGTAAAAGAATAAATTGAAATACTCTTTCTTCTTATGTACTGTTGTCGTAATTGCCAATCTTTGGAGAAAAGAATTTTTATAATCCTTATAAAGACCCACGACAATGAAGATAAACTATATAGACCAAATGCATATATATGCTGATACTTCATCATCTTTTTAAAGGGTTGATTTGGTGATAATCTCAAAATTGGTACAATCTCAATGTCTTCATCATGTCCTTCAATATTAGTATACATGTATGATGCACCATGTTGTGCATGATTTTCCACATATAAACACTTGCTCCAATTAAATTAAAGGGCATACTCATTAATTTATTTACCCATTTCTTGTCTGAATACGCTCCGTGAATGGCATCATGACAAACATTGATACCCACCATTGCTATAGATAATCCAATTAATGTGAATACCAGAAATGTTCCAGCTGTTCCTAAATTGGCAAAAAGTAAAGTGAAGTACAAACCCAATAGTATACCCAAATACAAAATGCTTTTAAAATGCATGAATCCATTGGCCTTGCTTGAAATGTTTTTATCAGAAAAATACGAATCAACCCGTGTTTTTAATGTGCTTTGAAAATTTTTATTTGTTTTGTCTGTGAATCGAATCTTTCCCTCCATAATTATACCTAAACAGACAAAGGTAGACTTTTTTTAACGCTTATAGCAGCAATTAAATTTATTTATACCACAGCGTATACTATAAAAGAATTCATGAGTTATGAATTAAAAGATATATTTGTACCATTTAGTTTTGAAAGATCTACCTATTCAGTCGCTTATTGTATTTGAAGACAACCATTTAATTGCCATAAATAAACCAGCTGGTATTTTGGTACAGGGTGATCAAACTGAGACCTACCCCTTTCAGAACATGTAAAAAACTTTATTAAAGTAAGAGATCATAAGCCTGGAAATGTGTTTTGTGGTGTAATTCATCGCATCGACCGACCTGTAAGTGGAATAGTAGTTTTAGCAAAAACAAGTAAAGGGCTTTCTAAAATGAATGAGCTATTTCGAGAAGATAAAATCACCAAAACTTATCGCGCTTTAGTAAATGGAGTTCCAGAGCAGACTGAAGCAGAACTGAGAAACTTCTTGCGCAAAAATGCCAAAACTTTAAAAGCTGATGTTTTTAATAAACCCGCTGAAAATGCTAAAGAATCGATTTTGAATTACTCAATTTTGGAAGTGCGAGGCAAACAATCTCTGCTCGATGTAAAGCCAGTTACAGGAAGGTTTCATCAAATACGTGCTCAATTGGCCTATATTAAATGCCCCATTGTTGGAGATGTCAAGTATGGTGCTCTTCAAGCTTTGAAGAATAAATCGATTTGCTTACACGCTTTTTCATTGAAATTTGTACATCCAATTAAGCAAGAACTCGTTGAAATAACATGTGAACCACCGTTTTAAAACGTCTAAAAAAATAAATTTCTGCGAATTCTCTTTCGATTGTACTTTCGCAGCAAAAGAAGAGCGATGCCCAGTATTCCGTTTAATAATACACAAGTAGCCTTTGAACACAAATCAAACGCAGATCTTAAGAAAGCCCATTGGCTTTTTAAAAGCTTTAAGTATCCTCTGTTAATCAAATACGGTCCTGTTTTAGCAAATGCATTTATAGGAATTATTCCCGGGGTAAAAAGCATCATTAAAAACACCGTATTTGCTCAGTTTTGTGGTGGTGAAAGTATTAATGATTGCGATCATACTATAAAAGTGCTGAGTGATAGTTCAATCGGAACCATTTTGGATTATTCAGTGGAAGGAGAAGATGATGAATCTGAGTTTGATTACACGTATAAAGAAATAATTCTCACCATCGAGAAAGCTGAAAAGAACAGAAAAGACATTCCGTTTTGTGTGTTTAAAACAACAGGAATTGGCAGTATTGATTTATTGGAGAAGGTAAACAATGGAGAATCACTTAAAGTTGCCGAACAACAAGCCTACGACCGGATAAAAGATCGTTTCGAATCCATCTGCAAGAAAGCTCACGATGCCGATATACCTGTTTTCGTTGACGCTGAAGACTCTTGGATTCAAGATGTTATTGATGATTTAACGTATCAAGCTATGGTCAAATACAATACTAAAAAAGCCATTGTATTTAATACCATTCAGTGTTACAGAACCCACCGTGTTGACCACATGCGGGAGAAATTAAAATCTTTGAGTTGTTTTATTGGCCTTAAGCTCGTTAGAGGAGCCTATATGGAGAAGGAAAGAGAACGCGCCGAAAAACTCGGTAAAATTAGTCCTATTCACAAAACAAAAGCAGATACCGATGCTGAATACAACAATGCCTTGCGTTTTTGTGTAGAGCATATCGAACGTGTAAGTTTTTGTGCTGGTACTCACAACGAAGAAAGTGTTCAAATTCTTGCCGATTTGCTAGAAAAAAATAATATCGAAACCACACATCCTCATGTGTCTTTCGCACAACTTTTAGGGATGAGTGATCACATCAGTTTTAATCTTGCAAAATTAAATTACAACGTTGCCAAATACGTGCCTTATGGTCCTGTGAAATCTGTAATGCCTTATTTAAGCAGAAGAGCACAGGAAAATAGTTCAGTAAAAGGTCAAGTGGGAAGAGAATTGAATCTTATTAAGATTGAATTGGAAAGACGAAGTAAGTAATTTCTGATATCTAGAATTGAAATTCTCATTTAGTAATCTTTTACTTAATGAAAATTTAGTTAATTTACGCCCTCAAATATGCGTATAGTACTACTGGGTTTAGGTCTCTTATTGCCTTTTATTGTTATCAGTCAGACTCTTAAGGGGCTTGTGAAAGACAATCTAGGAGAAGGGATTCCTGGAGTTGAAATCTCAGTAAGCACCACAAAAATAAAAACGACTAGCTCTTTTGATGGCAGTTTTGTACTGAAAATAAAGAAATTTCCCGCTGTTATAGTGTTTACGCATCCGAACTACATTCTTAAATCGGATACATTAAATAGTGAATCGAAAGCCTATACGATAGTTTTATCAGAAAAAATTCAAATGTTTTCGAATGCGAAGATTTCTATTAATAAACTGAGTGATAAACGCAAGGAGTCTCCTGTAACGGTGGAGTCAATGGGAATAACAGCCATTAAACAAACACCAGCAGCAAATTTTTATGAGGGTTTAGGTCACTTAAAAGGTGTGGATTTAGTTTCGGCAAGTTTGGCTTTTCGGGTCATAAACACGCGTGGTTTCAACAGTACTCGGCCAATTCGTTCGCTTCAATTGTTGGATGGTGTCGATAATCAAGCACCAGGGCTCAGTTTTGCTTTGGGAAATTTCGCTGGGGCAATTGACATCGATTTAGTTAGAGCTGATATAATAGTGGGTGCCAATAGTGCCACCTACGGTCCGAATGCATTTAATGGAGTGATTAGTATGACAACAAAAGACCCTTTTAAATACCGAGGTCTAACTGTTCAAGTGAAAGGAGGCGAACGAAATTTACTTGAAACTCAAATGCGATATGCGAAAGTATTAAAGAATAAAAAGGGAAGGGAATTCGCAGCCTTCAAAGTAGGGATGATGTATTTAAGGGCATACGATTGGGTGGCGGATAATTACAGTCAAACGAATGGAAGCTACCAAAGTGTAGATAATCCCGGAGGATATGATGCGGTAAATCGCTATGGCGATGAAAATTTAACCAATCAAACAAATAATTTTCTTGGAGGAACCTTTCGATGGGATTATCCGGGACTGGGTGTATTTCACAGAACAGGTTATAAAGAAATTGACTTAGTGGATTACAACACACGTAATTTGAAATTGAACGGCGCCTTCCATTATAAATTTAAGCATAGAATTCGAGCAATTGCAGCTTATAACATGGGATATGGTACAACCGTCTACCAAGGAGATAATCGATTGAGTTTAAAAAATATATTGTTTCAGCAGTATAAACTGGAACTAAATAAGATAAACAATTGGTTTATCAGAGCTTATGCAACTCGCGGTAATTCAGGTCAATCATACGATGCTGTATTTACCTCAATACTTCTACAAGAGCGTACAAAGTCTAATGAACAATTTTTATCCGATTATCTGGATGGATATGTAAATAATGTCTTTCCATTACTCACTACAATTCCAGGAGGAAGTGAAGTTTACAAACAAATTCCAGTTCTTTTGGCTAACAGAAAATTGTCTGATAGTTTAATGGCATTGGGAAGTACACAAGATTTATTAAGAGAATGGCATTTGTTGGCTAGAGCATATGCAGATGGGAAAGGGTTATTTTACAAGCCGCGATTGGTCCCTGGAACACCTGAATTTAATCAAGCTTTAAGTGAAATTACATCGAGTAAATCCTATCTTGAAAATGGATCTGGGTTTTATGATCGAACAGCTTTATATCACATAATGGGGGAGAAAAAACTCAAAGTAAAATCGAGTGAGTTCACTTTTGGCGGAAACTTTAGAATGTATGTACCCAAATCGAAAGGCACTATATTCAGTGATACAGGGGGAGTAGTCATAACAAATCATGAATTTGGTGCATTTGTTCAACTCGAACAAAAGTGGGTTGACGACAGATTGAAGTTAACAGTGGCGAGTAGAATGGATAAAAATAAAAATTTTGATTATCTATTTTCACCAGCTGCATCACTTGTTTTCAATTCACCCAATAAAAAGAATTATTACCGTTTATCACTTACATCGGCCATCCGCAACCCAACTGTACACGATCAATATCTGTACTATAACGCAGGCAGAGCCATACTTGTAGGAAATATTAATGGTGTACAAGATATGGTTGAAATACCAAGTTTAATAAATTATCTCAATTCATTGGGGGCAGATCGCTCACTTTTAAAATTCGTGGATTTAAAGCCTATTGTTCCTGAAAAAGTAAGAAGTATTGAAATTGGCTATAAGGGAGAAACCATTAAAAATCTGTTTATTGACATGAGTTACTTCTACAGTTGGTATAGAGATTTTATTGGTTTTCGTTTATTAAGTGATACTTCTGGGTTTAATTTTGGACAAACATTTCAGTTTTATCGCATTGCGGCAAATTCGACTGACCCTGTAACAACGCAAGGCTTTTCCATTGGTATAAACTATTTTATCAATAAAAAAATTAATGTTTCAGGCAATTACAGTTGGAATAGATTAGACAGAAAGGGTTCAGATGATCCGATAATTCCTGCCTTTAATACACCCGAGCATAAATTCAATATTGGATTTGGTGGAAATGAATTACGAATCAAGTCATTTAGAGGTTGGACAGATAGTTCTTCAGCAAGAGTTTGGGATGGATTTGGATTTAATATCAATTACAAATGGAATAAGGGGTTTTTATTTGAAGGCTCTCCTCAATTTACTGGCTTTGTGCCAAGTTACGACATGCTAGATGTTCAAGTAAATAAACGATTTCAAAAATATAAATCAATAGTTAAGATAGGAGCATCTAATATATTAAATAACATGAGGTTTCAAGTATATGGTGGTCCTCGAATTGGACGAATGGCTTATATCAGTATTTTATATGAGTTAGATAAATGACATATGTTTAAATATAGTTTGAAAAGTTATATAAAAGAGTCATATTTGAAGACTTAAATGAAAGTTGTATGAAAAAAGTTTACTTATTCACGATTGCAATCTTATTTGCCGCGCAATTATCCGCACAAACAAAAAGATTTAAACAAGAAGTTTTTACGGATGCACAAATTATAGTAGATTCTAATCTCACTTATGGAACAGCTTTAAATTTCAGTCCTGCTGTCATGGTTCCATTAATTACGGATATTTACCATGCTGATCCGAATGTGGATACCTTAAAGAAAAGACCGGTACTCGTCTTGTTACATCCTGGTAGTTTTTTACCACCAAGCATCAATGCAGGAAGTCCTTCAAATGGTGGAGCATTTTTTGGTACACGGAGAGATAGTGGGATAGTAGAAATGGCTAGACAGTTTGCTAAGCGTGGTTGGGTAGTTGTTGTAGGCGATTATCGCTTGGGTTGGATTGCGAATTCACCAAGTGCGAATACACAAAAAATCACCATTATGAGGGCAACTTATCGTGCAGTTCAAGATTCAAGAACCCTAATTCGTTACATGAGGAAGTCGGTTGATTCTATGGCGAATAAGTACAGGATAGATCCCAACAAGATTGTGATGTCTGGTTCAAATACTGGTGCAACTATTGCGCTGCATTGCAACAGTTTGGATGAGGTTTCGGATATATTAACACCAAGTCAATTGGATTCAATCGGCAATCCGATTATCGATACTACAACCTTAGGTGGATTTTTTGACGGCGATCATCAAGGGTATGGTTCCCGACCAAATTTAGTGATGAGTATGGGAGGTGTGCTTGCTGATACCTCTATATTGTCTCTGAACGATGCTCCAATTATTGCTTTTCAAGGAAACATGGATCCAACAGCACCCTTTAATAGAGGAGTTGTGAAAACTGCAAGTACATTAGCTCCAATAATGACTGTTGATGGAGGAAACTTATATATGTTGGCTGCAAATAATAAAGGTATTAATGCAAAAGTGGTAGCAGCGGGTGGAACTGGTCCTCGAGCTGGGTTTTATGTGTTTTACAATGCGGGCTTTGAACCAAATGGTTGGTACAATAAGCCACCATTGTTTGCTCCTACAAACTTAAAACCGAGAGCATTATTATACATTGACACTATAATTAATTACTTTTCTCCATTTGCAATAAAAATTTTAGATTTAAGCACAAATGACCCGAGTGATTTAAAAGTAGAAAACCTAGTAGGGTTTAATATGTATCCAAATCCAAGCAAGGGAAATTTGAGCGTTGAATTGGATGCACAATACAGGATTCGCAAGGTTGAGGTGTATAACAATCTTGGACAAAATGTTCTAACGGTGAATACAGAAGGAAGTAATGTAGACATAAACATGGAAGGATACCCGAAAGGCATTTATCATCTCATCACGCAAACATCAAAAGGTATGGTGCGAAGTAAATTCATTCTCGAATAATTATACAGTTGATTTTTAATAGTTTATAAAAAAGATCTAATTTTTGTATATGAGATTACAGATTTAGTAAAACTTATTCTGTCTACTCTTGTTTAAGTAAACAGAATAAAACGACATTTACCTAGCGAAAGTGCGTCTTATTTACTACCTTTGCAAAAATTATAAAATATAAACATGTCTACAGAAACAAGCACATATGTACCTTATAAAGTTAAGGACATCTCACTAGCAGAATGGGGAAGAAGAGAAATTAAATTAGCTGAAGCAAGAAATGCCTGGTTTAATGGCTCTTAGAGCAGAGTATGGAGAAAGCAAGCCTCTTGCTGGTTCTAGAATCGCAGGTTGCCTGCACATGACCATCCAAACTGCTGTATTAATTGAAACATTAACTGCTTTAGGAGCAGAAGTTACATGGTCATCATGTAATATTTTCTCAACACAAGATCACGCTGCTGCTGCTATAGCTGCAACTGGTGTTGCTGTTTATGCCTGGAAAGGCATGACAGCTGAAGAATTTGATTGGTGTATCGAGCAAACGTTATTCTTTGGTGAAGATAAAAAGCCTTTGAACATGATTTTGGATGATGGTGGTGACTTAACCAATATGGTTTTTGATCAATATCCAGAATTGGCAAAAGGAATTAAGGGACTCAGTGAGGAAACAACTACAGGAGTTCACAGATTATACGAAAGAATGAAGAATGGCACATTAGTAATGCCTGCTATCAATGTAAACGACAGTGTAACTAAATCTAAATTTGACAACAAATACGGATGTAAAGAAAGTTTAGTTGACGCAATTCGCAGAGCTACAGATATAATGTTAGCAGGTAAAGTTGCTGTTGTTGCTGGTTATGGTGATGTTGGAAAAGGTTCCGCTGAATCACTAAGAGGGGCTGGTTGCCGTGTGTTAGTTACCGAAATAGATCCAATTTGTGCCTTACAGGCTGCTATGGATGGATTTGAAGTGGTTACCATGGTAGATGCGTGTTCAAGAGCAAATATTTTTGTTACAGCAACAGGAAATTTCAATATCATTAAAGAAAAGCATTTCCGTTTAATGCGCGATAAATCAATAGTGTGTAACATTGGTCATTTTGACAATGAAATTGATATGCAGTGGATGAACAAAACATATGGTTCTACAAAATATACAATTAAACCTCAAGTTGATGTGTATAATGTAGACGGAAATGAAATTATCATTTTAGCTGAAGGAAGATTAGTAAATCTTGGTTGTGCAATGGGGCATCCATCTTTCGTGATGAGTAATTCATTCTCAAACCAAACACTTGCTCAAATTGAATTGTGGAATAACAGCAGCAAATACGAGAATAAGGTTTATGTATTACCAAAGCACTTAGACGAGAAAGTTGCCGCATTGCACTTGTCACACATCGGTGCTAAATTGGAAAAATTAGACCAAGAACAAGCAGATTATATTGGCGTTGAAATCAATGGCCCATACAAAAAAGATACATACAGGTACTAAACAACCTATTCTAATAAATTATCGAATCCTTCTCGTGATTTTATTTATTCCCATATTAATGGGAGTGAGTAAAGGTCCTGAGAAGGATTCTTTGTTTCGTGTCCAAAGTTCAATCAACAACGATTCTTTGCGTTGCGACTCATTAGTTCATTTTGCTAAAAAGTACTTAAAGAAACCTTATTGCTATGGTAGCAGAGCTCCAAAATGTTTTGATTGCAGTGGTTATCTTCAATTTGTGTATAGCAAATTCAATGTTTCCTTACCAAGATCCTCAGAAGACATGGCTTATGTCGGAAAGTTTATCAGTTTTAAAAACGCGAAGGCAGGTGATTTGATTTTTTTTAATGGAAGCAAGGCAAACAACGAAACCATTGGACATGTTGGTTTAGTAACATCTTGTCACGGGGATAAAATATTTTTTATTCACGCTTCAGTACATTCAGGTGTTGTGGTGTCAAATACTTTAGAATCCTATTACCAAAAGCGTTTGCTTTTCGTCAAGCGTGTTGAATTGTAAGAATTCTGTTTTTAATAGTACTTTTGCTAAAAATCTAAAAATTGTTACCAAATACTGAACAAGATTCTCTGTATCCAAATTTATCCAAATTGGACACATTTGAAATTCTAAATGCCATTAATTCAGAAGACAAAAAGGTGGCGCTTGCTGTTGAAAATGAACTCCAAAGCATATTTAATTTATGTAATGCGACTTATAAAAAAATGTCAGAAGGAGGAAGGTTGTTTTACATTGGAGCAGGTACATCAGGGCGCTTAGGTGTGGTGGATGCAAGTGAATGTCCCCCAACTTATGGAGTAGATTTTGGGTTGGTTATTGGCATAATGGCAGGAGGAGATTCAGCAATCCGCAAAGCGGTTGAATTTGCAGAAGACGACACTCAACAAGCTATAAAAGACTTGGATACATATCAAGTCAATGTGAAAGATACAGTGGTTGGGATATCAGCTTCAGGAAGAACACCTTATGTGTTTGGCGGTTTAGAAGCATGCCAAAAAAGAGGGATTCAAACTGGCTCCGTAACTTGTAGTAGAAATTCAATAATATCTTCTGTTTCTGATTTTCCAGTAGAAATAATAGTTGGGCCAGAAGTAATTACTGGCAGCACACGAATGAAATCGGGCACTGCCCAAAAAATGGTTCTGAATATGTTGACCTCAACTGTGATGATAAAATTAAAAAAAGTTGACGGCAGTAAAATGGTGAATATGCAATTATCAAACGACAAACTTATCGACCGAGGTACGCGTATGATAGTTGAACAGACTGGATTAAGCTACGAAGAGTCGAAAGCCGTTTTATTGGAAAATGGAAGTGTGAAAAAAGCACTCGAGAAAATCAATAATTCAAAGTAAGATTTGCAATAAATTGCCATTCGAGACGTTATCAATGCATTGATTGTCCGTTGAATAAAATAAAATTTTTTGTAAAATCACGAATTTTCATTTAGGTTTGTACATTAACATCGTAGAAAGCATCAATAAACACATGAATAAACTTACTTTTTTCTTCTGTACAGGGTTGATCACCTTTACTTTACTTTTCTCAGCCTGTAACAATGCAAGTCTTAAAAAGGCAGATGAAGCAAAGAAAAAAATGCAGTACAAGGTTGCTGCTGATTTGTATTCAATTTTAGGCCCTAAAGTAAGCAAGAAGAATCCTGATTACAAGGAAGAACAGGCAAGAGCACGCGAAGAAGCTGCTTATTGCTATAGAATGGCGAACGAATACGATAAGGCGATTAAAGCTTATGAAAAAGTTTTAAGGAAAGACCCAAAGAACACCGAGGCCTTGTATCAACTTGGTCGCTTGAACATGAAAGTTGTTGGAGATAGAACTCCAGATGCTTCACGAGAGGCGCGAAAATACTTTAAAATGTACTTAGAAGAAGTTCCCAATGATGAACGTGTTATAGCTCAAGTTGCAGCTTTGGATAGTGCAGAAAACTGGGAGAGAGATGCTCCAAAAAGCAGATACAAGGTTTCAAACTTTAGACCTGCAAACACCAAAGGTATGGATTACAGCCCTATGGTGGCAAGTAAAAAAGACGATGTCATTTATTTTAGTACAGATAGAGTTGGTGGAGTTGCAAAGAAAAGAATTTACGGTTTAACTGGTAATAGTTATTCTGACATGTGGTTTGTGAAAGGCAAAAAAGCCAGAAGAAGCGCTAAGAAATCTTGGGAGAAACCTGAATTAGCAGAAGAACGATTAATCGAAATACAACGATCGGTTCTTGTGTGTTTGATCGAAGATACAGTACAATATACTACACGCAATGTAATGGAGCAGATGGAAAATCAACTTCTTGTAAATTATTTCAAGCAAAATTAAACGGAACTGAATGGGCTGAAGAGCAAATGCTTGGTTTTTGTGTAGACGATACTTTTGACTATGGACATCCTGCCATTACTGAAGATGGAAAAACCATGTATTTCTCTAGTAATAGAGATGGCGGTGAGGGTGGTTACGACATTTGGTGTGTAACTTATAACAGAAGAGCTAAGTCTTGGGGAGAGCCATTTAATCTTGGTCCAGGTATCAATACTGAAAGTGATGAAATGTTCCCGTACTATAATGATCACAATGGAATGTTGTATTTCTCATCTAATGGACATTTAGGAATGGGAGGTCTTGATGTCTTTATGACTGAAGGTGGCGGAACCGAATGGACAGAACCAGAGAATCTTCGAGCACCTTTAAATAGCGGAGGAGATGATTTTGGTATGACCTTCGACAATACCGACCCTGATCATGGATATTTTACTTCAAATAGAAGTGGAGGCAAAGGTAACTTTGATATCTATGAATTTAACATTGAACCACTCATTATAGAGATTGAAGGATTTGTATACGAATGTATGGCAGGTCAGTTTAATTACGATTTCAACCTCTCAAAACCATTAGCCAATTCAACCATTACTATAACAAATGACAAAGATTCTACCAAGGTTGTAGTAAAAACAGATGAGAATGGATACTATGGTAAGATTAGATTGAAGGAAAAGACAAATTACGAAATAAACTGTGACAATAGAGAGTTGTATTATTTTGATGCTGAACCTGTTCAAAGAACAACAGTAGGAATTAAATTGTCTACTACGCTTAAACAAGATTTCTGTTTAAAAACACAAATTACAATTCGTACGGTACCTATTTATTACGATTTAGATAAGGCATTTATTCGTAAAGATGCGGCGCAAGTATTAGATGACTCAATTTTGCCATTGCTTGTAAAATATCCGAAATTAAGAATGGAATTGGGTTCTCACACGGATTGTCGTTCATCTTATGATTACAATATTGCCTTATCACAAAGAAGGGCAGATAGCGCTGTGGCATATCTTGTGAGTAAAGGTATCAATAAACACAGGTTAATAGCAAAAGGGTATGGAGAGTCGCAGTTGGTAAACGATTGCAAATGTGAAGGAAGAGTAATTGTACCATGTACAGAAGCTCAACATCAAGAAAATAGAAGAACCACAATTAAAACATTAGATGTAAACTTCGATCCAAATATGATTGTGGAAGAAGGTAGCGACGGTAATAACACAAACATAAAAACAATAATTGTTAAGCTGAATCCAAAAGGAGAAAATTATTTAGTTGGTGCTGCAGGTAATGGCATAGAAGGTAGCGGTCCTGCAATGGTGACAGCTGGTAAAGACATCAGCATCAGCATTAACGAACTGAAGAAATTAATGTCAAGACGTTTAATTGAAGCAGGAGATTTACAAAACATCACGCCGTCAGAAATTTCATCAGGACGAGTGAGACCAAATTCAATGGTTAAATTGACTACACTTCGATTTGGTTCAAAAGATAATGCAAATACATTAACGAATGTAAATGTTAAAATTATTTCTGGGGCTGTTCCTTATGTATTTGGAATTGAAGCTCTAGAAGCCTTAGACGGTACATTAAATAAGGACGAGAATGAAATGACCTTCAAGAATGTAAATACTGCAGCCTTAGAAGGCGGTCCAGTAGATGCTGGAGGAGGTGAATTGGAAGAAGCGATTGCAGCTGATACTTTAGCTCTAGATGATTACAGTAGAGTGACATTGGTTTCTGAGAATGGAAATCTATATGTTCCTACAATGGCTAACGATAAAGAGAATATTAATTGGTTGTATGAAGAAAGAGGAAGAAAAATTGAAATTACTGAAGACATGGTGATCCAAATGTTGGAGAACGATGTGATAAGTAAAAAGAACTTTGATACTCAAGGTGAAACAATCCGTTTGAAAGATGGAACGAAATTACCTAGTAACTTATTAATTCTTGATAAGCTACAGATAGGGGATGTTACATTAGAGAATGTAAAAGTGAAAGTAAATAGTAATATTGATGAACCTATAATGGGTGGACTATACACACTATTAAGAAGAAACAAGGCGCTTATGAAAAACGGTCAATTGTTTATGAAACCGAGAAGATAATTTCAAAAAGAATGATAATCAAAAGGCGCAATTTATATTGCGCCTTTTTTTGTGTCTTTAAAATAAGCATCTTTGCTGTATGGTTCTCTTAAACATAGAAAATAGAATTGCGACCTTAACTTTAAATAGGCCAGAAAAGCGAAATGCTTTAAATGATGAAATGGCAAACATTCTACACCAGCACTTGATTGAGCTTGCAACGAATGATGATTGCAAAGTGTTAATCCTAAAAGGAAATGGTGAAGCTTTTTGCGCAGGTGCTGATCTTGGGTATCTTCAGCAACTACAAAAAAATTCGTTTGAAGAAAATTTGGCGGATTCAATGTCTTTAATGAAAATGTTTAAGGCCTTGTATGAATTTCCTAAAGTAAGTATCGCTCAAGTTCAAGGAGCAGCATTTGCCGGAGGATGTGGTTTGGCTAATCTATGTGATTTTTGTTTCGCTACCCCAGAATCTAAGTTTGCCTACACAGAAGTGAAAATAGGATTTATTCCTGCCATTGTTTCCGTTTTTCTTTCGCCTAAGATAGGAGAAAATGCAGCCAAGCGAATGTTGCTCACTGGAGAAGTTTTTAATGCTGAGCAGGCTAAAGAAATGGGTTTAGTGACCGATGTATATGAACAAGAGCTTATTGGTAAATTAGTAGAAGACTTTGCTTCGAGAGTTAGTGCATCCACTTCTGCTCAATCTATTCAGTTAACAAAAGCTTTAATGAATTCAATAAAAGCCTTGCCACTCGAGAAACAATTAGAAATGGCTGCTAGAGCGAATGCAGAAGCTAGATCTACAGAAGATTGTCAATTGGGTATTAAATCGTTTTTAAATAAAGAAAAACTAAGCTGGTAATGGAATTTATAGACACCCATACCCATTTATTTGCTGAGGAGTTTTATCAAGATAGAAATGAGGTACTTGAAAGAGCATTAAAGGCAAAAGTAACAAGAATGCTATTGCCTAATATTGATTCAAGTAGTATCCAAGCCTTAAAAGATACTGTAGCCATATCACCAGAGCATTTTATACCAATGATGGGACTTCATCCAAGTTCTGTGAAGGAAGATTATATAAATGAATTGGAACTGATAGAAAAAGAATTATTTTCCCAATATCCATATAAAGGAGTGGGGGAGATTGGAATTGACCTGTATTGGGATAAATCAACCCTGGAAATTCAAAAGAAGGCATTTGTTAAACAATGTGAATGGGCAGTAGAACTGGATTTAGCTGTTTCAATGCATACTAGGGAAGCAAATAGAGAAGTGTTAGATTGTCTTAAGTCTATGAACGTAATGCCTAAAGGTGTGTTTCATTGCTTTTCAGGGACAATAGAAGAAGCTAAAGAAGTAATAGAGCTAGGGTTTAAATTAGGAATTGGCGGAGTTGTAAGTTTTAAGAATAGCAATTTACCTGAATTGTTAAAGGAGATTCCTTTAGACCGTATAGTGCTTGAAACGGATTCTCCTTATTTGGCTCCTATGCCATATAGAGGAAAGCGCAATGAATCGTCCTATATTCCATTTATCGCAGAAAAATTAAGTGATATTTACAATGTTTCAATCGAGCAGATAGCTATTCAAACAAGTACGAATGCTATGGATGTTTTTAATCTTTAAAAAAAAATTTATACTAAAAAAAGCCCAACCTTGCGGTTGGGCTTTTTTTAGTAGTTATATCTTATTATTTAGTGATAGTGATTTTCTTAACAGCTGTTTGATTTTCAGCAGTTACTTTCACTACATAAACACCTGAAGCAAAGTCTGACATGTCAATGCTAGTAGCATTTCCGTCTACAGTTACTGTGTGTACTAATGCACCTAGAGTATTGTAAACATTAACATTCATATTGCCATTTATTTCAGCTGACAATGATACATTGAATACACCACCGTTAGGGTTAGGGTATACATTTACTGCATTGTTCATGCTTTCAGCATCATCAATTGAAGTACTCATTGTAACACACTTAGTTGTTGAACACTCACAACCTGCAGAGTTAGTAGCAATCATAGTTACACAGTATTTACCTGGTGCAGAGTATGAATAGCTAGTTCCAGCATTTGAAGAGCTTAATGAATTACCGTCACCAGTGATCCAAGTATAAGTGATGTTATTTGTAGAACCTCCTGTTGGAGTGAATACCAATGGTGAAGTCTTAGCCGCGTTTAAGTTACCAGTAATATCAAAGTTACAAGTTGTAGGCAAAGGATTAATAGTTACAGTTCTGCTTGCAGAGTCAGAACAACCACCAGCAATAGATGCCTTCAATTGAACAGTGTAAGTTTGAGACACACCAGAACCATAAGCGTGAACTGGAGCAGCAGTAGATGAAGTATTTCCATCACCAAAGTTCCAAGTATATGTGATATCACCTTGAGCAAATGTTGTTTTGTTAGTGAAAGGAACTTCACTTCCAGCACATCTGTCTTCAACTTCGAATTCAACTTTAGGTTGAACACCTACATTGATGATTTTACTTTCTGTTGTAGAACATCCGTTTTGTAAAGCAGTAGTTAAAGATACTACTCTTGGTCCGATTGATGTCCAAGTTTTCAAAGGACTAGTAGCTGATGAAGTGAATCCATCACCAAAGTTCCACATGTAACCTAATAATACTTCACCGTTAAGGTTAGTAGTATTTGTAAATGGAGTAGCAGTTCTGCTACAAGAGAATGGATATGTGAAATCTGTTGTTGGAATTTCTTTCACTTCAATTGGAATAGTTTTAGAATCCGTACATCCGAATTCAGAAACAACATCTAATTTAACGTTTTTAGTTCCAGCAGATGTGAACATGTATACTGGCTCTTCAACTGTAGCTTTGTTTCCTGCATCATCAAAGTCCCAAAGGTTACCAAATTGACCTAGAGTGATAGTTGAATTATTTTCAAATTCAAATTCAGAATTCAAACATACACCACTTACTCTTGTGAAGTCAGCAACTGGCTTAGCAAACTGATAAACCACTTTGCTAACCTCATTTGAACAACCATCAGCAGAAGCAGTTAAAGTTACTTTATATCCACCTGGAGTAGCGTACATTTTTTGAATATCAGCGCTGCTAGTAGTGGTGTTTATTGGAGAACCATCACCGTAATCCCAATCGTAAGAGATTGTTCCTGAACCACCATATACAGTACCATTCTTTAAGTTAACCGCAATACCTTCACAAGCGTTCGTGTTAATGATGGTTGCAACAGGCACCTCTGTCACATCAATTACAAATGTTTTAGTTGTCGTAAATCCATGAGGATTAGTTGTCGTTTTTAAAGTAAGGGTGTATTGACCGAAATTTGCATATTCATGAGAAGGACTAGCTGCTTCAGTAGTAGGAGTACCATCACCGAAATCCCATTCATAGTCGATTGAACCACTGCTAACAGTTGATAAACTTTCAAAAATCAAATCTGTTTTTTCGCAAAGGAAAGCAGGTAATTTAGCATCTGGAACTGCTTTAGGAGCAACTAAGACTTTACGTTTGTAAATGGTATCACAACCAGTTACTAAATCTGTAATCTTAATTGAAATCTCAATTGTGCTATCTTCCCATGCTTTTGGAGCATCAAAAATTACATTAAATGGAGCAGCACCATTATCAGAAACTGTAGAGTTTGCATTGAAACCATCTAAGGTGCTAGCTGTTACTGACCCTACCCACTTAGTACCGTAGTCAGCATTTGTATATCCAACAGTTGAGGGCTCTCCCATATCATAAGATAACTTTTCATCAGGAAAAGTCAAGTCTGGCTTACCGTCTGTTTTGTATTGGGCAAAAGTTGAAGATAATGAAGCATTGTGTGAAGGAGCACTTCCACCTGGAGATTTCAACACATTGAATGTATATGTCATTGTATCATTGCTTGGGTTGTCATCAGCATTCAACAAGAAGAATTTCACAGTGTGATTACCTGCTTGTGAAAATAAAATAGGATTAAATGTAACGGTGTTGGTACCATTTACAGGAATAGTATTTGTAAAATCAATAACTGAAATTATTTTACCGTTGTCCTCGCAAGCAACTTTAAACCCAGTTACATCTTCTCCAAAATTATTTTTGAATGTCACTGTAGGGGTTGGCGAATAACCAGCACAAACTGGTGAAGGAGGATTAAAGTCGTTTAAAGTTTGATCTAAATCAAGTATACCTTTAACGGCTCCTCTATCTGACAAGCTTGGATTCCTCATGTTTCCATAAACATCTTGCAAGTTGCTTGACATAGTTGGAACATTATTTTGATTTACAAATCTTTGTGAAGAGTAATCTGTTGCAAAATTATGATTGTTACTAACAAAAAGTTCGTTAGAACCAGCAAATCCTAAATTATTCCAAGCGGTAAAACTTGTCACATTACCAGTTGGGCAATAGTATCTTTGATTGGTAAAGTTAGTGGCATAATAACTGTTGTAATCCCAAGTAAATGGTGTTGACCCATTGCCGCTATAACAGTAAATCATATATTGACCATTAAAGTTTCTGATGTCAAAAATATTTCCAATAACATCAATCTTATTATGGTAGTATTGGTACTGGTAAATTGCATAGACATAAGGATTTGTATTCGGAGAGTTATTTCCATCGATATCTATAGTGTTTTGAAGGACTTCGGAATTATAGTTACCGCTAAGAAATGAGTAGTTGTAAATTCCATATGTATAGTAATATGCTGCATTACCATAAATCAAATTACTATTAATTTTTGTATTATAGTTATAATAGTTATAAATAGAATAATGATAATATCCAATTGGACTAGAAGATGTATTTCTATTGTTGCGAATAGTGTTTCTTTCAACATTGAAGTTACCATAGTAATACATGTAGATACTGTAATGGTAATAGTAACGTGAAGTGTTTCCTTCGATTAAATTATCAGTTATTTCTATAGGATATGCAGTACCATTGTAAGTGTAATAACATCTTATAGAATATACATAATAATAAGCGTCTTTATTGTTTTTAATTGTATTGCCTTTAATTTCAGCCAATTGTACACTTGCATTTGGTCTTTCATTACGGATTCCATACCAGTAATATCCACCATCACAATTTTGAATTGTGTTGTCATTGAATCTATATTCATTATATGTACCATAACAATTCCATCCTTGAAATTGTTGGCTTGAAGATGTTGTGATTTGAACATCATTGTTGTCAGCAAAGTTGCCAATTAAATCAAAATAATAGTTGTAGTAACAATTACCTAAATAATTATTATTCGAAGCCATTAAATTTTGAATGGTATTGTTGT
The DNA here is from genome assembly GCA_041391605.1 of Bacteroidia bacterium. Taxonomy (GTDB): domain Bacteria; phylum Bacteroidota; class Bacteroidia; order NS11-12g; family UBA955; genus JABMMZ01. The sequence continues at coordinate 30,583 of JAWKNQ010000024.1, forward strand.
TGATTTCAAATGCATAAGTTGCATTTCCATAATTATAATAGGCGTAGAATGCATAAACGTTTGTAGGAGCTGCTGCAGTAGTTGCTCCTTGGAAAGGCCAGTCATGCAATACGTTTCCATTTAATTTAGTACTTCTGTCTGCTGCATAAGAATAGTAAGAGTATATACCATAAATAGTTGAACTGCTATTATACGAAGTTGCATTAGCTCTTGATATATCGTTATTAATTACATGAACACCGTTTGTGTATCGCATGCGAATAGCCATAGAATAGAAATTTTCAATCGTATTACCATCAATGGTATTGTTTTGCGCTGTTGAAGTATAAGAAGATGAACTACCTTGAATTGCAATTCCAAAGGCAGGACCCCTGCTGTTTGTATTCGTCGTTCTCATCAAATTCTTTTCAATTGTGTTGTATGCACCATGATTGGTACTACTTGTTGTTGTTGAAGATGTTGAAGAAGTTGAAAACGAAATGTACGCACTTGAACTTGTTGAAGTTGCAGTTAAGGCAGAAAATTCAATTGTACAATTCTTAATCGTGTTGTAGTCAGTTATTGTAAATTCTAATCCCTTTCACGTTTCCATTGTTGGTGGTATTTCTAATTACTAATCCATCAATAGTTAAGTAATCAACACCACTCATAAGAATTACTGCATCACTCACTCCGCTTGTAACACTTTGTTATTACCTTTGATAGTAATTGTGTTGGTTGACGATGCGCCTGTGATTGCAGGTAAGTTGATTTGTGAAGATGTGGCATCTGTAATCACATCTAATGTGACTGCCGCGCTAACACCATTGGTTACAATGTCAGATCTAAAATCTGCCCAAGATTGGTAATTTGTACCTCCGGTAGCTGCTCCTGTGTTCAAGGTGTAAGTTCCCGACAGCTGAGCCGAAGCAGAAACAAACAAACCGAGAGACAACATCAACAGCGTTGTTTTAAGTTGTTTTTTAATTTGTAAATATTATTCATAATGCTATAAAAATTTAATACGACGAAAATAACCCATCTAATTCATGCTCATTGAAGTTTTCGATAATTGGTTTGTGTGAATCGGAAAATGGTCAGATATCTTAGATAAACGTTTTTAGGACTTTTGTCATTTTTTTGTCATGAAAAATCAGCCAAACTCCTTTAATAGCGCGATATTCCACAAGTTTAGGCAATTGATATAATAATTTTCTAAATTTGTAGTCTTCGATGAATGGATAATTATATCTTTATTCGCTTAAAACCTATATATAGCAAGGATTTATATCCTTTAAAAAGTAAATTTAACTTTTATGTTTCATTAATCTTTTTTAAACATGATGACTTCCTATATTTTTGAAAAGCCTGAATGATGTAATTATTTCGATCATTTGATTGATTACAATTGCATTTTAATTTAACCACATGAACCTAATCAGAACTTACCCAACAATGAACGTTTGCGCTTAGAAGCTCTGATTTATTTCGACATTCTCGATAAAATGCCGGAGAAGGAATTGCAAAGCATTTTAATATCTGCAGCAAAAATCTGTCAAACACCTATCGCAATAATAACTGCTGTTGAAGGTAATGTTCATCATATTAAGTCACAAATAGGCCTTAGCGTTTATGATATTATCAACGATAATCCATTTTTTGATAAAGTATTTAATTCCAACACTTTTACAGAAATCCAGAATGCTAGTCTCGACGCTAGCATGGCGAACAATCCTACAGTAATTGGTTATCCTAATTTTCACTACTTCGCTGGAGTTCCTATTCACAGTGCAGATGGCAACACAATTGGAACACTTTGCGTTGTTGACCAAAACCACAAACAACTGAATGAAGTTCAAATTGAATTGCTAGATAATTTGAGTAAGAATATTACAAACTTAATAAACCTAAGAAAACAAAATAAAAACCTTCAGAATGAACTCAATCAATTACTCAATGAACGAATCAATCAAACCGAAATTGATTTAGAGGCATATAAATTTGCACTCGATCAATCTTCTGGTGTTGCAATCGCAGATCGCGATGGGTTTATAAAATTTGTAAATGATAAGTTTTGTAAATCGTCACGTTATATTAAGGAAGAATTATTAGGTCAAAGTTATAATATTCTAAACTCAAAACATCACGACAAATCTTTCTTTCAAGACATGTGGGAAGTTATTTCTTCAGGAGATATATGGCACGGCGAAATAATGAACAAAGATAAATTTGGCAATTATTTTTGGATTGATTGCAACATTATTCCATTCCTTGATCGAAAAGGCAAGCCTTATCAGTATATGGCCATTCAACAAGATATTACAGAGAAGAAGGCAACTGAAGAACGAAATAACCTTGAAGCCAGACTAATTTCCATACTAAGTGAAAACGAGCCAATTGACTCTGCAATAAGACATATAGCGGAACAGATCTGCTTTAAGCTTCAATGGGATATCGGTTTATATTGGAAAACTAATAGTCAGGAAAACACCTTGTCTCCTACTTTGTATTATCAATTTACCTATCCGCATAAAGAATCTATGCGTTTAGAGTTTCTCAAAACAATTTTTAAAAAAGGGGAAGGTTTATCTGGCTTAGTATGGGAAAGAAAAAAACCAATTTGGATTGAAGATTTGCCATCTGAGCCTCCTTACCTAAATCAAAACATTGCCATTGATAACAATTTACATTCATCTCTGTTGTTTCCAATAAGTTTCAATAATGAAGTTTTGGGAGTTATGCAATTTTTTAGTTCTAATATAAAAAAGGAAGACAAGAGAATTCTTAATCTTTTCGAATTCTTAAGCACCCAAATTGGGGCATTTTTAGAACGTAAAATAGCTGAAATAGAATTATTACAAGCCAAGAAGGATGCCGAGGAATCTTTGAAATCAAAAGATCAGTTCTTAGCAAATATGAGTCATGAAATTCGAACTCCAATGAATGCTATTGTGGGTTTTACAGAGTTGTTATCACAAACTAAACTTGATGAAAACCAATTGGAATATGCAAACTCTGTTAAGGTAGCTGGCGAAAATCTACTTTCTATTATAAACGATATATTAGATTTCTCAAAAATAGAATCTGGAGCCATTTCAATTGACCAAACTCCTTCTGATGTTTCTCAAGTGTTAAAAAACGTTTATGACTTACTCAAGGTAAGCGCAAGACAGAAGGAATTAGAATTTTCCTATGAATTTGACAAGAATATACCTCAGACCCTAATTTGCGATGATTTAAGATTAAACCAAATTTTGATAAATCTTGTAGGTAATGCCATAAAGTTTACTGAAACAGGTTCTGTTCGGTTTTACGCAAAATTACTAAGTACAGAAGGTAACACGCATCAAATTGAGTTTTCAGTTGTAGACACTGGAATTGGTATTCAAAACGATAAAAAACAAAAAATATTTGAGCGTTTTAGCCAGGTAAACAATGACATTAATCGCAAATATGAAGGGACAGGATTAGGTTTAAGTATTTCGAAAAACCTGATTGAATTAATGGGAGGAAATCTTGAAATGAACTCTGAAGAAGGCAAAGGTTCTGAGTTTTCATTTACACTTAATTTGGAAACAGGTTTCAAAGAAAAAGCAGATACTCGAAGTTTTTCAGACTTAAAGAATCATACAGATATTCAGCCTAAAATATTAATTATTGAAGACAATCAATTAAATCAAAAATTAGCGCGCAATGTACTAAGTAATTTAGGCTTTAACGTCGATTTAGCGGTAAATGGACAAATTGGCTTGGAAAAGTTAAGACAAAACTCTTATGATTTAGTTTTGATGGATTTACAAATGCCTGAATTAGATGGTTATGAAACCACTCGAATCATTCGAAATCGGATGAAATTATCTATCCCTATTATTGCCATGACGGCTCACTCAATGATTGGTGAAAAGGAAAAATGCCTCGCTGCTGGTATGAACGATTTTATTTCCAAACCTTTCAACACGCATGAACTCTTCAATAAAATTGTGTCTTTATTATCAATAAATATTGTTGATATTGAGTCAAAAAATGAACTAGATACGATGGATCACACGCATTCAAATGACGTCCTACCTAACATGTCATATTTACATGAATTATCGGAAGGAAATCAAGTATTTGAGAACGAATTGATTTCTCTTTTTAGAATTCTAGTTCCCAAAGAATTAATTTTA
>JAWKNQ010000025.1:0-31961 GCA_041391605.1 Bacteroidia bacterium
AAAGACCAGAAAGTAGAGGAATTTCAGGACATTCAATGGGAGGAAACGGAGCGCTAAAAATTGCCATGCAAAATCCAGATATTTTTGGCTCAGTGTATGCCTTAAGTCCAAGTGTGCTTGGATGGGGCAAAGAATTTACTCTGGAGCATCCAAGTTTTAAATCCATAGCTGAAGCGAAGTCCTTAAAGGATATTCAAAATGATTTCTATTCAATGGTTTTAGTCGCTATGGCTAGTACCTATACGTATAATATAGATGCTGGTCCATTTCATGGAAATTTACCTGTTACATTTAGAAACGGAGAAAAACATATCGATAGTGTTACCATGAAAATTTGGGAAAGTAAATTTCCTTTAAACATGCTTGATTCGCATATTGAAAATATAAAACAACTAAAAGGAATTGCAGTAGATTGGGGTGCCCAAGACGACTTTCCTCATATACCCTATACGTGTCATGAATTTAGCAAACGTTTAAAACAGGCAAACATCACTCATTTAGCAGAAGAATATCAAGGAATGCACGGTGACAAGATTGGAGGAAAAGATGGAAGAATAAATACAAAATTCATTTCTTTTTTTAAAGATAATCTAGAAAATTCAAATTAAAGAGCATAACCCCACCTATTTGTATCATTCTACATATCAATGTCTTATAAAATAAGCTGTTTAAATATTCACAACTTATCTACCATTTCTTTTGGAAAATCCACATTCTCTGCGTAATATTGCTTTTCTATATTGACATGAAAACACTAATTTCATTCTTAAACTAAATGAAATTTCTTTCACTATAGATTAAAAACTTATAATTTGTCACACAAAACACAAAATAACATGACGGAAATTTTAAAAACTAAAAACGTAAAAACAGACAAGTACAAACACTTTAAGTACATTATCGTAAATCCTGAATTTGAGAAAGGAATTGCAGTAATTAGTCTAAACCGACCAGAAGTTCACAATGCACTTTCTCTCACTTTAATGGAAGAGTTGGGCGAAGCATTAACAAGCCTAGACAAAGACCCAAAGGTTTTATCAGTAATCTTAACTGGTAATGATAAAGCATTTTCTGTTGGTGCAGATTTAAAAGAAGTGTCCGAAAGCAAAACCATTGATTTATTGATTATTGATCAATTTAGCATCTGGGATGAGATGGGAAGATTCAAAAAGCCTTTAATTGCCGCTGTATCTGGATGGGTAGTTGGTGGAGGTTGCGAACTTGCCATGTTATGCGATATGGTGGTTGCTTCTGAAACTGCTAAATTTGCTCAACCTGAAATAAAAAGAGGAATTGGTTCAGGTGCAGGTGGTACACAACGCTTACCGCGTGCAGTTGGAAAAGCTAAAGCAATGGAAATTATCTTAACAGGTGAATACATTGATGCTGAATACGCCTTTAACATCGGATTAATTAATAAAGTTTGTCCTTTGGATTCATATCTTGAAGGTGCATTGGAAATAGCTAGAAAAATAAGCGACTTACCACCATTAGCAGTTAGATTGGCCAAGGAATCTGTAAACAAAGCTTTTAATTCAACCTTATCGGATGGATTGACTTTTGAAAGAAAAAACTACTACCTAACATTTTCATCTGAAGATCAAAAAGAAGGTATAAAGGCATTTCTTGAGAAAAGAAAAGCAATCTACACAGGTCACTAATTCGACTTACAAATTATTAACTTCATTCCTAACAGGACAAAGGCTCCTGAGTAGTTTTGATACGCTCCGTTTTCAAAGTAAGCACCACTTAATCCAATATCGTAGCCTACTTTTCCGTCAATTTTTATCTTCTGACTTAAATTGAACTCAAGTCCTATTCCCTGCATTGTGGATACATAGGTATGGTTTTCAACATTGCTGTGGTACAAGGTTGGGTTTAAAACAAGTGCTGGTGCGTAGTAAACACCAAATTTCTCTTTGAATAATCCAATTTTGGGCATACAAACAAAACTCAAATAATCAGCTTGAATAGAATTACCTATGCTTCTTTGTGAATAAAGCAAATTTGTTTCAAGTGCTAAGAATGAATTTAACTTCCCGCCTATAGACATTCCATAAACAGGTTGAAAAGAACTCGGATTTATTCCCAATTTATTAATCCCTAAACAATAACCAATCTCTTGAGAATGAATCGGGTTCAAGGATATAAAACTAATAGCGATCAATAGACGTACAGATTTGCTTAATTTCATCTGATTAATACGATTTAGATTTGAGGTAATTATAGAATTCAGTTTGAGCACGAATAATAGGAACTCCAGATTCCTTGTATTCGTTTATTTGATACGCATCTAATATTCGGGCTTTAGAATTATCCGACAATTGAATTTGAATCAAGGTATTAATTTCTTCTTTCACACCCTTATCTAATACGGGAAAAATCACTTCAACTCGATTGTCCAAATTTCGTGTCATCATATCTGCCGAACCCATATACATAAGTTCTTTCCCAGCATTCCCAAACACGTATATCCGTGCATGTTCCAAGTACTTATCTACTATGGACACAGCGTGAATATTTTCACTGTACCCTTTAACTCCAGGCACCAAACAACAAATTCCGCGAATAATTAAATCAATTCGCACTCCTGCCCGATTCGCAGTGTATAATTTCTCAATTATTTCATTGTCTACCAAACTATTCATTTTCATAATGATATAGGCTGGTTTACCTGCCTTTTTATTGCTAATCTCTGTATCAATTAGAGCTAAAATGGAAGAACGTAAATTAATTGGTGAAACAAGTATATGTTTAAACTTAAATTTATCTGGCTTGAAATCTTCAATAAGCCTAAATACTCGATTTATCTCCAAACCGATCTTTCTATTGCAAGTTAAGACGGAATGGTCGCAATAAATTCGAGCTGTTTCTCCATTGTAATTGCCAGTTCCAAGATGCGAATAGTATTTCATTCCGGTTTTCTCTTTTCTAGAAATGATGCACATTTTTGTGTGAACTTTATAACCTGGAATCGTATGTAAAACTGTTGCCCCCTCTTCCTTCAATTTATTGCTCCAATAAATATTGTGTTCTTCATCAAAACGGGCCTTCAACTCCATCATTACTACTACATTCTTACCATTCTTTACCGCATTTATTAAGGCATTTACTATATTTGAATTTTCCGCTACTCGGTAAAGGGTTAACTTTATACTCACCACATGCGGATCAATTGCAGCCTCTCTCAACAATCGTACAATATAGCTAAAAGGCTGATAAGGATGACTAATCAACACATCACCTTGTTTAATTGCATCAAAAATTGTTCGTGCTTTATCTAATTCTGGAATATACAAAGGTTCTATATATTTGTATTTTAGATCTGTTTTTTTGATATCTGGAAAACCAATAAAATCTCTGAAGTTGTGATAGCGCTGACCTGGAATTAATTCATCTCGATTTAACTTGAGTTTTTGATTGATAAACTTCATAAAATCACTCGGCATTTCCTGATCATAGATTAAACGTACAGGCTGACCTTTCTTTCTTTGTTTCAAGGATTTTCCAATAGATTCGATCACATTTAAAGACAAATCACTTTCGATATCAATCTCAGCATCTCTTGTCAGTTTAATGGTAAAGGCTTCAAAAACATCAAACTCAAAGCTAGAAAATATCACATCTAAATTAGCTCGAATCACATCATCAATGAACATAATAAACGTATGTCCGCCTTGTTTAGGTAACTGATAGAACCTTTTCTTTACTTTTGTTGGCAAAGGCACCAAAGCATATTTCTTTGTTCGATTCTGGGAACTACTTAATTTGCAAGCCAAATAAATGGTATTATCCCGTAAAAAAGGAAAAGGCATTTTATCGTCTAAAATTAGAGGAAAAATGGTATTAATGATTTCATCCTTAAAATATTTACGTACTTCTAAAGTTTGCTGAATATTAAGCTGTTTCTCGTTTACAAAATTGACATTCTTCGTTTTAAAGTCCTCCAATAACTGGCTATAAATATTATTGAACTTAACTTGCTGAATAACCACTTTGTTGTAAATATCTTGGAGGGTTTCCTTAATTTGTTTCTTGTTAATTTTCTGGGCATCAACACTTTTTACTTGCAGCATTCTTTTGTTTTTTGCAACTCTAACCCTAAAAAACTCATCTAAATTAGAGAAAATACCTAAAAACTTAAGGCGCTCTAAAAGTGGCACAGATGGATCTGTGGCTTCTTGTAAAACCCTATCATTAAAAGACAACCAACTTAAATCTCTATTGATTAATCTAACCTTTTTCCTTGCCATTATTTGCTGTTATTCTAATTTTCATATAAATTGGTAAATGATCGCTATAACCATTTAGCCATTCTTTTCCTCCAAAAGTACGCAAAGGATAACCTTTGTATTTACCTGTTTGTATCATCCAATCCTCTTTTTTTATGCCGATGGAGGCATCCACATATTCGGCTTGTTTTCCATCTGTCAAGGCTGAACTTATGAGAATTTGGTCTAAAACATTCCAATGTCCTTTGTAAAAATATGTTCCCTGATTCTTTTCTTCAAAACCTATCATCAAATTGAATAAATCACTAGCTCTAGCACTTAAGCCTTTAAACTCTACAGCACCAATATACTGCTTCAAACTAACATTACCTGGTTGATCGTTGAAATCTCCTAAGACAATTAAATTTTCAGATTGAAGCTTGCATTTCTTATCAATGATTTCTCGACAGCGCTTGGCTGCATCAATTCTGTTTTGTTCACTCTTTTTTAAACCTTCTCTTCGCGATGGAAAATGGCAAACAATAAATTGAAAGGTATCTATATTATTTTGCGTTTTCAATTTTACCCACAAAATAGATCGAGTTTCATCTTTTTCATTCTTGCTTAATTCAACATCAAAGCTTTGATATTCAATTAAATCAAGCAAATCTGAATTGTAAATTAATCCAACATCTGCTCCACGTTCATCCTTCGAATCCTCATGAATAACAGCATACGATTTATGAAAAGCTTTTTGAGTGATTAAATCATTGAGAACATTTTTATTTTCCACTTCACAGACGCCTAAAACATCTGGTGAATTTTGTCCATCTATGCTTTGAATGACTTCAGACAACTTATTCAATTTACTTGTATACCTTTCTTCATCCCATTTATACATTCCATTTGGCGTAAAATCATTATCAAAGGTTTTGGGGTCATCGTAAATGTCGTATAAGTTATCTAGGTTGTAAAATCCAATTAATAATTCACTGCTATTCGACTTGTTTATTTTACTTTTACAAGCCGTACAACATGCAAGAAAACAAACAATAACAACTGTGAATATGTATTTAAAAGGCAACATGTATAATCTCGCAAAATAACATAAATAAAAAGGGTTTTCAATCAGTGAATATGAAATTACTGTTAAATTTCAACAGTCAAATTGTTGGTAATCTATTATTTTAAATTCGCAGTTTTTAACTACTTTTGCAGCCCATTAAAAATCAATGACATTAATCAAATCAATATCTGGATTTAGAGGAACAATTGGTGGTTTCCCAGATGAAAATTTAACTCCGGTTGACATTGTTAAATTTGCTTCTGCATACGGTGCTTGGATTATTAACAACTCAAAAAACAAGAACGTTGTTATAGGACGAGATGCTAGAATTTCTGGTAAAATAGTTTCCGACTTGGTGTCTTCCACTTTACTCTCTTTGGGATTAAATGTTTTAGATTTAGGTTTGTCTACTACTCCAACTGTTGAAATGGCAGTTCAAATGGAAAAAGCGGCAGGCGGAATCATACTTACTGCTAGTCATAACCCTAAACAATGGAACGCTTTAAAATTATTAAACGGCAAAGGAGAATTTATTTCTGCTTCTGATGCTGAACAAGTATTAAAATTGGCTGAAGCTCAAGAATTCAAATACGCCGAAATTAATGCACTTGGAACTTATGTGCAAGACTCAAGTTTTCTCGATAAACACATTGCTGAGATAATAAAATTACCCTTGGTTGATTTAGATTCAATCAAAGCTATGAATTTTAGTGTTGTTGTAGATGCTGTAAATTCAAGTGGAGGCATTGCAGTACCTAAATTACTAAAAGCTTTAGGTGTTAGTGAGATTCATGAAATCAATTGTGAGCCTACAGGGCATTTTGCTCACAACCCAGAGCCTTTACCTGAGCATTTAACAGAACTTTCGAGTGCTGTAAAAAACAAAAAAGCACATTTAGATATTTGTGTTGATCCTGACGTTGACCGTTTGGCTTTAGTTGGTGAAGATGGCAATGTTTTTGGAGAAGAATACACATTGGTAGCGGTGGCAGATTATGTATTACAGCATTATAAAAAAGGGAATACTGTATCTAATCTTTCATCGACACGTGCATTAAAAGACATCACAGAAAAGGCTGGAGGAGAATACCATGCGAGTGCTGTTGGCGAAGTAAATGTGGTTGAAATGATGAAAGCTACAAATGCCGTAATTGGTGGCGAGGGAAATGGAGGTGTAATATTTCCAGAACTTCACTATGGTAGAGATGCACTCGTTGGAATTGCTTTGTTTTTAAGTTTACTATCAAAATCAGGCAAGACTTGTACAGCTTTGCGCATGAGCTACCCTAATTATATCATATCTAAAAACAAGGTGGATATAAATAAAGATATAAATCCTGATGAAATCTTGGAGAAAATTCAAGAGAAATACAAGAAATTCCCAATCAATACAATTGATGGAGTTAAAATTGATTTTGAAGAAGAATGGATTCATCTCAGAAAATCTAATACAGAACCAATTATTCGAATTTACGCTGAAAGTAAATCTGAAACGACTGCCAGAAATCTTACCATGAAAATCATTAAAGACATTGGTGAGATTGCAAATCAATAAGCAATAATCATCAAATCAATACTGAATAATCATGTCATTACAATGCGGAATAGTAGGACTTCCTAATGTTGGGAAATCAACTTTATTTAATTGTTTAAGCAACGCCAAAGCTCAGGCGGCCAATTTCCCTTTTTGCACGATTGAGCCTAATATTGGAGTTATAACGGTTCCAGATGAGCGTTTAACTACTCTTACCGAGATTGCCAAACCACAAAACATTGTTCCTGCAACTGTAGAGATTGTCGATATTGCTGGATTAGTGAAAGGAGCAAGCAAAGGTGAAGGCTTAGGCAATCAATTCTTAGGAAACATTAAAAGCACCAATGCCATTTTACATGTATTAAGATGTTTTGAAAACGACAACATCATACACGTAGATGGTTCAGTTAATCCAATTCGCGATAAAGAGATTATTGATACAGAATTACAGTTGAAAGATTTAGAATCTGTTGAAAATCGCTTGACCAAGGTTTTTAAAACGGCTAAAGCAGGAGATAAAGAATCTTTAAAAATAGCAGATGCCTGTGAAAAGTACAAAGCGCATTTATTACAAGGATTAAATATAAGAACCATTGAAGGAATTACTGAAGAGCAAGAAGAGTTATGCAGTGATTTAAACTTATTAACTTCTAAGCCTGTATTGTATGTCTGCAATGTGGATGAGAAAGGCTTAAAAGAGGACAATGAATGGGTTAAACAGATAAAAGAAATGGCAAAGGCTGAAGGGTCGGATGTACTTGTAATAAGTGCGGCGGCTGAAGCAGAAATTGCTGAATTGGAAGATCCAGAAGAGCGCGCAATGTTTTTAGAGGATTTGGGATTGAAAGAAAGCGGAGTTGCTAAATTAATAAAAGCGGCTTACAAAATGCTTAATTACATCACCTATTTCACGGTAGGAGAAAAAGAAGTACGTGCTTGGACTATCACAAAGGGATTTAAAGCACCTCAGGCAGCAGGTGTAATACACACAGATTTCGAGAAGGGATTTATACGCGCAGAAGTAATTCGTTACGACGATTACGTGACCTATAGAAATGAAACAGCCATAAAAGAGGCCGGAAAACTAGGAGTTGAAGGCAAGGAATATGTTGTAAAAGATGGAGATTGCATGCATTTCAGATTCAACGTTTAAAAATATTTAAATATTTTTAAAAAAGGGTTTGTATTCATAAGATAAAATACTAGTTTTGCACCTCCTTAATGATTCCGTAGCTCAGCTGGTAGAGCATTACACTTTTAATGTAGTGGTCCTGGGTTCGAGCCCCAGCGGGATCACCAATTAAACTAAGGTTTAATTTAAAAGCCTCAAATTCAAGTGATTTGAGGTTTTTTCGTTTAAGGACTATTCGTTTCTATCCGCTTTTATCATAGTTTTGTTACACCAATTTTCAACCAAGCAGAAAATTTGTTACACCACAATGAAAAACGCAACACTTCGCTTCGAACTCCGCAAAGACAGGGCATTTAAAGGCAAACATCCTATTGTAGTAAAGCTCTATTCTAACCGAAAAAACAAATATATTTCAACCATTTTTAAGGTTGAAAGTGAAAACTGGTGTAACAAAAAAGAACGAACCTTAGATAATCAGCAAATAAATAATTATTTAAATGGCCTCAGTACTAAGTTTAATCAATATTTGATGGATAACCCTGCCGATTCGAATTTAAACAACATCGCAGCGGCCTTATTTGATTCTTTAGCAAGCAAAAGTTTGACTCTTTTACACTTTATTTCAAACTATATTGAGATCAAAGCGCAGAAAAATGAGGTCATTTCAAAAACAATGTCTCGATACAAACGAGTTGAAAAGGTCTTAACCCAATTTTTAACCGATAATAAAAACACTGGCATGCTCCTTGCAAATGTTAATGTTCAGACCATTAATTTATTTGATGCATACATAAAATACAATTTAAAGGTAAAAGGTAGACCTATGGAAAAAAACACCATTAATAAATACCATTCTGTATTCAGAACCATGTTAATTCAGGCAGTGAATGAGGAGCGATTAAAAGTTAATCCATACAATCTGTTTAAGCTAAGGGCAAAACCCACACATCGACAATTTTTATCTGATGAAGAATTAGAATTGTTTAAATCCAACAGCTTTGAATCTGATAAAAATGAGAAGGTAAGATTGATCTATCTATTCAGTTGTTTTACGGGAATTCGATTTGAAGATGCCCAGCAATTAAAAACATCTAACATTAAAAGGAATTCCAAAGGAGAAACATATCTATCGTTTATATCAAGCAAGTCTCTTAAACAACAAGAAATACCAATATTAACAGATGCAATTGAAGTTATAAATAAACTGAAAAGCAAATTTGATACTGAATTATCAGCCACAAATAGTATACTACCCCAAATAAGCAACCAAAAATTCAATGATTATCTAAAAGCAATCGCTGTAAGAATTGGAATAGATAAGGAGTTAACTCACCACACTGCAAGACATACTTTTGCAACCTATATGCTTAATCGTGGAGTAGCCCCTTACGAAACACAAAGAACAAAATCCCAGGTATTAGTATTATTTACTACTAACCTTATTACTGCTACTTTTTAAAATTTATAAAACATACTCTTTTCTGGGGATCATACATCAAACATAATATAGTATTGCCCATCCTTAATGTCAGTTTAAGACATTTTATTTCATGGCATTTAAGACCTTGTAATTCTTAATCATGTCCCATAGCGAAAGATCGTTGATCGCATCTTTTTTAAGTATCTTTTCTGCTTGTTCGATGATTTCGTTTTCTGCAGTTGAATAATTTCCTGATTCAAACATCGGCTTTGGGTCGTATTCTATGATTAACTGCGCAACTTTTGCAGCCTTTTCACCCTTCAAAATCTTTGCAAGATATATGGCTGAATCGATTCCGGCAGAAACACCTGCCGAACTGATGAATTTGTCATCTTCTACAATTCGCTCTCTCGTTGGAATTGCCCCAAACTTAGATAATAGTCCCATAGTTTTCCAGTGGGTGGTTGTTTTCTTCCCCTCCAGTAACCCCGTTGCACTTAGTATTATTGAGCCCGTGCATACCGTAACTGTTTTACTGGTGGTTTCGTTTATTTTCTTTATCCAATTTAATACTTTTTTGTCTTTCACCTCTCGAACAAAACCAACTGTAGAGCCAGGAATCAACAAAATATCAGCCTTTTGAATTTCATTGATTTCATGTTTTGCATTTAGATGTACTAATTGACTGTCAGCACTTATTTCTCCTTTTTTCTTTGCAACAAACTTGATGTTGACATCTCTTAAATTTCTCAGTATTTCATAAGGACCAATGGCATCTAGCATCGTCATTCCATTGTATATATAAATTACAATTTCCAAGGCTTTTTTATTCTTTTTTGTTAACATAGGTACTTATTGTTTTACAACTTCGATTGCAACATTTCCTCTTTTACGACCTTTGTCAACATATTCATGAGCTTCTGCCATATCAGACAGGGGAAAGGTTTTGTTTATGAATGGTTTGAGCTTTCCTTCGTCTGCAAGTTCACATAATTTATTCAGATGCTGTTGGCCAGGTTTGGTCAGAGCCTGTACGGTTACAAATTGGCCTACTTTTTTAAGAATCTTTGTGGCTTTAGATCTTGAAGTTTTACCAACGGCATCTAATACGACATCAAATTTTTCATCAATCAAGGAGTAGTCTTCAATTTGATAGTCGAGTGTTGCATCCGCTCCGAGTGATTTTACCATGTCGAAATTGGAACTGCTACATACTGCTGTTACTACGGCTCTATAGGCCTTGGCTATTTGAATAGCGATGCTTCCAACACTGCCGGAGGCACCATAAATCAATACACTTTGACCTTTGTTCAGTTTTGCTTTTTGCAGAAGAAATAAAGCTGTCATACCTCCAACTGGTAGAGCCGCCGCCTCATTGAAACTTAGAGCTTTTGGCTTTATAGCCAAAACGCCTTTCTTCCGGTTTTCTGGAATACTTAGATATTCGGTATAAGAGCCGGAGGAAAGCATTGTCGGGGTGCCTATAACTTCATCCCCAACTTTATATTTGGTAACATCTTTACCAATGGCTTCGATAGTACCTGAAAATTCATGACCCAATATTTCCTTTTTCGGCTTGAATAGGCCGTAGATCAGTCTGACAAAAAGCCAGGCAATGCCGGGGAAATCCGAGCTGCGCAATCGGACATCTCCTGATGTAACGGTAGTTGCATGGATTTTGACCAATACTTCATTATGTTTTGGGGTTGGTTTTTCAACATCCACCACAGTCAGAACACTTGGCGGACCGTATTTTTTGTATGTTACTGCTTTCATTATTTTATTGATTTTTATCTTCAGCATTCCTATGTTGATTACTGTCGTTTGCTTTTGGTTATTTATTGCTAGTTACAATTTGTATTTAATTCCTGATAATAAGATAGGGATACACTCGGAATATTCTGACCAGTATGAATTTTAATACAAGTTAAATCTGGATTTCTATCTACCTTTAAATCAATTAATTGTTGATTCTTGCTTATATCGAGGCTTGTAAGCATATTGCTAGAACTATATAGATGTGTTAAATGTGTATTTTCTTCAAGATTTAAATTTTGAAGCTTGTTACCTGAAATCACCAAGGTCTCTAAGAGTTTGTTAGACATAAAGTCGACTGTTGTGAGTTCATTTAGTATAACATACACGTTTTTTAGGTTTATAGCATCTTTTGTATCAATAGATCTTAATAGGTTATGACTGATTATTAAGTCTTCAAGTGAATTGTTATTAATTGAAATTTCTTCAATGTTATTAAATGATAAGTTTAGTTTTTTCAGATTTGAGGATTCTGACAATCCTTTAATTACATTGAGTTCATTTGATTCAATCTCTAGTAAAATTAGATTCGAGTTCTTACTAATGTCGATTTCAGTTAAATAGTTTCCATTCAAAATTAAGGTATCCAATTGAGTGTTAAAATTTAAGTCAACATCTTTGATTTCTTGTCCAGTCGCAGACAAAAAAGTTAAATTTACAAATCCTTCAATACCGGTTAAATCTTTTATCTTACCAGAATTAACTGAATGATTCAAATCCAAACGAATCTGTTTTTCAGCATCTGATCTTAGCATCTGATGGTTAAGAGTACCGTCTGAATCTAATCCTAGCTCAATTAACTTATTTTCAAAGTTAATATCCGGGATATTCAAATACATATTGTCCAAGGGTTGAAAAGTGTCAGTATCACGAGAACATGATATCATGAGAGAGAAGGTAAAGACAATAAGTAAAATTTTAAATGTAGTCTTTTTACTTTGATTTTTCATTTTTTATATTCTTATTAAATTCGGTTATATTATAAGTTTGTGGTGTTTTCTTGTTTTCTTTATTTAAAGGCCATTCACAAATCTTCGGAAGGTATGGATGAACAAAGTCTGTTCTTCCATATAACCTTCATGTGCACTGTTTTCCAGGATGACGAGTTCTTTGTCTTTAAAATTCGGGCCACCTATACTGTTATAGGCATCAAAACCCATCTCCATGGTATTGACCCCATCATGTCTTCCCCAGATCACAATAGATGGGATTTTAATTTTTTCCATGTCCTTGCTAAGATTAAGCTCAAGAATGTTGAATCGTTTGGCTAAATATCTTCCATTAAAAAAGATGGCGAGTGAAAGGTAAGAGTTCATGGTTCCCATTGCGCCCACTTGAGGACCTTGTACTTCTTGATTAGGATCTAAGCGGTATGCATCTGTGTTTGAAAGGTAGGCGTCGTACTTAAAATAATTATTTACAACGGTCATGTCAGGAACAGTAGCACACCAATCACGAGCTTCAGTCCAGTAATCGACACGAACACCATTGTCAATTTGTTTTTGGGCATATTTTTTTACAAATTCAACTGATTTTGGCAGTCCATCAACCAAGTTGTGTCCACTAGACATGCAGATAAAACCTTGTACCTTTTCTTGATAATTACCTGTACTTAAATATGCACTTCCCAATGCACCGCCCCAACTTATACCATACAATACAATTCTTGGGTTATTGTAGCGCATCTTTATAGTTTCAATTACGAGGTCAAGATCATCAACAAATTGTTCAACTGTAAATGTTTTCGCATCAGGGTTTCCCATTGACAAACCCGATCCTCTTTGGTCCCAATAAGCGAAAGCATAGTCATTTTCCAGTTCCTTAGACACAGGCATAAAAGAGGGCAAAGTTGCATTCCCACCAGGACCGCCATGAAGAAAAAGAATGAAAGTGCCGGAAGCAATGTTTCCTTTTACATAAACCGGCATTTCAGCTCCTGCATTTTTTACAAAAAAGTGATCACCTTCGTAAAACCTTTCCTTTTTACAAGAGAAAAGTACCAGAGTTACTGAAATTGAGAGAATGTATGCTAATTTTTTCATATTCGATTTAATTTATATGTGAATCCTAATTTGGCAGCAACATGCGGTAGATAAATGTGATTGAAAGATGATTGGAGATAAACTTCCGGACCAAAGTGTATCCTCAAAGGAAGTTTATGTTTTCTATTTCCATCCCAGCCGAATAGTAATGATGCGGAAGGCATAAAATGTGAATGCCCCTTATTTACAGCTTTTTCAACTCCTGTGTTTTCTGCCCTTTGATAGATATCTCCGGCTGCCCATGAATGCAGATATCCTCCGCCTAAGTTTATGTCAGCATAAGCAGATCCTATGGCAAATCGTGAGCCAATTGTCGTTTTCAAAAACGCTGATGTATTGTTCCAGCGATGTCGGTAGCCACCAAGGTCTGCATCCCAATGTATCGTTACCCAATTCCTTTGTGCCAGTGTGTAATCCAGACCTATATTGAGACCAGGATGAAGTACCAGCTCTCCGAAATATTCAACTTTAATTGCTGTTCTTTCCTCGAATTTTGTCATCGACTCACTGTGATTTTGAGTAAAAACATGATTGGAGCACAGCAAGATTATAAGTGTTAATTGAAGTCGTTTCATTTTTCTAGAAATTACCTTTGATACGCAATTAGAATGCTTCATTCCTGTGATTTGATTTTTGTTTACCATTAGTTATTATTATTATGGTACAAAAGTCAGGATGATTAGTAAAAGGAGAGTTACACTATTTTATGTAAGAGTTGCAAGATTTACTGATCTTCAATTTATCTGCGTTACATTTCCTTCACTCTTCAAAGTAAACATATGATAATCAGTTTGATATTGCAATTTAATTGCGCCACTGTTTTATTATATGTTGGCATTATTGAAGAATAAATGCTCTAATTGCTTGTATGGACTCCTTTTTTGCTTCTTCCTGAACAAAATGACCAGTTTCCATTCCCATTACTTTCGCATTTGGAAGTTTCTCTTGCCATTTTTTTAAATATTCCATTGTAATAAAGGCATCTTTTGTTCCCCAAAGAATCAACCATTCCTTATTTCCTAAAAGATCCAATTTTTCCCATTGTTGTTGATACCAATCGGATGAACCTACCAATGCTTTAGCAATATTTAGCAATGAAATGCGTGAATATTTGTCAGGAAACGGTTTGATGTACTGTTGATGAACTTCTTTTGATAGGTTTTTCTTATTTGCAAATCCTTTTTTCAAAAGTACTTTGGGTGAGAAGTTCATGTTTAAATACATAAATTTTCCCAAACGGCTATTAATGATCTTATCAATCTTTTGCGCATCTTTGTTTTGTTCAGTAGCCCATAGCCAAGAGTTGAATAGTACAATTTTTTTGATTCGTTCATTGTTTTCAATACCAGCTGCTAACCCGATTGGTCCACCAAAGTCGTGTACTACCAAAGTGATACTATCAAGATCTAATTTAGAAATGAATTCGCTAAGATTATGTGCGTGCCATTCAGGTGTTCCGGTAACTGAATCAGGTTTGTCAGACAAACCAAACCCTAGATGGTCTATAGCAATGCATCGATTTTCTTTTGATAGCTCTTTTATAAAATCCCTGTAAAGGAATGACCAAGTTGGAGTGCCGTGAACGAAAAGAATGGTTTCACCTTTTCCTTCATCAACATAATGCATATTTCCTGCTTCTAATCGTAAATATTTGTTTTCAAATGGATATAGAGTAGTGTCTAACCAGGTTTGAGAAAAAATTGTTGAATTCATGATAAATAAAATTAAAATGTTAAGTGTTCGTTTCATTATTTATTAATATGACGCAAAGGTCAGACACTTAAACCATTGTATTTTTGGTCTATACCAAGATTCTATATCCTCAAGGAGTTAAACAACTTGCTGAAATTTGTTGAATCGATTCGTAAATAGGAAGCTAAGTCTTTGTGAGCGACTAAATTGAATAGGTGTGGACTTCTTTGAGCGAAAGATGTAAAACGTTGATTTATATCGAATGCCATTAACTCATAGTGTCGTTGTACCATCCCAATTAAAATTAATTCGGTAGCTTTTCTAAAAAGCGTTTCTATTTCCCGATGTTCTTGCATTAATTGATAGTGCTTTTCAAAGGAAATTCGAAGAAAAGAACTTTCCGTTATTGTTTCTAAGAAATATTTTGAAGGTGCTTGAGTAAGAAAGGATTCCGGAATTCCACTAAAAGAGGGAGGATATGTAAATGCAATGACATGCTGTTTATCATCGTTTAAGTAATAAGATTTCTGAATTCCGTCTATTACGAAGTACATGTATCGTTCCGTCTCTCCGGGAGCTGTCATTATGGTTTTTTTGGGAGCAGTGTATTTGGTCCAATGCGAAATGTAGTCATCAAGAATTTCTTGGTCAATTGAATGTATTTTATTGAAAAAATCTTTCATATATTTTACTTGTTGCTAAAGGTATATTGTAGTAATAGTAATTGACAGGGTAGTTATTCAAAATCAAAACATTATACAGAATTTGATAAAGTTGAAATTCTGATTTTCACCTTCCGACTGCTATTGTTTATTCAAAATGTTATTCGCTTTTTTTCTTTAATATTTTCACAATTCGATTGTAAATTATCTCAGCTAAATTCCAATCATATCCATCAAAGTTGCTTGTATTGTTAAATTGAATTACCACCATATCTTTGTCTTTGTAATACTTAGCTATGCTTTGATACCCGGGTAGAAGCCCGGTATGTTCATAGACGTAAATTGAAGAGTAAATTTCCTGTTCACCTTCCTTAAATACCAAGCCATTGTTTAATGCCCGTAAGAATATACCAACGTCTTCTGCTGTTGCCAACATTAAGCCAGTATTTTCGTACTTAAAATCGGTATCAACTCCAATATAATGAATGTCATAACATCGTCTATGTTCACTTCACTGATGGAACTTCCAGTGTGTTTTAGCCCTAGCGGATTCAATATTTTCTCCTTAGAGTTCTTGTGAGGATAACCCAAAGTTTTATCAATGATATCCCTAATTAACAGATAATTGGTATTTGAATACCCATAATCTTCACCTGGTTCAAAATCGGCTGACATATCTAAGGCATACTCAATTGATTCCTGTCTGTTTTTAGGTGGTTTGTCCAAAATTCCGGATGGTCAACATAATTTGAATGCCACTCCATGTGCCATCATTCTCTAAAGTTATTTTGTCTGAATTTTCAATTTTTCCCGCAAACTCAGGGAAGTATTCAGCAATGGTTTTATCCAGAGATAAACGACCTTCTTTGACTAATTTGCAGTAGCAACAGCAATATATAACTTTGTAATACTCGCAATTTTGAATAAAGCATATGATGCAGGTATTTTCTTTTTTCGGTCATGCCAACCTGCTGCATAGTACTCTGCAGGCTTTCCTGCTTCGTCCACATATACGATCATTCCATCAAAACTAAAATTTATGCCTTCGTTTGTTGTTCTTTAACTACTAAAGTGTGGCATTAATCCATGCTCTTACCAAAATCCATGGCACGAAGTATAATGAGCCTATGCTAACAAATATAAATAAAATTTTAAGTATACGTTTTTTCTGTTTCTTTATCATAATACCATTCTGTTTTCATTGCAAGACATTTTGTTAAATTAAACAAAAAGTTTTCGGGCTATGTGTTCAGAAGAGTTTCAAAACAGATATTTCAATTTATAACATAAGTTGAATAATATCAATAAGCTCCAAGTTTTCATATAATCTTGCCTGACCATGGGTCATCAATATAAATAGACTCTTTTCTTGAGTGATGTTTTTAGTTTTTCAAAAGTAACCAATTTCTTTATCAAAAGGTTCGTTTTAAATTTTTTAACATTAATTATAAAGGCTTTTCCAGCTCAAAATACTAAATTCAATAATTGAAGGATATTCCTAAACCAAATCCCATGTCACTATCAAAATGTCCTCTGATACCTAGATTTCTTGATAAAATATAACGCAGATCTACCATGTATTCTTTGTCAGAGTTTACTAGAAAACCAGCCCGAATTCGTTTTGATATTGGAATGTCCTCTCGCATTAATGACAATCTGACAATGCCATCGTGATAAACTTCTGCTTGAAAGTTAATCAACATTGGCAAAGTTGCCATCATACCTATGCTTAAAACTCTACGGGTATCCTTTTCATTTTTTTGATTGAACAGATTCTTTTCATGTTCATCCATACCCATTTTTCTATAGCGCCAATCGTATCCGACAAATGCCATAAGCCATTGCATTTTACCGAAATAACGGCCAAGATGTGTTTCAATTTCATAACCACTTGAGGCATTGTAACCCAGCCGCCACTCGGTGTTCAGACTCCACCTGGCATTCATCAACATCATTTCGCCATCATTGCCGTTACTTGCAAAATCGTTTTGTGCCATAAAATGGACCATATTGCTTTCCATTTGCAACATTTTATAAGCCATGTCTTTGTTCATGAGTCTGGGATTGTGATAATTGCCAACAGAGAACACCCTGTCCATCCCGGCCATCATGTGGTATAAAATATGACAATGAAAGAACCAATCACCTTCAGCATTTGCCAGGAATTCGATGGTATCTGTCTCCATTGGCATTATGTCTATGATGTTTTTCATAGGCGCACTGTCGCCGTATGAATTGAGTAATCTGAAATCAAAGCCATGCAAGTGTATAGGATGTCGCATCATTGAATTATTGTATAAAGTAATCCTCAGCACCTCGCCTTTTTTCACAGCAATCTTATCTGTTTCAGACAAAACTTTGTTGTCCATACTCCAGACATATCGGTTCATATTGCCTGTCAGCACAAATTTCAATTCTTTGACAGCCGCATCTTTTTTCAATTTTGTTGGGTGCGTGGCTTTTAGCATGCCATAATTCAATGTAACAATATTACTTAGGGCATTGGCATTGTATCGGTTAGGATTTTCGTCCATGGCATTGTTTCTTTTCCTGGATAATTTGTTAATCTCAGGATACATTACCACATTCATGTCCATTTGGTTCAGGCTCATATTCATACCCATGTCGTCTAAATTGCCATCAAATCGCATCATGTCATTCATCATCTTCATCCCCTCAAAATAATTAAGTCTACCCATGGCACCGACATAAATCCGTTCACCAACACCAATAAACAAACTGGTTGATTGCGTCCTGTCTTCGGTTGTAGCCATAAATTCATAAGATGCATTTTCTTCTGGAATTTGAACAATGATGTCGAAGGTTTCAGAAACCGCAATGATCAGACGATCGACTTCAACAGGCTCTACATCGTTGCCATCAGACGCCACTACCGTTATTTTGCCCCCGGCATAACGCAACCAGAAATAAGAGGATGCGCCCCCATTAGAAATTCTTAACCTAACCTTATCACCAGCTTTTAACGGCTTACCATCAATTGATTTTATTTCAGAAACATTCATGCCGTTGATCAAGGCTTTATCGTAATACACATCACTAACATCCATAGCAGCCATGCGTTTCCACTCATTGGTCAATTTAACACCAAATCGGCCGTTCGCTATCGCTTCTGAATAACTTTGAGTCGCTCCTTTTCTTATTGCAAACCAATCGCTGGCATTGTTGAGCATGCGTTGGACATTTTCAGGTTTCAGTTTCGTCCATTCGCTTAGAATGATAGGTATTTCTGGCAAGTCATCAATTTCCTTTCTGAAATGTTCATCGTCCTTACGTTTATGGAAGATCAGGTTACCATACATGCCAATTTGTTCTTGAAAACCAGAATGCGAGTGGTACCAATGCGTTCCATTTTGAATGACAGGAAATTTATAGACGAAAGTAGATTTCGGGCTGATCGGCATTTGTGTTAAGAAGGGGACACCATCTTCTTTATTTGGTAAAAAAATACCATGCCAATGCAAAGAAGTGTTTTCGTCTAACAAATTATGTACGACTATTTCTGCCGTATCGCCTTCGGTAAATTCCAAAGTAGGCATTGGTATTTGTCCGTTTACCGCTATTGCTCTTTTCTCCTTACCGGCAAAACTTACAACAGTATCATTTACATATAGATCGTAATGAACCAGTTTTTGAGCATTTAAAGTCGACAGAAGCAAATGCAAAAGCCAAAATAAAAGAGAGATAATTTTAATTTTAAACATTGAGTTGATTGGTTGATTAAGTTTAATTAGTTTATTGACAACACGAATTTCTTATGGTTTTCGGCACTTTCAAAGTACGATACAGTACCATCTTCTCCGGTAATGGCAATGAAAGCGATGGCCTTATCGATAGTCTGATGTGAGTATGGATCTGTGGCAGTCCTTAGCTCTAAATTGACTTCCAATTTCTTCTTACAACTCTTGCAACAGCCGTAATAAATCTTGCTATCCAAAATGACGGGAATTTGCTTCTCACCTAAAAATTTATTGTTCACCATACAGACCGATTCATGTGCCACACCTACAGAATCTGCTGTATCTTGAACAAAGGATGTGGTACCCGGATTAATACTTTTCAATTCATTTGAATTGTTACATGCTCCGGATGTAATTATGAGCAGAAAGCCTATTAAAAAAAGTCTCATACGCTTTTATATTTTAGTTTCAGATATATTGCCACAGGTTAACATCGACGAACCATAGTATGGATTCCTAATCGCCTTTTCCTTACTTATCCAATAAGCCTTTTTCATTGGACAATACTGATAATATACCGGCCCTTTGATTTGATCCAATCGCTTAACCAATCTCCACATGGTAATGGAAACTTCTTTGAAAGCGGTTCTTTTAGCCTCAATATCCGGTGCTTTGGACAGTTTCTCAACCGATTTCAATAAAGCTTTCTTCTCAGTAAATTCTGATTCTGATTTAATGCCTTTTAGATAGACATCAATTGCTGCTTTCGTCGCATGGTTGTCACTTTTCACTAAGGCGTCTTTTATATCCAGATAGTCGTTAAACAACTTGTTTGCGTCTAGGGCATAGCTGTTCATTCCGAACAGCAATGCCAATGATAAAATAATCTGTTTCATAATGATTTTGATTTAATTCAATGGTTCAATTTGGTATCCGACTTTTTGAACGGTTTCTATGATTTCTTCTTGAGACAAACCTATAGATTCAATCGTTAGAATCTTTTTAGGATTGGTTAAATCTACTTGCCAGTAGCAAATACCGGGCAAGCAATCCAGGACTGTTTTAATCTTTGCAACACAATTACCGCAATTGATATTGGTTCTGTATTTAGACACTTCCTTGCTCATATTATTAAAATTAATTGGAACAACATGCGGAATGACAATTGCAGGAAGTTCCTTTTAAATCAGAAGAAACAGTATAACCTGCATAAAAAATAGCTTCTAATACTGCGTCTTCTGTATGAGCTTGCTCAACTGAAAATCCCAATGTTCCCGGACTTAATTTTTCAATTTGTACACCGTCGATGTCACTTACTGCGTTTTTTACCTGATTCATGCAATGTGAGCTTTGCATATTGGGAATAGTTACATTTATCTTTTTCATAAAATTTGTTATTTAACGATGCAAAATTCAGAATAAGTCAACTTTTAAATGTTGCGTTATTTATGAATAGAGTTATGAGATTTACTGAATTACTTTCTCAGTTTTAACAGCAAGCTGTTGCTAACTACACTAACACTGCTTAAAGCCATGGCTGCGCCTGCTATCATTGGATTGAGTAAAAACCCGTTGAATGGATATAATACACCGGCAGCAATTGGAATACCTATCAAGTTATAAATAAATGCCCAAAACAAATTTTTCTTTATGGTGCTTACTGTCTGTTTAGAAAGCCGAATGGCTTGAGGTATCTTATTTAAATCTGATGAAATGATTGTCATTTTAGCCACATCGATAGCGATATCACTGCCTTTGCCCATGGCGATACTCAAATCGGCCGTTGCAAGTGCTGTGCTGTCATTGATACCATCGCCGACCATTGCAACGAATTTACCTTGCCTCTGAAGTTCTTCTACATACTCCGCTTTTTGATGAGGCAACACTTCGGATTTAAATTGTTTTATTCCTGACTGTTCGGCTATGGCTTTTGCAGTAGCATGGTTGTCGCCAGTTAACATATGCAATTCAATGCCCATTTGAGCCAAGGTTTTGATAGCTTCAATGGAAGTTGCTTTAATTTGATCTGAAATCGCTATGACTGCTAGTGCCTGTTTGCTATTGGCAAACCAAATAACTGTCTTGGATGCTTCTGCCCATTCCTCAGCTTTACTGTTTATTTTTTCTGAAATGGCAATTTTATATTCAAGTAAAAGATTTCTATTTCCTACAAGAAATGATTCTCCTTCGTAAACAGCTTTAACACCTTTACCTGTAATGCTTTCAAATCCTGTCAGGCTCACAACTTTACCTGTTTTCAGATGCTTTACTACAGCTTCTGCTAATGGATGCTCAGACTGCTTTTCAATGCTCAGCAGAACGGCTTGCATCATCGCATCGTCTTTATCCCAATATTCGCCTGATACTTCCGGCTTTCCTTCTGTAATTGTGCCCGTTTTATCCAATACAATGGTGTTGATTTTCTTGGCTTGCTCCAAACTCTCAGCGTCTTTAATTAGAATGCCATTTTCAGCGCCTTTTCCAACCCCTACCATTATGGCGGTAGGCGTAGCCAAGCCCAGTGCGAAGGACAAGCGATGACTAAAACGGTCACTGCCGCCATCAAGCCTTGGGCGAGACTGTTATCACCACCAAATATCAACCAAACAAAAAATGTAATTAAAGAGATGACAATAACAATAGGTACAAAAATACCGGCAACTTTGTCAACTAATTTTTGAACCGGTGCTTTGCTTCCCTGAGCATCTTGAACCATTTTAATGATTTGAGCTAACATGGTTTCGCTACCAATTTTAAGTGCTTTGAATTGAAAGCTGCCTTTTTGATTGATGGTGCCGGCAAAAACCTTTTCATTTAATTTTTTAAATACAGGTACAGGTTCTCCACTTAGCATACTTTCGTCTACATAGGATTCTCCGCCTGTCACCATGCCATCCACCGCAATCTTTTCCCCCGGCTTTACCAAAATTATGTTATCCAATTGAACAGAATCAATTGTTACTTGATTTTCGGTTCCATCAACATTTAATACAGTAACAGTCTTGGGTTGCAGGCCAATCAACTTTTTTATTGCCGAAGAAGTATTGCCTTTGGCTTTTTCTTCAAGAAACTTGCCTAAAAGTATAAAGGTGATAACTACTGCTGAGGCTTCAAAGTACACATGAGGAAGTATGCCATGTGCATGCCAAAAATCTTTAAACAAAACATTTAAAACACTGAATAGGTATGCAATACCGGTACTCAAAGCTACCAGAGTATCCATGTTTGCCGATCGGTGTTTTGCTTGTTTCCATGCGTTGACAAAGAAATCCTTTCCCAACCAAGTTACCACCGGAGTAGACAGCAGCCACATCCAATAGTTGGCATATGGAATATCCATAAACACCATGCCAATTGCCACCAAAGGAATAGAGAAGATAACGGCTAGAATTGTTTTCATTTTAAGACGTAAAAACTTCTCATGCATTAATTCGTCAAGATCATTGCCTTTATCCTCGGAGCTTGAAATCAACAAATCGTAACCGATGGCTTGAGCAGCTTGTCTTACTAAATTCGGTTGGGTGATGGAAGGTATATACTCTATGAACAAACTCGCGTTGGCATAGTTGACAGATGCATCAACTACACCTTCAGTGGATTTTACCATGCTTTCTATACTTATAGCACAAGAGGCACAAGTCATATTAAGTACCGGGAAATGAGCCTTAACCGTTGCCACATCATACCCTAAGTCCTTTATTAAATGAACAGCCCGGGCAATTGTTGAAGTGTCAGTGAATTCTATTAATGCCCGGCGGTTATTCAACTCGACCTTATGATCGAGAACACCTTCCACTTTAGCCAAACCTTTATCGACAATTAAGGCGCAATGCTCGCTTTCAACACCTACAAGAGGTATAAATACAGAATTGTTAGTTTTTGATGCCATAACTTTTTTTATAGTGCAAAATTGGCATACTATGAAAAATTAAGTGTTACGGAATTTTATAACTTGTTTGTAAAATTTAATTAAACTTTATCTAGAGGTTTGCGTTTATCTTCTTTAATGCGCTTAAAATGGCTTGGTGTAAGGCCTGTTACTTTTTTGAACTGGTTGCTGAGGTAAGCTACACTTGAATAATTCAATTGAAAAGCAATTTCACTTAATGATAATTCATCATAAACCAATAATTCTTTGACTTTTTCAATTTTTTGAGCAATAAAGTATTTCTCTATGGTCGAACCCTCAACTTCAGAAAACAAGTTTGAAAGGTAATTGTAATCTTGGTTTAGTTCGTTTTTTAATATTTCAGACAAATTGTTCTTCAATTCTCCGTCTTGCCGGTGCACTAAATCGATGATGATATTTTTAATTTTTTCAATAAGCTTACTTTTTTTGTTGTCAATCAATTCAAAGCCAAGAGGTTGCAGTATGAATTCGATTGCTTTTAATTGATTATCACTCAAATCATTGTTAAAGTCAACTTCACCCAATCCAATGTTAGTAATTTCGAGATTAAGTTTGCTAAGCTCATTTTTTACAACAAGTATACATCTGTTACACACCATGTTTTTGATATAAAGCTTGGAAACCATAAAACAAATCTAATGATTTGAATATATTATTCTATAAATAATTCAGTTTAAATTCCTTCGATATAGTTTTTATGCGATTATAGTATTTTTGTTCTATATCATTTCCTTAAAAACTAAATCAATTAATAAAAGTGTAGATTTTTGTTATACCACTTTTCAACCAAGAATATTTCACTAAATCATATCATACTATAATTCAACCCATTACAAAGGGTATGTAAATATATTTATCTCCCCAGCGGGATCACAAAAACCCAAGTCTTTTGATTTGGGTTTTTTGTTGCCTTATAAATCGTGATTTAATTCATCTTATATCTCCAAAAGTAAGTTGACTTTATCTATGAAACTTGTTATCTCTTAATATTCTTTTGAGCTAATTCTAAGCCCTTTTGAATGCATATATGTGAATTATACAAGTATTTCTCAAAGATATAAAAATCAATCAACACAAATACACATATCTTTGTGTGTTCTCCTTTAATACCCCCATTTTGAAAATTTTTATTAATCGTATGGTGAACAAGCGTTGCGAAACATTTGTTTTAAAGGAGTCTATTGCAATTGGCATTCCTATTCATTTTATCTCTTGCAACTGCATTCAAATAATTAATCAAGTCTCTAGACAAGAATTTGATTCTTTGATGAAAATACTTAAAATCAATGGCTTAATAGTTATAAAGAATTCACCATCTGGTTTGATTGAAAGAATTAAAGAGAGCATAAATGAAATAGTATACGTTCCAAATGAAGTACTTCTTATAAAATTTTCTCACTACTTAAGCCAAAAACTAAAATACAATTATACCTATTTGGCTAATTTGTTTTCTGCGCATCAAGGTGTTAGTATAGAGCAGTACTTGATTGCAAAAAAGATTGAAAGAATTAAGACATTCATCTTGTTTGGGAAATATAATTTTTCTGAAATTGCTATAAGAATGAATTACAGCAGTGCTGCCCATTTATCTCATCAATTCAAAAAGGTAACTGGTCACTCTCCTAGTGATTTCAAACATTTAAAACGAAAAAGTCTTGGTCCGACTTCGTATATTAATTCTTATAACATCAAACCCGTAACCGTTTCGGTGAACTAACTTTATAATCAGAATCAGTATAAATACACCCCTTTTCTCGTCATTGGTCAAACTACTAACCTGTTGTTTGACATGACCATGGAATATGCAAATTAGAACAATCAACAAATCAATGAAAAAAATAATAAGTTTAATATGCTTAGCCACTATTGTTGGCTGCATCGACGGTCAGTCTGAATCAACTAGTATGCGCGAAACAGGGTATTTCGGAGTAAAACTTGGAGTAAATTATTCCAATGTTTACGATACTAAAGGGGATAATTTTGTTGCAAACCCTAAATTTGGTTTAGCCACTGGAGTCTTTTTTACAATACCAATTAACAAAGTAATTGGGATACAAGTGGAACTCTTATACTCACAAAAAGGCTTTAAATCTTCTGGTACTTTATTTGGCGATAACTACGGTTTAACACGTACCACTTCCTTTATAGATTTGCCCGTTCTTCTAGCTATAAAGCCAAGTGAAAATATAACCTTATTAGCTGGTCCGCAATATGCTTACCACATCAAGCAAAAGGATGAGATTTCATATGGCACTAGCAGTGTTTTGCAAGAACAGGAGTTTAATAATGAAAACGTGCGCAAAAACATCTTGTGCTTCGTTGCGGGTTTTGACATAAATCACAATCACAGTGTTTTGGGAGCTAGAGTTGGATGGGACATTCAAAACAACAAGGGAGACGGCACTTCCAGCACACCACGGTACAAGAATGTTTGGTATCAGTTTACTATAGGATATAGATTTTACTAAACAGAAATTAACAATTAAAAGAAACAGTTATGTATATAAAAATAGGTTTATTAAGCACTTTAATGTTGCTTTTCATTTCAATCAATGATTTAAATGGACAAAATTCAAAATCAGGCGAAAAATATGGTAAAACATTAAACCTTGGATTGGGAATTGGTTACTACGGTTACATAGGAAGTAATGTTCCTGTCTTACACGCTGATTTAGAATTCGATGTTGCCAAACAGTTTACATTGGCTCCATCGATAAGTTTTTTCTCGTATCGCAACAGCTATTATTGGGGAAATAAAAACTATCCGAACAGGTATTACAATTACAGTCAAACCGTTATTCCTGTTGGAGTAAAGGGCACGTACTACTTTGATAATCTAGTCAATGCTGGCTCCAAATGGGACTTTTATTTTGCAGGCACTTTAGGTGTTGCCATTATCAAGTCAACCTGGGATGATGGGTATTATGGAGATCGTTATATTTACAGAAATTCATATCGCAATAGGACTCCATTGTTTTTAGACGTGCATGTTGGGACAGAATATCACCTAAGTAATAGAGCTGGATTATTTCTTGATTTATCAACGGGTATATCCACTCTAGGACTAGCACTTCACTTCTAAGTTCAAACAATTCACAATAACCTGAATACAATTTTAAACAAAATCAATATGGGAAATATACTTTATGCATTTGCAGTATTATTAATAGTTGCATGGCTTGTGGGGTTTGTCGGTTACAATTTTGGAGGCTTATTTCACATCTTACTTGCAATAGCAATTGTTGCAGTTTTATTGAGAATCATTCAAGGGAAAAAACCACTTTAAAAAAAATGAAAAAAATTACATTTTATATCACGGTACTTTGTGTATCGATGTTATCACTTCCGCTTCAGTCAGAAGCAGCTAAATTAGATTCAAACACAGAACACGTGGTGCCTGTATCTAAAGAAATTGACACTGTAGCCTTATCTGCGCGTTTAATAGAACTGAATTCAATCAATCAGTCGGACTTAAAAGCACCAGAGAAGCGCAGTATAAGAAGAGAGCAAAGAACAATTAAAAAACAAATGAAGGTTGCTCGAAATGGCGGCGTTTATATTTAAGGAGGAGCAGTAATTGTTATTGTAATATTATTAATTTTGTTTTTATAAAGAAACAAGATAAACAATATTTCCTAGGATTATTGGGGAAATTAAAATTCGAACACCCAGGTTTAAGGACTTGGGTGTTTTTTGTTGGGGTATTTTTTGCATTAAATTCAATACACAATTTCAATCTTTGGTTTAAAACATTCTTTTAAAATTATTATCCTAAATTTGCATGAAAACCCTCATTATTGAGTTCTATCTATATGTCCAGTTCTAACTTAAGTATTTTTGTCCTAATTTTTGTGTTTCTACATATGCATCATGCAGAAGCTCAACAAACAGTTGTGGCAAATACTGGTCTAAATGTGATCTATTGTGGTATTACTAATAAATTGGATATCTTAAGCGCTGATATTGAGAGGAAAAACTTAGAGGTTTATTGTAAAGATTTTGAGATTGTAGATAGCCTCGGATATTTCTTTATTGTTCACACAAGAAAGAAGGACATACATGAAACTATGATTAAAGTGCGTGATAAAAGCAAAATTGACAAAACTTGGACTGATTCAATCTACTTTAGAGTTAAAAACATTCCTCGCCCCATTGCAATACTTGGCACTTTACCTCCTGGCTCTTATAGCTATGGTCAGATTGCTTCACAGTATTGGCTATGGGCCTATCTAGACGAATTTATATATAGTGGTGTTAAATATAATGTTATAAGCTATCAATTGAATGTATTCAACATCGAAAATTTGGAGGTAATTAACTCTAAACATTCGGGCAATAGTACACAAGCTATTCGAGACGCTATGCGAATGAATTTCACTCATACTCGAATTGAAATAAATGAAATCAAAGCTCTGTTATCACAAGCAAATACTGTCAATGATGATACTATAAAACTATTACCTATCACCTATTCAGTCAAAGCTACTCCTCTTACTAATCTAATTGCAGAATTCTACGATGGAAATTCAAAAAAAATTATTACACAAAACTCCGATTTTCACAAAGACTCAATATATGGCAATATCCGAGTGCTCAAACAAGTTCAAGAATCAGACACCATAATATTAGCGAAAAGGCAAGATAGCGCTGGTCATTTACTAAGCTTTCAAAGATACCATACAGACAAGTCAAGCAACATAAAGCTACAAGTAAAAAGATTAAATGATAGTTCATATTACCTCAAATACTTTAATGCAAAGGGAATCTGCATTGCAGAAGGAAAATCTTATAATTTTATGTATGATTTACGGTCTAATTTTTATGATTCTCACAGAACTTTCAATAGTAAAATTGACTCAATTTATTTTAGTTTAAATGATCAATGGTTACGTTTGTTTGGGGAATGGAAATTTTACCACAATAATGGTGCTTTATTAGCAAAAGGAAACTTTGTTTCGCAAAGGTTTGATAAACCAATGATAGATGACGGTTTCATACAGGTAGTTTGTGGGTCAGTGATTGACCGATATGAAATGACTGGAATTTGGAAAGCATACGATGTTAATGGAAAACTGATAGAAGAGCGGAATTTTGATAAAAAGAAAAATTGATTGATTTTTAATATCTAATCAAACCCAAACCCATTAATACTCACAATCTCACCTTTTTCCATGGCGTGTGGCACATATGCTAAATGATAAATTCCTTTTCCTCGTAATGTAATTTTTATTTCATCGGTAGCTTTGATATATCTGATGGCTTTTATTATAACTTTTTTGCCAGCATTTGATTTTTCCAGTGGTATATCTATTCCAGAATAAATATACATGAAACTGCCATCTGGATTAGCGCCATAGCCAAGCTGAAGTGAATCTCCAACATAAATGACATAATTATAGTTATTGATAACAACAGCTATAGAATCTTGTTTTCCGGCAGATGCAGAATAAGCAATGATTGTCAATAATGCAGTTAAAAGTAAATGTTTCATACACAAAGATAGGATAAATAAAAACATCCACGAATTTTCTAAATTGAAAGAAAAACGTGACTAAACAAGTTTTGTATTAATCCTGTGTAAAAAACCAAGTCAATCTACTGCACAATTCAAATTTATATTTCACAACAACTTAACAAGTGACAGTTCAATATCAATGAGTCCAGTTTTGAGGTTCAATTAAACATTGAATTAATTAAGCAAGAACAAAAGAAATACTTAAACAAAGCATTTTTAAGTATAATTACTCAAGATAAATTTACTTTAATTCGATTCCACAAAGCCCATTTAATTATCTTTCCCACAATTGTTAAATAATCGCAAGCCATTGGTTATGTAGCCATTGTGTATATTATTTTCTTCAAAATTCGAAAAATGTGTACAAAATTTGGAAAACCTGAATATTTGAACAAATTTTAATCAAATTAATAAAACAATTACACAAAAAAAGTCGAAACACTTGTCTTACTTTTACGAAATAATTCAATAAATGTTACTAACTTGACGATAACATCAATTCGTAACAATCTGTTTATGTACAACTTATGCAAAATGAACAATTAATTATACATTAATTAATAGGATTCAATTTGGAAAATATCCAAATTCAGTTTAATATTGCGTACTGGATTTTGTAAGTATTAAATACTAAAACTAATTTATTACTTCTAATTCAGCGAAACCGAATAACTATGTACTGCAAACTAGAAACACAAATAAATGAACACACACAAATCATTTGCGACAACTCAAAACACTGTCGCTCCTAACAAACACAAAATTCTCCAAGCGTATAGCATTCAATTCAAATATGTTTCTGAAACATGTGCAGATTCAATTTTGGAACGTTATATGGCTCAATATCCTTCAAAAAAATCAACTATTTCAAAAGCTTCGCTAAAGCTTAATCAATGTCCCTCAAATTTAAAAATCAATTTTAAAGTACAGAATTCAAAAACATCTTGGCTCAATTCAGATTTCCACAAATCTGCCAGTTTTACCAAGACTTCAGAGTTTGGTCTGCATTTTGCTAATTGATAAAAAAAATGACAAAAACATTGTATGTACAATACCGTAAAGAAATAAAGATTTAAGCTAACAAAGGATACTATGCAAATTTCAAAACTTAGAAAGCAATCTGACCTTATGATGTCAGAGGAAGTTGTTTCCAAAAAGAACACTTCGCATTCTGCGTCTAGAAGATACTTTGTTAAGCCTAACAGCTACAAACAAAACACACAACACAATACACAAATGCACATGAAAACTAAACTACAAAGCTTTAATTTCAATACCTATCTGCGGTATATGAAATTATTCCTAATGGCTGGAGATCTCATTTTACTTAATATTGCTTATCTAATATCCTTTGTGATTCGATATGGCAATTTAGATTCAATCGGCTCTAAAGACTCACAAATATTTATTTTTATATCAAATGTTTGTTGGTTATTTTTAATTTATCACTTTAAAGAATTTACTTTCCATCGCACACAACCTATTGAAAATTCTTTAAGCAAAACAATTCGTCTCATTTTCTACCTTTTCTTATCGATGGCAACATTCTCTACAATGTTCTATTTTCACCATCTTTCAAGAGCTGGCTTCATTATTTTCTTTTTAAACTTTGCAATCTTTACTCTGATATACAGAATTGTCTCTATTCAGTTTCTTAAGAAAATAAGACAATCAGGCAATAATTTCAGAAATGTTATAATTGTAGGTTCTGAAGACAATGGTAAGGATATATACGACGCTCTCACTTTCGACTTATCACAAGGCTATAATATTCTTGGGTATTTTGATGAAGAACCTAAAGAATCTATAAATACTAAATACTTAGGACGATTAAATTCCATTTACGATTACGCGCTTGAAAATTCTGTGCATGAAATATACGTGGCACTTAAAGATTTCAATACCTCGGAAATCAAACATTTAATTAGTTTTTGCGAACGCAACCTTATTCGTATTAAGTTTATTCCAGATTATAAACTCTTTAAAGAAACTAATAATGTCTCTATTGATTTTTACGGAAATGTTCCTGTAGTTTCATTGCGACTAGAACCTCTTGAACTTCCATTGAATCGAATTAAAAAACGTTTCTTTGACATTTTCTTCTCTCTGGTTGTTATTCTTTTAATTTTCCCATGGCTATTCCCTATTCTTATGCTTATGGTAAAGATTAGTTCTCCAGGTCCTATTTTCTTCAAACAAAAAAGAACCGGTGAAGGGAATAGAGAATTCAATTGCTGGAAATTTAGAAGTATGCGTGTGAACAACGATTCGGATTCAAAACAAGCAAGTGCTGGTGATAACCGAATCACACCAATTGGAAAATTCTTAAGAAAAACCAATTTGGATGAAATGCCGCAATTCTTTAATGTTCTTATTGGAAACATGTCGGTGGTAGGACCAAGACCACACATGGTGAAACACACCAATGAATACTCCGAATTAATTGATAACTATTTGGTAAGACACTTTGCGAGACCAGGAATTACCGGTTGGGCACAAACGAATGGCCTAAGAGGTGAGACCAAAAATGTTGAGAAAATGGCCAAGCGTATCGAATACGATATTTGGTACATTGAAAACTGGTCGTTCTTACTTGAGTTGAAGATCATTTACTTCACCATCAAGAACATGATCACAGGTGATAAAAACGCTGTATAATCAAACGCTCTAATTTATAATTAAAAAGCTTCTCTTCGGGGAAGCTTTTCTTATTTTAACAGTTTGGATTCCATCGCAGATAGTATGGCTTCTTGATCTAAATACTTCTCAGCATATTCCCTTGCATTTTTACGCTCGTTCACATATTCGTTACTCACTGCTTCAACAATTGCCTCTTTAAGTGCTTTGTTGTCCTCTGGAGGAATAATTATACCCATTTCATGTGAATGTATAACGTCATGCAAGCTCGTCCCTTTAAATGCGGTTACTAACACTAATCCGCCTGCTGCTAGGATGGTAGTTAATTTACTTGGCATTACTAAATCTGCAGCTTCTGCTTTTTGTAGAACCAAGTGCAAATCAGCCATATTTAAAAATTCATTGAACACATTCATCTCTTGCAAAGGTAGAAACGAGACATTACTTGCCCCCTTCTCCTCGCATTGTGTCTGTAAATTTTGTTTATACGGCCCTGTTCCACAAATCAGAAATTTTAAGTTTGAAATCCCCTGGCATTCAATGGCAATATCAATCAAGGCGTCCAATCCTTGTTTTTCACCTATGCTTCCAGAATACAAAACAACAAAATCATCCGCCTGAAATCCC
>JAWKNQ010000026.1:0-31797 GCA_041391605.1 Bacteroidia bacterium
TAAATGCATGTTTTGGACTTTTACCTGAGTCCTTTGTTCCATCGCCAAAATCCCAAATATACTTCATTTGAGGCAAATCTGGAGTGCTTTGATTTTCAAATTCAATTGCTGCTCCTTGACAAATTGAGCCCTGAGGTAATTTAAATCTTGGAGAAGGTTTGGCTACTAATACTGAACGTGAAAAGGTGTCACTACATCCACTTCCTTTTGCTATCAAAGTAATTGAATATTGACCATAACTTCCAATACTTGTCTTAAAATCATTTCCAGATCCACTTCCACCATTACTTGATGTCCAGGATATACTCCCTCCACCAGTGCTTGTATTTTTAGCATTAAACTCGCCAGGTAAGGTACAACTATATGCTTTATCTAAAGCAAAATCTGCTTTTGGTGAAGATTTAATTCTTATGTAATTGCTGCGATTACTTAAACTTTTGCATCCAAAACCATCCGTAACAGTTAATCCAATTGAAAAGGTACCAGCATAGGTGTATGAATGACTCGGAAATTGACTATTAGACAATGTTCCATCACCAAAATCCCAGGTCCAATTGGTAATTGCCGTATCTGCTTTTGTGGAAGCATCTTTGTAACCAAGTTTTTGACCAATACAGCCAACAGTATCAGCTGTAAAACTTGCTGAAGGGTTTTTGAATACCCGAATTGGAGAAAATGTTTTAGTGGATTTTAATCCATTCCCATCCGTCACAGTCAGAGTAACTTTAAAATTTCCTGATTGATAATAAATTGCTGAAGGGTTTTGTAAGGTAGATTGGTTTCCATTGCCAAAATCCCATAAATAAGAAACAACTCCACCACTACTTTTATCCGTATAATTAACTGTTAAAGGCAAGCAACCTTGTTTAGAAGACACAGAGAAATCAGCAACTGGATTGGCAATCAAACGCAAACCAATAGAAAATAGAACCAGAAATATAGTAGTTCTTGCCGTTTTCAAGCTGTTTTTAGTTAATATGTGTTTCTAGAATTCAAGACGGAAAAACCACCTAAGAAGTTGCTTTACTATTCAATCCTTTTGTAAACTGCTGATTTTGAATACCCTGAAACAAACGTTTTCAATAAGGTAAAGTTATGACTATCAGGCTTATTCCAATCCAAATTTCCAGGCATGCAATATACTCTAAATTCTGTGTTATTTAAAACAGAAGTGTCGGGAATAAACTTTAGTTTTTCATAATACCCAAAACGAGTATCAACTGGAGCTAATTTCATTGGAAATGCAAAATTCACAGTATCACCTTCAAATTCACCAGAATTGACATAATCGAAAACCATCTTATTCGTCCTTACCATATGTTTATAACCCATATCAGAATCAGAATATTTAGTGTCATTCGATATAAAAAAGAAACTGCCCATCACACAAATTACCAAAAGGCCAAATGGCAAGTATCTATTTACTTTTTTCAAAAAATCGATAGACCAAGCAAATGCAATTGTAATAAATGGGATTAAGAGTAAAAAATAACGATCTAAAGCATCGGCAATAGAAGAAAACAATGTAAATCCAATTAAAAATATTGGGATAATTCTCAGAAAAATTTCAAATTTCAAATTGTGTAACTTATCCTTGATTAACCATATCACCGCGCTTAAAATTAATACTATCGAATACATAAACCTACCTTGATTCACAAAAGTGAATTCTAAGGAATAATCCCAAGTTTTTTGCAACATACTTGATAAGTTCAATTTTGTTTTTCCAACGTTTGTCGGATTGAGATACCAACCAAATGTCTGCTTCTGAATGACTAAAAATAATACAAATATTACTATTGGTATTGATAAAAAAAGTAATTGTTTAATCCCGTATTGTTTATTCTTAAAAATAAGAATTTGAGCTAAAATATGTGTCACGAAGGCAATTGCAAGCACTAAACCGGTTTCTTTGGTCAAGACTGCAAGTGTGCAAAAGAAAGCGGCAAGCATATAATTTTTTCGAAGATAGAATACTAAAGCATAAACGGTAAGTAATGCCAATAGAACTTCCAAAAGAACTTGTGTGGATTGAGCGAGAACTATAGGTTGAACTAGAAAAATAACAAAACTAAAAACAGCAATTTGCCAGTTTTTAACTAGTTCCATACTCAAAAGGTAAACACCAAAGGCGAGTAACAATGTAAAAAGCAAAGTAATTCCGTGTAAAATGTATACATCATCTCCAAATAATTTAATACATGTGGCCATAGTTGCATGCATAAATAAGGGATGCCCATAACTCAATTCTGGAGGAACTGCACTTGGGAGAAGTGAAATTCCATTATCAACCATATGAAATATTCCACTGACATATCCAGCTAATTCATCCCAAAAATAAGGCAAGAATAAATCGTCGAATTTATATATTACAAATCCAATTGATGCTAAAACCATCAGACTAACTCGCCAATTCCGATTCCACTCAAAGCTTTTATCTTTCAAAATTTTGTGTTGAATTAATACAAAAATTTACCACAGTAAACTAAATGTTTGATTAAAAAACGAAAGTATTACAATGCTTAGAATTAAAAAAATCAATTTGAAATCTTGAGGTTTATCTATATTCACTTGTAGTCTAATTCCTTTATCATCGAGTATTTCAGTATATTTGCTAAAAAGTAGTTCATGACGATTGCAACACATATACCTCAACATCCCTTAAAAGATAATTTGGGTAATTCAGTTGATTTCCATTTTTCAAATTGGGGTTCAAAAGAGGATAACTACGATTTCGAAAAACCCCATCGACATAATTTTTATGAGCTTTTATTTTTTCACAAAGGAGGCGGAGTTCACGATATAGATTTTACTACATATAAGGCTCAAAATCGCTCCATTCATTTTGTTGCCCCTCACAATGTTCATCTTGTGCTTAGAAGCAAACAATCTGAAGGTTGTAGCTTGTTGTTTGTGAATGACTATCTGCCAGAAAAGCTACTTAGCAAATTGCCTTTTTCAAAAGAAACGCCTGTTTTTCGTCCAAATAAAAATGAATACACTTTCATTCGGAAAATCATTGATGAAATTGAACATGAATACACAAATAAAAACCAAAATTATCAGGAGTTGATTCATGCAAACATGCAAGTCTTATTGCTTCAAATACAACGAATGAATTCAAACTGTAAACCAAATGAGTCGATAATAGAGAAAAGACCTGAAGCTTTAAAGCAATTCTTAGAACTCATCCCAATACATTTTGAAAGTCATTTAGGTGTGAAGCAATATTCTGAAAAACTTAATATCACCGACAAGCATTTGATTGAAATTTGCAAAACACACACAGGTAAAACTCCTTTAAAACATATACGTGAGTTTATGATATCAGAGGCAAAAAAACTCTTGTATCACACAAGTTTGTCTATCAAAGAAGTTGCATACAAACTAAACTTTGATGACCCTGCAAACTTTTCCAGATTTTTTAAATCAAGCACTGGATACACACCAAATGAATACAGAGATGGAATTAGGTAAATAAATGACAAGTAAACCCGAATTATTGTTAAGTATTGTTCCATTTACTATGTCGTAATTTGTATCATGATAATTTTCAATTCGCTCAAACCTGTTTTTACATTCTTATTTACAATTGTTATTGGCTTAGTTTTCACAAACTCACATGCACAAAATACACCTACATGGAACATTGACATTAATGCGTATCCAGACTCTTCTGCAGTTTCACCCGTGGGCGTTGTGAACCAAAATAATGGCATTACTGTGTTGAGCACCTATCACAACCGAATCGATTCATTGGTATGGGCTGTGTTCTTAAATCATTACTCAGTGAATGGTGATTCATTATGGTCTTTGAAGTATTGGAATACAAATTCTGGTCATCCGCAAGGATATGCCATCGCCAATGATGAAAAAGGAAATGTTTATGTGGCGGGAACATATATTCAAGGAAATAAGAATAAACCAATGCTTTTGAAAAATAATTCCTCAGGCATTCTTGTTTGGGATAAAGATTCAAGCTTAAATTCAAAACTAGGATCCTATGATCAAGTTATTGTAAAAAACAATAAAATATTTGTTGGAGGTTCAGGGGTTGCATGTTTTGATGATAATGGAAATGAAATGTATTCAGATAAACAGGGCAGTACACGAATTCAAGTTGACAAAGCGGATCGAATGATATTATCCGGTTTCGATTTCTCAGATTATAGGATTATTCGCTATGATACAAACGGCAATAAAACAGAGCTAGACAGCCAATTCAATGCGGGAAGAATAGCCATAGATTCTAAAAATAATATTTATGTTCTTAGCCAATATCCTAAATATGAATTGATGAAATTAGACAGCAACGGACAGCGACAATGGTCGTATGATAAATTCACCATGTTTCCATCGTTCGGCGATATTGCTTACGACGTTTTAATAGATAGGTTTGGAGATATCCTTTTGACTGGAATTACGGATAGTGTTTATAAAATTACACCTGAAGGAAAATTAAAATGGAAGCGCAGTATGGAAGGATTAGATGCCTATTTGTCAACACCTATAGTTACAAATCAAAATTTACTTTTAATAGCAGGCACTGTTTATGAAAACAATGAGTACAATATGAAAGTGGCTGCATTTAATCAAGAAGGAAAAATCAATTGGTATGGAAGTTACAGCAGTAACACAGGTAAACAAGAATACACTAGAGATATGTGTATTAATCCCTCTGGTTATTATGTAATTGAAAATAATCAAGACCATGGTTCTTTAGTTCGTTTTTCACCTCAAATGCCGAACGAAGTTGATTTTTCTTTGCTTTGTATTGACAAAGTTTGGTATGACACCACAAATAAGAATAGAATTAATGTTAGTTTATTCAATGGAAGTGCAAGTTTCATTAGTTACCCATCGATTCAAATTGTAGCACCAAATGGTGATACAATTGGTAATCCATTAAATGCTGTAAACTTTTTCGGTATTGCTCCAAATAGCTATCAAACGCATAATGATAGCATTAATGTGATTAATATATCCGACTTTTCAAATTATACATTTCTTTTCAATATTGGGTTTTCTGATACTACAATTAAATTAAAATTTTGTAATTCCACGAAGATTAAATCCAAAACCTCATTCGATAATTTAGCTGCCGTGTATCCCAATCCCTTTTCAAATAAATTAACGATTGATTTACCCATCAAAACATTAGGATCGTACAAATTTAACCTTTACGACTTAAATGGTCTCTTAATACTTAATCATGTGATAAAAGAATCTCAAACATTAACGATTGAGAACCTTAATAAAGGCATGTATTTTTATGTATTAAAAACTGATTCAGGACAAATTCAAAGTGGAAAATTAGTGTCAGAATAATTAGCATTTCTATAAATAAATAGTAATATAGATATTTATTATATTTTATATTCAATCTATATCTCATTGTATATCAATAAGTTTTAATTGAATTTTAACAAGCCTATTTGAAAATCATTAACACTAAACCTAAAGTTTAAAGCTCTCTATCATTATTTTGTCTAATTAGTTACATTTGTAACCAATTGTTGTATGGGAGAAATTAATGTATATGGTTTTGAAATGGCTAGAGTGTCAGAAGTGTATTTAAGCACTCTATCTAAACTTATGAAACCATATGGTATTGAGCGT
Source organism: Bacteroidia bacterium (assembly GCA_041391605.1). GTDB lineage: Bacteria > Bacteroidota > Bacteroidia > NS11-12g > UBA955 > JABMMZ01. The sequence continues at coordinate 5,620 of JAWKNQ010000026.1, forward strand.
TATTTTGTTGCACTAATACACCTGTGTGAATCGAAAGGAACCACTACTCAGAAGGATTTATCTGATGCGTTAAGAAAAGACAAGGTTTCAACAATGCGCATTGTCGATTATCTATCCGAAAGAGATCTAATAAGGCGTAAAGAAAATTCTGAAGATAGAAGATGTCATATTCTTGAAGTTACTGATAAGGGTTACGCACTCTTGCCAATTGTGAAAGATGCTGTACAAAAAACAAACGAGTTACTCTTTCACAATTTTAAACCTTCTCAAAAAAAACAATTTAAAAAAAGTATGGATTCTCTATACCAAACTATTGAATCACTCCCTTCGCCTGATTTCAAAATTGAGGCTGTAAAAATTAAAAAATAAGTATGAAAATAATCTCTAAAAGTCTTCCATTCATTAGTATCATTTTGCTTCTAAATGCATGTAGCAATGAATCAGCCAAAAAGGAAGTTGCTGGAAACAGTTTAAATGTCGAAGGTTTTGTTACCCGTACAGAATCTTTTAACAACAAAACTCAAACCACTGCTGACCTATTAGCAAATGAACAAGTAGAAATAAAAACGCCTCTCTCAGGCCAGGTCATGGAGATTTTTTTTAAAGAAGGAGAATCTGTGACTAAGGGCAAACTGCTTGTTCGGATGGACGACCGTGTATGGAAAGCACAAATACCTGGATTTAAGGCTGAACTCGAAGTGGCTGAAAAAGACTATGAAAGAAAAAAAGACCTTCTTTCAATTGGAGGTAGCAGCCAAGAAGAAATTGACAACGCTTATTCTAAAATAGAAGGCCTAAAGTCCAATCTCGAACAACTTTATATAAATATTGATTTAGCAAATATTAAAGCTCCTTTCTCTGGTCAATTAGGAATGCGAAACTTCAGTAAGGGTGCCTTCTTAAATCAAGGCGATTTAATAACCACTCTAACTCAAACCAATCTTTTGAAGCTGAATTTCACCTTAGCACAAAACCATAAAAACAGCATTCAGATTGGCAAGAAAATCAAAGTATTAATTGGTACTGATACATTTAATGCAGAGGTGTATGCTATAAATCCACAAATAAATGCTCAAAGTAGAACTTTACAAATTAGAGCAATTCTTGAACAATCAAAAAATAAAACTATTTTACCTGGAACATTTGCGGAAGTCTTGATGTCGAGCGAGTCGGTAAATGATGCAATTCTTATTCCTACCGAAGCCGTAATTCCCTCCCTAAATGAACAAACCGTTTATATTTCAATGAATGGTAAAGCTAAGAGAAAAGTGGTTGAACTTGGAAATAGGAATGCTGATAAAGTTCATATTATTAAAGGTCTAAATGTTGGCGATACCCTTATTTGCACTGGACTACTTCAAATTAAAGACGGTATGCCAATAAATGTTCAATCTCTTAAAAAATAAGTATGACATTATCTGAAATAAGCATAAAAAGACCTGTTCTTGCCAGTGTTTTTGCAATAATAATTATCCTGCTTGGTGTTGTAGGATATTTGTCATTAAGCGTTCGTGAATATCCTAGTGTTGATTCTCCAGTTGTCACCGTTCAAACCAATTATGTTGGAGCCAACGCCGAAATTATTGAATCTCAAATCACAGAACCACTTGAAGAACAAATTAACAGTATTGACGGTATTAAAACTTTAAGTTCGATTAGTACAGATGGTAGAAGCACTATCACTATTGAATTCTTTTCCAATGTTGATCTAAATAATGCTGCAAATGATGTCCGAGATAAAGTGTCAAGAGGAATTCGAAGCTTACCACCTGATGCAGATCCACCAACTGTAAATAAAGCAGACGCAAACGCCGAGACCATTTTGTCTATCACCGTACAAAGTGACAAAAGGGGACTTCTAGAATTATCACAAATAGGTAATAACATATTTAAAGAGCGCCTTCAAACTATTTCTGGAGTGAGTAGTATACGAATTTGGGGAGAGAAAAAATATGCCATGCGTTTAGAACTCAATCCGAATAAAATGCGCGAATTCAATGTCACCCCACTTGATATTAAAAATGCATTAGATCTACAAAACATTGAATTACCATCAGGCAGAATTGAAGGAAACGAAACCGAACTTACTGTTCGAACAATGGGCAGACTATACACAACTGAAGATTTTGAAAATTTAATTATCCGCAAACAAGATAATACTCTTATTCGATTAAAAGATGTTGGATCGGCTCGAATTGGTGCAGAAGCCGAACGCACTTTATTGAGGGGAAATGGCGTAATACCTATGGTCGGGATAGCCCTTCAGCCTCAACCTGGTGCAAATTATATTGAAATTGTTGACGAAGCGTTCAGGAGAATTGAAATCATGAAGAAGGATTTACCGGCAGATATTCAATTGAATGTGGCGTTAGATAAAACAGTATCTGTACGAAAGGCGATTAATGAAGTTGAATCCACTATTCTTCTCGCGTTTATCTTAGTTTTAATGGTGATTTTCTTCTTCCTTAGAAACTGGAGAACGACCTTAATTCCTATTGTACTTATCCCTATTTCGTTAATCGGAAGTTTTGGTATTTTATACGCTTCTGGGTTCTCAATAAATGTATTATCTCTTCTTGGTTTCGTTTTAGCAACAGGTTTAGTTGTGGATGATGCCATTGTAGTGATGGAGAATATTTATACAAAAATTGAGCAAGGCATGCATCCCATAAAAGCGGCTTTCGAAGGGTCTAGGGAAGTATTCTTTGCGGTTATTGCAACTTCCATTACATTGGTTTGTGTGTTTCTTCCAATCTTCTTTATGCCTGGATTAACAGGTGAGTTGTTTAGAGAATTTGCGATGGTAGTGGTCGGTTCAATTGTGATTTCAACTTTTATAACACTGTCGCTAACACCTTTGATGAGTTCAAGAATGTTGAAGAAAAGCACAAAAGAAAATGCATTGATGCGTGCATTTGGTAAAATAGTAAATGTATCAACCGTTCGCTATACGAATTCCCTGAAAAAATTCATGGATAAACGCTGGTTAGCCTTCCCTATTTTCTTGGTCATGTTGGCAAGTATTTTTGTAGTTGGTTCACAATTGAAATCAGAATTGGCTCCGATGGAAGATAAGAGTCAGTTGCGGATTATATCTACTGCTCCTGAGGGAACTTCTTATGAAGCCATGGATGCTTATCAACTTAAATTGATGAACATGATGGATACACTTCCTGAAAAAGCATTTTTACTAGGTGTAACTTCTCCTACATTCCGATCTTCAACGGCTGTTAATTCGTCTTTTGTTCGAACTACTCTAGTAGAGCCTTCTAAACGCAAAAAATCACAAAACCAATTGGCGAATGAAATCAATGAAAAACTAAAAGAACACACTTTTGCGAAATCATTTGTTGTGCAAGACCCAACCATTCAATCTGGCGGTGGTGGAGGTAAATTACCTCTACAATTTGTGTTACAGGCTCCAGATCTCGAACGATTAAAAGCGGTATTGCCTATCTTTATGGATCGTGTCAAAGAAAGTCCGATTTTCGCTGTTTCTCAAGTCGACTTAAAATTCAATAAGCCAGAGATCACTGTCAATATCAACCGAAACAAAGCTCAATTAATGGGAGTTTCAGTAGCATCCATAGCACAAACTTTAGAAACCTATTTAAGTGAACAACGCTTGGGGTATTTTATTAAAGATGGAAAACAATATTATGTTTTAACGGAAGCTATTAAGTCGAAGAAAGATGAGCCCCTCGATTTAAACTCAATAACCGTGAGAAATGCAACTAATGAGATGGTAACGCTTGACAACTTGGTTGATATTAGTTTGGACAGCAGACCACCATCTTTATTAAGATACAACCGTTATACTTCGGCTACAATCGAAGCTGCTCCCGCTCCTGGTTATACCTTAGGAGATGGTATTAATGAAATGCGCAAAATAGCAAAAGATGTCTTAGATGAATCATTCAGCACAGAATTGGCCGGAAGTGCTTCAGATTTTGCTGAAAGTTCTCAAAACACCACCTTAATATTCGTCTTTGCTTTGATCTTGGTTTACCTCACATTAGCAGCTCAATTTGAAAGTTTTAAGGATCCTCTTACAATTATGTTAACTGTGCCATTAGCATTAGCCGGTGCCCTTTTAACACTATGGATATTTGGCCAAACCTTAAATATATTCAGTCAGATTGGTATGATAGTTCTCGTTGGAATTGTTACCAAAAATGGAATTCTAATTGTTGAATTTGCCAATCAAAAAAGGGATGCTGGAATGTCATTGAAAGATGCTGCATTCGAAGCTGCATCTCAGCGATTCCGACCAATATTAATGACCAGTTTATCTACGGTATTAGGAGCTTTGCCTATTGCTTTGGCACTAGGAGATTCATCCACAAGTAGAATTCCAATGGGTCTTACAATAATTGGTGGATTAATATTGGCCTTGGTTTTAACTTTATATATAATACCTGCTTTATATACATATAGCGAGTAAAGAAAACAAAATTATTGATGAAAAAGATTTTATTTAAACCTCTGATTTGGTTATTAGTTAGTGTTTGTCTTGACAGCAATGCACAAACTTTGTCAGAACTTATTAAGTCGGCATTAGAAAAAAATTACCAATTGCAGATTGTAAAAAATGAGGCTTCAATTGCTTCAAATAACAACACCATTGGAAATGCAGGACAACTGCCTACTGTCGACTTAAATGGAACTTACACCAATTCAAATAACAATACTTCGCAGCTGTTTGCGGATGGTACACTTAGAGAAGGAAATAATGCTAGGAACACCAACTTGAATGTGAATGTAATGGCGAATTGGACTGTTTTCAATGGCTTTAATATAATAGCTAAAAGGCAACAATTGGAACAGCTTGAGAAATTGGGAGAAATAAACTCGAAATTTTACATTGAACAAACCATTTCCGACTTGGTTCTACTTTACCATCAATTGATTTATGAAAAACAGTTATTGAACAATTTTAAACAATCCATGTCTATTTCCCTATTTCGTTTGAATCTTGAAGCTAAACGCAAACAAGTAGGAGCAGGAAAGGCCATTGATTACGGACAAGCACTGGTAGATTATCAATCGGATAGTATTCTTTATTTAGCACAAGAAAATCGCATTCAAACATTAGAAGTTGAAATGAATGCCATATTAAACACTGCACTAGAAAATCGTTTTGATCTGAACGATTTAAATTTCAATTACATTAATATCCCATTAAAAGACAGTGTTTTTCAATTAATAAAAAGCCATAACAGTGCTTTAGATCAGCAGCGACTTAATGAAATTCTTTCAGAAATTGATTTGCGTATAAGTAGGTCACAGCAATATCCAAAAATAAATGTCTTTGCAGGCATGCAATACGCCAAATCGACCGCAGAAGTAGGATTTCAAAAATCGAATCAAACCTACGGACCATCATTCGGAGTGAGTATCAGTTATGCGCTTTACAATGGATCTTCCGTGCAAAGGGAAATTAAAAATGCAGATTTAAGCTTTCAAAACAGTGTGACAACACAAAAGCAAACTGAGCAGAATTTGGATGTAGAAGCACTTAATCTTATAAATGCATACTCATCCCTTCAAGAACGCATTAAGCTTGCCCAAACAAACGTAAACACAATTGAGCAGGTAAATAATGCCGCCAAGGAACAATTCAAACAAGGCTCTATAAATGGTTACGATTTCAGGTTGTCGCAACTCACCTTACTCAATGCTGAACTAACTCTTTTAGAATTAAAGTACTCTTTAAAGAGTGCAGAAATCAATTTAAACCGATTAATGGGGAAAGTGTTGGAGAGTTATTTGTAGGGTACTACTTCGCACTAATTAATGCTGGAAATTGATTTTTCTAATCAATTTATTATAGAGTTGAATTGACGAAATTGAATATACTGCAGACCTAACATTCAGACAATTCTTCATAAAGCTTTATACTTGTAAACAGATTCATGATTCATTCAAAAGAAGTATTTTTTTACCTTCGAATTGGCGTTTTCTTTCTCTTCATTTTTATGGGAATATATGGTTTGTGCTTTCATGAATTTTGGAGAGATGAAGTGAGGGCATTATCAATTGCAATTCAAGCGGAATCTGTATTTGATTTAACTCATTTACTTAAAAATGAAGGTCATCCAACTCTTTGGTATGCTTTGCTAAATGTGTTCTATAAAATGACAGGATCTACCAGCGTTTTGCCAATATTAAGTATTGTTTTTGCGTCTGGGATAATGTATCTACTACTTTTTAAATCTCCATTTCCTCTTCTTATTTCTATATGTATTGGTTTTGGGTTTTGGGGATTGTATAGTAATGGAATCAATTGTAGAAACTACGGAATTGGTGCGTTCCTTCTCTTGCTATTTACACATATTCGCAAATCCCAACCTAATAAAATATACTTACAGACGCTATTCTTAGTATTAGCCATGCAAACGAATATGTATATGGCCATGATGTCTGCTTTTATGGGAATTATTGTTTTTACAGATTTTTCAAATACTCAAATTAGGAATAAATCGATATTTGCATTGACATTATTAGGTGTTTCATTTCTATTTGCATTCTATACAACATTACCAGACAGTCAAAGTACTGTAGTGAGTGAAATGGATATTAGCCACTCCCGTATTTCTAAAATATGGGATGTTGGATATGGGTTTAACGGTTTTATATACAATTGGTTTCCATATAAACATGGTTTCCTAACGTGGATTCTTGGCTTAAGCCTTTTGCCTTTCATAAGGGTAAAGAAGACCCTTTTCGTTCTAATATTTTCTATGGTCTTTATGACTTTCTTTTCATTATGTGTTCGTGATAATTATTTACATCATCAAGGCATGTGGCTTTTTTTCCTCTTATCTTTACTGTGGTTACATTACAAGCAAATTATTGATGTTTTAAAATCAAAGACATACTTCAGATATTTGTATGGTATAGGTTGTCTTGCTATATTATTCATTCTAATTAACAACTTTCACAGAGGAATGAAACTGTATTTTGATGATATTACCCAAAGTAAAAGCGACTCAAAAAACTTTGCCACTTGGTTGCACCAAAACTCAAGCGAAAACGAGATTTGGATAGCTGAGCCAGATTATATTATGGAACCTGTTATGTATTATTGGCAGCATCCATTCTATATAGTGAGAGAAAAGAAGTTTAACACTTATGTGCATTTTACAAAAGCAAATGATTACCTTTTAGATCTCTCAAGAATACTCGAAGTTTCAGATAGTTTTCACTCTTCGGGTAAATCAACATTAATCATCTTGGAACACAAAGTTAATCCTAACGATTCGTTTTATAAATATAGCATGAAAAGATTTAACCTTGATAGTACGGCAATAAAAAAGCTAAGTAATAATTATACTCTTTTAGATTCTTTCATTGACAATTACTATACGGATGAACATTATTATGTTTACCGGAAGAAATCTTAAGTAATTTTACCTACTAAACTTTGAACTTGAATACCTTACCATGAAAATACAATATTATTTTCATTACAGAAAAAACCTATAATATATTGTAAAATAAGCGATGTCCTTATATAAAAAGGCTGTACTTTACGATAATTATTTTTTCTAGTTTTTGAATTCAATTCAATAATCAATACTTTTACAAAACAATAACTAAATTATGTTTGACATAGAATTCGTTAAAAGCAGCGTTGATTTAAAGAAAAAAATTGTAAACAGAAGCTTCACAGGCGATGCCATCGAAGCACTTGAGAAGCTAAGGCCCAAGATCCCTGCTGTATTTCAAATCGAAACCACTAACATTTGCAATATGAAATGTGTAATGTGTCCTAGAACTACTCTCATGGAAAGAAAACTTGGGTCGATGGACATTGAGACATTTACTCATCTTATTGAACAAATTGAACCTCATTCTAATAATCAATGGACGGATTGGGAAGAATTTGTTGCCAAAGACTTTATGAAAAATTCAAAAACTCATGAAGAAGATTTCTTTTACTTTATGATTTGTGCCAAGACTTTGATATTGCATGGATTTGGCGAACCTATACTCGACAAAACGCTTCCTGAAAAAATTGCAATAGCATCCAAAAAAGGTTTGCCTACTTATTTTTCAATGAATCCAGTCAACATTATTGAAGATAAAATTATTGCTATTGCTGAAGCTGGTTTGGATTATCTAAAACTCAGTTTAGAAGGTTTGGATAACGAAACTCAAATGTTTTATAGAGGACGGGTAGATAAATCTATTGACATAACCTTAAACAAGATTTTCAAAACCATTGAATTGTATAAAGAACGCAATTACAAAACCAAAATTATCATCACACGTCTAAATTTTAAAGACGATGAAAATGAACAACAAGAATTTTTGGATTTTTGGAGTCAATACCCAGTTTTGGTTTATGTAAAAAACCAACACAATAGATGGCTATATAAAGAGGAAAATGTTTCTGATAATACTGCTGAATACATGCAAAGGTACTGCGAATTTCCATGGTCTTCTGTTTCCGTTTTATACGATGGGACTGTTGTGCCTTGTCCATTAGATTATGATGGAATTTTAAATATGGGCAATATAAACAACGAATCTTTATATGATATTTGGAATGGTGAAAAATTTGATGCGTTACGCAGAATGCATGTGAATGGATCGTTTCCTGAGGGTCATTTTTGTAAGAAGAATTGCGATTATAATCAAGTATATGAATTCACAAATAAGCAGTAATACTCACGAAAGAGCACATAAGTTTATTCCAGCAGGTGCTCACACCTATTCTCGTGCCGACTATCAGTTCCCTTCAAATGCACCAAAATTTGTTGAAAGGGCTGAAGCTGCTTATTTCTGGGATGAGAAAGGGCAAAAATACTTGGATTATGGAATGGGTATTTTATCCGTTAGTATCGGTCATGCTCACCCATACATCAACGAAAGGATTATAAACACAATTGCCAAGGGCAACAGCTATTCTAGACCATCATTACAAGAAGGTGCATTAGCAGAAAAACTAAATGCATTAATACCATCTGCTGAAATGGTGAAATTTGCCAAAAAATGGTTCTGATGTCACTTCAGCAGCCATACGATTGGCAAGGGCTTATACAAACCGAAAATTAATTATAAGATGCCGACAACAACCTTTTCTAAGTTTTAACGATTGGTTTATTGCATCTACATCAAAAGCCAATGGAATTCCAAAAGATGTCGGCGAATGGGTCTTAAGTTTTGATTACAATTCGATTGAATCATTGGAGAAATTATTTGACGAATATCCAAATCAAATTGCATGTGTCATAATGGAACCATTTACAGATGAATTACCTAAAGATGGTTTTCTCGAAAAAGTAAAACTCATTTGTGAAAAAGCTGGTACTGTATTGATATTTGATGAAATTATATGTGGTTTCAGAACTCATGTCAGTGGGGGACAAAGTATATATAATGTCACACCACATTTATCTACATTTGGCAAAGGTATAGCCAATGGCTACCCGATGGCTGTTTTATGTGGCAGAAGTGATATAATGAAACTAGGCAATATGGACAAAAATGTTTTTCTTTTGTCATGTACTTTTGGAGGCGAAACTATTGGAATAACTGCAGCTGATGCTTGTATAGATTTCATGCTTCTTGAAAAAACACCAGAAGCAATGACGGAATATGGAACAGCTTTAATGCAACATTTCAATTCCTTAATTTCAAAACATGATCTCTGTAAATTCATTCGAATAAGTGGTCACCCTGCTCGTCCTGAATTGCGTTTTAAAAATAATGGACAAACTGACCTGGCTTTGAAAACACTGTTTATGCAAAAAATGTTTGAACACCATATTTTTATGGAACGCATAGCCTTATCGCATTCACACGGCAAAGATGAGTTGAGTGCTACCAAATCTGCTCTAGATATTGTGATTCCCTTTTTAAACACATGTATAAAAAACGATCAAGTGAACAATGAAATAATTGGTAATACCGTTGTGCCTGTCTTTACATATTAATGAAGCGTATATTAATTTTTAGAACTGGGGGAATTGGCGATGTGATACTTTCAAGCGTGGCTTTAAATGTGATTAATTCATGCGAAATATCATGTGAAATAATATGGGCAGGGAGAACACCATGTATTGACCTTATTAAAGATTGTTATCCAAATATTCATACTTTTAACCTCGATAAAAGTAAAAGTAATTTTAAACTGTTTATAGAATTAAAAAGCAAATTAAAAGGACTCGATTTGATCATTGATCTTCAAAAATCACCACGCACTATTCTTATGTCCTTTCTTCTCAAATTCAAATTTTTTCGTGCGAAATATGTTACATGGAACAAACTAAGCTTACAGAGGACATGGATGGTGTTTAGAGCCAATTTGAGAGGCCGTAAGCAGATTGAAGGATTCCTAATCAAGGCTCTTCCAAGTCGGGTTGAATTAATGGCAGATTGCTGCATAAGAGGTTTGAGAAAATTAAGTATTAATCCAAGTAAAACAAAATTGACTCCTCGTTTAATTAAATCTGATGAGAAAGAAAATTACATGGCATTTTGCTTGGGAAGTTTGTATCCTCTAAAAGAACTTTCAATTACCTATCAAAAGACTATTATTAGTTATTGTTTTGACACACTCAAATTACAGACTTTATATTTACTTGGCGATGTCAATAAACAATTGGAAGCAGAGGCTTTACAAAATCACTTTTCAACAAAAAACATTGTAAACCTATGTGGAAAGACCTCATTAACTGAAGCTGCACAAATCTTGTCAAAGTGTATGTTTTCTGTTGCAAATGATTCTGCACTCGCTCATTTATCAGAGGCAGTTAACACGCCTGTTATGATGTTTTTCGGGCCAACCCATGAGAGTTTAGGTTACCGTCCGTATTTAAAAAAGAGTATGGCATTTTCATCATCAATTACATGTAGACCATGTCATAAAAGCGGGAACACTACTTGCCGTTTTGGCGATGAAAAATGTAAAACAAACTTACCAATGGATTCAGTATATAGGCATTTGCAAGACTTGGTATAAATGATTAAAAATATTCTTATAATAAGTATCGGTTTATTGTATGACTTAATTGTTTTGCCTTTATTCTTTATTGCTTTATTAATAAGTCCATTTTGGCCGAAAATTAAACAGTATATACAAGCGCGTTTTTCCTTTAATTCAAAGCCATTAAAATTATGTGATACCATATTTTTTTGCAGTAGTATTGGTGAACTTGACCAAATCGTTCCTCTTATTGAATTAATGAAGACAAATGGATACAGACCGTGTATTTTGTTACATTCCCAAAATGGCTATAAATATGCCAAACAATTAGGCTTTGAAAACATCAGCTATAGTCCCCCTGACTTTTTTATTGTTTATCTTTTCTTATTTCTAAAAACAAAACCAAAACATTCCATAATTAATAGAAACGAGGTTTGGCCTGGGTTTGTATATGCATCATCATTGTTTTCACATATATATTTATGTAATTTTATTGACAGAAGATATCCAAGAATAACAAAATACTTACTATTACTTCTTTTTTATCCAATAAATCGCATTTACACAAGTAATTCTTTAAAACATTTTAACTTCTCCAAGTTCAAATATATTGGAGACACTAAGATAGATCGAGTATATCAGCGCTTAAAGCGTGAAAAAATTGAGATAGAATCTTTATTGTCAAAACATGTTAAATCGAGAAAAAACTTATTAGTTATAGGTAATGCATATTTGAAAGACGTGAATTTATTAATTGAAACTTTAAAGATGTACTTTAATGATTTAAATCAATGGCATTTTATCGTTATTCCTTATAGACCCGAACAAACAACTGAATTGAATAATGCATTAGAAATGAATAATTTAGATTTTGTAGGTATTCAAATTATACCTGCATTTGGCAATCTCTTACATTACTATGCGATTGCAGATATGGCATGGGTTGGTGGTGGTTTTGATTCTGGAATACACAATGTTTTTGAGGCATTTGGGGCAGGTAAACAAATTGTTAGTGGCCCAAATCTTAATATGCAGCCTATGGCCATTGAATTAAAAGGTAAAAACATTCTAAAACTAATATCAGATCACGAAGATTTTAAGAATTGCTTATTGAATTTTAAAAAGGAAGAAAACCCAAAAGGCAATTATTATTCTCATCTTTCAAATAAAATTTTTACTAATATTGTTGACTATGAAAGTGCTTATTCCAGCTAAGAAAGAATCCAGCAGATTGTCAAATAAAAATTGGCGTGAGTTTTACAAAGGAAAAAACCTTGTTGAAATAAAAATTGAGCAGGTCTTAAAAAGCTTTCCAGCAAGTGATGTGTATTTAAGTAGTGATTATATTGAATTTAAACAGAAAGCCGAAGCTTATGGAATTCATTTCATCCACCGTCACAAAGATTTAGCTTCTGATAATACGCCTTGGCCTGATGCATTTGCTGGTATAGTAAATGAAATGCCAGTCGATGATGAAGAAGACATTGCATGGGTAGAAGTAATCAATCCATTGTTCGACGCATATGATTTGTTATTTGAGAGGTGGCTGGAAGTGAAAGACCAAAATGACAGCTTAGTTTTAGTTTCAGAATTTAATAAGTTTCTAATGAATGGAGCTGGTATGCCATTAAATTTCATGTACGGCAAATGGCATGCGATGTCTCAAAATAAGGAAAAACAATATATATGGGATTCAGCTTGTATTATGAAGAAGAAAGACATGAAGTATTTTAGTTATCCGATAGGAAAAACACCTCATTTATTCAAAATGGAAAGTTCAGCAATTGATATAGACACAAAAGATGATTTTAAATTAGCTCAAATATTATTTTCACAAAAGTACGGACATGCAAATTAATCAGCACAAAATATCGATAGAAGATGAGTGTTACTTAATTGCTGAAATTGGTCACAATCATCAAGGAGAAGAATCATTAGCCTTGAAATTGGTCGAAGCTGCTGCTGAAAGTGGAGCGCATGCAGTTAAGTTCCAGAAAAGAAACAATACAAGTTTATTTACGAAATCCTTTTATGAATCAGAATACAAGAATACAAATAGTTTTGGCGAGACTTATGGGAAACATCGAGATTTTCTAGAGCCTAAATTGGACACTTTGAAAAAGATAAATGAATTGACACGAAAATTGAACATAGATTTCATTATGACCGTATTTGATATTGAAAGTCTTAATTTTTGTGAAACTCATCTATCGGTTGATGCATATAAAATACAATCTGCAGATCTCACATATCTTGGATTGATAGAAAGCATTATTGCGTGTAATAAACCATTTTTTATAAGCTGTGGAGCATCTTCTTTCGATGAAATTAAAACCACTTTCCAATTTTGTTATTCTAAAACTAAAAACTTTTGTTTAATGTACGCCGTATCATCTTATCCGTGTTCAGATGAACAATTGAATTTAAAACGCATTCAACAACTTAAAAATGTATTGAATTTTGACCAAATCGGATACTCATGTCATTCTCCTCTAAATAAAGCAGCAGAATATGCTAGGATTTATGGAGCAATTGCTATTGAAAAACATTTTACACTTGACCACTCTTTAAAAGGTCCTGATCATCATTTTTCATCAAGTCCAGAACAACTGAAATCCTTAAGTTTTGAGCTAAATAAAATTGATCTTATGGGCGGTATTATTTGGACAAATGAACATAATATTGAACCCTATCAATTAAATGCTCGATATAAAATGGGTAAATGCGCAGTAGCTAAAAACACGCTTAAAAAGGGGACCATTTTGGAAGAAAAAGATATCCTATTCCAATCACCTGCTCAAGGAATAAATCCAATGGAATTTAAAAAATATTTAGGAAAAACCCTCACATCCCAAATAGAACAAGGCACGGTATTCCTTCCTCAACATTTCGAATGATTCCTGTACTTAAATAACATTTTGTCAATGTTGCGATGCATTAATAAATTTTCTACCAAAGCTAGATCTATTCATTTCTGGTATATGTGATCAAGGATTGTACTTAAATGTAAATTCTATTAATGATTGTTTTCTAATCGTAGTTTCAATTACTTCTGTGTAGGAAGTATAAGTAGCTATCAATATCCACTTCAAATAAAAGAATATCGTCCTGAATTAGATTTAAATATTCTGAAAGTCAAAAAACTACCTGTAAGTTGTCAGTATATTTTTCACTTTCAAAGCATCGAATGCTTCGCCTTTGCCACTTTTCACTGAATTAGCAGTTGTGGTTTCAAGAATAAACATTTGGTTTCCTGTCTGATTGATTCCAATGATTAATATCGGCTGATCAAGCGGGATATTCTGAATGCTTGCTTTAATTCCTGTTATTTGACTGTTCATCACACTATTTTCATTCAAGAAAAAGACTCTGACATCTTGCAGTTTCCCAATTTCTGAATGAACGTTCATATTGATCTTTTCATTATAATACGCAAAGCGGTCGCAATTGATATACCCAAATTGTGAAGAAACAATGGCATTGTATGCAAGTCTTCCGTCTTGAAAGGTTTCCATTTCCATTAGACTTGAATCAGTTAGAATTGAATCTTTATTTTCAATTCGGAAGTTTGGCAAAAGCGTCACATTCACGATTCTTTCCTTAAACTTAAAATCCTGAACATTGATTTTAGTATTTCCAATTAGAGAACTAGCATTTTTCTTCATTTCCTTTTCCGCTTTTCTCTTGAGTTTAAAATTATAATCAAAACGGTCCATGTAGCCTGTTGAGTCAAGATGAAACCGCATAAGTAAATTCTCTTTCCTTAAAAACATACTTTTTATATCGATGTGTTTAGTTGAGCAAAGTGGATTAAAAACTTCCTCAAATACCCCTAGATTATTAAGAGTATGAAAATTATATTTTCCCGCCATTAGCCCCTCATCCATCACTTCAGTTTCAAAAAACCAAATAGTATCGCTTAAACTGAATTTTGATTTGGTTTTGCCAAAACTTTCATCATCTAAAATTTCTTCTCCATAAAAGTTATTATAATTATTATCCTTAAAAATCTGTAAATCCGAGCCACCTTCTATCCAGTTGAAGCCCTTCTCTTCAGATTTACTTCCGTAGAATATGGTATTACTCGGATTTTCTTTTCCAGGAAATTGTATAGTGAAAGTTCCTTCTGGCTTCACATTTACTTTTTGTCCATGCGACTCTGCTTCTATCAAACAGGAACCAGCGGTAATGAGCTGTTGTCCATTTGAACTTGTATGTATTCCTTCTTGCCATAAATCATAATAATTTAGAAATTCTTTCACACGTAATTTTACTTCTTTCAAATTATTTTCGCCATTTTCCGTTGAAAGTATGCCTGAACCAATATCTAAAACAGTACCTCCTAATAACGTAATGCGATTATTCTTTGTATTATCCAATGTGAATGTTTGCCATTTAACACCAATTAAAGGGTTGAATGTCGTCTCGGCTCCAGCGCTATCCTCTATTTCGCCATAAGTAAGCATCTCATTGAATAAGAAACTGTCTATTGTAGGCAAAGTTTCTTTGATGGGTTGATAAACTCCTACAATAGGTGCAAAATTTTTAGGATGGTAAGAAGAATCTTTCAAGTTGCTTTGACTAATATTTTTTTCTAATAAAACTGTAGAATCAGTTTGAATGTATAAAGAGTCTCTTAATGAATTTTCAACCATATTCTCAACTTCAAAATCAATGGAATTTATTGAGGCTTTTTCGTGGTGTTTGTTTGTTTTAAATGCAAAAATTGCACTTATCACGGCAATTACAACAATTCCAGCAACGGCCAATTGCTTTATTAGGCGAATCCGATTCAACTTTTTGATGCCATCCTCAACCCATTTGCGTTTCAGCGCGCTGAAAGTCTGACTGTATTCGTTAACGGTTTGTTTAAGTCCAGGGTCTTTATCCATTTGAACCTCAAATTCACTTTTTTCTTCGAGACTCATATCTCCGAATAGGTATTTCTCTATTTGTTCAAGATTATTCATCGGTTTTATTTATCATTAATCAATTTCCTGGCCTTATCCAGGCATTTATACTTCATACTTCTGGCAACATGTTCATTTCTAAACCCAAGTTGATCGGCTATCTTAACCATATCCAATTTGTTAAAATAGAACAACTTCAAAAGGTCTTTGCACTTATCACCCAACAGTTCAAAGGCATTCAATGCATTCTGAGATCTGGATTCATGTTCGAGTGCATTTTCAATATCTACTGTTATATCCTCGGAAGTAGCAACAGATTCAAGAGGTACAAATACAGACTTGCGTTTTCTAAGTATTCCTAACCAATAACGCCTGCTTATAGTTGATATCATTGGCATTGGGTCCTTGTTATCAACTATTTTTCCTTGATCTAAAAGTGAAAGGTAAATAATGATGGCTTCTTGCAACACATCTTCACCATCATTCCTTGAGCCACTGTTGTGTTTAACCCAACGAATAACCCCTTTGCGTTCCTTGTATATTCTTTTCAGAAGTTCTTCTCGAGAATTCATTCTATCCATTACACATATACTTATTGCAAAATTCAAGAATTGTCAACCAAAAAAAGTGTATTTTTTGACTTTTTTAGGAAATGTGTCTAAATTATATGTCTGAGGCAAGATGGGACAGGACTCGAATCAGCGGCAGTCTTTGGCTGATATGAGCCCAACTTGATTGTTAATTGGAAATTTTATGCAATAAAAAAAGCTTCACATTTCTGTGAAGCCTTTATTTTACCTAGTTGCGGGGACAGGACTCGAACCTGCGACCTTTGGGTTATGAGCCCAACGAGCTACCACTGCTCCACCCCGCGATATATTATCTTTTAGAACGTCTAATCTCTTCTTTACTCGAACCTGCGTCAGCCTTAGGCTGATGTGAGTCCAACGATGCGCCTTTGGCGTATCCACCCCGCGATATATTATCTTTTAGAACGTCTAATCTCTTTTTTACTCGAACCTGCGTCAGCCCTAGGCTGATTTGAGTCCAACGATACGTCTTTGGCGTATCCACCCCGCGATTTTTTGGGACTGCAAAGATAAGGATTCTTTTTAATTCTACAATTTTTTATGTGTTATTTATACTTTAACTTGTATCTTTCTCCTAAATGCTAAAAAGCCTCCCCGTTTCCAGGAAGGCTTTTAATAGCGCGTTTGATTTAATATGTTATTCACCCAAGATCTCTGATATATTTTCTTGATTCACACGGTATGGAAATGCCGCAATGCGATCAATTAAATGCATCAGGTTTAAGCGGTGCTTTAATTTATAGGCTAGTAGATATAGTAATGCTTCTATTGACATTAATGAAGTTTTCTTGATATCTGTGTTCCAATTAATATAAGAAACAAAAGCTTGATGTATCTTGTCAAAACCATCACTGATTACCATATATCCGACCTTGTGATAACCCTCTCTATTTAATGTTCGGCAGTTCACTTGGACATAATCTTTTACTATTCTTCTGTCCGTATTTCTAAAGAAGTCTTCGTGCTTTGGTTCTGCATCAAGTATAAATGCTACCTGCTCATCTGGAAACCTCAAGATTGCATATGCATTTTTTTCTATGCTTTGATCCAATACCTCAATTTCAAACTCCAACTGACTAAATGCCTCTGCAACTAAAGTTTGATAATAAGTGGCTGGCTTTGCTTGATCTTGTAAGGTTGTTTGGTCTAATAAACGACTCAATCGAGGCATTAAATACTCACGTATATCAATGGATTCTGAACTGTTTTGCTCTTGTGTTTGCGCAGGACTCACAGGCGTTTCCATTTCTTGTCCTAGCGTTTGTTCCTCTGCTAAGACCTCCTCATGAGCTTGTCCTTTCTGCTGTTCGATCACTTCTTCAGTTACCTTCTCTTCTACTGGTGATGCAATTTTATCAGCAGCAACTTTTGCCTTCACTGGTTCAGCAGGTGCTTTGTACTTATAATTCCAAAATGCATGCTCAATGTCCCAATATGTAATCTTCTTACCTGTTTCAGTTTCAATAAGTTTCTTGATTTCGTTGTAAACGGAATAATACTGATTGTAAATTTCTTTTTGTGTTTCTTGCTCTTCCCACACACCAAGCTCTCTAAAAGAGTTGATTAATGTGTTATACATAATTGGCCACTTCTGATGGTTTCTTATTTGCCAGAAATAAGATAAGAAAAAACCAACTGCTCCCGGATACGGCGCATTGTGTTTGTCTTTAGCTTTTTTGTATATGGCTGTTGTGAACTTCTCTAATGCATCAATCTTTGATAATGCATCACGTATATTCTTTGGTTCTAATATAACATCCTTAAATAATGTGGTAAGCTTTGTCAGACTTTTTTCGTTCGATTTGATAATCTGATTGAAATACATCTGCCCTAACTTTGCAGTGAAACCCCATAAATTATTGTGCTTGTTATAACTGTCTAATGCAGTCTTGAAATCGTTAATGTCAAAATCACCCTTGATAAAATTATGAATGATTATTTTAACTACTTCTATCGCCTGTGTACGACTTTCATCAATACTATTAAAGGTTTGCCCTTCCTCCCCATCGCCTTTTTTAACGGTAGAAACATGACTGCTCCAGACTTCTAAAATCTGTTTTTGAATGCGTTCGTCTAACATTGCTATTCCTTTTTTAACTCGTAATCAAATAAATGCTATAAAAAAGGCTTATGCCAAATTTAGGAGACTAGGTTGAACGTTAAAGAATAAATAGTTTTGATTTTTAGCTTTTGGGTTTGTGTTGACAAATCTCAGATTGATTTGTAACTCGTTGTAGAATTGTGATTTCATAATTGTGCGTTTGTGTGTTATTTTCTCTTATCCCTTCGGATTGAAAAAACAAATCGGTTACTCTCGCTTCCCTTTTTTAAACTTTTCGAACCCAATAGTTTTAGTTGAATTCTATGTTCTCAAATCGAAATTTAGTTTTGATTTTAATCTCTACTATTTTTCAAACTTGTTTTTTCTTCACTGCAAATATGGTAAATTAATTAGGTATTTTATACTAATTCGCTGATTTTTTTCATTATTCTGTAAAAAATAATTTGATAATCTCATAAGACCTTGAATTATTGAGTGTTAACAAAATGTGAATAAGCCGAATATTTAGAATTCAATTTCCTATTCTTTTATTTTTTACGTGTTTATACCCAAATAATTGTTTCAATTTCTGTATCTTTTACCATAATTGAGTATAAAACAGAGATTTAAAACGTTTTTTTACTAATACGCCTCAAATTGAGAAAAGTATTCTTATTTTGATAATTACAAATGCATGCTGATAATCAATGCTATACAAAACACCTCATGAGTATTTAATACTAGACAGTTTTTTAACATTTTAATTTTTTCTCAAACCTCAGTCTCTAGAAGTAAAGTGGTCTAAATTGAATCGATTCAAGTCGATTATACTCAATGGCTGGAAATGGAATTTTCAATGTGTTCAACTGACTAAAAAGCGATTTTAAAAATTTACTTTTTGTCTTTATTCGACTTAAATCAATATCCAACGAAAATAAATATTGACGCACTCTAGGAATATTTGGGATGGCTACTCCATCTACTCGGCTTGGATTTTCAAATTCTCCTAAGAGTCCATTTGCGCTGTATCCCAAAGCTAAATTTAAATACTTTGGAAGCTTCACTTTAGGCATCAAATCGGATAAGTTAATAGACATCCAATAGGTATGTCCGTTGTAATCAAGAAAAAATCGCTCAATATGTGTTTCACCTAAATTATAAGGATTATATTTCGAAAACTCTGAAGGCGAATATGAAAACTTAAGCTTTGCTGTTTGTTTATTGAAAATGCTTTCCTGAAGCATGAAAAGCAATGTTCCGCTGGCATTGGCTATCATGTCACCATTCGAAAATCCATACCCTTCATAGATGCCATCAAATATCTCGATAGGAGTTTGAAGTATCAAGCCCAAAGGCGCTCCATAAATTAAGGCTTTTCGTTTTCCTACTCCTGCCCATCGCAAGGCCTCGTATCCTTTTCTGCTGTATTGATATGCCCCATAGGCATGCCCAAATTTATCAACCTGTAAATAGCCTTTGTTGTCGTTGTAAAAATGAAAAGGAACTCGTTTATGATCTTTGTACCAAACCCATTGTAAAAATGCATTGCCTCCTAAATAAAAGGCCGATTCAGTAATAATAACAGTTCTCAAAGCCTTCTTATTAATCGTATCTCTTGACACTTCATTTCCCGAAGCACTTAGTACACACATTAATAATGAAGTAAATAGTATTGCTTTCATACAATTTAAATCATACCTCTTGATTTAATCTCAAGGTACTTATTCAAGGTATTGATGCTTAAATCTTCTGGCTTTGTTAAAATTGTTTGTATACCCAAATTGTTTAATTCTTGAGCAATGGCCGCTTTATCATTAATAGCCATTTCCGCTAAAATCTGAGTGTACATGCCTTTCAAATCTTTACTCGGCTTAACACTTATCTCTTCCAATTCACTGTTTTCGAAAAACACAACAATTAATAAATGCTGCTTATTGATTTTTCTTAATATTGGAAGCACTCTCCTTAAACCGTACATACTTTCAAAGTTGGTGTAAAGAAAAAGCAAACTTCTGGTCTTTATTAGATTTCGAATTCCATAGTACAACAATTCATAATTTGCTTCAAGATCTCGTTCCTTTTGATTGTATAATGCCTCTAAAATAGCTTGTAAATGTCCATGCTTTCGGTCTGCTTTTACCGCCGAACCAATTTTATCCGAAAACGTAACCAGTCCAGCTTTGTCGTGTTTCTTTAAGGCAACATTGCTAATTACCAAGGATGCGTTTATGGCATAATCCAATAAACTCAATCCATTGAACGGCATTAACATGATGCGACTTTTATCTATAATATTATAAATAGGTTGAGATTTCTCATCTTCAAACTGGTTAATCATGATTTGCTGATTTCGTGCAGTAGATTTCCAGTTTATTTGACGAACATCATCTCCTCTTACGTACGACTTAATCTGTTCGAACTCATAACTCATACCAATCCGCCTCATTTTCTTGATGCCATGTACTCGAGAAATCTTAGAAAGTGTATACAATTCAAAATTCTTCATTTGAATGATACTGATAAACCGGTGCATTGCGTTCGAGGAATTGTCACTCTTCTCTTAACCAAACGCAATCGACTCATGAGAAATACATTTAAATTACCAAAGGCATACACTCCTCTGCTTAATGGTCGGATGTAGTATGAGATTTTCTCATTTCCTTTAGCTTTAATGTCTCCAATTATTGAAAAATCTCTGTTTTGTAATTGATAAGGCAATTCGTCTACCACTTCATAATGCCAAGATTGATTGCCGTGATTTCTTAACAATATTTCGATCTTATTCTCGTCGGATAAAGACAATCGCGTTGGAATAATTTGCTTCCACTGATTAACAAATTTCTTCCAAACAACCATAAAATCTAAGACCGTAATGGATAAAAAATGCAATAGCCGCTACAATTTCCCACCCATGTGAATTGCAGGAACAACAAATGCCACACAAAAGAACGATGATACTAGTTAGTATTCCAAAACTCTGACTTAGATATATGGATTTCAATAGGTTCACCAGGCACTTCTTATTGTTTGTAAAATTTCATTCATGACGTCACGAATCTCAAAGCCTTCCATTTCTTTCTCAAGTGATAATGCTTACCTCTTGTGATTGATCACCGGGTATAAAGCATATCGAATATCATCAGGTGTACCAAAGCCCTTCCTGCATAGCAGCTAATGCTTTGACGTTTTCAATTATTGCTAAAGAGGCCCTAGGAGAAGCCCTGCTTAATAAGTCGCCAGCCTTGTCTCGTGTGGTCAATGATTTTAGCAACGTACTCGATAAGCCTGTCTTTGATCAATACTTTTTGAACCAACTTTTACACGCTTCTATTTCCCTTGTCATTACTGACTCTATCCTCAACTATTTGCGTAAAATCGTCAAAACGTTTTATATTAGCGGTAAATTCCTTCTTGTAGGTTTGGATAGTCTATTTGGACCAAAATTGGAATCTATCTTGTTGTGCTTCGGGTAGTTTGCGCAAGTACCTCTTGTTCAAATTGATTCTGTGTAGCCATTACCATAAAAGGAGGCAAACCATGCGACACGCCATCAACGGTCACTTGCTGCTCTTCCATAACCTCAAACAAAGCAGCTTGGGTCTTGGCAGGAGATCGATTTATTTCATCAATCAACACAATATTGGCGAATATTGGTCCTGGTTTAAATTCAAAGTCACTCGATTTCGCATTGAAGACACTCGTACCAGTGACATCTGCTGGCATTAAATCAGGCGTAAACTGAATGCGTTTAAAATCTAAATCCAAAGCTTTAGCAAGAAGATTAACGGTCATGGTTTTGGCAATTCCAGGAACTCCCTCTATCAATACATGCCCTCCAGTAAACAATCCTGCAAGAAGCAGATTAATCATTTCGTCTTGACCCACCACAACTTTGTGGATTTCGTTTTTTATCTTCTCAACTCCTATGCGAATTGGTTCTAAATCGAGCTGACTCCTAATTGGTTCAGCGGCTGGGTTTTCATTATTAATTTCGTCCATAAGGTTTATATTTTTTTGTTTGGTATATGTCGTAAAACTGACTGATTCTGTTGTGTAGCTCGATCAAGTTCTCGGCTTCTAAATTTTCTTTATTGTTTTCAATTACTTGATTGTAATACTCAAATATCCGCTCAACCACTCGCACTGGAACTCCCGATCGCAATGCAATTTGATTGATGCTACTGCTTTGTATTGTATGAGTTGAAATATTCAATTTGTGTCTGATGAAATAGGTAAACATGGCCATTTTACTTTCAGCCATTTGCTTGTGATTAGCATTGTTGTAATACAATCCACTGAGTGTTTCTATAAACTTCAAACTCGTATTTGTCTTTTTCGCCAATACAGGAACAATGCGTTGTTTCCGTTTTGCTCTAAAAATAAAAAACAAAAGTGCTGCAGTTAAAAAGAGGTACCAGGCTATTCTCAAACTTTTGTGTTTTAAAATATACGAAAGCGGTGAATCTGATTTCTGAGCAATAGTTTCCGATTCGAATTTATAATTACGAGATGCTATATCATATAAAATCTCCTCATTATTAATCTCATTAAACACCTCATTGGCATATATAAAACCAGTATCGTTTAACAAGGCGTAATTCGTAAATAACAGTGGTGAAGTATGGATAAAAACATTGCCGTCTCCTACCTTAAATTTAACATAATTCAAATGCTCGTTAATCGAATTTAATTGAATGTATTCTTCGTAACCTTCCTCAAGAAAGAATTCAAGTTTTTTATTGGGTGCGAGGTAATACCAATCTATTGGCTCGTTGAACTTTTGATCAAAACCTCTGTAATTAAAGGTGTAATCTCCCAATTTAGAGTTCACATTATTGGATTCAACTTTCACTTCAGAAGCCTCAAATCGTTCTATTTTCAATGGCGATTTGTAAAACACTAAGGATTGAAACAAAATTTCAGGCAAGCCTTCTGCAATAAAAATAACATCGTGACCATTATTTGCAAAAACCAACAAAGAATCAATCTCCGACTTAGATAAAAAACAATGCCTTCCTATAAACATATAAGAACTATTTTGCGACGCTTTTGAAAGTTGAACCTTCAAGTTCTTTTTCACCACCTTCAACGACTGGTTAGAAGACTTTTGCAACAGTTCCTTAAACACACCAAAATCGTATGGTTGACTTGTACCCTCTTCAAAAGTCTTACTCCAATTGTATTTGGAATTCTTACTTCCATAGTTAAAATAAAGATACACAAGAAGTATTACAAGCCCGAGGACTGCAACTAAAATGGTATGTTTATTCGTTTTCAATTTTCTTTACTGTTTTTATAAAAGTCGGTGAAATGTGGTTCTAAGGCATGAAATTTACTTTCGTCAATCGGCAAATCTCCGTACCAAATTCCGTCGAAACTAAACGTCAGCTGCCTAAAAGGTTCGTAAACCGATTTACCTGACAATTGAATTAAATACTCGTAATTGGTTTTTTCCTTTTTGTAATAAATCAGATTCCGGTCGATTAACTCTTTGAGTACACCTAGGTATTTCAATCGATAAGCCAATCTATAATCTCCTAATTTCAAGGCTTGTTCTAATGGCGACTGAATCTCAAGGTTTTTTATTTCATCAATATCTAAATCGTCGGTTTTGATTATCAATTTCTTCTTGATTTTTAAATTCCTTTCCTTGTAGTAAGGTACTAATTTATAAATCGCCAAGATCAAGAGCAACACCACCGGTATCAGCCAAAGGTATTTAAATCCAGTAGGGAATTTAAAGCTATTGTTATTTGACTTCTTAGGTGCTTCTTTCTTCTTTTCTTTTTTTATTTTTTCTTCTGAAAATGTTTTGTCTTTAACTAGAGTTTTCCAATGCGATTGATCAAATTTTTGCTGGAATGGTTTCTGATTGTGTTCGTTTTGAGCTCCTTTCTCAAACTTATTCTTTGTGTACGCATTCTCCTCATAATCGTATTGTTCAGTTTCTTCTATAGGTTCTTCTACCTCTTCAATATAAAAATCTTGCCCATTCAGCTTGGAACTGAACAAGAGCAGAAACAGACAGATTACAAGAAATTTACTCCGTTTCAATTCCATAAACACGTTTGCGTTGACCTATCGATTCAATCGACTCCTTTAAGCCTTCTGCTTCACTCACTTCATCCAATGTAAAGGCTAGAAAAATACATTGTGTGACATAAAATACTATGCTAAAACTCATTAGGAGAATGAAAGCAAACATCATTAGTGTTTTCAAACTTAAATTGTAATAGTATTCGGATAATTCTACATTAATTTCCATCAACCAAATTGCAAAATAGGCAAAGGGTGAAATGATAAATACCATACCGATAAAACCAATTAATATAAACAAGAAAAGTATACCCAAGGTTTTACCGGGAGTTGTGCTTAAATATGAGAAAAACTGGGAAACAGCATTTGCTGAATTCTGTTTAAAACTGAATTTTACCATTGTGATAATACACAAGGGTGAAAGTAGGATATAAAGAAACGTAAAAAGACCCATCTCGGTTAATAAAAATGAGTTTAACACAAAAGAGCAAATCAATGCATTGCGAATTCCATTGCGTGTTATGAACTTGGAGTCTGGAACTGACTTACTAAAGATAAACATAGCATAATATGCTAATCCCGCCATCCAAAAACTGGAAATAAAATACAAAACAAAGCTGCTATTTGGATTGAAAAGTAAGCCTAAATTTGTGTACATTTCAATAAATTTATTAATGTCTGAACTAAGCACTCGCACTACTATTTCACCAAAATCAATATCTAAGAGTTCGAAAGAAGCTATGGTAGCATTAAAGCTAATACTTGCAATAGCAACGATATAAAGCAAACTCACCAAAAAGGTAAACCTCATGATATTAGAGAACTTCAACCCGAATAGTTGTATGGTTTTTAAAAACACTTGACCATTGCTGTAAATGGTTTTTGGTTTAAATTCGAGTTCTGTTTCTGGGTTGAGGTCAGGCATGCCCAAATCAAGATCTTCAGCTTTTTTGAATTTCGATAATGGATAAGCGACGAAATAAAATACCATTAACCCCAATGAAAGTAAAATCACCACAAGTCGAATTACATCAGGCAATTCAGTGTGACGTGTCAGAAAGGATTCTATAAAGGCAGCTAGGATAATAAAAGGAACTGTTGATAGAAACAACATGGCACCTCTTTTACCCCAAATACTAAAGGCTTTCAGTCGACTTAAGGTTCCTGGATACACCAATCCCCTACCCAATAACATACCTGCAACAGTTTCAATGACTAATGTTAAAATCTCAATTGTACCGTGCATCCAGACCGTCAAATTAAATTCAGAACTCAGATTTCGCGAATAAAAGAAATAGATAAACACGCCGAGCATGATTCCATTTCTAGCCATTACAACCAATGCCCCATAAGATGCAAACAATCCGAATAAAAAGACAATTAAAGAAACCTTCAAATTATTTATAGCTATAGCCACAAACATTTCCAATTGTCCAGATTGCTTATAAACGCCCATTGGGTCACCTTTCTTAATGTTTTCGAGCGTCATATTTACATATTCGTCACCTAAAATCGAACGGGCAAACCCTTCATCTTGAGCTGAAGAGAAAATTCCAATTCCTACAGTGAGGACAAGTACTAAAAATGAAATCAATAATTCTTTGCGGCAGAAATAAAGAATCTTAGGTATCTCTTCTACATAAAAGGTTTTAATCGAGCCCCAAG
>JAWKNQ010000027.1:0-31466 GCA_041391605.1 Bacteroidia bacterium
AGGCTCATTCATTTGTCCAAAAACCAGAGTAGCTTGTGAATTCTTCAATGCTTCTTTGTCTACTTTATCTAAGTCCCAAGCACCTTCTTCCATCGTTTTGGCGAATTCTTCACCGTATTTTATTACACCAGATTCAATCATCTCACGCAATAAGTCATTACCTTCACGGGTACGTTCACCCACTCCAGCAAAAACCGACATACCTTCGTATGCTTTTGCGATGTTGTTGATTAATTCCATAATCAAAACCGTTTTACCCACACCTGCACCACCAAATAAACCAATTTTTCCTCCTTTAGCATAAGGCTCTAAAAGGTCGATTACTTTAATACCAGTGTACAAAGGTTCAGCACTAGTAGATAAATTTTCAAAAACTGGCGCGTCAGCGTGAATTGGTCTGCTTTCTTTTTTATCTAAAACACTAATTCCATCGATGGCTTCACCGACAACATTCATCAAACGACCTTTAATTTCATCACCTATTGGCATTGAAATAGGCATACCTGAATCTGTTACACTAGTACCGCGAACTAAGCCGTCAGTGCTATCCATTGCAATTGTTCTAACTGTTTTTTCACCCAAGTGTTGTTGTACTTCTAGGACGACAACTGTGCCATCAGGTTTGTTTACGCTTAATGCATCAAGAATGTTTGGAAGAACGGATCCTTCTTCACTAAAATTGACGTCTACTACAGGTCCGATGACTTGAGATATTTTTCCGGTATTTGCCATTGAATATTTAAGGTTTTAAAATTTGCTGCAAAAGTAAGGTTTTTTATTCAATAAAAACTCAAATTAATCAACATTTTTTGAGTCGTGTACAAAAACATCTAGACCCCTTGCTATCACAATAAAAAAGCACGGCGATTGCCGTGCTTTTAATGTTTAGGAAATTTAAAAATTAATATCTTCTATCGTTTCCACCACCTCTGTTAAAGTTTCCACCACCACCATTGTTTTCTCTTGGTCTGGCTTCATTAACTACAAGGTTTCTTTCCATGAATTCTTTTTCATGTAAAGCAGCGATAGCTGCATTGGCTGATGAATCGTCATTCATTTCTACAATGGCGAATCCGCGTGAACGGCCAGTGAATTTGTCTTTAATGATTCTTGCTGAGCTAACTTCACCATGTTGGGCGAAAAGGTCTTGTACATCTTGCTCGCTCGCTCTGAAGCTAAGATTACCTACGTAAATGTTCATTTGTCTATAAAATTATTCGACCTTGAGTAAAAATCTCAAAGTATGCAACAAAGATAGGTATATATAAGCATTAAAAAAATAAATGTTTTTGTTTGATTTCCTGTGTTTTAATTCAATCTTTCTTGCTCCAAATAAAAGCTGTTTGCAAATAAAAATCTGCCTGAAACAAAATGGAAACCTTGCTCCAGGCAGATCTTAACACATCTACACTATATATTAAACTATGAAAAACTATTTAATCTGTATCATAGAAGCTTTTGCTTCTTCTTCCTTTGGAACACTTATACTCAAGACTCCATCTTCAAAAGTAGCTTCAATCTTCGATGAATCAACTTTTCCAACGAGAAAACTTCTACTAAAAGCACCATAAGAAATTTCAGACTTTATTGTCTTTGAATGTTCACTTTTTGACACCTCTTTTCTCTCGCCTTGAATAGTTAAATGTTCTCCATCTAAAGAAATATGAACATCTTCCTTCTTAATACCTGGTAAGGCAAGCTTTAATTCTATTTCTTTTTCATGCTCTACAATTTCTGCAGTTGGCATAAACTTAAATTTACTGTCTTTTACATTCGACTCGTCAAAAAACGAATTGAAAAGTGAATGAAACGATTGTGGAAAGTAACGATCTGTTACAAATGACTCGGGTTTTGATTTTACTAGTACCATAATATTTGATTTTTTATTTACTAGCCTTACTTCAAATCCAATTCCAAGCAAAATAATCAGCCATTTTGTCTTATTTGGCAAGATATTCAACTGATTAGTGGTCATTTTGTCTTGTTTTCTGCAAATACAATCGTGATATGGTCATTTACCATGCCAATACTTTGCATATTTGCATAACACACTGTAGAGCCCATAAACTTAAACCCTTGCTTCTTCATGTCTTTAGACATTTCATCACTAATAACTGTTATTGCAGGTACATCCTTCATCGTTTTAGGATTCCTATCGATGACTTTGTAATCCGTAAATTTCCAAATGTACTTCGAAAATTGACCATACTCGTTTTGCAATCGTAAAAACACTTTTGCATTATTTATAGTGGCTAAAATTTTTAATCGGTTGCGAATAATTCCTGCATTTTGCATCAACTCCTCCACTTTATTTTCTCCATATTTCGAAATGAGTTCTGGATCGAATTGATTAAATGCCTCCCTAAAGTTTTCGCGCTTTGCAAGTATTGTATACCAACTTAATCCTGCCTGAAACGATTCTAATACCAACATCTCAAACAAATGTCTATCGTCGTATGAAGGTTTACCCCATTCATTGTCGTGGTAATCCATATATAAATCGTCTTTTAAACACCAACTGCAGCGAATAATGCCTTCTTGTTTTTTCATCACTACAAAAGTATACAATCTGTGGATACATTTTGTCGCAATAGATGTGCAATTATTGCGTTATTTGTAGAGATAATATGCAACGCATTTCCCTAACCTTAATTCTAAGTATAGTCTCGTTTTCTATTTTCGCTCAAAACGGAAAAGATACTGTCACCAATCGCTCGGTGGTACTTGAGAATGTTTACAAACCAAAATTCTTGGATGTTCAAAAGATTGAATCTGTCCCAGTTCTTGATAAACCAGCTATTAAACCTGTTAGTTTCACTTATAAAATAACACCTTTTCAAGTCACTACCGAAAAGATCGTGAACCCTATTCCAGTTTTGGACTTAAACGTAAAGGATGAAAATGTTTATCCAAATAGTTTTGTTAAACTCGGATATGGAAACATCAGAACACCATTAGCCGAAATATATTTAAACAACAAACAGAACACGAAATACAGCTACGGTGCGCATTACCGATTCCTTCAGAGCAATTCAGATTTAAACAATTCATTCGCAGATTTTACAACCCATAACTTTAAAGGTTATGCCAACACTTTTACCGAAATTGGTGAAGTTGGGGTTGATTTAAATTACAATCAAAATAGATTTAACTTCTATGGATACAATACTTTAGACACTAATCTTGAAGCCAGCAAAGATAACCTTGGAAGAACCATTAATTCATTTGATGCTAGAGCTTATTTTAATAGCACTTCCAGCAACAGCAAAAAGTTAAAACACAGAACTCAATTTAACTTTTATAATTACCGAGTAGGAAAAGCAACCGAAAACCAATACGCATTAAGTTCAAAATTATATAAAAAACTGAGGAATACAGGCGAAATGAAGGACGCTCAAATTAGCACAGTATTAGGAGTGGATTACAATATTTTTGATTTCGACACATTAAAAACAATCAAGCGTTTCTTTATTCAATTTGACCCTAGATTTGATTTTGTTTACGACGGTTTAATTTTATCCGTTGGTTTTAATACTACCCTGTTCTTTAAAGGAGGTGACACAATTACACCTTTTATCAATCCAGTTATTAAAGCTACCTACCCAATTGTCGAGGGGGTTGCAAATCTATACGCTGGAATTGATGGTAGATACCAAAAACAAAGTTTGAGAAATATCGTTAACACAAACCCTTACACCACACAGTACAGTTTGTTAAACCGTTACGAAAACGTTTCTACTTTCTTAGGACTAAACGCCAAAATTGGCTCAAGCGCCGATGCTGTTTTTGAAATTGGTTATTCAGATGTTTCAAACATGCCTTTATATATAAGCAATGGTGATAGTTTGAATTCATTTTCAATCTTATATAGACAAGTAAGTGTACTTAAATTTACAACTGCATTTAATTATAGCTTTAGTGAAAAAGTTCGAATTGGTGTCTTAGGAAATTTCTACAACTACGAAGTAACAGCAGAACCTTATCCTTGGCAACTCCCTAATATTGATGGTAAACTGAACATGCAGTTTAATATTAAAAACAAAATCTATCCGTATATTGATATCATTGCAATGGGTGTTCAGAAACAAAGAACTGGCAGAGGCTCGAATTACAGCAATAGTTCAATCGAAGCCTTTTACGATTTATCAGCTGGTATTGACTATAGATTTAAAAAGAAATTATCTGCTTTTGTTCAAGCCAATAACATGTTGTCTTCAAGATATCAGAGATGGTATAATTATCCAGTGTATGGATTTAATATTATCGGTGGTATAACCATGATTTTCTAATCAAACTTATTTTTCAAACAGCAATAACTGATTGTTGGTAAAAGACGGAATGTCTTTCGGTGATGTTTGTTACTGCCAAACTCCTCAATAGCTTATGATGGTCCTGGTAGGATACCCTGTTTTTTGCCACAGGTATATATTGAGGGAACTTTTTAGGAAAGTTTTAACATGTATTCATCGCGATGAGTTTTAGCTAAAATAGAAGCAGCCGCTATGCTTTTGTATTTACCATCGCTCTTTAATATGGTGTATTTTATATCTTGAAAGGTTTAAAACGATTGCTATCCACTAAAATATGTTCAAATTTCTTGAATCTAATTTTTTCTAATGCCATTTGCATGGCTTTGATGGAAGCATTTAGTAATACTTTATCAATCACCTTTGTTCCAACATAACCACTCTCCAAATACATTTCTCCTCTATTTCATGTCGCAAATATTCGCGCTTTGATTCGGTAAGTTGTTTGGAATCATTTAATCCTAAGATTTGGACACCTTTCGGGATAATTACAGCTGCAGCCGAAACTGGTCCTGCTAAGCATCCCCTTGCTCCGGTTTAGCACGCAACCCGCCTCAATTAAATCGGGATACATAAAATCGGCTAAAACACTTTGAGTCTGGGCTGTCATTGTATGATTTTCGCAAACAAAGAAGCACTCTTATTCCTTTAAATACAAAAGGAAATATTCACAATTAGATGAAAAAGGATGCCTTAGATTTTACTTGTACTCTCTAATAGAGATGCAAGCGAAACAGTTGAATTCAATAGAGGTCTCAATTGATCAATCGATATACGTTCTGAGCCATGGCATCTCTATTTCGAATGGTAACTAGTTGTGCCTTCTTGGTTTCATAATCAACATAGTGACAGCAAAATGGAGTACCTATTGCATCGTTGCGACGGTACTCATGTTTCCAATTGCATCCTTAGTTTTTGTTGCAACATTGGCATCAAATTCTTCGCGTTGACAATTTCTAAAGCTTTTTCAAACCATCTTTGTTAACCAATGGTAAGATTGATGCCTTAATTGGCGTTGCGAAGCAAAAGCAATTTTAACATTAACGAATGCCATTTCCAAACCTTTCTTATAGGCTTCGGACAAGACTGCCAAGAATAAGTGATCCAATCCAATTGAAGTTTCAACGATAGTACAGAAGTTGCCATTATCTTCGAATCGGTAACATTGTATTTTTTTACCACTAAATCTTCGGAAGTTTTTAAATCAAAATCATAATGGCTGTGTATACCTTCTAATTCTTTGAATCAAAGTGGTACCAAACTCGATATCGCTTGCGGCATTGGCATAGTGTGCTATTTTATCGTGGTCGTGAACTGGTATTTGTGGTCAAAACTCCATATGAATAATGCCACTATGCGTTCTTCCTTCCAATGCAAATACCACTGCATTTCCGTTCCAGGCTTTACAAAATATTGTATTTCCATTTGTTCAAATTCTCGCATTCTAAAAATAAACTGTCTGCAATAATTTCATTTGAAATGCCTTTCCTGTTTGAGCTATTCCAAACGGAATTTTAGTCGGCTCCCGATCTCTGAACATTTAAATAATTAACAAATATACCTTGAGCCGTTTCTGGTCGTAAATAAATAAAGCAGGTCTTCAGACAATGAACCCATTTAAAAGTAACATTAAATTGAATTGTCTAACATCCGTCCATTCTTGGTTCCTGAGATGGGACATGCTATTTCGGCGTCAATAATTATTCGTTTAATTTCGCTAGGATTATTCTCTTCTAAAGCAAGTTTAAATCGAGCTTCCACTCCTTCTGCCTTTTTTATATTTTCCAATACCCTTGGATTGGTTTGGCGAAACATCACTTCGTCAAACTCTGCTCCAAAACGTTTTGCCGCCTTCTCAACCTCTTTATCCGCTTTAGCTTTAATTTTTGATATATAGTCTTCGATTAAAACGTCGGCTCTATATCTCTTTTTACTGTCTATTATCAATTTATAGAGGATCATTGAATGCATCAACATGACCACTTGCTTGTTTAGGATGCATAAAGATTGAAGAATCGCGCATTCCAACAATATTTGGATGTATTTGAACCATGCTTTTCCACCAATAATCCTCCTTGAGGTTCTTTGAGTTCTGCACCCATTTGGCCGTAATCATAAACGGTACCTAGACCGTCATAGATTTTGTTTGATAGACTGAAATATAAACCCATATTCTTTGCTATGGGAAATGATATTTTTAAACAGTTCTTCCTGATTCATATTAAGCCTGCGAATTTAGTTAAATGTTTGGATGATTTGGCAAGATATAAAGAAAGAATTCCAATGAGATTTTCAATACATTCTGTCAATATTCGTATATCTTAAGAAAGCATTAAAAAAGATAACAACAGCTAACACTTAAAACATGAGGCTATTGTCCTCAACCCACCATTTAACCACGACCACAGAAAAGATGGAGAAAAGAACCACTAATCCATAGAACAACTTTTTAGATTTTACTTTACCCAAAATTGTAAAATACGGAAACAATGAAGAAGAATAGCGCGTGAAGCTTATAACTGATCCCGCAGACAATGGCAAAAGCAATCCTATCCAGACCAATACATTAAAACTCATTGGCCAACGCTTGAAATGCAAAATGGCAATTATCATTATAATAATACAATACACTGAACTGAATTGTTTTGCCAAAATCCATTACGAAATAAAGCAAGCAAAGAATATATTTTTTATTCCATCCAGATTGGGCATTTAAGGATGCAAAATTCCAATAAGCGATTAAATAGTATTGTACCACATCCATACACAAAACTAAAGGCATTACCAATAAAAATAGAGAATACCTTGGTGTTTTGAATGCTTTAAGAAGCGGACGCCCATTTTAAATCGGAATCTAATTCCAACATATATAGGCCAAATGGTATCATCATGAAAATGCCATTGGGTCTCGACAATACAAATAATACTGGCAGCAATCAAAGCAAATGGAGCGTACTTCTTTTAGTAATAAAATGAAACCGCCAATTATCAAGGTTAAATAAAGAGTTTGGTGTATATTAAATATAAATGAAGAGAAAATGGAACAAAGAATTAAGACCAAGACTTTAAATGTCTGGGCATGTTCTTCAGATAAACATATGAATATTTATAAGCAAAGAAAACAAGGAAATACAAATTACTATATTCTCAACAAAAAAGATGAGGCATAAATGAAAGTCCACCTAAGAACATTATACCTCGAATTAAGGCTGGATATAAGGGAAATATAAATGCAAATTGGGATTCGACCAGCTTGACCTAACGTCTAATGATATATCGTCGTACCAGCCATTTGCAATATTGTGGTACCAACCTGAATCTGAATTTGAATAGACGTTTAAGAATGTGAAATTACAATAATTTGTTTCTATCCATTCAAAATGACACAAAATCCAAGCAAGCAATGGAATAGCTAGTTTAATTGCTATTGACAAAACAAATAATTTATAAATGTTTTTATGATCTGTGTTCATATAACATATTAGAGTCTGTAAATTAAAGCTAATTATTTCAAGTCAGCAAATACATACAAGTTACAGACTTTATTTCGTTCAATTTACTACATTTGCAACATGAAGTCTACTTTAATTAAGCAAGCTCAAATTATTAACGAAGGTAAAATCTTTACTGGCGATGTATTAATTAAATCAGGTCGTATCGAACGCATAGACACAACATTTCAGATGACAAAGCGGAAATACTGAAGCAAGATGGCATGTTTAGCCAGGTGCAATTGATGATCAAGTCCATTAGAACTAGATTAACCCAGCAGGCAATATCCAGATTGAAAGTCGTGCTGGCAGTTGCTGGCGGTGTTACTGTTTTTTAAACGCTAAACACTAATCCACAAGCTGTCACTCAAGAATTGCTGGAACAGAAATATCAAATCGCATCAAAAAACTCTTTAGCGAATTATTCATTTTTCATGGGTACCACCAACGACAATTATGACGAAGTTATGCGCACGAACCCTAAAACCATTTGCGGACTAAAGATATTTATGGGAAGTAGTACTGGAAAAATGCTAGTGGATGACGCCAATACTTTGGAACGCATTTTCGCCAATTTCAATTCAATAATTGCCACTCATTGTGAGGATGAGGCCACTATTCGACGCAATATGGAATCATTCAAAGCAGAGTTTGGTGAGGAAAATTTAAAGCCATTTCAGCATCCTTTGATTCGAAGTGAAGAAGCTTGTTACTTGAGTAGCAGTATGGCAATTGGCTTGGCTAAAAAACACGGCACTCGCTTACATATCTTACATATTTCAACAGCAAAAGAAGCAGAACAATTTGAGATTTTGCCTTTGGATAAAAAGAAAATCACAGCAGAAGCTTGTATACATCACCTTTGGTTTAGTGACAAAGATTATGAAGATAAAGGCAATTGGATAAAATGGAACCCGGCTGTTAAAACAGAAAAAGACCGAGAAGGAATCTGGAAGGCTTTGTTGGAAGGTAGAATTGATGTAATTGCCACTGACCACGCTCCACACACAATTGAAGAAAAAAGTAAACTTTACTTTCAAGCCCCTTCTGGCGGACCTCTTGTTCAGCACAGTATTCAAGCAATGTTTGATTTTTACGATGATGGTAAAATCAGTTTAGAACAAGTTGTTACAAAAATGTGTCACAATCCTGCAATATTATTTAGAGTAAAAAACAGAGGTTATATTCGTGAAGGTTACCATGCCGATTTGGTTTTGATAGAAAAACAAGAGCAAAAAGTGGAGAAAAGTAATTTGTTATACCGCTGTGCTTGGAGCCCTTTTGAAGGTCATACTTTTAAGTATAGAATTAATAAAACTTGGGTAAATGGCAATTTAGCTTGGAATGACAATGCGATAATCGAATACGGCGTAGGTGATAGAATTAATTTTAATCCGTATAATTGAAACATGAAGATTAGACAATACTGTTTAAGCATATTATTTTCCATTTCATTTCTAATTAATTGCTCTGCACAAGACATTTCTCATTACATCAGTGCTGGGTATGGATTTCCAAATCTTCCCCGTATGGCATTGAATTATTTAGATACTGAAAACAAGTTTGAATCCACTGGTACTGGTCCTCTTCACTTGAAATATGAAAACCGTATTAAACCCTGGTTGGGGGTAGGTTTAAGTATAAACCACATGACATATTCCATCAAGTATAACAAAGACGTATTGGATACATCTTTGGGTCAAATTGTGACCAATCATGTAAAGGTGAGCAATAACAACACGGCATTTAATGCTCGAGTAAACTTTCATTTGATTAACCCTGAGAAAAACGACAAGCTTGATGTTTACTTTGGAATTGGTATCGGCTACAGAACAGGTAAGTTTATCGTTGAATCTGAATATCCTGATGATGTAGACATCAAATTGCCTTATAACACCGCCTTAGGATTAGAATCCACCTTTGGTTTTAGATATTTTATAGACGATAATCTTGGTGTATACACGGAGCTTGGAATAGCTAAGTCTATCATACAATTTGGAGCTGTGATGCGGATTTAAAAGGCTAGAATTAAGAATTTTTAATTTTCTTTTCAATAAGAGTTGTTGAATAGCCTGGAATGAAATCTATAGTTTCAACTGTTCCACCATTTCTTACTACAGTATCAAAGCCAACTATTGATTCAGGTTTGTAATCAGACCCCTTCACCAAAACATCTGGTAGTAAAGTTTGTATCAATTTCAATGGCGTATCTTCATTGAATAAAATAACATAATCAACGCTTTCTAAGGCAGCAATTAAGAATGCTCTTGCATTTTCATCCTGTATAGGTCGAGAACTAGATTTTCCTAGGCGCTTAACTGAATCATCTGTATTCACTGCCACAATAAGCTTATCTCCTTTATCAGCCGCTTTCGCTAAATAATCGACATGACCTTTGTGCAAAATATCAAAACATCCATTTGTGAATACAAGTGTTAGACCATTTGATTTATCAGCATTAACAGCAGAGCTTAGCTCTGTAAGAGACATGATTTTTCTCGAGATATCTGCATGTTTACTCATTATACCTTTGTGCGTTTCGCCATTATTATATATGATATAGTACCAGATAAGATAATCATGATGACATTACTTGAAAACATCACCAATCCTATCGCTTTTGCTTGATCGATGCTAAGATTGTAAATCTCATTCAAACCTAAATATATAGTGCCAATTGTGGCACTTCCAGCCGGTGCTGGAACAATAACTCCAAGTGTACTAAACACCAATGTTGAAAGTCCCCCTGCAACACCCAAATGCTCTGAAAAATCAAATGCTAAAATTATAGTGTATGTCATTAACCAATAACACACCCAAATACCAAACGTATAGAGAATAAAAAGAAATGGTTTATCCAAAGTAAAAATGCTTTTAATTCCTTCAAAAAAACCAATAAATAACTTTCCAATTCCACTATCAGCTTTGAATATTTTCTTTGCTCGAAATACAACGACTAAGCCTGCCAACATTAACACTACAACAATAGAAAGCAAGAATACATTCTCTTGAATTTTAACGATGAGATTCTCATAAATATAATTGTAAAGCAAATCAAATTGAATTGCAACTGCACCAAAAACGACCAATAATAGCATTACTAAATCAAGTACACGTTCACTAAGCACTGTACCGACTAAGACGTTCAATGGAACTTTATCTGTTTTAGAGAACATAGCACAGCGCGATACCTCACCAGAACGCGGAATACCTAAATTAACTAAATAGCCACTCATGGTAGCGTGATATGCATTACTCAAACTTGTCTTGAAACCAAGAGGTTCAAGCAGCAAACGCCAACGCATTGCTCGAATAAAAACAGCAAGAACCCCCACTGAGACTGACAGAATAACGTATGGTATTTTGGCGAGCTTCAGATTTTTTAGAAACTCTTCGAATGTAAAATTCCTTTGAATGAAATAAATAATTAAACCACCTAATAAAGCAAATATAAGATACTTAATTATTTCTTTCTTTTTCAAAATTACAATTTGTTATTTGCATTGGGGAATACCAACCACGGTTTAAACGTTTTGGCTTCCTCAAATGGCATGCTTGCAAAGCTAATAATAATTAATTCATCTCCCAGCATTCCTTTTCGAGCTGCTGCACCATTTAGTCCAATCACGCCAGACCCTCTCTCACCAACGATTATGTATGTTTCAAGACGTTCACCATTCGTGTTATTAACAATTAGAATTTTCTCGTTTTCAATCATGTTAGCGGCATCTAATAAATCTGGATCGACAGTTAAACTTCCAATGTAATTCAATTCAGTATGCGACCTTTACATTGTGAATTTTAGATTTAAACTTGTATCATCATAGTGCGGCAAAGGTAATAATTTTTAAAAGGAAATAAAAACCATACTCAAACATTGTTATGTCTTATCTATAAAGGAGTATAGAAGGATTTTAACAGAAAAAAACAATATTAAAAAAACAATAATTTTAGGTTTTTATTTAGTTAATTCTTTGCCTTACTATCAATTAAAAGTGTCACGGGACCATCGTTAATCAATTCAATTTGCATATCGGCTCCAAACTCTCCTGTTTGAATTTTTCTATCAAGATGTTCGTTTAAGTTTTGAATGCAAGCCTCATACAAAGGGACAGCTATTTCAGGTCTTGCTGCTTGTATGAATGAAGGACGATTTCCCTTTGAAGTATTTGCAAATAAAGTAAACTGACTCACTAAAAGGCAATCTCCTTGAATATCCTTTAAGGATAGATTCATTTTCCCTTCATCATCTGAAAAAATTCTCAAGCCTGCTATTTTCTTACAAAGGTATTCAACATCGCTAAGTTCATCTTCTGCTTCAATTCCGAGTAATACAAGCAAACCTTTGCCAATACTTGAGTGCAGTTCTTTATTAATATGAATACTTGCCCTGCTAACTCGTTGAATTACAACTC
The DNA here is from genome assembly GCA_041391605.1 of Bacteroidia bacterium. Classification (GTDB taxonomy): domain Bacteria; phylum Bacteroidota; class Bacteroidia; order NS11-12g; family UBA955; genus JABMMZ01. The sequence goes on from JAWKNQ010000027.1 coordinate 12,214, forward strand.
TCATCTATCTTTTTTTTGATCTGGTTGATAATAAATGCCAACTTGTATTCCTAATGTCCACAAGCGATGCCTTTCTTTGCTTCCATTGGCGTTCAAAACAGGTAAAAGTATCTCTGGTTGCAAATACACGAAAGTTTCATCACCATACAATGCGTTTTCAATTCGCAATCCTGTTTGCAAATTAACATTTATTCGCTCAGGTTGACCCGAACTGTTATCCAAAATATATTCTTTCTTTCCTCCTCGCGTTGAAAAACCGTGAAACTTAGCAAATATGTCATGTTTAATAAGAACTGATGCAGAACCTCCATACATCCAATGGATACTGGTGTTCTTAAGACTTTTACCACTAATCTTCTTTGAAAACAGCAATGGTACGGACAAGTAATAATATCGATAATGGAAATCGACATAAGCCCCACCGGTTTGAGACAAATCATTTACGCGTCCTATCTGGGGGTGAATTGTATCTAAAAATTTCAAATTTTCCTTCTTTCTTGTAAATCCAAAATTGTGAAATTGAATACCTGTATATACTCTATAATCTTTACGAGTGCTAAATGAAACCATCAAATTTGCCCCTAATGCTAGTCTACCGTGATCTGCCTTGTTTAAAGAATCTTTATAAGCTTGAGATACGTCAGTTTTGAATATCAGAATTCGATTTCCATAGCTAGGTTCTACTGAAATTGACAAACCAGGATCCTTGAGTTGTGCGTTTGCCGGTGGATTAACAAGAAATATTCCTAGGAATAAAACAGCAATTCGTTTGTAATTCCAGAATTTATTGTAATTATAAAATAACATGTTCACTTTAATGACACAAAAGTACTAAATATCAACCATTGAATGCATAGGATCCGTTTCATCAAATTTTAATCGCCCTAGTTTTGTCTTTGTGTTAAATCGATACAAAAGCAATATTGCGGCAAAGCTTAAACCAATAATAAACGATAACCAGATTCCATTAATTCCCATTTCTAAATTAAAACATAAGAAATATGCACCTGGCATCATAATTAACCAATAAGAAACAAATGCAATTATACCTGTCACTTTTGTGTCTTTAATTCCTCGCAATGCACCGGCAGCAACGGCTTGCAAGCCATCACTAACTTGAAAAAAGGCTGATAAAACCAATAACATAGGTGTTATTTCAAGCAAAATAGGGTCTACTGTGTATATGAGTGGTAAATCTTTATTAAATATTAAAAATATTATTGCGAAAAAGCCTTCAATGGCAATGGTTAATAAAATAGCTGCAAATCCAGATCGGCGAACTCCTTTTTGGTCTTTTGCTCCATAATGGTTGCCTACAACAATATTGCATGCTGCTGAGATACCCATCACAAACATGTAAGTGATAGAAGCTAAATTAATTGCAATCTGATGTGCACCTGAATGCAATTCAGATATTCGCCCTGCAAGTATCAAAGCATACGAAAATGCTGCAATTTCAAAAAAGTAAGTAAAACCAATGGGCAAACCAATCTTTAGTATGTTAATAAAATAAGACTTAGCCTCGATCGACTTGGTTTTAAGATGAATGATGATAGGGTGAAATTGCACCCATAAAAGCATCAATAAGGCCATCAGATACCTCGAGCTTAGCGAAGCCCATGCAGCTCCAGCCAAACCCATTTCAGGAAAACCACCATGCCCATAAATAAACAAGTCATTTAAAATCACATTCAAAATCAAGCCAATAAATGTAACGATCATCGATTGATTTGGCTTTCCTAATCCATCTAATACTTGCTTTCCACAATTAAACAAAAGTAAGGCAGGAACTGAGAAATTAATTATCCATAAATACTCTTTGGCGCTTTTTGTTAAGTCTGGTGTTTGACCGAAAACATCAAAGTTGTAATAGAAGAACACATTTACCAACATCAAAACAGCACTTAAAACAAATGTTACCCAAAGTGATGATTTATATATTGGTATTGATTGCTGAGATTTCCCTTCTCCATCCGCAATTGAAATTAGGGTACTTGTTGCATATTGTGTTCCAATACCTATTAACGCAAATAAAAAAAAGACTGCATTCCCAACACCTGCTGCACTCATTGCTAAGGTATCATAACGTCCCAACATTACAATATCAGCAAATCCCATTAACACTAAACCCAATTGACCTATTGTAATTGGTATAGCTAATTTCGCAATGGTTTTGAAAAATTGAGTGTATGTATTTAACTTTTTAAACAAGGGGTGCGAAGATAATGAACTAAAATAAATAAGAAATCTTAAATTGCGCGCAGAATGAACCTAGAACCGATTATCCTTCACACAAAAAATTTCATTTTAAAGGGTACAAGTGCAGAACTATTAACACATTGTTTTGAAAATTGGACCGATCAAGAGCTTAGAGATTTCTTTTATTTGGAATCAGATGATGATATTGCTAAAGAAAAAGAAAATATATCAAAAGGAGTAAGTACATACAAAATGTCTTCAATCTACTTCTACATTCTTGACAAATTTGATAATAAATTACTTGGTGATTGTGGATTTCACACTTGGCATTTGAAACATCATAGGGCAGAAATTGGATATGCATTGCGCGATGAAAACAACTGGGGTAAAGGCTATATGTCTGAAATAATTCCAATTCTTCTAAAATACGGATTTGAAGAAATGGGCCTTCATAGAATTGAAGCAATGGTGGGAACTTCAAACCCTGCTTCTGAAAAACTTTTACTAAAAAACAAATTTGAATACGAGGGTTTTTCTAAAGAAAATTACAACAACAAAGGAAAGTTTGAAGATTCAAAACTTTATGGTTTGCTGAAATCTAATTGGAGACAATAATCCAACTTGACTCTTTATTTATATCCCATTTATTAAAAAATCTTTATGTTTGTTCTTTAAAGAATTGACTTATGGATAATGTATCGACCGCAATTTTAGCCATCGCCTTAATTATTATTATGCTGGGAATGGGCTTATCGCTATTACTTGAAGATTTCAAACGCATTATAAAATTCCCGAAAGCCGTTTTTATTGGCCTTGTGAATCAACTCGTATTACTCCCTTTGCTTGGGTTTGTTTTAGCACGGTCATTGAGTTTACCACCTGAAATTGCAGTTGGTATTATGATACTTGCAGCATGTCCTGGTGGACCAACATCAAATTTAATAACCCTACTGGCCAAAGGTGATATTGCCCTTTCAGTTACTTTAACTGCAGTTAGCAGTTTAATCACCATATTTACAATTCCGTTTGTTGTTAATTTTGCTCTCTTACATTTCAACAACAACGAAATACCTCTTCAATTGGATATTCCTAAAACAATTGCTCAAATATTGATTATTACAGTTATTCCTGTGTCAATTGGAATGCTAATTCGCAAGCGAAATGAAAAATTTGCTATTAAAATGGAAAAGCCTGTTCGTAAAGCCTCTGCAATAGTTATTGTGCTTGTAATTCTTGGCATTGTACTAAAAGAAAAAGACAACTTTCTCTCCTACTTTCAACAAGCTGGAATAGCAGCATTTCTGCTCAACATTGGATCTATGGCAATAGGATTTATCAGTTCTAAACTTTTTAAGATATCAGACAAACAAGCTATTTCAATTTCTATAGAATCAGGCATTCAAAACGGTACTTTAGCAATTACCATTGCTGTTGTGCTCTTAGGAACGGCATCTTTTGCAATTGCTCCTGCCGTTTATAGCTTAATCATGTTCTTCACAGGTGGAGCAGCTATCTTTTGGGGCAGTCAAAGAAAAATAAAGGATAAGATTTAATCCACCTTTGAACCTTTATGAATTTTTTAATCAAGTCCTTTTTATCGCAAATCAACGATTTTTGTTTAAGTTTATTTATCTTCGTCAATAGTCAATATTTCTAAAAAATAATAATTTGAAAATATTATTTTAATCTGTAGTTTTGTGTAAACAACTAAAACACTATGTACCATATTTTACACTGCGACAAATCACATTACGTCTACATGCGTGATGTTAATCATGACCATCTTCTTTTGCAGTTCCTAAAGAACAGTACGACAGATTTAATGACACCATCTTAAGTTACAATTGTGAACCAGATGAAGTTCCTGATGACTATACTTTGGAAGTACTTAAACTAACTGCTTCAGATGATGTTTATTCATTAGTCGACAATCAGCCAATGCGCTACCCCATTCGTCAACTTGATCATGTTGTAGCAATTGCTCTTGACACGCGAATGGCTCAAAGATCACACTAGATCTCTCCAATTCAATAAATTTAAGGTCTCATTCTCAGAGACTTCATGCATCTTTATGCCACTATTTTTGAAGTTTGGATTCGATGCGATTACATTTGAATCACTTTTAACAATCATATGTATACGCATAGAAACTACGGGTTTTGGATGACTTTCAATTGGTCGAAGAAGCCATTTTTTTTACGGAGCCCTTTTATTCGCTTCCCATTACTGCTTTGCACGTTTTTCTTTTCGACAGAAATTGCTTTACCGTGGCAGCCAATTGGGGCATTCTCGGAATTGCAGCAGCTTTTTATCTCGGATTTAAAAACAACAGTTCGTATGACAGAACTTCTTGGGAAGCTCGTAAAATCTGGGGTAGTATTGTCAACAATAGCCGTTCGTTTGCAGCAGCAGTTGTTTCTTTTGTTCAAACTGAAGACCCAAATAAAACAGCTCAAATAAAACGCATTCTTATTCACCGTCATGTGGCTTGGTTAACTGCCTTGCGTTATCAAATGCGCCTTAGCAAAGAATGGGAACATGTTTTCAGACGAGTTAAAGGTTTATACATTCCAACCATTTGCGAAGATTACTTTCAAAAATCGAACACGAATTCACCGGAGTTTCTTACCGAAGAAGAAATAAGTTCTGTTCTCAAGAAATCCAATATGGCCACTCAAATTTTGGCCTTACAAAGTGAATCGTTGCAAACTCTGCGCGACGACGACTGTTTCGACGATTTCAGACATATGGAATTTCAACGTTTAATTTCTGAATTATACAATGATCAGGGAAAAAGTGAGCGAATTAAAAATTTCCCCTTCCCTCGCCAATACGCTTCAACTGCCTTATGGACAACTCTTGTGTTCTGTATCTTATTGCCATTTGGACTCCTAAATACATTTGCTCAAGAAGAATCTTGGATGGCTTGGATGACCATTCCATTTTCAGCCCTAATCACCTGGATATTCTTCTTGATGGAGAAAATAGGAGATTATTCTGAGAACCCATTTGAAGGAACATATAACGACGTGCCCATTACATCTATTGCCAAAGGCATTGAAATTGATATTCGTGAAATGATAAATGACACCAATATTCCTAAGCCTATTGAAAATCAAAATGGATTTTTAATGTAGAAAGAAAAACCCGGTCTGCCATGACGACAAACCGGGAATCTCAACAAAAAAAAGCTCTTTATATAAATTGCTATCTTTGCAATGTTACTGTCCCTCTAAAGGCAAACAAATCGTTGTTTGTGTACTCGCCATTCACTGACCAAACATACACATCTTGTTCGCATTGTATACCATTGTGAGTTCCATCCCATTCTTCATTCTGGTCGGTACTTTCAAATACTTTTTGTCCCCATCGATTGAATACTCTGAACACATAATTATTGTCCTTCACATTATAAGTTGATGGTTTAAACCCATCGTTTCTACCGTTCTTATTTGGAGAAAACGCAGTTGGTGTATAAACAAATCCTTCTTGAAAAGTTGACAAGTAATTCGTCTTTAACGCTGTATCTGAACATCCGTATGAATTGAATGCAACCAATTGAACAGTGTATCGTCCAACAGCATCAATCAAGAAAGATGGATCTCTTAAAGTAGAACCACTTATTTCATTATTCAAGCTATCTGTTACAACCCAATTAAACTTAACCGCATTACTACTCACATTTTGCATGGCAAAAACTGCATTCGGTAAATTCATGAACTTTTTATTGGTGTAAAAATCAGCAACTGGTTTAGGGAATACATTAATCATGTATTGCTTAGTTTCCGTTGTTGTTCCACCAGAACCGGTAGCAATCAACGTCACATCCCATTGACCAGCAAACTTGAAATAATGCACTGGCTCGGCCTCATATGAATCAGGAGAACCATCACCAAATACCCATCTATACGTATGAGCGTGTTGTGTGTTGTTTTTAAACTTAATCCTCAAAACGGCACATCCTTCCAACTGTATCTGCACTAAAACTTACAACGGGCTTTGGATCTTCAATAAATATTGGCTTTTTCACCACATCACTACATTGTTGGTTCCAAACCGTTAATTTAACTTCCTTATTTCCCGCTGTTAAATACGTATGTGTAGGATGTTTTTGATTCTTATTAGCAGTTGGGAAGCTCGCATCTCCAAAATCCCACTCGTAAACTAAATCGTCTACGTTCACTGTCAGGATGGTTGGTTTTGATGTAAAGTTCACGATTGCATTTGGAAGCTTTGGCATACTTGGTAGATATGAAAAATCTGCTTTTGGCTTCTCTAAAACAGTAAAGAACGTTTTTCCATCACTGCTGTCCACACAGCCATCTTTATCGTATCCATACAACATCACTTTGTAAGTTCCATACTGGTTGTACACATACGACGGATTAACTTCATTTGATAACCCTCCATCACCAAACACCCAGAAAGAACGCACGATATTCTGCGACTTATTTGTGAAATTTACTATTCCTTTCTCACAAGTTAATACTGGGCTGCTTTCAAAACGAATATCCATTTTTGGCTTAACCTTGATTACTCGGTCAATACTGTCTATACAATTGTAACTATTTGTAACATACAATTTCACGGTATAAAAGGTATCAGTCACCTTTGATGATGGCAATACAGTTGTGAAACTCGCAGACGATATAACTGTGGTTTCATCAATTACCCATTGATTGGATGTATTGTTTTTAGACTGATTGATGAACTGATAGTTTCCAATATCACATGGGTCGTTTCGTTTTGCTAAGAAATCTGCTTGTGGCTTCGGATATACCATCACAGTTGTGAAGGATGTATCTCTGCAATTGAAACGTTGTCTGTGCAAGGCAATCTTCGGTTGGAAGGTTAAATTTCCTGTTTGATTAACAAAAGTATGCATGACAGAATCTCCTGTTTCGAAAGGCGTGTTGTCGCCGAAATCCCAATACAATGTAGTAAACGACTTTGAATTTTGTTTGAACACAACATCCAAATCTGTACAGCCTAAGGCTTTATCTAGAACCATTGGTTCCATTGGTTTGTTGATTAAATTAATAGTTCTTGTTATTGTATCTTTACAATTCGAAGAAGAATTCACATACAATGTTACAAGAAATGAAGTGTCCCTACCATTATTTGGTAAATTTGGAAACTTGTGCTTAGGGTTTACTTGATTAGAGCTACTTCCGTCGCCAAAATCCCAAGTGTATTGATATCCACCCAATGAGGTGTTGATCAAATGAATGTTCTCTTTCGCACAAGTTGAATCTTTCGAGAATTCATAATTTGCTATAGGAGCTCCCATCACGATTACTTGTTGATACACTGTATCACTTAGACATCCGTAAGGAGAAGTCACTTGGTGTGCAATTACATATAACGAATCGAAAAGAGACAACCCATTCAAGACGAATGTTTCATTCACTCCACTCGTTTTGTGATTATTGCCTTCTCCCCAGTAATACGTTGCCGCGTTTATTGAATTGTCTGTAACGTTTAATACCATTGGAGCACAAGCTTTAGCACTCGACTTAGTAAATGATGCAATTGGCTTAGGTCGAACAACAATTGTCGACGAAGCAGTATCTCTACATCCATATTGACTGATGGTTTGGTAATTAATATCAAATGAAACATCAGCGTTAGTTGAATTGATGAATATTGTCGAATCATTTTCAAAACTTGACTGATATCCATTTCCAAAATCCCATGCATGAGATAAAGCACCTCCATCTTTTGAAATAGATTGGTTAATCGTTGCTATCTTTAAGGGTGTACATCCGTTTAAGGTATCCAAGTTGAAGTTAGCAATTGGATCTGGATGAACTGTAATTAGCTGTGTGCTACTATCTACACAACCGTGTTCACTTGTTCCAATCAATTTTACCGTATAAATAGTGTCACCATTTAAAGAGGCTCCATAATTAGAATTGAAATTGATAGCTGTGCTGCTACTTCCGTTACCAGATGACCAAACAAATGTCATATCCTGAATTGTACTTGTATCGTGTGGTGTAGACAAGTTTGTGAAATTAACAGGCAAAATCTCACAACCTGAAGTTTTATCTGGTGTAAATAACACAGTAGGCTTAGGGTAAACCGTTGCTTTACCTGCAAACCATGAGGTGCATCCGTGTACACTTGTTGCTTTTAATGTGATGTTGTAAATCGTGTCTTTATTTGCATTTGGAGCAAATGTATGTGAAGGATCCACGGCATGTGAAGTATCGCCATCTCCAAAATTCCATTCAAAACTTAAGCTTGAAAATGGATTCTTGTTATTGGTCTTTGAAATATTTGTAAAATTAACTTCTAATGGTCCACATCCTCCTACTTTGTTCATTGTAAACATGGCGCGTGGTGCTGGGAATATCTTAACTATAGAATTTACTGAATCCGTACAACCAGCCCAATTGCTCACCTTTAAAGATGGATAATAAAATGTATCCTTCATAGATGACCCAAAGTAGTTTCTTGTTGGATTAGTTTGTGTTGAAACACCTCCATTTCCAAAATTCCATGAACTACTTACATAGTTGCTTGATTGATTAATGAAATTAACAACTTTCATTCCACACCCTGAATCTAAGTTTCCTATAATTGCCTCAGGATTCTTTGGAGTGAAAAACACTTTCTCAATAGAATCACCTTGACAAGAAGATGAACTTGTGGCAATCAACTTCAATGTTATGACAGTTGAGTCGGTGCTAATGGTAGTATCCATTAAGTTCGAATCGTTGGAAATCAAGTTTCCATTTGCGTACCAACTGTAATCTTTACCATAAATTGAATTATTGGTAAAAGAAAACACAGCAGGACTGCAACCAAAACTCTTATTGATATCAAATAATGCTTTTGCACCAGGTTTAACAAAAATGTCATAAGTAGCGGTGTCTTTACATCCAGCACCAGTTCCAGCAATTAATTCAATGGTGTAATTTCCTGTCATTGAATACACATGCTTGGTAATTCCAGCATTGGATGTTGTTAAGGTTTGACCATCTCCAAAATCCCAATTGTAAGTTGTTGAGTTAATAGATTGGTTATTTAAAGCTAACGAATCAAACGAGCACGTTGTTGTATCTCCACTTATTATTGCTTGTGGCAAACCATAAGCCGTGAATGTTTGAGTAAATGTGTCGCTTCCACAACTATCGTTTACGATTAATCTCACCGTATAATTTCCAGGAGTTGTATACACCTTGGATGCAGGATTCTCTAATGTTGAGAATGTGCTATCTCCGAAATCCCATGCAAATGTAGGATTGCTGAACCATGAGCTTGTTGTATTGTTAAATGAAACTGTCACTGGCACACATGTACTTGAAATATTTGCAAATCCAGCTGTAGGCTTATCGTTCACGTGAATTACTTTCGTAATACTTGAATCGCCACAAATATTGCTCACTTTTAATGTTATTGTGTTATCTCCAGGTACAGTAAAGTTGTATGTTAATATTGAATCCGTAAAGGTATATGTATTGCTACCTTCTGTCACCGTCCATTCTCTTGTGTATCCTCTGCCTGATGAAGTGTCTATTGCAGTAACCGACAATGGTTGACATCCGTAATCAGCGTTGAAAGCAAATGCAGCTTTTGGTTTGTAATAAACAGGAACCACACTAGCAAACGTATCGTATCCACATGGACTCTTTGCAATTAATGTAACTACATAATCCCCTTCTGTGGCAAATTTATGGTACTGTGATGCTTTGCTAGTTGTCCAACCTACAGTTGTTCCATCACCAAAATCCCAAAAATACTCCTTAATATCTGGAGTTAAACAGTATTTATCAGATGACAGATTTAAAAAGATATGATCAAATCCTGGGTCACAGGTTTTGTTTACACCCCATAAAGCTTTATCCTTTTCGCTAATATCAATTGGATTCCATGTCGTAAATGAACTACCACACACATTCGTTGCTGTGATGGTTAATACTCCTGAACAAATTCCTGTTAGATAAGTGTGGTACAATGTATCGTTAGCAGATGTATAAGGCAGAGTTTCTTCGTCACCATTCCCCCATTCCACTCTGAAAGTCGTATTGTTAGAAATGTTATACGAATTGTTTACAATACGCATGATGTGAGGCACACAACCTCTATTACTTCCAGCTGGTGGTCCAATAATACCCGCTGTAGGTTGTCTTTGGTTATATACTGTTCCGTATACCGTATCCACACAACCACCACCATTAACGGTTACAATCTTAATTGTGAATATGCCTAAGCTTCCAAATAAATGTGTTTTAATAGAGCCTGGGTTTAAATCCGTTCCGCTTGTATCCAATGCTCCATCACCCCAAAATATTTTGAGTTGCTTTAAAGTATCAATCGATTCAATATTTACTCGAAAGCTATCTGGGTCTGTTGTGAATTGTAAACAATTCATCCAAACAGGATTTAACGTGTTGTTGTAATTTTGGTCAACAATTGTCTTTGCACCCGAACTTACATTTATAGTACTTGCAGAGCTCGAATCGATACAGCCTGAAGAGTCCATCGAAAACAACTTAATTGTGTTGTTCCCAGTTTTCTTTAATAACAAGACTATACTATCAATACCAATTGTAGTATCTGATGCTAAAACAGTATTAATTTTCCACCAATATTTTGCAGTCAAATTCTGCGCTCCAGTGGATGAATTTATAGTTTTAACTATGTGAGGTAAACCGCAAGTGTGTGTAGTACTGGTATTTAGCGCCGGAGTAACGTTACACGCGTAAGTGTTTCTACCTACAATTGTGAAAAAGAGTAAAAGCGAGCATTTTAAACGGATAAATTTCATTTCTTTTTTTTGTTGATTAAACCAAAGTTAGACATCAACTCAAAGAATTCAAATTTTTTTGTTTAAATATTATTTTTTTGTCAAAATATTTTTATTAGACTCTTTTTCAATTATTTACAATTGCATTTTTGCATTTATATTCTATATACCACACTTTTCGTGTTTAATCTTTAAAACTATTTATTAAACATTAAAAACATTTTAAATCAATTCCAAACAGGATTGTTCTCGGACTTTGAGGGTAATAAAAATTCTCAGTCGTTAATTGACCAGAATAGATGTACTTGTAAGTATATCCATTGTTTGAGTAAAAAATACCAGTAATGTTATTCACCGCTCCTCTTAAAATCAGTTCAGTGCCACCCTTCATTTTGACTGTTTTCTGAATCGTAAAATTGAATGTTGTGTAAGCATCTATTGATCTTGAATTGTTTAAGGTATTATCTAGGTATTGTTTACCGACATGCTTAGCACTTACACTCATTTCCATATTCTTTATGTGGCCATCTGTTAAAGCTACAAATACAATACTGGAAGGCGAGTAAGCAATATCGGTTTCCTTGTACACATCGTTTACCACAGTTCCATTGTCGTAATTGTAATAGATGTCATTGAAGTTCTCAATCTTGTTTGAACTGAAATTAAAGTTCGCATCTAAACGCAATTTATTTACAATCTTTTGCTGCCAGATCAATTCTATCCCCCTTCTAAAGCTGTTGTCAACATTTCGGCGCAAGGAGCTTCCAACATCGTTTAACTCTCCTGTTAACACCAATTGATTCTTGTATTGCATATTATAGAAGTTGAATTGTAGCATTCTCCCCTTCTTCTTAAATATGGCTCCCAATTCAAAATCTTGAAGATTTTCAGGCTTAGGACGCACCCCAAACTGATTGTCTATAAAATCGCCGCGAACTGGCTCTCTTCTCCCTATACTATAACTGCTGTAAAACCTTAATGCTTTGTTCAATTCATACACTACTCCAAACTTAGGATTGATAAACAGAAAACTGGTGTCAAAATTAATGGCTAATAAATCATTGTCAGTGCCCTTACTTCTGTAATTGATCTTACGCACTTGCACCTCTCCATCAAACTGTAGCTTCCTATTTTGCTTGTAATTGGTTTTAATAAACCCGTTTAACTCATTTTTAACACTGCTACTGTTGTAATACCTGAAATCTTTCCCAAATGGCTCAGCTATATCAGCCCAAATAACCTCTCCAAAATGTTTGCCCTCATATTGATTCACACTCAAACCTAAATCTGTATCAAACTTCTTTCTCTTGTAATTCAGGGATGTAAAGTTTCCGTAAAACACATTATCTAACCAGCGTTGTCGTACTAAATTAGTACTGCTACTGGTGTCATTTCCCTTAATAAAATCGCTTACACCATAACTTGCAAATGTTGCATCTGCTTTGTATTCCTCGTAATACCCGGCTCCAGTTGTTGTAAAAAACGAAGACTTGATGAACAAATACGGATTAAGTCTCCTGCTGATGTGCAATTGGTAGTGATTCTGCTGATAATTATCGGTTTGATTCTCATAAGTGTAATAATTGTAAGTCCTGCCGCTGTTCAAGAGATTGCTCCTCTCGGCCTCCGACAAATAATTGCGGTCTGCATAAGCAATCATAGCTTCTAAATTGCCATCCACTCTACTCTCAGGTGTTCCATACCACGACTGATAGGTTTTTTCTTTGCCACCAAAACTGACTGCTTGTATATTCCAATCTTTCGACTGGTAGTTTAAATTGAATTGAAACGCTTGTAAGTCGCTACTCCCCCTGTCGATATATCCTGCGCTGTTAATCTTCGACAATCTGCCAGAAAAGTTCAACTTTCCAATGGTTCCCGTTCCAAACTGCATAGTCGATTTAAACGTCTTGAACGAACCAGCCGACTGCTGGAACTGCACAAAGGGCCGCGATTCCAACTCCGTGTTTTGTATATTGATATTGGCTCCAAAAGCGCCTGTTCCAACAGTGCTGCTTCCTACACCTCTTTGAATTTGCACATTAGAGGTACTTGATGCAAGGTCGGGCATGTTTACCCAAAAGACACCGTGACTCTCTGCATCGTTGATGGGAATACCGTTGATGGTGACATTAATACGTGTAGCATCACTTCCGCGAATTCGAATCCCAGTATACCCCACACCATTACCAGCATCACTGGTACTGATGGCAGAAGCCGTATTGCCGATTAGATAGGTGAAATCCTGACCTAAGTTCTGCTTGGCCAATTCTTTCGCTTTAACGGTAGTGAACACGAAGCCTGATTTTTCTCGTACATTAATGGCTTTTACAGTAAAGTTCTTGTGTTGCGTGACGTTTTCTTTTAAGACCACTTGAATTGTAGAATCTGTAGAGAACTCATAATATGCAGAGTAATTATAATACCCGAAAGCAGTAACATTTAAAGTGTACTTGACATGCTTAGTCAATGACACACCCGACTCGTCTATGGAAATCTGTTCCTTATTGACTGGGTTGTAGAAACTGGCTTTGAAGTTGTCAATGGCCATGCTGTCGGCATTGAGAAACACGCATGAGATAAAAGCCTTATTAGACTTAGAGGATTGGGCAAAGAGGTTTAAGCAAAATAGTAAAGCGAATAAACCGGAACTAAATTTTAAATTCATAATATAAAAAAGTTCTGGATGGGCACAAGCTGCAAGAACGCAGATCAATCTGTTTTCCCCGACGCAGCAATTACGCTTATCCGGGTTTGGTGGGTATAATCTCAGCAATCACTCGTGGCGATGCACCCCAAAACTTGCAGCAAGATTACTAGAAAAAATTTGAATGTACAAATTGAAATGTTAATCCACTCTTCATTCAAGTTCCAAATACAACGAATTACTTTCGTCGGAAAGTACACATAACACTTCGACTTCCTATCTAGTTTATTTCATATAAGTCTATGTTTGTAATTAAAATGGAAGTAAAAAGCAACAGTAACAAACTCAGAAAATTTATTTTGCGATTATGTGGTGCAATTCTTATTCTCTATGTTCTACTCTGCTCTCTGCTCTATATTTTTCAAGAAAAACTCATTTTCTTTCCTCAAAAACTAGACAAAAACCACACCTTTATCTTTGGTCAAGCTTATGAAGAACTCTTTATCAAAACACCCGATGGAACTCAATTAAATGCCTTAATTTTTAAAGCTGATAGCTCTAAAGGACTTATTTTCTATTTACATGGCAATGCTGGCTCACTGAATTCATGGGGGAAAGTGACTTCTACTTACACCAATCTAAATTACGATGTCTGTATGCTCGATTACAGATCTTATGGCAAGAGTGAAGGTAATATCAGCTCACAGGCTCAATTTTACAGCGATATTCAAACAGTCTATAATCAAATAAAGACAAAATACGATGAGAAAGACATCAATATTCTTGGATATTCAATCGGTACTGGTCCTGCAGCCTACCTTGCTGCTACCAACTCTCCCAAACGTTTAATCTTGCAAGCACCTTATTACAGCCTGAGCGACATGATGAAACAAAACTTCGGTTTTATCCCGACTTTCATCTTGAAATACAAATTTGAAACACACAATTACCTCAAACACTGCAAAGCTCCTTTAAGCATCTTTCACGGCAGTCAAGATCAAGTTATTCCCTATTCTTCTTCTTAAATTGAAGCAAACTTTCAAGTCGGGGGATACACTTATTACACTTGAAGGGCAAGGACATAATGGGATGACCGATAATTTTGATTATCAAAAGGAACTTGAGTTGCTGTTATCCAACCACTAACTAAATTTTTATTACGCATTGAATCCTTATGACACATATCATAGCCCTGTTTCACCTAGTTCCAAATGGAAAGAGTAGATTTGCAGCAAGTAATCATCCTTGCTTCATTTTTCATGTTGTAAGGATATCCATTTAACCCTTAAAAAACATCCAAATGATTGAACAATTAAACACCTACAAAAACAACGTCCTTGCCATTGAAGTAATTGATGGTTTTACTGAAAACGATGAAAAACTGTGTCAAAAATTCTTTCAAGAGAAGTTGGATCAAGGTTTTGATCAAGTGAATGTGCTGGTTAAACTTGATGAATTAAAAATCAATCACAGCAGCATCAAAGCCTTTATGGAAGACAGCATCTGGGCATTGAGAAACTACAAAAGTATAGGACATCTTGCTATTGTTGCACATTCAAAAGTACTTAAAGCCATGGTTCCTATTGATAACCTCTTCTTTCAACGAGCAAGCGAAGGACGACTGGAACGCTACTTCGATGTATCTCAATTGGACGAAGCTTTCGATTTTGTGAATCCTGAGAACAAATGACCATTCATAGAAAACGGAATAAATCCTTAGGACTAGCAGAATTAGTTGCCATAGCTCTTGGCGGCATGGTAGGTGGCGGAATTTTTACCTTTCTTGGCATTTCAGTTTCCTTGATTGGTAATTTAACCCCTATTGCAATAATAATTGGTGGTCTAATTGCTGCTCTTGCGGCGTATTCATACGTCAAACTCGGACTCTATTACCGCGACGAAGGTGCTACTTATTCGTTTTATAAAAAGACCTATCCCAAGTCCAAGTTTTCGGCTTCTGCAATTGGATGGTTTATCATATTTGGATACATCAGCACTTTAGCTTTATATGCCTATACATTTTCTTCTTACGCTATTAGCAGCAGTGAATACGCCAACAACATTTATTTACGTAAGGCCATTGCGATTGGGGTGATAGCACTCTTTACATTGATTAATATATGGAGTGTAAATGGCATGGGAAAAATTGAAGATTTTATGGTGTATACCAAGCTGCTGGTATTGACTGTAATTTCAGTTGTTCTAATGCAACACGGTACAACAAACTTTGCCACATTTATTGACAACATGGCTATAGATGCGGAAAATTCAAATCTATTTTCAATTCTGATAGTGGCATCGCTCACCTTTGTGGCTTATGAAGGTTTTCAACTTGTTATTAATGCCGTTAATGAGATGCGAGACCCGGAGAAAAATATACCTAGGGCAATCTATATAGCCATCTTCCTGGCCATTCTCATTTATGTGGTGATTTCCTTAGGTGCTATATTCGCAATTCCTGCAGAAGAAATCATCAAGAACAAAGAATATGCGCTTGCCTCAGGTGCAGGGAATGTACTCGGGAAACTTGGAACCAACTTAGTAATACTCGGAGCCATCTTAGCAACAAGCAGTGCCATCAGTGGAACTGTATTTGGTTCGTCGCGACAAATGTCCGTAATTGCAAAGGATGGTTATTTCCCAAAGTTCTTATCCATCCGCAAGAAAAACAGTCCGCAAAATGCGATTATAGGCATGGCTGTTATGGCAAGTTTGTTAATAGTACTAGGCGGACTAGAACTAATTCTTGAGTTTGGAAGTATTACGTTTTTATTAGTATCCTTATTGATGGCAATTGCTAATTTTAAAATTCGTAATAAAACAAATTCATCGACCTTCTTAACGGTATTATCAATTTTCGGTTTAAGCATGGGAGCCATTCTGATCTTATACTATGAACTCAGCACCAAATGGGAACAGATGTTGGCAATTCTGTTACTGTATGTAGTATTGGCAATCGGCGCATGGTTTTACGCCAGAAAAAAGAGACTGCTTGAGGGAATGAATAAAGTGGGTTGAACTGAATGAGAGTGGTAATGAGAGTGAATGTGAGAATGAGAATGAGAGTGAAGTGAGAATTTTATCCGCTTTCGATTCCACCCTCATCAAAAGTTATCTACTTCAACCCACTGGCAATTAGCCCCTTCAAAACCTTCAAATCAACATCTTCTAATTTGTTGATGTACAAACACCCAACACCTGTTTTATGCTTGCCTAGTTCTTCAAGTGCTTTAGAATGCTTTTTTATATCCAAGGTGAGATGCAAGGAAAGATTTGCCTTACGCGGTGCAAACCCAATATTTAACCATTCCACCTCCCGACCGGTCTTCGGACTTTTATACAAGCGCTTTCCAAATCCAATAATCGAATTGCTCCACAAGACTGGCTCTTGTTTACTAGCACTCTTCATGATTTCCAAAAGTGTAAAACTGTCCTTTCGTTTTTGATCGTCTTGAATCGTATTCAGAAAATCTTCAACAGAAGCCACAGTCGGTTTTGTTTTGATCTCTACACGTTTTGATTTTTTCTCTGCCATAAGTAAAGAGTTTAAATATTCTACAGATAAATTCGAGTCTTATTCACAAATTGCTCTTCAAAACTACTTTTTTTTTAATGACTTTCAAAAGATGCTTTTTCGTTCTTAACTTAAGTCAATGAGTCCCACTTTGTGTCGTATTTAGATTTGCACCCAACAAATTATTAATAAATTATTATGACAACAAATGAATTAAACATGACGCCAAAAAACTTGGCCAAAACAACTGGTTTCTTTTACCTTTTAATTATCTTATGTGGACTGATGAGCGGATTGTTTGTGAGAGAATCCTTGATTGATCAGACAAATGCAGAATCCACTCTTAACAATCTTCTTCAGAATGATTCCTTATTTAGGTTGGGATTTTTAGGTGACTTAATTATGGTGCTCTGCGATGTTGTAGTTTCCATTTTATTTTACTTCCTACTAAAAAATGTGCACAAAGGATTAGCAATCTTCGCAGCCGTATTTCGTTTAATCCAATCTTCAATACTTGCTGCAAATCTGATTAACTTATTCAAACCCATCCTTATGATTCAAGGTGCAAGTCAAATGACAGAATCCCAACTTCATAATCTGGGAAATGATATCCTAATTCAGATGCAAGTATTCGAGCATGCTTACTTAATCTCAGGTGTTTTCTTTGCCATCAACTGTCTTTTAATGGGAGTACTTTTATATAAGTCAGAGCTGTTTCCTAATACCCTTGGGATAATGATGTTCGCCGCTGGTATAGGATACTTATTTAATAGCATTGCTAGCTTTGTTGCACCCTCTCTCATTGAATTGAGTAATATCTTTATGCTTTTCACAGCTGTTATCTCTGAGCTCAGTTTCTGTATTTATTTATTGGTGAAGGGAACTCGGACTAGATAAATTGAAATGTAGTAAAGAATTAAGGTTTATTCCGATGTGAGATGCGTTTTCGTATTCGGCTTAACGATTCAGGTTGAACTCCTAAGAAGGTCGCTAAGTGATATTGAGGAACCCGCTGCAGTAATTCTGGGCGGGTTTCTAGTATCATCAAATACCGCTCTTCTGGATTCTTGGTCAAGAAATTTTGAAGTATTTCCTGTTGCTTGCCAAACTCTTGTTCAATGCTGTTTCTACACAGTGATTCAAATTTAGGGTGAAGTTTGTACAGTTCTTGTTCATTCTCAAAACTTAAAACCGCCAAGACCGAATCTTCAATACATTGAAAACAATGTTTGGCTGGAATTTTATTGAGGTAGCTCAATAAAGATGCAATGGGATCACCTTCAACAAAAAACTGAGTGGTCCTCTCCTCTCCATCAATGACTTGATAGGATCGCACACATCCTTTAATTGTGAAAAAACATTCCTTTGAAACCCTTCCTTCTTCAAGAAGCACATGACCTTTTTCAAACTGCTTTATGGGAATAAGTTTGTCAACCGCAATGGCTTCCTCTTCAGTAAGCGGTAATTCATTTGCCATTAAATCGGATATCTTTACTTCCATAATTCCTTTTCTGAAGTGAATAGACTTGACTTTTCAAATATAATTAGGTTGCATCATTTACACAAGCTTACTAGAAGAAGAACGAGCCTTAGAATGCATTCTATGCCAAATGGAAGATCCAATTGCTTTCTTATTATTTTGATTTAAATTTATGATGGATTCTATTCTAAAGTAGTGGAATCATGTACTATTTATTAGTCTTCAAATTTAAGTGAATTAAATCTCTTACATTTGTGTAAACACTAGAGTGAAATGAGGCCATTGAAAACTATAGTTCTTATTGTATTTATGACTTTTTTAAGCTTGTTCAGCCATGCGCAGGTAGGCAAGTTAATGACAGCTCAAACCTATATTGCATTTCATCCTGTCAATTTCCTTTTAGTTAATCCAAACCTCCAATTTGGTTTTAATATTAAGAACTTTAACAACTTAGAACAAAGGCGGTATTTAGACATTAGCTTAACATATCCATATGGTAAAAACTACGCATTAAATGGAATGTATACGACCTCATTCAAAATAAATAGATTAGAGGCTATACAGGCAGTTTTTAGTTATAGAGTTCTTAGAAAAAAGAACAAATTTTGGGCTCCTACATTCGAGGTACAAATTGAAGATGGAGAATATCAATTTTATG
>JAWKNQ010000028.1:0-30052 GCA_041391605.1 Bacteroidia bacterium
CTCTAGCAAGAGCAGGTTTAAACATGTTACTAGCATCTAAACTTCCTGAAGCACCACCTGCACCAACAATAGTATGAATTTCATCAATAAATAAAATAACGTCATTGGCCTTTTCAAGCTCAGTCATTATGGCTTTCATGCGTTCTTCAAACTGACCGCGGTATTTTGTGCCAGCCACTAAAGAAGCTAAATCAAGAGTAACGACACGTTTATTGAATAAAACGCGAGATACTTTTCTTTGAATAATACGCAAAGCTAAACCTTCGGCGATGGCAGTTTTACCAACACCAGGTTCACCTATTAAAATAGGGTTGTTCTTTTTTCTTCTAGAAAGAATTTGAGAAACGCGTTCAATTTCTTTTTCGCGTCCAACGATAGGGTCGAGCTTTCCATCTTCACCAAGCTTAGTAAGATCACGACCGAAATTATCGAGAACCGGAGTTGTTGATTTAGGGTTCTTCTTTTTGATTTCTTCAATCTTTTTATCTTCAGGAGCATCAGCAGCTTCGTCATCAAATGCATTCATTGGATTGTCTTTTGGTTTGAAGTTAGAGCCACCATCCAAAAGTGTTTGTTTGAAAAAATCGTAATTTATTCCGTATTGAGATAAAACTTGAGAAGCAATATTATCTTCGTCTCTTAGAATAGACAGCAGAAGATGTTCAGTGCCTATTGTTTCTGTTTTAAAGATTTTAGCTTCAAGGTAAGTTATTTTTAGAGCTTTCTCTGCTTGTTTGGTAAGAGGAATGTTTCCAAGATTACTAACACCAGTAGCAGTGCCTTTAATGGTATCTTCTATGGTTTTTTTAAGACGGATAACATCAATCTCAAGATTTTTAAGGGTAGAAAGGGCGGTACCTTCTCCTTCCCTAATGATACCGAGTAACAAATGCTCAGTACCTATATAATCATGCCCAAGTCTGATCGCTTCTTCGCGACTGAACTGGATGACTTCTTTTACTCTGGGTGAAAATTTTGCTTCCATTTAATTATATATAAACAAAGTTATGAAAAAATGAGGGGTTTTAAAATAATATTATGCGACTTTGTGCCTTTTATCGTTGTATTTTGATTAAATTTGAAGAGCCGAAAGACTCATTACTGAATTTTAAAGTGCTATAATGGTGCCATACTATAAGACGACAATAATATATGACATAAAGTCAAATTATAGTCATCATGGCAAAAGTAACTTTTTTTTAGGCGTCATTTTAAACACATAGTTTTTTTTGATAATGATATTAACAATGTGTACACAAAAGTTCGTGTGTAATATAAATTGTAGAATCTCGACAAAGAATTTAGTTTCGCATCATGATAGAAAGACCTGGAGTAAGAAAAAATAAACGCATTGATTTAACCTCATTAGACGCAGGTGGAAAGATGCCTCCCCAGGCCATAGAATTTGAAGAAGCCATACTTGGTGCAGTGATGTTGGAGAAGGAGGCACTTAAAGATGCAATGGAGACTTTACAAGCCAAGCATTTTTATGTAGACAGTCATCAGCAAGTGTACGAATGCATGTTGGATTTGTACAACGAAAATCAACCTGTAGACATTCTTACTGTTACTGAAAAGTTAAAATCAAAAGGTTATTTAGATGCCATCGGAGGACCGTATTTTATTGCCAAGTTAACGAGCAAAGTGTCTTCAGCTGCCAATTTACAGTACCATTCGCATATCGTTATTCAGAAGTTTATTCAACGAGAGTTAATACGAATTTCGGGGCAAACCATTACTGATGCTTTCGATGACAGTGCCGATGCATTTAAATTATTAGACGCCACTGAAAAAGATTTATACGAAGTTAAGAACGATGGAATGAAACGTTCGTATAAAGAGATTTCAAATATTATAAACGAAGCGATTGGATTAATTGAGGCGAATGTTGCCAAGAAAGATGGATTAACTGGAGTGCCTAGTGGAATACGAAACTTGGATAACATCACTGCAGGCTGGCAGAAGTCAGATTTGGTTATCCTTGCCGCTCGTCCTGGTATGGGTAAAACGGCATTGGCCTTAACAATGTTGAGAAATGCAGCCGTCGACTTTCAAAAGCCTGTCGCTATTTTTTCTCTCGAGATGAGTGCTACTCAATTGGTCACTCGTTTGATAGCTTCTGAAAGTGGTTTATCCTCTGAAAAATTAAAGAAGGGACAACTCGAAGAACACGAATGGGCGCAATTACACTCTAAGATTCAAAAGTTATCCAAAGCAAAAATCTTTATTGACGATACTCCTTCTTTACCTGTGTTTGAGTTAAAGGCAAAATGCAGAAGATTGCACAGTAAATACAACATCGAATTAATTGTAATTGACTATTTGCAATTGATGCGTGGAGAGGACAGCGGCAACAAGAATGGAAATAGAGAACAAGAGATTGGTTATATATCTAGATCATTAAAGGCACTTGCAAAAGAATTGAATATTCCAATTATCGCTTTGGCTCAGTTGAGTAGAGATGTTGAGAAAAGAGGAGGAGATAAGAAACCACAATTGAGCGACTTAAGGGAATCTGGT
The DNA here is from genome assembly GCA_041391605.1 of Bacteroidia bacterium. Lineage (GTDB taxonomy): Bacteria > Bacteroidota > Bacteroidia > NS11-12g > UBA955 > JABMMZ01. The sequence goes on from JAWKNQ010000028.1 coordinate 2,521, forward strand.
AGTATTGAACAAGATGCTGACATGGTAGGATTTATTTGGCGTCCTGATTATTACAAATTGTCGAATGAGGGATACGACACAGATCCAAATATGGGTGAAGTAATTATTGCTAAACACAGAAACGGACCAGTTGGAGAAGCGAAAGTGCGTTACATTGCACACTTAGCAAAATTTGAAAACTGGGACGACAATCCTTATGCTGGTTTAGAAGATGATGGACCTACAACTGTTACATTCTCAAGTAAAATTAATACAGATTCAGAAGATTCAGTTTCGAAAGCTGATATGTACACCTTAGGTAAAAATATTTTGCAATCTGAGGAAAAGACAGAAGCTGAAGATAATGAAGAGAGCGGAGATGATGATTGGTTGAACGATACAGATGCCAATATCTCAGAAGACAACAATCCTTGGGAATAAATTAAGGCAAACCAGCTTTTTCAGCAGCCGTTAAAGTTTTTGATTGCTTCAAGTATGCACGAATGTTTGTGTAGTTGGGGTGGGTTTTATTTAAGTTTTTTAATAACATCGCTTTGTCAGCTTCAAGATGACTTTTAAACGATACCACACTCGGAATGTTTTCCTCAACAGAAAACCTCAAGTAGCGAATTTCAATATCTGCAGCATTCAAAAGAACAGCAGAGTTTATCAATTCAAGTCCTTTTTTTAAGTATTCTAGCTTTTTATATGGATTAATATGGTGTTTAGTTTTAAGAGCCCAAGCACATCCATGATATGCTTTCATTAAAGCTTGATTCTTGTCTTTGGTAAGATTAAATAGAGAGTCAGTGAAACTTTTATGTTCACTCGCCTTGCCGTAATAAGCTCGTGCTGACTGAACATCTCCAACATTAGGGGATAAGGTGAAAATAGAAAAAATTACAATATAAAGACTAGATAACATTTAGTTTAAATCGAAATAAAGACTTTGCCAAGATATATACTTTCTCGGGGTTGGATACACGTATACGACTTTCAAGAATCTCTCGTGAATTCTTGCGCTCTATTTTTTCAATTAATCTCAAATAGTATTTGTAACTCATATAAACACCAAATCTGCAACTCATAGGTAGTTTTTTAATACCTTGATATGCTTCATTGAAATCTTTTTTAACATCTTCAATAATTTCCAATTTAATATTGTCGTTGAAATCACTCAAGTCTAAAGTTGGGAAATAAACTCGGCCTCTATCTTCCACATCACTTTTAATATCTCTGAGGAAATTGACTTTTTGAAAAGCACTTCCTAAAGCTTTTGCAGGTTGTTTCAATCTTTCACAAGCTGCATCATCGCCATCACAAAAAACTTTTAAACACATAAGTCCTACAACTTCAGCGCTTCCATATATGTATTCGTCGTACGATTTTTGACTGTGTTCCTTTTGGTCTAAGTCTGCAGCCATACTTTCAAAAAACGGCTCAATTAAGTTGTTACCAATTTGGTATTGATGCACGACATCTTGAAAAGTTTGTAAGATCGGATTTAAGCTAATGCCTTTTTCAATTGCGTTATAGGTATCGCGTCTGAATTCAGCAAGTAACTCAGCTTTATCATTTCTGTCGAATGTGTCTACAATTTCGTCAGCTAATCGCACAAAACCATATATTCCGTATATCGCCCATCTGTAGTCCTTGGCGATTAATTTAATCCCCATAGAGAAAGAGGTGCTGTAAATATTAGTAGTGGCTTTACTGCAAATTCTTGATGTTTTTTGGTATAATTCAAACATAGCTAGTATTATTAACAACTCACTTTTTAAAATGTTTTAAAGTTTTTTAAGCTTTATTAATCGGTTTATTTCTTTCGAAACAATCTCCCCACTTATGATGGATGGAGGAACGCCTGGTCCAGGTACGGTTAATTGACCTGTGTAAAATAAATTGCGCACTTTTTTACTTTTTATTTTGGGCTTTAAAAAAGCTGTTTGCTTAAGTGTGTTTGCAAGTCCATAAGCATTTCCTTTGAATGAATGATAATCACTAATAAAATCATCCATGGCATAGGAGCGTTTCACAACAATATGCTCTCGGATACTTTCCCCCGACTTTTCTTCCAATCTTTTAAGCATAATATTAAAGTATTTTTCTCGCATTTCTTCATCATCCTTTAAGCCTGGAGCAAGAGGAGTTAAAAAGAATAAATTCTCAGAGTTTTCCGGGGCACAACTCGGATCTGTTTTACTCGAAGCGCATACATAAAATAAAGGCTTACTTGGCCATTGAGGGTTCTGATAAATTTCTTTAGCGTGCTGATCAAAATCTTCATCAAAAAATAAATTGTGGTGAAGTATGTTCTTTATTTTCTTATCGACTCCGATGTAGAACAAAAGCGAACTCGGAGACATGGTTCGATTCTCCCAGTATTGATGTGAATAAACACGATTTTCTGGTGACAGTAAAACTTGTTCCGTATGTCTATAATCTGCTCCAGAAACAACAATGTCAGCTAAAAACTCACCTTGCTTGGAATGCACACTGTGAACTTTGTCTTGTTTCACTTCAATTTTATTGACTTCAGCATCTAATATTATTTTAACACCTTTCTCAATTGCGAGATCTGTGAATGCTTTGGATATCATTGCCATTCCTCCCATAGGATACCATGTGCCTTTAACCAAATCCGCATAGTTCATCATACTGTAAAGAGCTGGTGTATTTGAAGGTGTAGAGCCAAGGAATAAGACAGGAAATTCAAGCAAACTTAGAAGTAGAGGGTTTTTAAATTTTGACCTCACCACTTTTCGCAGTGAAGTAAATAGATTGAGTTGTAGCGATTTGATTATTAATTTAGGTTCAACAAATTCAAAAACAGAATCCGACAAGCGACTGACATAATCTGCCATAGCTGTATGGTATTTGTATTCTGCATCTTTCAAGAAAGCATCTAAAGCTTTGCCACTACCGGGTTCAATTTCTTCAAACTTAAGTTTAAGTGCGGCGAGATTAGCTGGTACATCTAATACTTGATTATTTTTGAAATAAATTCTATATGCTGGATCTAATCGAATTAACTTGTAATAATCTTCAATGTTTTTTCCAAAGTATTTAAAGTAGTTTTCAAATACTTCGGGCATCCAATACCAACTCGGCCCCATGTCGAAAGTGAAACCATCTTTCTCCCATATTCTAGCTCTACCTCCAGTTTGAGAATTCTTTTCAAGTATGGTGACATCATGTCCTTGAGACGCCAAATGAGTTGCTGCGCTCAAACCTGCAAAACCGCTTCCTATAACTACTATTTTCTTTTGCATATTAGTTATTCTTATTGCGGTATTTATCAATATACTTCTTGCTAACGAATAAAAATCCAAAAGCTTCAGCACCTTCCTTTTGCGTTGTTTTATGATGGATTTTATGGGCAAAGCGCATGGCTTTAAAGTAGGTGCTATTTGTGTTTTTGAACCACGGAAGTCGTTGATGCACAAACACATCATGAACGAGGAAATACGCCAATCCATACAACATAATACCTAGGCCTAAGTAAAAAGACCATGTAGGAGGAAAGCTTATGGTTCCCCAAACAATTAGAAATGCTGATATAAGAGCAAAGACCAAACCAAATCGATCGTTTTTTTCGTATTTTCCAGTGCGGGGTTCATGATGACTTTGATGCCATGACCACATAAAGCCATGCATGATGTATTTATGTGTAAACCAAGCGGTAGCCTCCATGCCGATAAAGCCAATCAATACCATTGCTATGTTAATTATGAGTTGCATTTATCCTAAAACAATTTACTTGAGTTAAAGTTTGCCAAATTGAATATCAATTTTGAACTTAATTAATGGCGTAATTAGTTCAAATGCTTGTTGCGAATCTCCCAAAAATTATCTCACGATAAATTTCTTACTAACAAGCATATTCCCCTGAAGTAAAGACACCGTATACAAACCAGAACTTAAGTTTTTGAGTTCATAAATATGACTTGCCTCCTTGCTTTGCAAATTTGAAATAAGTTGACCGGTTTGATTGTATACCATTAAAGTATAATCGCCAGCACTTGCAGGTACAGTAACATGAATGTTTGCATCTCCGTTTGAAGGATTGGGCAGTATATCTAATTGCAGACCAGATGCATTCGTTTGATCGATGCTCATTCCAAATGTGGTGTGAAAATTAAGAATGTGCTTAGTTCCGAAGTCTGCGTTGAAATTTTTTAGCATGGCATTCGAGTTTCCGTTTCTAATTTGAATGTAACCAGAACCATCAGCGCTGTTTGCCCACCAATCTAATCCATCTTTATTCAAAGGGTTATTGCTTGGAGGTGTACCATCATCAAAAAATTCGAATGTGTAACAGATATTATTTTCGAGATAAACAGTGTCTTTGTATAATTTGTTTGCGTCGAAATTACTGACATTGCGAATCACATTTCCTTTGCTGTCCTTCAAAGTATAGTAGTTTTCGCTTGGAGCACTATTGGATTTGAAATTAATTATTATCTTATTTGGAAAGGTTTGGCTATTGGTAATTTCAGAGAATAATTTATTATTGTCATCACGCATATCGGCTGATCCGTTAACTTTAATAATACGTGCCACAAATGTGTTACCTGAACCGCTCCAATCGTAAATGGATTCCAAAGTAAGGTCTTGGGTTTCAAATGGAGCAATATTGCAAGGAACCCAGATAGTTTGAAGTTTGCCACCTTCCTTACCATATTCAAATTGAACTGAATGTAAAGAATCTATTCCTGTGTTTTTTACTCTCACGATTGGCGCTCCGCAAGTTGGGTTGTAGCGCAGGTAATCAGGATGGGTAGATGGCGCAATTATATCTTCAAGAGAACCGTCTAATTGTTTACGATTGTCTTTGAAAAATTGAGCATAAGCACTGATAGAGTAGTTTGCTCCTCCATAGCTAGAACTGTTTGCATTTTCCATTTGTAAATGAAATTCGTGTTCAAGTGAATCTGAAATCATTGCGAATTTATCAATAGATTCTACTGGAGCTCCTGGACACCAATTCCCTCTGTCGTAAATCCAAGTTCCCGCTTGAGGATAAAGAGAATTAAAGCCACAATTATCTCTCCATATTTGCTTTTCTAATAGAGTGCTGTTGTCGAGTTTGAGGGTTTGTTTGCGCGAACAAAATTCTGCACAAGCTTGCCCATCGTTTCCATGCCCTGTTTGAAGCACTTTGAAGTTTACCATATCACTATTCGCAGGCATCGTAAATTTTTTGGGCAGAATCAGTGAGTCAAAAGGTGAATTTGGATCACCATAACGTGCACTTCTTCTGTAAAGCTCTTGATAACCCATTGGGATTCTATAAGCATCTCCATGAATTAAATGAAAATCCATTGTAACTGTCCATCCTCTATCGGTATTACCTTCATATCCAGAATGGCGGTATACAACTGTGGCAGAATCGTGCAATAAAAACGAATAATCGGTGATATCAAAATACCAACTGTGTTTCCAATTCATCCCACTATTCCAATAGAAACCATAAGGTGTGATAAAACGAGCCAATTCATAACGTATGCTATCTTTTTCAATATACATGTTATTGATGTAATCCCACTCGCCACATTTTAAACCAGGAGCACAACCAAATTCAAGATACAAATATGCCTTACGGTATTGAATTGAATCCGCAGGGAATTTAACCGATTCAGGATATTCCGTAAATCCTTTACTTGGATTGGTTTTAATCACCACTTTTTCGTGAGAGCTAATGTGTGTGGTATCTTCAGCTTGAAGAGCGAATATTGAAAAGAAGATAAAACAAGTTGTAATTAATGACTTCATATGCAGGTTTGACGCTGCAAATTAAAGAATTTTTACTAATTTGCCATATTAGTCAACAAAACAATCACCTTACAGTTTGAAATTAAGTTAAATAACTTCCCAACTATTGCCAGATTTGAGCAACTTGTTAAAGGCGCTTACCTTGTCCTCAATTCTGTGTTCATTGATTTGTGTATTGATACTTTCGTCGAAACACGATTTTGTTTCATTGACATAAATGACACCAAATGGTCGTGGGAAAGAAGGGCTATCAAAAAATCTTGATAAAATATACGCTTTAGTAGAATCAGTTTCATCGTGAATCCAAAGCTGATCCATATTGGATTCATCTACCTCGATAATCTTAGGCATTAAGCCATCTAATATCACTCCATTTAAGCCATTGTTGAATAGAAGCGGTTTGCCGTGTTCAAGAAATATACTGTGATCTGCCTTGTTTTCTTTGCTAATGATTTGTTCAAAAGCTCCATCATTAAACACATTGCAGTTTTGATAGATTTCAACAAAAGAAGCGCCTTTGTGATGATAAGCTCTCTTGTAAATCATTTGTTGGTGTTTCGGGTCTCTGTCTAAAGTTCTTGCAACAAAAGTTCCGTTTGCCCCAAGTGCTAAAGCAAGCGGGTTAAATGGCAAATCAACCGTTCCGATGGGAGAGGATTTAGTGATTTTACCTTGCTCACTTGTAGGAGAATATTGTCCTTTTGTTAACCCGTAAATTTGATTATTGAACAATAAAATATTGATGTCTGGATTTCTTCTCAAAGCGTGAATCAAATGATTACCACCTATGCTGAGGGCATCACCATCACCAGTAATCACCCAAACACTTAAATCAGGATTAGAAGCTTTTACTCCTATCGCAATAGCAGGAGCTCTTCCGTGAATGGAATGCATGCCATAAGTATCTAAATAGTAAGGTAAGCGTGAGGAACAACCAATACCAGATATAAATACAAAATCCTCTTTAGGTCTGCCAAGTTCTGGCAATGTTTTTTGCAAGCTTTTTAATATTGCATAATCACCACAACCAGGGCACCATCTAACTTCTTGATTCGTTTCAAGATCTTTTGATGTCAAAATGATATTTTGTTCTTGATGCTCCATTTAACTGATTTGCGATTTAATGGTATCTTTTATTTCTTGAATTTGAAAAGGTTGACCTTGTATTTTATTAATACCAATCGCATCTTTTAAGAATCGATCGCGTATCAATTTTATGAGTTGACCATTGTTTAGTTCTGCAACAAATATTTTGTCGAATGATTGAATCAAATCTCCAATGTTTTCAGGCATTGGGTTGATGAATTTGAGGTGTAGATGTGCAATGTTAAGTCCTTCATTTCTTAGTTCTTCAACTGCAGAATAGATACTTCCATGTGTACTTCCCCAACCAATAATTAAAATTTCAGAATCTGAGTCACCAAGCTCATAGGATTGTTTTGGGAGAATGAATTTAACATTTTCAACTTTCTGCGCTCGCAGTTTTACCATGAATTCATGGTTGGCAGCTTCATAGCTAATATTACCAGTTATGTTTTCCTTTTCTAAGCCTCCAATACGATGCGTCATGCCTTTTGAGCCAGGCACAGCGTGCATTCTCGACAAGTCTTCGTTTCTACTATAAGGCTGATACGGATTGTCATCTGGTTTTGTATGAATAAATTTGGGTTGGATATTTGGAAGCGTATCCAAATCGTTTATCAACCAAGGTTGTGCACCATTGGCAAGGTAACCATCACTTAAAAACATAACTGGCACTGCAAATTCAAGTGCAATTTTAACAGCCATGAATGACATTTCGTAGCAATCTGCAGGTGTGGAAGCAGCAATTACAACTAGGGGACATTCTCCATTTCTTCCATATAACGCTTGAAGTAAATCGGATTGCTCTGTTTTGGTTGGCAAACCAGTAGATGGTCCACCTCTTTGAATGTTGCAAATTACCAAAGGCAATTCGAGCATGGTTGCTAGTCCAATTGACTCAGATTTCAAGGCAATTCCAGGTCCTGAACTTGTAGTTACACCTATTTTACCTGCATAAGAAGCACCAATTGCGGCACATATGCCCGCTATTTCATCTTCTGCTTGAAATGTCATGACATCAAACCCTTTGTGTTTCGAAAGTTCATGTAGGATGTCTGAAGCAGGAGTTATGGGATATGAACCCAAGAAAATTGGTAATTTTGATTTTATTGAAGCTGCCATCAAACCTAAAGCAGTGGCTTGATTGCCATTTATACTTCTATACGTTCCTTGCGGATGGTTTGAAGCCGCGACTTCAAATTGTGAGCTAAATAATTCGGCAGTTTCACTGTAATGATAACCAGATTGAAGTGCTTTAATATTAGATTGTGCAATTATTGGATGTTTTGCAAATCGTTTATTAATGAAGGTAATCGTGTGCTCAATATCTCGGTCAAACAACCAATACACCATGCCAAGAACAAACATGTTTTTACAGCGTTCGGCATCTTTATTACTTAAACCAAACTCTTCAACTGCGGTTTTGCTTAACTTTGTGATGTCTTCTGAATAGACGCGATAAGCTTCTAAACTTCCATTTAGAAGCGGGTTATCTTCCTCTTCGATTTTAGCAAGTCGTAAGTTTTTGGAATCAAAACCAGCCGTGTTTGCAATGATAATACCGTTGGGCTTTAAAGATTTAAGATTGGTAATTAAAGCTGCAGCATTTAAAGCAACAAGCACATCGTATTGATCGCCGGGCGTCAACACATCGTGATTGCCGAAATGAATTTGAAAACCTGAAACACCCGGAACTGTGCCTATAGGGGCCCTGATTTCGGCGGGAAAATCAGGAAAGGTTGTGATATCATTCCCAAAAATAGCAGTTGTTTCTGCAAACTGAGTTCCAGTTAACTGCATGCCATCACCACTATCTCCGGCAAATTTTATTACAACATCTCTAACACTAGTTTTCGGGAATGACACGTACTAAATAAATTTGCTGCGAAAATACTCAATAGAATGCAAACATTGATACATTTCTATGTATCTTGATATAAATCATGCTTATACAAGCACTAGATAAAAAGATGTAAATTTGTCTTGTTTCTTAAGCTGTCCATCTTTTTTCCTATCTCATCTGCCTTTGCTATAAGGATATCAGACTGAGCGCGATCAGTTGTAGACATTTGATGCGCTTGACTCAATAGTTTTTTGTATTCTATATCCAATTTCTCAATTTCCGATTTCTTCTTAAAGAGATTAAACATAATATATATACAATTGAAACTGTGAAATGTTTTAATTCTTTACGTTTAATTACTAATCCAGTAATTTTCTCCATTCATTACTGCGAATCTGAATGGCAATGCGTTTTGAATTGTTTTTTGATTCTTCCTTAATACTTGCCTTGTAATTGATATCAATTGGAAGAAATTCTTTCGTAAACTCTTGATTGAAGTTTGCATAAACTTGATAGAGAGAATTGATATTTGGAACAAAGTTAGAGTCGTTCTGATTTGAATTTGTAATCGACTTCCAATTGTTTTAACCTGGTGTTCTGAAATAAAGGAAACGCGATTGGATGGTGTCGAAGGAACTGTGTTGAACTTCTATTTTATTGAAATTGTCGTCGTATTCGTAGGTGACAGATTTGTTTTCAATTTGTTCTTGTTTTCCGAATTTGACGTATTTCTCTAATGAATTAAAATCTAAATTGAGGACTTCTTCGCCTTTATTCCCCATTGAAATCGCTAATGTTTTTTGAAGAAAGGCATTCAGTTCAGGGTGTTTGGTGCTTATATAAAAGGAATTATCGCCAATTTCACTTTCCCAATTATATGTGGAATCGTTTAATTCTTGTTTCAAATCGCTACTCGCAATAATTTGAATGCCATCATTAAATCTGATCCATCCTTTTAAAGTCAAGTTTTGGTAGTCTTTAATAGGAGGCGAACTCGAATAGAACCAAACAATTTCATCCTTAAAACTTAAATCAGAATAAAAATCATTTTGAGTGAAGCTTGTTTCTTTATTCGTGTTCATGATTTCTTCAAGTATCATTAAACTCTTCTGAGGATTGAAGTTAGGAATTACTACACAGATATCCTGATTCCATGCTAACACAAATGAGTCTTGTACACCAACACAAACTTTATACGTTTTCTCTTCAACTATTGGCGAGAAAAGACCTTCCTTCGCGGTGGTTACAATAGATTCAAAGTTAGCAGCGTCTTTTAGCATACTCATAAAGCATTTAGAAGACTTGTATTCAAACGCTACAAAATCAGAAATGATATCTATACCAGTTTCGCGAATGTCTTTGATATGCTGTGTATAGGCAAATCGTTCAAAGGAGGGGCGTTTCTTTTCTTTAGAATCTAATGATTGAAGTTTTTGCCAGAGGTTTCTTGTGTTTAAATAAACAACAGTGTTCACCGACTTGGGTACATGTTCGAGTATGGAAGAAGTTTTGTTAAGTAAATAATAGCGATAAGAGAGCACAGATGCAGCTATAACTAGCGCAATTACTATGCTTATCGTTAATATTTTTCTAACGCTCATGATTTGGTTGCATCATTTTTAACAATTGATACAATGCATTACTTGATTCATCTTTTAAATTCAAAATGGCTGTTGCAGAATATGAATTTGAACTTGGCTTTTCGTCATACATTTCAAGGTTGCCAAACTTAGCCATGATTTCAGCAAATTCAGGCATGTTTCTATCACCTTTAAAATAAGCTTCTTGAACCCCTGCGGCCATTTTATCAGCAAATATCTTAAATGCCATGTTATGACTTCTCATAACTTTCTGTTCGCTTTTAGGAATCTGTTTACTCTTCTCGAAACCATCTAAATTGTTTAAGACCAGATTGGCATCGTTGCAAATGATAAAGACATCATCAACAATTGCCATGTACACATTGATTTTGTCACGGCGTCTGCCATAAAATGCAATAACATTGTCCTTTACCTTAGTAAAAACACTAAACTTACTTATGATATCGAAAAGCTTCTTGGCATTTTCTTGGTTGCCAATAGACGCGGCAAACACCATGTTAGGTTGTTTCTCGATTCGTTCTTCAGTGATTTCTTTACGCTCGAAATTGTCATCGTAATCATAGGTAGTGTACTTTAATCGGATATCAGTAAAACCAGTACAAGCCAAAATCGCTCTACCATCTAATGTATTATACAACATCTCCTTGTCGATGAAAGCATATAGCATTTCCATTGCTGGAATAATATTCATATCGTTTTTTCTCATCGACATATTATTGAGAATTTCTCTGTAAAAATCCTCGTAAAACTTGCCTAATTCCAGGCCATTAACAGCCAGTGACATATAACCCAGCAAGTTTTCTCCATTGATGTATTTAAAGAGGTGTTTGTTTTGTTTCACCCCATATATTTTCTTGAAATAATCATAGACATTTTTATTGTATGTGGTAAGAGATTTTACAACAGCCTTTCCATTTTCAAAGTCAATAGAATAACTTGAACTCAGATTATTTGTTAAAGGAGTATTCATGGAATTATTGTCAACGCCTCCCAAGTAATGAAGAGTTCTCATGCCTCTCATTGGGTTAAAGAATTCGTTGTTCAATTGACTTAAATTATTGATAAAGAAGAACGCATCATGTGATTCTGATTCCACCTTTTTAAAATTCGCATTCGTGCTAATATTATCAGTTTGCGGTTTTGAGTATCCTTCAATAGTGGCTTGAATAATATCAAACTGGGCTGTGATTTTTTCTAAACGCTCTGCGTTTTGTCTTTCTCTCAAGCGGAATTCAATAGATGTATCGCTGTTATTTAAGGTTTTCTCAACTGCTGCATCGTAGTCGGTAATTTTACCTGAATTAAGTTCTTCAAATAAGGCTTCATCGTTCTTGTAGTTGTCTTCTTTTTTTTCCGACCAATAATCTTCATCAATTGAATTATCATCAATTGTTTCTGTTTCATAATTATCGTAGTAATTGCGGTCTTTTACGAAAACGATTCCTGTATTTCCATTGATTGCAATCGATATTTTATGAGTTAAAAATAATTTCCCGTTCGCAAACGTTCTTTTTTGATAATTAAAGGCATTTGTACATTTGAGGTTTAATTTGCTCTCAAATAATTTAGGGTCATTTAATTTAAACACATAAACAAGTCCTTTTGAATCTTCAATTGAACTGTGGTACATGTATATATTCTCACTCACATTTAATCCGTATTCATTGGATTTATTCATCATTTCAAATACATCTATTATTTCACATTGTGACCCGTGACGGTAATAACTGTAGCTGTTCTTCTTAACAATAGATTTCAAGTATTTACTGTAATCCATTGAATTGCTCTTGGCATTTATCTGTGAAAAATTGATGCCTAAAACAAAAGGTGATGAAGACGGAATGTATTCAGATGTTTTTTGAGCAAATAAAGTTGAGCTAACAACTAGAATACATAATGTTAAAAATGATTTCATTAGAATTGAATTTGATTGTTTATTTTAGATGGTTCTTTGATGATTTGATTGATATCTTGCTTTAGCATAACCGCCAATTTATTCTTTGATAACTTTGCGTCAGCATGGCTAATTTTTTTGATTGGTTTAGTAAATCTATAAATTGAAGTAAGGGTTGAACCATTAATTAATTTTAATAGTTCATTTTGTTTTTTGTTTAACTTAGGCAAAGTGTCAGAAAATGATACTAAACGTTTAAAAAGATTGTCCTTCATTTCAAATACTTTGAGATCTGCAATTTCACTCTTTTTCGACTTTCCAACGAATATGTTGTTTAATGCTTCATTCAGCGCTTGAGTAGAATCAAATTTAAAAGAAAGTTTAAAAATGTAATTATCGAAATCTGTGTTGTGATAAACAGATTTAATTCCATCTGTCTTCTTCAAAATTTCGGAAACCGTATAAAGTTCACTCGAAATATCTCCATTCTTAGGTAAATTAATTCCCATAAAACTATCTAGTTTAGATAGTGTTTTAAGTCTTTCTTTGCTTCGGCTTGCATTTAAAGTTAGGGCGTATTCTCCTTTGTCATTGTCCGTGTAATTGATTTCTTCAATTGCTTCAAAACATCCCATAAGGAGCATGCTTAAGACAAGTAGGCTGATATTTTTAATGTAATTGATCAATTCTAAATAGAATTACAAGAAAGGAAGTTTAGTAACAACTGCTTTTAAAGGTTTGTCTCTCACAATAATAAATATTTCAGATCCTGATTTGTTAAATGGAAGGTTAACATATCCCATACCAATTGCTTTGTTCAAACTTGGAGATTGAGTTCCTGATGTTACCTCACCAATTTCATTTCCTTCGGCATCTTGTATTTTGTAATGTTGACGTGGAATCCCTCTATCTAACATTTCAAACCCAACTAGTTTCTTACTTACGCCATTTTCTTTTAGGGATAAATGATAAGCACTGTTTACGAAGTCTTTTGTAAATTTAGTAATCCAACCCAAACCTGCTTCAATTGGAGAGGTTTCATCATTGATGTCGTTGCCATATAAACAAAATCCTTTTTCAAGACGCAAGGTATCTCTGCATCCAAGACCGCATGGTAGTATATCATATTCTTTACCGGCTTCAAATATGGCATCCCATAATTTCTTAGCGTCCTTGTTCCAAACATATAGTTCAAAACCACCAGCTCCAGTATATCCTGTGTTAGAAATTATGACATCCTCACAACCTGCCATTGTTCCACCACAGAATGTGTAGTATTCCATATCAGACAACTTGACATCAGTAAGTTTTTGTAAAACTTTAATGGCATTTGGACCTTGTACTGCGAATAAACTCAAATCATCACTCATGTTTTCCATGGTAACACCAAAAGTGTTGTGAGAAGCAATCCAGTTCCAGTCTTTTTCAATATTAGAAGCATTTACGACGAGGTAATATTCGTTTTCATTGTATCGGTAAACCAATAAATCATCGACTATTCCACCGGTGTTATTCGGAAGGCAAGAATATTGCACTTTACCATCAGTAAGTTTAGAAGCATCGTTACTTGTAACCAACTGTATTAATTCCAATGCGCGTTCGCCTTTAAGCATGAATTCACCCATATGAGAAACATCAAACACACCAACGTTATTTCTAACGGCTAAGTGCTCCTGAATAAGATTGCTGTATTGCACTGGCATATTAAAACCTGCAAACGAAACCATCTTTCCACCTAGGGAAACATGTAAATCATTGAGTGCTACTAATTTTAGAGATTGCGAATTGTCCATAATAATGCTTCAAAGATATGTTTTTTTACGAAAATTTAAACTGGTGAAACAGAGAACATGAAAATTGTCAAATATTAAAGGTGAGATACTGACAATATTCGAGAAATGTCATCACTTATTTGGATAAAAAGCGCCCCGAGACTGTAGGCTTGGCTCCTGTGCTTCAGCACAGAGCGGAACCCAGAAGGCGAGGAATAGGCGCCCAAAATCTCACTTTACATTCAATTCCTTTTTTAGAAACTGTGCAGTAAAGCTTGCTTTATTCTTAATCAATTGTTCAGGACTGCCAGTGGCGATGATTTCTCCTCCACCATGACCACCTTCTGGTCCCAAGTCGATGATGTAATCTGCTACCTTTATGACATCCATATTGTGTTCAATTACCAAAACAGTATTGCCTCTATCGGTCAATTTATTTAGAACTTGAAGCAAGACATTGATGTCTTCAAAATGCAATCCTGTGGTTGGTTCATCTAAGATATAAAAGGTTTTGCCAGTGTCTTTTTTCGCAAGTTCTTCCGCGAGTTTTACACGTTGTGCTTCGCCACCACTTAGGGTTGTAGACGACTGCCCTAAAGTGATGTAACCCAAGCCAACATCTTTTAAGGCCTGTAACCTTCTTGTGATATTTGGCATGTTGTCGAAAAACTCGAGTGCATGTTCAATCGGCATATCCAAGACATCGTTAATACTTTTTCCTTTGTAGCGCACTTCCAAAGTTTCTCGATTGTAACGTCTTCCATTACAGGTGTCACACAATACTTCGACATCCGGTAGGAAGTTCATTTGAATCGTTTTATAACCACCACCTTTACAAGCTTCACACCTTCCGCCTTTTACATTAAATGAAAAACGTCCAGGTTTGTAGCCTCTTATTTTGGCTTCAGGTAACATGGCGTATAAGTTGCGAATGTCACTGAAAACACCGGTATAAGTGGCAGGGTTGCTACGCGGTGTTCTGCCAATTGGGGCTTGATCAATTCGAATCACCTTGTCGATGTTTTCTAATCCGCTGATAGATTTAAAAGGCAAACACTGGTATTTACTTCCATACACATGCTTGGCTAAAATAGGGTAAAGTGTTTCGTTGATAAGCGAAGATTTTCCGCTTCCAGACACACCAGTAACACATAAAAATATACCTAGAGGAAATTCAACTGAGATGTTTTTTAAGTTGTGACCAGTGCATTCCTTAAGAACTAATTTTTCTTTAGTAATCTTTCTGCGCTTTTCTGGTACTTCAATTGTTTTTTTACCGTTGATGTATTGAGCGGTAAGTGAATCTTGTTTGATGAATTCCTTAAAAGTTCCATGTGCGCAGATATGCCCTCCGTGTATTCCAGCTCGCGGTCCGATGTCAATGATGTAGTCGCTTTGTTCAATCATGTCTTTATCATGTTCTACAACAATAACACTATTGCCCATATCTCTTAAATCCTTTAGAGATTTAATCAACTTTTCATTGTCTCTCTGGTGCAAACCAATACTCGGTTCATCAAGAATATACAAGACATTCACCAATTGAGAGCCAATTTGAGTTGCTAATCGAATGCGTTGAGCTTCACCACCACTTAAGGTGTTGGAAGGGCTGTTTAAAGTGAGATAATCCAAACCCACATTACATAAAAATCCAACACGCGTTCGAATTTCTTTTATAATTTCACCGGCAATCAGTTGTTGACGATCAGAAAGTTTTTCAATGATGTCCGTAAGCCAAACATTGAGTTCTTTGATGGACATCATACTTAAATCGGCGATGTTTTTATTGTCGATTCTATAGTATAAAGCTTCTTTCTTTAGGCGCTTTCCTTCACATTCTGGACAGGGTTTGTTATGCATGAACTCCTCAGCCCATCTGCTTAGCGAATCGCTTTTCCCTTCGTAGTATTGTTCTTCAATAATCGGAATAACGCCTTTAAATTCGGTTTCGACTGTTACTGTTTTTAACTCGTAGTTGGTGTAAGTCACAGGGAAAGGTTCATCGGTGCCGTGTAAAATGATGTCGATTATTTCATCTGAAAGTTTTTCAATAGGGTCGGCTAAACTGAATTTAAACTTTTTTGCTAATCCTCTTAATTGGGCAAAGGTGAAGTTTTCTCTTAATTCGCCAATTGGCAATAAGCCTCCTTTATTTATGCTTTTGTGTTTATCAGGGATGATGTTTTCAACTGAAACTTCACTCACAATTCCGAGGCCGTTACAATTGCTACATGCGCCATAAGGGCTATTAAAAGAGAAGGAGTTTGGTTGCGGTTCGTCGTAACTCAAGCCTGTTTCGGGGTCCATTAAAAACCGACTAAAGAAATGCACTTTGTCATCGGTGTTGTCGATGATGGATAGAGTACCTTTCCCAACTTTGAACGCTGTTTTTATGCTTTCGTGAATTCTTTTCTTATTGCTGTCGCTGGGCTCAATGCGATCGATGACAACTTCAATGTTGTGAATTTTATATCGATCCAATTGCATGCCTTGCTCAATTTCTTGAAGTTCACCATCCACGCGTACTTTGCGATAACCCTGTTTTCTAATTTGTTCAAAGAGTTCTCTATAATGGCCTTTTCGACCTTTAATTAATGGAGCCAAAACTGTAATTTTCTTGAGTCCGAACTGTTCTAAAATAAGTTCTAAGATCTGCGACTCACTGAATCGCACCATTTTCTTATTGCTTAAATAAGAATAGGCATCTGCACCTCTAGCGAAAAGAAGTCTTAAGAAATCGTATACTTCAGTAATAGTTCCAACAGTGGATCTTGGGTTGCGACTAACAGTTTTTTGTTCAATGCTAATTACTGGAGATAAGCCATTTATCTTGTCAACTTGAGGACGTTTCATATCGCCGATGAATTGTCTGGCGTATGCTGAAAATGTCTCCAAATAACGGCGTTGCCCTTCTGCGAAAATAGTATCGAAAGCAAGACTAGATTTACCACTTCCACTCAATCCAGTAAAAACCACCAGTTGATTTCGAGGAAAAGTAAGGTCAACATTCTTTAAGTTATGTTCTGCTGCTCCAATTATTTCGATTTCTTCCGATTGATTCATTGTTATTTTGGGATTGCAAAGTTCGGTGAAAACTAGCTGAATAAAAAATACTATCTTTGCCAAAAATTGTGTTTTCAAAGTCGTTTATAAGTGTTTTAGTTTTGGTTATTCTTCTGCAATCAGGGGTGTTTTCAATTCTTGCTATATACTCCGTTAGGCAACATAAACTAGCTGTAAAGCAGATGATGAAAGCGGAATTGAAGAATGGTTTACACGATGGATTATTGCTTAAGTTTAGTTCTACTCAATTAAGGAATGCACATTGGGAACATTCAAAAGAATTTATTTTAAGAGGAGAAAAATACGACGTTGTTAAGTCTGTGAATGAAGATGGTGAGAAAGTATTCTATTGCATTCATGATAAACGAGAGAAAGAATTGTATAAGAAATTAGACCGACACAATACAAATAAGGCGAGTTTAGACGATTTGATTAAAAAGTTTGGTTTACAGTTTGTTCCAATAAATCGAGAGAAAGATATTGCGCTTCAAGCAAAACCGTTTGAGTTTTCTAATTATATTTTGAATTATAAATTCGATAAAATTAACAAGTATCTCAAGCCCCCGAGAGTTTAATTTTATTTTAGGTAAAAAGGGCAGAATTCATGCACTTCTTGGAATTGATTTTCCAAAAACCGATTCGCAGAATGATGAGATGTTATTCGTGCGAAACTATTAAAATTAAACATTAAAATTAGTATTTATAACAATATGAAAAAAGCAATAGTTATTGCATTTTTAACTATGGGCATTGGTTTGTGTGCCCAAACTTTGACTGTAAAAGATAAGTCGAGTTTGCAGGCTTTACCAGGGGTAAAGATTAACAACTTAGTAACAAATGAAAAGGGGCAAATTGAATTGTTCTTAATTTCGGTAGATAAAACAGTTTTTAACTTATACCATATATCCAAGCAAGGCTACTTTAGTGATTCATTTACAATGAAGCAATTGCAAGATTTGAATTTCACAGTTTATTTAAGTGAGTCGACTCATGATTGGGCTGGTATTGTCGTTTCAGCTTCTAGATTTGAAGAAGACAGTCGTGATATTGCACAGCAGTTAACAGTGGTAGACCAAAAGCAAATGCAATTTTTGAATCAGCCCACCACAGCAGAATTGATTCAGCAAAGTGGAAGAGCGTTTGTTCAAAAAAGCCAGATGGGAGGAGGAAGTATAGTGATGCGCGGATTTGAGGCCAATAAAGTTTTGATGGTGGTAGATGGTGTGCGCATGAACAATGCTATATACCGTGGCGGTCATCTTCAAAATGTATTATCCGTAGACAATAACATGTTAGAAAAAACAGAGATGTTATTTGGCCCGGGGTCAGTAATTTATGGAAGTGATGCGCTTGGAGGAGTTATTCATTTTTACACTAAAAAACCTGTTTTATCAAGTAAAGGAAAGCCGACGTTTTCTTCAATGGCCTTTACTCGATACGGTACAGCAATGAATGAAAAAACTGCACATTTCGACTTTAATATAGGCTTGAAAAAGTTTGCGTTTTTAAGTTCAGCGACGGTAAGTAATTTTGGAGATATGCGCATAGGAAAGAACGGAGTTAAGGGTTATGAGTCATGGGGAAGAAGAACATTTCGCGTCGATCGAATAAATGGTCAAGACAGTATGGTGGTGAACAAAGACTCGTTTAATTTAATTCCGAGTGGATACACGCAATGGGATTTGATGCAGAAGGTGTTGTTTAAGCCGAGTAAATATTCTGAACATGTGTTGAATTTGCAGCATTCGAATACCACAGATATTCCAAGATACGATCGTTTAAGTGAGTTAAGAGGAGGATTGCCAAGGCAAGGCGATTGGTATTACGGACCGCAAACACGAACCTTAGCGTCTTACAAGTATTCTATTTCAAAAAAGACATCTGCATTTGAGAAAGCGAATATAATTTTAGCTTATCAAGACATCAAAGAAAGTAGACATACAAGAAGTTTTAAAAGCAATAATTTGTCGAATAGAAATGAGCATGTCCAGGTGAGTTCATTGAATGCGGATTTTCAAAAAGATTTAGGTGTAAGAACAGAAATGCGATACGGCTTGGAATATGTTCACAACACAGTTAATTCAACAGGAGACAAAGAAAATATTGTCACAGGTGAAAAATCTGCTATAGATACGCGTTATCCTGATGGGGGCTCTATCATGAGAAGCATGGCAGTATACATATCTCAGAATACGTACTTTTCTAAGAATTTAATTGTGAATACGGGGATACGATTCACCTCAGTATATTTGAATTCTAAGTTTGTTAATAAAACATTCTTTCCGTTTTTAAACAGTGAAATTGAACAGAGGAATCAGAACACAAGTGGAAATATTGGCTTGGTATACAATGCAAAAAAAGATTTGAAGTTATCTGCCACTCTTGCTTCAGGATTCAGGGCTCCTAATGTGGATGATATGGCTAAAGTTTTTGAGAGTGTAGGTGGACGAATAATTGTTCCCAACAAGAACTTACGACCAGAGCAAACCAATAACATTGATTTGGGTATTCAGAAGATATTCATGAAAAAGTTGAGTGTAGAAGTGAATGCGTTTTACACACAATTTACAAATGCTTTGACACTTGGTAGAGCCCAGCTAAATGGACAAGATACCATTGTGTTTGATGGTCAAACAAGTACGATTTACAGCACACAGAATGCTCAGGAAGCCTTCATATATGGATTGTATTTTGGATTGAACTACGATGTGAACAAGGCCATAAGTATCAACGGAAATGTGAATTACACATATGGTAGAATTAAAACGGACACTACGGATTATCCATTAGACCACATTTCTCCAGTGTATGGACGAGTGGGGATTGTGTATAAGCACAAAAAGTGGAAAGGTGAATTGTTTACATTATTTAATGGAGCAAAAAGGTCTAAGGATTATAATTTACTTGGAGAAGATAATCAGGTATATTCTGCCGATCTAGTGAATGGATACAATCCAGCATGGGCAACTTTAAATGTGAGAGGATTTTATCAGATTAATAAACTTTTGCAAGTTCAGTTGGCAATAGAAAATATACTCGACCAACATTACAGAACATTTTCCTCTGGTTACAGTGCCCCAGGAAGAAATTTTGTATTGACATTGAGAGGAAACTTCTAAGATAAAAATAGCGAAATATCCATAAATGTTTTAAAAGAACTTTGTGAATAAAAAATCACAAAGTTCTTTTAGTTTTGTAACTTTAGTATTTCCGGGAAAGGCTGTTGTTTTTATTCAGGATTGCTCTTTATAAATATTGTATTTAAAAATGAATTACCCTCCATATCTCGATAAATTAAATGAAACACAACGTGAGGCTGCAATGTGTATAAATGGTCCAGTAATGATTATTGCAGGAGCAGGAAGTGGGAAAACACGTGTTTTAACTTATCGAATTGCACATATAATTAAAGAAGGGAATGACCCATTCAACATCTTAGCATTAACCTTTACAAACAAGGCGGCAAAGGAGATGAAGAATAGAATAGAAACCGTTGTTGGTCCGGAAGCTCGCAATATATGGATGGGTACATTTCACAGTGTATTTGCTAAAATATTAAGAATTGAGGCTGAAAAAATTGGTTACCCAAGAGACTTTACAATTTATGATACCGACGATTCTAAAAGTTTGATAAAAACAATAGTTAAGGAATTAAACCTTGATGAAAAATTATACAAACCGGGGATTGTTTACAACAGAATAAGTAATTGTAAAAATAGCTTAATCACACATAACGAGTATTTAAAGATTCCTGAATTATTAGAGGCAGATACCTCAACAGGAAGGCCATTGTTGTCCAAAATATTTGCAGCCTATCAAACTCGCTGTTACAAAGCCGGTGCGATGGATTTTGATGATTTACTAATGAACACATATAAATTATTGAAATCGCATCCTGATGTTTTGTACAAGTACCAGCACAAGTTTAAATACATTATGGTTGACGAGTATCAGGATACCAATTTATGTCAATATATGATTGTGAAAAGTTTGGCATCTATGTTTGAAAATATATGTGTGGTAGGGGATGATTCTCAAAGTATTTATAGTTTTAGAGGGGCAAATATTCAGAACATATTAAACTTCGAGAAAGATTATCCTGATTTAAATGTGTTCAAATTAGAACACAACTATAGAAGTACATCAAATATTGTTAATGCGAGTAGCAGTATAATTGCCAACAACAAAGAAAAGTTAGAGAAGAAGATTTATACAGACAATCCTGAAGGGGATAAAATTCATATATTCAAATCACCAAGCGATAACGAGGAAGGTAAGGCTGTAGCACAAGGTATTTTTGAAGAAAAGAACAGAAAGCAACTGATGAATTCAGATTTTGCAATTTTGTACAGGACAAATGCTCAAAGTAGAGCTTTTGAGGAATCTTTAAGAAAACTGAATATACCATATAGAATTTATGGTGGAATGAGTTTTTATCAGAGAAAAGAAATCAAAGACATGCTGGCGTATTTGCGTTTAGTTGTAAATCCCAAGGACGAGGAAGCGCTGAAGCGAATTATTAATTACCCTGCAAGGAAGATTGGAAATACAAGTGTAGATAAACTATTAGTTCTAGCAGCAGAAAATGATGTGAGTATATGGGATATCGTGAGTGAAGTTAGAAAGTATCCATTATTGGGCGCAGCAGCAACTCATATCCATAATTTTCACATCATGATAAGCAGTTTTCAAACGATGTTGGAAACTAAGAATGCTTACGAAATAGCTGAATATGTTGCAAAGCAATCTACATTGTTGAAGGCATTATACGACGATAAAACGGTTGAAGGGGTGTCCAAACATGAGAACTTAGTGGAATTGCTAAATGCCATAAAAGAATTCACTGAGGATGATACCAGTGACAATGAGAAAACATTGTCGGCATTTCTTCAAGAAATTGCGTTGTACACGGATGCTGATAAAGACGACGGAGACAATAACAAAGTCACTTTAATGACTGTACATAGCAGTAAAGGTTTAGAATTTAAGCATGTTTATGTTGTTGGATTAGAGGAAAATTTGTTCCCTAGTCAAATGAGTTTAAACAGCAGAAACGATTTGGAAGAGGAAAGACGTCTGTTTTATGTGGCGTCGACCCGTGCAGAAGAGCGATTAACTTTGTCTTATGCAACTTCAAGGTTTAAATACGGGAATTTGATTCCTTGCGAGCCAAGTCGATTTATTGAAGAGATAGATCCTCAGTACTTAGATTTCACTTCTGTAGGAAAGCCCAAAGAAGCCTTGTATCAACCCAAAGGAGACGGCAAAGTGTACGGTAAGGGCTACGGAATGTATGTGGGCAAACAAACAGCACGACCATTGCCACAGATTAAGGTATCAGAGAACTTTAAACCAAGTCCTTCTACGGATATAAAGGCGGGTCAACTGATAGAACACCAGAGGTTTGGAATGGGTAGAGTGATGAAGGTTGAAGATGATGGTGATAATAAAAAGGCATTGATTGAGTTTGCAGAAGTTGGCAATAAAACACTCGTTTTGAAGTTTGCCAAATTGATGATTCACGAAGAAAAATAGTTTATTTTTGCAACATGAAAAAAATACTCAGTGTATTCATACTATCCGGTAGTATTCTAGTTTTATCTGCACAGCAGAACCCTGTTTTAAAGAATAAACGCGGAATTCTAATCCTTCCTCAAAGAGGGGATTTTTGTTTTGGAATTAGCGCCGAGCCATTTTTAAATTATTTGGGTAATATGTTTAACAACAGCACAAACAATCCCGGTCCTAGATTGGATTTTGCTGGTGCAAACAACTCGTTTTTTGCAAAATATATGAAGCAAGCAGATTTGGCTTATCGTGCTAATTTTAGAATTGGGATAAGAAATTCTTCCGATAATTTCGATGTTCGTGATGCGAGTCCTGGTTCAGCAGTGAATGCAACTGTCGTAGATGTTCGAAAAAATAGAGTTAAAACAGTAGGTTTAGGTTTTGGGATAGAAAAGAGAAAAGGCAAGACTCGAATTCAAGGGTTTTACGGTGCTGAGGTGTTTTTAAATCTAAATTCGTCTAAAACAGACTACACTTATGGCAATTCTCTTGAAAATTTGGACACTGGAGTTAGAAGAGTTAAGAAAATGGCCAGTTCTTCCGTGTTTTCAATAGGTTTGAGAGGATTCGCGGGTGTGGAATACTTCATTGCTCCAAATTTCTCAATTGGAGGAGAATTGGGCTATGGACCTTCATTTAATTCAGTGTCTTCTGCGGAGCAAACCTTAGAACAATATGACTTTTCAAGCAATACCAAGATAGAAGAACGTGTTCAATTATCGCCAAAAACCAATGGTTTTACTTTAGACACAGATAGTTACAACGCTGTGTTAAAAATATTATTCTATTTTTAATATAAAAATATTCTTGAAATTGGTTGTTAAATCTCGTATCTTTGCCCAAAATTTAATTAAGATGAAAAGTATCAAAAATCTATCATTAATAGTCGTTACAGTTTTTGCTGTAGTATTTTCTGGCTGTAAGTATGAGGAAGGCCCAGGAATTTCTTTCAGGTCTAAAAGAGATAGAGTTGCAAATGAGTGGAAGGTTACAGGATATGAATTGAATGGTAGCGAAAGCGATGCTATGAAAAATTCATTTGTATCTGGCGATTCTATAGAATTGGTCTTTATTGTAACAAGAAACTACAGTTATGCGATGAACATGGCATATGTAGATGGTTATACTTCACCTTCAGGTGATAAATTATTATCTCCTTCTGCTACTGATTTAAGGGGCTACCAAGATGTTTTAGCTGAGTTTAGCGTAAACAATGTCTTCTTCAAAACTTTACAACAAAGTGGAAAATGGTCGTTTTCTGATAAGTATAAGAAATTAAACTTTGGTGCGAATGGCGATTTGTCATATGCTGAAGGTGGTGATACTTCTATCATTAAGTCAGATATCATTATGTTGAAGAACAAAATGCTTAAAATTGAATTTAAGCAAGGTGATGACAAACACAGAATTACTTTTGAACCTAAAAATAAAGAAATTGTTAAATAAAATTTAACATTGGTATTAAAGCCTGCAACATTTTGTTGCAGGCTTTTTTTTTGATCCAATCGTATGGATTATAGCAAGGTAAACTCAATCTGTGTTGATTTAAGAAGTCTTAAAAAAGTGTAAATAATCCCATATTTTGATTACCTTTGAAAAGAATATAATGTCAGAGCTATTTCAATACAACACACAGTCCAAAAAGCTTATTATTTCTGAGTACGGCCGTTCTTTTCAAGAAATGGTTGAATATGTTGTCAGTATTCCTGACAAGGAAAAAAGGTTAAATATGTCGGAAGCCTTAATTTCAGTAATGGAAATATTAAATCCAGTCGTTAAGGATCAAGCAGATTACAAACAAAAACTTTGGGACCATTTACATATAATATCAGAGTTTAAACTTGATGTGGAAGGCCCATATCCAGTTCCAGAAGAGAATAAAATTCTTGAGAAACCTGAACGTGTTCCATATCCTTCCCAGCCAATTAAGTTTCGTTTTTACGGTAGAAATTTACAGTTTATGGTAAACAAAGCAACCACAATTGAGAATCCAGAACTTAAAGCTGAATTTTTAAATTTACTTGCCTCTTTATGACTAATTCTTCACGTAATTGGAATAATGAAAATTTAAATAACGAGCAATTAGCAGAACATCTGCAAGTTATATCTCAGAATAAACTCGAGGTTAATCCAGATGAGTTAGAGATTACTTTAGAACAAAGGAAGAAGAAGTTCTTCAAACATCAAGGGAACAATAAATTCCACAAGAATAAAAAATACAACAACTACAAAAAATAATATAGAACTTAATGTCTACTTTTCAAGTAACTGGTGGTAAACAACTCAAAGGAGAAATTCAACCACAAGGTGCCAAGAATGAAGCTCTACAAATATTATCAGCATTTTTATTAACAGACGCTGAAATAACACTCCATAACATCCCTGCAATACGCGATGTTTTAAAATTAATCGATTTACTAAAAGACTTAGGAGTTAAGGTTGAAAAGAAGAGCGAATCAACCTACACATTTAAAGCAGATCAAATTAATTTAGATTATTTAAACTCGCCTGAATTTAAAACAAAAGGTGCTGGTTTAAGAGGCTCAATTATGATTATTGGTCCGTTGCTTGCAAGATTTGGCAAAGGTTATATTCCTAGTCCCGGTGGTGATAAAATTGGACGAAGACGATTAGATACCCATTTTATTGGTTTTATGAAGTTAGGCGCCAAGTTTGAATACCTAAGCGACGAGCAATTTTATAAAGTTACTGCTCCAGAAGGCAAACTTAAAGGCTGTTATATGCTATTAGATGAAGCATCTGTTACTGGAACTGCTAATATTTTAATGGCGGCGTGTTTGGCTGATGGTGTTACAACAATTTACAACGCAGCATGTGAACCATACCTTCAACAATTGTGTAAGATGTTGGTAGATATGGGAGCTAAAGTTTCAGGAATTGGGTCTAATAAATTAACAATTGAAGGTGTTGCTTCATTATCAGGAACAACTCATACCATGCTCCCAGACATGATTGAAATTGGAAGTTTTATTGGTATGGCGGCCATGACAGAAAGTGAAATTACCATTAAAAACTGTCACATCCCTGAATTAGGTGTAATTCCAGATACGTTTAGAAGACTTGGTATTCAAATGGAATTTAGAGGAGATGATATTTTTATTCCATCTCAATCCAATTATGAAATTGAATCGTTTATTGATGGCAGTATCCTGACAATTGCGGATGCCCCTTGGCCTGGCTTTACACCAGATTTAATTAGTATTATTCTTGTAACCGCTACTCAAGCTAGAGGTAATGTTTTAATTCATCAAAAAATGTTTGAAAGTAGATTGTTCTTTGTTGACAATCTAATAGATATGGGAGCTAAGATAATTCTCTGTGACCCTCATAGGGCAAATATTATGGGCTTAGACAAGAGAATGCCACTCAAGGGCATTACCATGAGTTCGCCAGATATTCGAGCAGGAGTAGCTATGCTTATTGCAGCGATGAGCGCAAGCGGAGTTAGCACCATACGCAATATCGAACAAATTGACCGCGGATATCAGTTTATTGATAAACGATTAAATCAAATTGGTGCGGATATTGTAAGAATAGATTAAACAAACGGTTATCTTATGAAAACAAGAATCTTTGTTATTAGCGTAGTAGGTATTGTTTACATGATTAGTTCAAGTTTCATGTCTAACAACACTGTAAATTCATTCATAAATGGAAAGGCTAAAATCAATGCAGATACATTGGATTTGTCTCAGTTCAAGAACAAAATTCTTATTGTTAATTTTTGGGCATCATGGAGCAAAGCCAGTAGAAGTGAAAACAAAAATTTAGTCCGTATATATGAATTATACAAGAACAACACGAATGTAAAATTTGTGAGTATTTCACTTGATTTGGATAAAAATTCATGGCAAACAGCTATCAGTGAAGATGAAATGGTTTGGAAAGATCACTTTTGTGATTTTAAAAAATACGATTCCCCATTTGCCAAACAATTTTCAATTATTACAATACCTGTTTTTAAAGTGTTTAATTTAAAAGGGGAATTAATGAGCACTTCATCTAATACCCGAGAGTTAGAGAAAACTATTGCACAAGCTCTGAAATAGTCTGACGGTATCACACCCATTTCCAATAAAAATTACAAGATTTTTTATCTCCTGAATTCAAATTAGGACAAGTTGTCATATTTGTTGAATTGGCAATATTTTTGACAATGTATCGCTGTATGAACGACGAGTTAAACAAAGATATTGAAGAAGGTAAAGATCAAGACCAAATTCATGATGAAAATTCAAATGAAAATACCCCATCTGATCTTGAAAATGAATTGGATGAATTAAATGAAAAGCTTAGTGAGGCGAATGATAAGTTTTTACTTTTATATGCAGAGTTTGATAACTACAAACGTCGCACTATGAAAGAGAAAGCTGAATTATTACAAACAGCTGGAAAGGATGTAATGCTGTCATTATTGCCAGTAATTGACGACTTTGAACGAGCGCATAAATCAGAATCAAGTCCGGATTTTGAATCGTATAAGAAAGGTATAGAATTGATTCATCAAAAGTTTGGAAATATCTTAAAAGCTAAAGGAGTTGAGGTAATTGAAAGTATAGGAAAGCCTTTTGATGTCGACTTACACGAGGCAATTACAAACATTCCTGCACCAAGTGAAGATATGGTTGGAAAGGTAATTGATGAAACAGAAAAAGGGTATATGATGAACGGGCATGTCATTCGATTTGCGAAAGTAATTGTAGGCGAATAAACCATTCAATATTTTGGCAAAAAGAGATTATTACGACATATTAGAAATTAGTAAAGGCGCTTCATCTGACGAGATCAAGAAAGCTTACCGAAAAATGGCGATTAAATATCATCCGGATAAAAATCCAGGGGATAAATCTGCCGAAGACAATTTCAAAGAAGCAGCTGAAGCCTATGAGGTATTAAGTGATGCTCAGAAAAGGCAGAGATACGATCAATTCGG
>JAWKNQ010000029.1:0-28933 GCA_041391605.1 Bacteroidia bacterium
CCGAATACAAAACGCAAGACGATTTCCTTGAAGCCATGACTTGGGAAGGTGCTAAAAAACGCTACGGTGAAATTGATGCGGAAATTGAAGAACGTCTCAAGTTTGAACTCTTCACCATTCGAACCATGGGTTTTGCAGGTTACTTCTTAATTGTATCCGACTTCATCATCGCCGGACGTGATATGGGTGTAGTTGTAGGTCCTGGTAGAGGTTCTGCAGCGGGTAGTGCCGTTGCTTATTGCATTGGCATTACAAACATTGACCCTATAAAATACGATTTACTATTTGAGCGTTTCCTAAACCCCGAGCGTAAAAGCATGCCGGATATTGACACCGACTTCGACGATGAAGGTCGTCAGAAGGTGATTGATTATGTGGTTGAAAAATACGGCAGAAATCAAGTAGCTCAAATTGTAACTTATGGTAAAATGGCGGCAAAAATGAGTTTGAAAGATGTAGCTCGTGTCATGGACTTAAGTATGGAAGAATCCAATAGTATTACGCGATTGGTACCTTCTCGTCCTTTAGGACTGTCATTGAAGCAAGTGGTTACCGCCAAACTAGAGGGTGTAAAGGAAGAAGCATTCGACAACGAAGACGATGTAGACAGCGATCAAGAAGACCGCGATACCATTTTGCTCAGGCAAGAAGATATTCCAGGTGTAACCCAATTGAGAGAATGGTATCACGATAAATCCAACAAACGCGAAGGTGAAGTTTTAAGACAAGCCATGCTGTTAGAAGGTTCTGTGAGAAACACAGGCGTTCATGCGGCTGGCATTATCATTGCTCCGAAAGATTTATCTGAAATTGTACCTGTTGCTGTTGCTAAAGACTCCAACCTTTTACTCACACAGTTTGAGGGAAAAGTAATTGAAGACGCTGGGGTTATTAAAATGGACTTTCTTGGATTAAAAACCCTATCCATTATTAAAACAGCCTTAGAGCTTATCAAGAAAAACCATAAAATTGACATCAGTATTGATGATATTCCACTAGACGATGCACTTACGTTTGAATTGTATCAAAAAGCAGCAACAACAGGAACCTTTCAGTTTGAGAGTCCTGGTATGCAAAAATACCTCAGAGAATTAAAACCCGACAAGTTTGAGGATTTAATTGCCATGAACGCTTTGTATCGCCCGGGTCCAATGGAGTATATCCCAACCTATATCAAAAGAAAGCACGGAATTGAGGACGTTGAATACGATATACCTGAGTTGGAAGAATACTTAAGCGATACGTATGGAATTACAGTGTATCAGGAGCAGGTGATGTTGTTGAGTCAGAGTTTGGCTGGATTTAGTAAAGGAAAAGCCGATTCACTGCGTAAAGCCATGGGTAAGAAAAAGCTCGCCGATTTGATGCTATTGAAAGATGAATTCATGCTAGGTATTGTCGATAAAGGCTTGGATCCTGAGAAATGCGAGAAAATATGGCGAGACTGGGAAGCATTTGCTTCGTATGCTTTTAATAAATCACATTCAACTTGTTATGCCTTTGTTGCCTATCAAACAGGATACTTAAAGGCGCATTATCCAGCAGAGTATATGGCGGCAGTCTTGAGTAATAACAGCAACAACATCGATAAAATCAGTTTGATGATGCAGGAATGCAGCAGAATGGGTACTCCTGTGCTCGGGCCAAGTGTGAATGAAAGTGAAATGCAGTTCTCTGTAAATAGCAAGGGACAAATTCGTTTTGGTTTGTGTGCGGTAAAGGGTGTTGGAGAAGCTCCAGCCATTAACATTATAGAAGAACGTACTGAAAATGGTCCTTTTAAAAACATATTCGACTTGTGCGCTCGATGTAATCTGAGAGCTGTGAATAAAAAAACCATTGAAGCATTGGTAAAAGGCGGTGGGTTTGATTTCGACCCCGCTTACCACAAAGCACAGTATCTTGCAGAAGCAGAAAATGGCAGTGGAATTGAGCTTGCACTGCGATTTGGAGCACGCACTCAAGAAAACAACAACAGCAATCAGGGCTCTTTGTTTGGAGATAGCAGCAGTGAAACACTAGCTGAGCCTCAATTACCAAAGGCCGAGGAGTATTCTATATTGGAGGAATGTCAAATGGAAAAAGAAATGGTGGGTATATTTATTAATCGCCATCCTATGGACACCTTTCGAGTTGAATACACCGCAGTAGCAGATACTGAATTAACTGAACTTGCCCATATTGAGGACTTGGTAAAAACGAAGCCTAACCCCGTTGTAGCTGGTATTGTTGTCAAGGTGGATTCATTAATCACCAAAACAGGAAAGAACTACGCCAAATTCGTCTTACAAGACTATTCAGGGCAGCACACCTTCTTCGCATTTGGTTCTTCATTCGACATGTTGCGTTTGATCCTATATCCAAACCACTTTATTGTCTTGAGATGTAAGATTGAAAAACCGCGTTGGCAAAAAGAAGGCGGGCGAGAATGGGATTTGAATATTGCTTCAGGTGAAAAGATGGAAGATGTCAAAGAACGCTACATTCGAGGATTAGGTTTAAACTTAGATGCTCAAAAATTAAACGAGACTTTGCTTGAAGATTTGGAAACCATTTTCTCACAATTTTCAGGAGAATTGCCTGTCAATTTTACCGTATCTCATAAAGAAAAAAGACATCAATTCGAGCTTTACAGTCACGATAGAAAGGTAAATATCTGCCCAGAATTGCTCGATGAGCTCAAAAGAAGCGACATCGACTATCAAATACTTCTTAAGAATTGATTAAAGTATATTCATCGAATAAATACATTAACACAATTTTAGGCGAACAGAGGTCTCCAAATTGGGTAAAAATACTCAATCGTTTGAGTACAATATACTAATTATTAAAAAGGGTTTTAATTAACAAAACTACTTTTTCTTAGAATTTCGAGCGGTATCGTAGTTTTTAGAGTACAAATCAATCCATTCTTGTGCTGTCATTTTGGCAAACAACTCACCGATTAAATCGTAGGGAATGTCTTCAGCTTTTTTGTATCGGATACAACTTTTACCCATGTCTAATTTCTTACTTGAGCGTTTTTTATGTTCCGAAACAAACCAATCTAGGAGTTTAGGATCTGCATAAATACCCATGTGATAAACGGCAATAAAATTCTTTTGAGCAGCGATACTGGCAAAAGGTAATGGCAATTTTGGGTCGCAGTGGTAGCCAGGAGGGAAAATAGAATGCGGAACTACCCAACTGGGCATTGAGTAATTAATACGTTCTTCGAACCCTTTAGGTATTGAGGCTCGAATGATTTCAATAAGCTTGGTGATTCCTTCTCGCTTAGAATCCTCAACTTGACTGAGGTAATCGGCTACGTTGGCTGCTTGAATTTGCATAATTTAGAATTAGAATTCAAAATTAGGATGAAAAGCATGAAAAATCAAGTAAAACAAAAATCCCTGTTTACAAGAAGCAAACAGGGATAAGAAAAAAAGAAGAACTAGCTTAAAAGAGATTAATAGAAGAACTGTTCAGACACGATTTTACCATCTTCAACTTTGTAAACAGCAATTTCGTCCATTTGAGTTCTACCTTTACCCTTTAAGGTAACATCCATACCCATTACACACATGAAGTAATCACCAACTACAACAGGTTCATCTGTGTATGAAGAATGGGTTTCTTCAACAATTGAATTCCAAATTTCAGCTTTTTCGCGAATTTTGTTCAAGCCCTGAACAGACTGCAATTCAGCGTGTTCCGGTTCGGTGCTGATGGCATTGTCTGAGAACAATTCGTTGAGGATTTGCTCGAAGTTGCCTTGCTCGGCCAAAGAAAAGAAGCGGTTCGCCACCTCTTGGGTGCTTAGTGATTGATTTTGAGTTGTCATAATGTATTTTTTTAATGATGATTCAAATTTGGGGAACTCGTATTGTGTCAGTTTGAACTCAATGTAAATTTTGAATAAATAACAATTTGATTACAGAAAATTAAATCTGGACAATGCTTAAAACTAAAATCACATTGCCAAAGGCATTGAAATAAAAAAGAGTAAATGAAAGGTTAAATATCTCATTAATTTTTCGTTGTTTTGTATGCAGAAACATGTTAACAAAAGAACAAATAGCAGAACGCATAGCTCAAGAGTTGCAAGACGGTTTTTACGTCAATCTTGGTATAGGAATTCCAACATTAGTAGCCAACTACATTCCTCAGGGAGTTGAAGTAGTGCTTCAATCTGAAAATGGCCTTTTGGGTATGGGTCCTTTTCCTTTTGAAGGAGATGAAGATGCCGATTTAATTAATGCTGGTAAACAAACAATAACCACTGTACCGGGTTCTGCATTTTTCGATTCTGCCACAAGTTTTGGCATGATTCGAGCAGGAAAAGTAGATTTAACGGTCTTGGGTGCTATGGAAGTAAACGATCGCGGGGATATTGCCAATTGGAAGATTCCAGGTAAAATGGTGAAAGGAATGGGCGGCGCTATGGATTTGGTGGCAAGCGCTCAAAACATCATTGTGGCCATGCAACACGTGAACAAAAAAGGGGAATCTAAATTACTAAAAGAATGTACTTTGCCAATTACAGGTATTGCCTGTGTGAAAAAGGTGGTGACAGAACTCGGTGTTTTCGACATTAATGCAGACGGATTTCATTTACTCGAAATCGCTCCAGGTGTTACGGTTGATGAAGTAAAATCAAAAACAGAAGGACGATTGACCATCAGTGAAAACCTGAAAGAAATCGCTTTGAATTAAGAATTCGCACAGATTCGTCTTAAGATTTTTCCCCATTCAATGGGAGACTCCAATAATATCTGTTACTTTTGCGGATATGAAATTTGGTACCAAAGCATTACACGCCGGTGTTGAGCCGGATCCTACAACAGGAGCAATCATGACTCCTATCTTTCAAACTACAACTTATGTGCAAGACTATCCTGGTCAACACAAAGGATATGCATATTCAAGAGGAAAAAACCCTACCAGAACTCAATTAGAAAACAACTTAGCTGCATTAGAAGATGCGAAGCATGCAATAGCTTTTAGCAGTGGAATGGGTGCTGTAGATGCGGTTATAAAATTATTAAAACCCGGTGATGAAATTATTACAGGTGATGATATCTATGGTGGTTCTTACCGTATGTTCTCAAAGATTTACGAACCAATGGGCATTAAGTTTCACTACATCAATTTGTACGATGCTTCTAACATTGAGCAATACATCAACAGCAATACAAAGATGATATGGGCAGAAACACCAACCAACCCGACCTTGAAAATTGTAGACATTAAAGCGGTTTCAGAAATTGCTAAAAAACACAATTTAATATACTGTGTAGACAACACATTTGCATCTCCCTACTTGCAAAACCCTTTGGCATTAGGTGCAGATATTGTGATGCATAGCGCAACGAAATACCTTGGTGGGCATAGTGATGTGGTAATGGGAGCTTTAATGACAAATGACAGCAAATTGCACGAGCGTTTGGCGTTTATCCTAAACAGTTGTGGTGCTAACCCTGGACCTTTTGATTGTTTCTTGATGTTGAGAGGTATTAAAACCCTTCATTTGAGAATCAAAGCGCATTGTGAAAACGGAAAAGCAATTGCACATTATTTGAGAGAACATCCGAAAGTAGGAAAAGTATATTGGCCAGGATTTGAAGACGCTGCTGGGCATGAGGTAGCTAAGAAGCAGATGCGCGACTTTGGAGGAATGGTATCCTTTACCCTTAAAGGTGATAATTTCGACTCGGCGATGAAATTTGCTACATCTGTAAAGATTATTGCATTGGCTGAATCATTAGGAGGTGTTGAAAGTTTGGTCAACCATCCAGCAAGCATGACACACGCGAGTATTCCGAAAGAAGAAAGAGAAAAAGCGGGTGTTGTTGATGGATTATTGAGATTAAGCGTTGGTGTTGAAGACATTGAGGACTTGATTGCAGACGTTGAGCAAGCTTTGGCTCAAGTATAAGAAACTGAACGTAAGAGAAATCTTACCCCAACTTTTATAAATACAATATGCTTGAAATTAGACCGAATTGCGAGCACTGTGGAATGTCTCTTGAAAACACAAGTGAACTTGCTATGATTTGTACATTCGAATGTACCTTTTGCAAAACATGTGTAGACGACATCTTACACAATGTATGCCCCAATTGTGGTGGTGGATTTGAAAAGCGGCCTACACGACCAAAGATTCATTTAAAAACTGCACCCGTTTCAAATAAGAAAATCTACAAACCTGTTGACATGAATGCATTCAATAAACGATTGATTGCCTATCAAAAAATTGACCCGCGTAAGAGATAGAAAGTTATATATGAGTATTGAGCAAATAAAAAACTCTGAAAATGCTTTATTAAAAGCCATGCAAACAGATGATGTCGAGACTCTAGACCGTTTACTTCACAAGGATTTACAATTTGTTATACCATCTGGCGAATGCATTGGTAAACAAGACGATATCCATCATCACAAAGTAGGATTAATCCAATTAAAAAAGATAGTACCAAGTGAACAAACCATCCAAATTAATTCAGACACCGCAACAGTAACTGTGCATTGGGAACTAATTGGGAGCTATAAAGGTCATGAATTTGAAGGTAAGTTTCGATATATCCGCGTATGGAAGCAAGAATTGGATACATGGCAAGTGATAGCTGGTGCTGGTGTACAAATACACGAAAACAAATAAATTATGTTTGTCGTTATCTATAGTTTTCAAGTAAAACCAGATTATACTGCACAATTTGAAAAGGCATGGCAAGCCTTAACGGTATTGATTTATGAGCATGAAGGTAGTATGGGCTCGCGACTTCATAAAAAGGATGCTTGCCATTATATCGCCTACGCACAATGGCCAAATCGCGAGACTTGGAAAAACTCAGGAACAAAACTTCCATCGGAAGCTAATCAAATTCGAGAAGAAATGAAGTTAGCTTGCACTAAAATTGAAACACTTCACGAATTGGAGCTTATTGACGACTTGTTAAAAACGAAACGTTTTGAGTAATACCACAGAATTGTAATATTCTTTAGCATATCTTGTTAATTACAAGTATCCGTGTATCTTTGTTAAAAGGTGTTGAAATAAGCAAAAATCAATACCTTATTGTTTTAGACATATTAATTTTATAGGCCAGTCCTATTGTTGTAGCACTTATAAACTGAACCAAGCATGAACACTCAAATCATTCATCGATTTGTATCCAATTGTTCGAAAGTTATTCTTTTGTCACTCTTTCTGTGGTTTCCAAAATTCTCGTTTACACAAAATGAAGCCAATATTTGGTATTTTGGCTATAACGCTGGTTTGGATTTTAATTCGGGTGCTCCTGTGGCTCTAACTAATGGGCAATTGCGTACCGATGAAGGATGTTCTTCCGTTTCAGATAATGCTGGAAACCTCCTCTTTTATACCGATGGTGTAAAGGTTTACAATAAAAAACATCAAATTATGCCTAATGGCAATGGATTATTGGGAAATTTTTCAAGTACTCAATCTTCCATAGTTGTTCCTCAACCTGGAAGCAATTCGCTGTATTATATTTTCACTGTAGACGCAACTGCTGGAAATAACGGCTTGCATTACTCGATTGTTGATATGAGAAAAAACAACGGCAATGGAGACATCATCACAAAAAATGTTTCGCTTTACACACCTTCTTCCGAAAAGATAACTGCTGTAATGCACGCCAACACGAAAGACTTTTGGATAATCTCTCATAAATTTAGATCTACAGATTTTGTCACTTATAAATTAACTTCAACAGGATTAAGCAGCACAAATGTTGTCAGTTCTGTTGGTACAATACACGACGGACTTGGAGAAAATGCTAGAGGATACATGAAGGTATCACCAGATGGGACACGTTTGGCATTGGCTTGCGACGCGGCGGGTTTTATAGAGGTTTTTGATTTCGACAATTCTACCGGAAAAATTACAAATCCAATAAAACTGAATTACTACAAACCATACGGATTGGAGTTCTCTCCAAATAATCGCTTTCTATATGTGGGAAGTTGGGGTTCACCTGGTTTTATTGTTCAGCTTGATTTAAGTCAGACGAACTCTGCTAACATGAAAGCGTCCGAAGTAGAAATAGCCAAAGGCACACATTCTTATGCCATTAATGCTCTGCAACTGGGTCCGGATGGAAAGATATATGTGTCGGTTTACAAAACATATTTGGATGTTATTTCCGACCCAAATAGAAAAGGGAGTGCTTGTAAATACATCAATAAATTTGTGGATTTAGATGGAAAACAAGGCGTATTCGGATTGCCCACTTATATACAATCCTTTTTTAATGTTCCATTGGTTGATTACACCAACGTTTGTTATAAAGACTTTACCAGCTTCGAATTGACCCATAATCAATTTGATTCCATCCATTGGGACTTTGGAGATGTAAAATCGGGAAGCAAGAATTTTAGCAATTTATCTGCTCCAAAACATCAATACACGGATTCGGGAAGCTATCGAGTGCGCACAATCGTATTTAAAGGCATTTTGTCGGATACGTCCTACTTAAACTTGAAGATTTACAGACCCCGTTTTTCCTTGGGAAATGATACCACACTTTGTCCAGGGGAGTTGCTAAACTTACAAGTTAATAGCAATTCCATAACTTGGCAAGACAATAGTCAAGCCAATACATTTCAAGTAAATTCAAAGGGCTTGTATTGGGCAGAAATTACAGAAGGTCCATGTCTGTTTCGCGATAGTATAAGGGTTGATTATGTCGATTTAAAACCTCTTGATTTGAAATTTGATACACTTCGCTTATGCAAAGGGGTTTCCTTCTTTTTTGATGTGCAAGTAGACAACGCTATATATTTATGGCATGATGGAAGTACAGAATCTAAGAAATATGTTGATGATGCTGGCGACTATTGGGTAATTCGAAATACTCAAGGCTGCATACAAAAAGACTCTCTATTTGTGATTATTTTACCTTTGCCAAGCTTTTCATTAGGAAGAGATACAGCAGTGTGTAAGGGTGATATGTTTAAGCTCGAAGTAAAATTGGATGTAGATGAACATGTCAGTTGGTCGACCCTAGAAGAAAGTAATTCGATTCAGATTAGCAAAACAGGTTGGTATTGGGCGTATTTAGATTCTGGAACTTGTGGTAGTAAAGATAGTATCTATGTGGAAGTTCTTGATATCCCAGACTTAAATTTAGGCGAGTATATACGAAAATGTGAAGGTGATTCCTTCACTATTGATTTGGGTAAGACTGCACAAAGTTATGTATGGCAAGACAACAGCACATCATCAAAAATTACCATAAGCGAAAGTGCTGAGTTAAAAGTAACAGCCAGATCTGGAAAATGCAGCGTAAGAGATTCAGTGTTTGTGGAATTTATAGATTGTCAGTGTTTCGTTTATGTTCCAACAGCATTTACACCTCAAGGCGACTTATTAAACGATGGATACAAACCTTCAATAGTTTGCCCAATTTCCGAATATGTTTTTCGGGTATTAAATCGATGGGGTGAATTGGTATACGAAAGTAAAGATGAGAACGCATCTTGGGATGGTAACTTTGAGGGTAAACCAGCGAACCAAGACATCTATGTGTATCAGTTGCAATTCAGGTATTTCTTAGATGGTAAAATGAAACATTATAAAGGCACCTTGCATCTTTTACGTTAGCAATTATTTCAAATAAAACCGAACACCAGTGCTGACGGTTAATCCATTTGAATATATTGGTTTTGTTGAAACTTTATCTGCTTTTGCTCCGGTTCCTACAGCTCCAATTTCTATGAAGTAATTTCCAAATTTTGTAAAGAAGAATTCGAATCCAAACAGACCGTATCCACCCAATTCCATTGACTCAGAAGAGAATTTACTAGAAGGTAAAATGGCTATAAAACCACCTTCTCCATAAAGACGAATGTTTTCACCTAATCGTCCTCCAACACCAATAAAACCAATTGATAAGTTGTTATACGGCATGAAGTCGGTGACACTGTCGACAACATTTTGATTAAACATTAAGTTTGCTCTTGCCCTCACTCCCACTCCGTCGTGTAAAAAAAATGGGCTGGTAACATTGAGACCAAGACCGAAATCGTTTTGGTATTCCGATAAGTGAAAGCCGAAACCGAAGCCATTGTTAAATTGATTTTCTTGTGCTTTTAAACCAAATAAAAGCAAGAAGTACGTAAAAATTAATAGTGATAAATATTTCATGATTTTTTCTTTTTAATGTTAATGTATGATTTTATGGCAGACACATACTGCTCGAAAGCGTTAATGCCTATTGTTGTAATTTTAAGAGTTGTTAATGGATAGTTTCCCTTGAAGGATTTCTTAATCGTTATGTATTGTGCTTCTTCTAATTTTTTGAGTTGAACACTTAAATTTCCGGCGCTTGCACCTGTTTTTTGTTTGATTTCATTGAATTCAATTTCTTCAACACCAATCAAAAGACTGATAACAGCTAGCCGCAGTTCTGAATTGAGTAAAGGGTCGAGAGGTTTAAACACGGTTTTCTCTTTTGGATTTATTCCACAGTAAAAGTCCTGGAATCACATATCCCAATAAAATAGCGATTGCATTTAACAATAATTGATCTGCTCCATTTAGTTGAGAAGCAATTACAGCTGAAACCCAAAAAACAATAGCTCCTATGATTAAAGGCAAGTAACGGTAAATTGTCCCAGAAACGAATGTTGCTAATCCTACTAACATTAAAATAAAGGCAATTGGATTAATGTGATTGCTAATGCAAATAGCCAGTGCAATACATAGGGTTATTCCAAAACCAAGCCACACAAAACCGTAGATTCGATCAAATTTTGTATTGCTGACGCCTGATTTACTTCTTCTTCTTTCATACATGAATGCGAAAGGCAATCCTATTGCAGACATAATTGGCCAAACTAAATTTGAATTGTATCCAGAGTTGGTTTGAATCATAAAATACTGAGTTAGACTAGCGAGAATAACGAGTACACCCCAGAGTAAGAAGTGAAACCCAGTTTCATTAATTTTGTTCTTAGCGAGATTAATCATGTCTTGAATAAGCGCAAGACTTTCTTCGTGGTTAAGTTCTTTATTTTCCATTTGTATCAAAATCTTGATGCAAACATAAACTAG
This sequence comes from Bacteroidia bacterium, assembly GCA_041391605.1. Classification (GTDB taxonomy): domain Bacteria; phylum Bacteroidota; class Bacteroidia; order NS11-12g; family UBA955; genus JABMMZ01. Next base: position 11,060 of record JAWKNQ010000029.1, read on the forward strand.
TTTATACTATAAACCTAATATTTATTTTTATGCATTGATTTATAGTGGATTAAATTTTATTAGATACTGTAATTTCTAAATAATTACACCTTAATCACTTTAATTAATAATGCTTTTATAATTTAGTGAAGGTAGCATCTTCTTGGTTAAAGCCCTGCCCTATTACTAGAGTATATCGACCACGTGCTAAGAAACTTACATCAATAGAATGATCGGCCGACGCTACATTATCGAGATAGCCTCTAGCAACTGTTTTGCCGTATTTGTCGTTAATAGTCCACACGCTTCCAATACTACTAAATCCTTGAACATAGAACTTGAGTTGGTCCACCACATTAAAATGATCCATTTTGAGGGTTGGTTCGGGACCTTCGATATATTTTATTGTTGTGATTACCTCGCCAGATATATACGAATAACCAGAGTCATTTGAATTTGTGCTTCCACCCCAGCAACAAGAAGTCCACTTAAAAGGTGTTTTAAATGTAATCATATCTATACTTAAATCAATTGTATCCTTTTCACTTGTCTTTAGTGTTGTTGTGTCGCTTGAATCTGTGTATATTTCCATAGTTCTGATAGTTTCAATTGTGGAAGTATTGGATTGATTATATGCGGAAGCGAATAGAACAAAACACATTATACTTAGGGTTAAAAACAGATTCTTCATACTTTTTAGACAAGAGCTAAAATCAAATTGCTGCATCTTGGCAATAGAATTCTGAGCTTAATCTTGTTTAAAAGAAAAATATATTAATTTTGACGATGTAATCAGCAAATCGTTTCAGCCTATGAAAATTCTATATACCTCCCTATTCTTTATCTTACTAAGTACCATATTTATTCAATGTAGCAATGGGAAAAAGGGAGATGCAGAAGACACACAGGATAGTTCTGCATTGGTTAAAACGAATATCTTTGGCAGCAATCCCTTATTGGATGATTCATGCACTTTACTATAAGAATTAGTAGACAGCAGTATAGGTAAAAACGGAGATTTTAAATTAACCATACAGTCCATTCAACATGAGAGTCGTGGACAATTTATTTCCTATTCTTTGCGCAAAAAGAGAGGTATACATTGGGAATTACTTCAAGAGTTTGTTACACGTAAACAAAATGCGGATAGTGTCGACTTATTAATTATGGATTACAACAACGATGGTTATAATGACTTTTCCATTTATACGGCAATAGAACCCAATAGTGCAAATGAGAGACGAAATGTGTTTATATTTGACAAATCATACGACACTTTGATACCAATAAAGAATTCAAGTAATTACCCGAACTTGAGATACAATAAGGCCTTAGACTGTTTAGATTCGTGGGAAATTTATGCAGGTAGTTCAACAATCTTTTTAGAATTGGAACAAGACTCCCTAAGGGAGTTTGCAGGAGTGAGTTTGTTTGATGATGTAAGAGAAATATACACCATCAACATCCATGGCAAATTAAAAGTATTGAAAAAGGGAAACCATAAGGATTTAGATGTGTATCAGAGGTACACCAATTTCAGACCCTTAAGAGTAGAACAAGAAGTCTTATAAATACAACACTATAAATTATGAAAGCTATTTTCTTATTTGCAGCGATATTGCTTGCAAACACCATTAACGCTCAATCAGCAGCTGAACATTTTTTGGATGCATTATTGGCATACCAAAGCAACAATTTTAAAAGTGCAATGAAATCGGTTGATAAAGCCATCAAGAAGGATTCAACTGAATTCGATTTCTACGAGTTGAAGTCAAAACTTCAAATGCAAATGAATGAAGAATTGGAAGCGATAAACACTTTTACAAAAATGTTGAGTTTAAAACCAAATGATTTTTTGGCATTAACCAATAGAGGTGTTTTACTCCAGAAGTATCATTATTTCAATGAGGCAATTGAGGATTTAGAGAAATCTCTTATTCATGCTGGTAATGATTCAAACAAAGTGATGGCGTATGTTAACCTTTCCGCTGCAAAATCGAGTATCCGCGATTATAAAGGTGCTGAGAAAGATCTGATAAACGCTTTAAAAATTGACTCCTTAAATCTAGGCATCTTGACCAATCTCGCTCAAGTATGTGATGAACTCGGACGTGGCGAAATGACCTTGGTCTATTTGAAAAAAGTGATTGCTATAGACCCAAGCTATTTTCCAGCTTATGTGAACATTGGATTTAAATACCAATTGGACAGTAATTATGTGGAAGCAGAGAAGTATTTTAACAAAGCGATGGAATTGCATCCCAATGAACCATACACCTATAGCAACAGAGCTTATAATCGATTGCAATTGGGCGATATTAAGGAGCTATGACGGATATTGAAAAATCAATTGAATTACTACAAAACCCGTGGGCATACCGCAACAGAGGACTTATTTATCTAGCCAAAGAGGAAAAAGCAAAGCTTGTGCTGACTTTATGTTGGCAATTGAAAAAGGCTTCTGAAAATGTATGGCAATGAAGTAATTGAGTTATTAGATAAAATTGTAAATAGAAATTAATTATTGAAATGAAACTGAAATACAGTCTAGATGAAGAAGATTTTCTAATTCATCAATTGTATATGGCATCTAAGTCAGAGCGTATTCAGAAAAAACGGATGCGCAATAAATGGATAGTACCAGCAATTTATTTTGTGTTTGGACTCTTTCTTTTAAAAGACTCCATGAACACACTGGGTTCACTTTTTATTCTATTTGCTATTTTTTGGGTGTTTTTATTTCCAGTCTGGGAGAGAAAACATTACCGCAAACACTATTTGGATTTCATACAAGACAATTATAGTGAACGCGTTGGAAAAACTAACACTCTTGAATTCACCGATGAAAGTATATTATCTCAAACAGGAAACTCAGACTCTAAAGTGGGTTTATCTGAAATCAAAGGGATTATAGAACTGAGAGAATGCATATTTGTTCATTTGAAGAACAGTTCATCTTATATTATTCCAAAGGAAAGTTTAACAAATGTTGATGAAGTGAAACACTACTTGGAAGACTTGTCAAAAAATCTTCTAATTAAATACACAAAAGAACTGGATTGGGAGTGGAAATAATGATACCCTGAAAACGAATATCGCGTGAGGGATAGAGGTTTTGTTTAAGCTCATGCACTTGCCTTATGGGCATAGTGAGTACCGAAAGCTCGACCCATAAAAAGCACCATATTTCTAACTCTTCTTTTATGGTGAACGCCCAAAAATCAGTCATTCTAAAACAATCATTTAAGTATAAGCAACGTTTCTTGACACATTTTCGTAAATTCGTGTCTAATAGACAAGGCCTTGTTTTCTGATAGCGACATAGTGAATGGTTGTTTAAAAAACGAAAAGTTTTTTCAGGAGTTGTTGTACAAACAATTTTCTCAAAGAATGTTTGGTGTGTGCTTGCGGTATGCTCCAAATCGTGATGTTGCAGATGATATTTTTCAAGAGGGATTTATTCGCGTTTTTGCCAGCTTACATCAATTTAAGGGCAACGCTGCTTTGAGTTCTTGGATGTATCGCGTTTTTGTAACCACTGCCATTAATTACATCCAAAGACGTTTAAAACCGCAAATGGAAGTAAGTTTAAACGAGGACTTTAACCCTGCTGAAGAAGATATATCTGAACAAGAAAAGGACCATTGGTTAAATCACATTAGTACAGATGAAGCCCTTGAAATGGTGCAGCAACTGCCAGAAAAATACCGACTGGCCATTAACTTGTACGCAGTTGATAAGCACAGCCACGAGGATATAGCCAAATTACTCAACATTTCTGTAGCCACGTCGAGATCTCAAGTTTCTAGGGCACGCAAACTTTTGAGCACCATGCTAAAACAAGAATTAGAACGTAAAATTGGAAGATAAGCACTCACATATTGATTCCTTTTTGGAGAATAAATTTGAAGGGTTTGAGCCAAAGATTAATCCAAAATCTTGGGAGAAAATTCTGCACGGTATGCACCCTATCGACTTATCGCTTTCTGTTCATTTAAACGAGAGCAAATTAGATCCACCATCGGAAAGTAAGAAGGCGATATTTTCTGCAGTTGAAAACAGCTCACATCCAATTGATTCAAGTCTATATCACAACCTATCCAAGCTAGAAAAAGCATCTCATTCCAAATTTGCAGATATTCCAATAAGTAGAAATAAGAGAAGCTATCGAGTCTTGTGGTTATTTGCTATTCTATTACTGTTTAGTGCTTCGGGACTTATGCTTTACCAGCGTTATAATACTAAGATTCAAGCTGAGAATAGTCAATCATCGCAAACTTACTCATTAAATAAAACATCAAAAAGCAGAACCGATTTGAACAGTTCAGAACAACTGATATTGAAGCCGAAAACTGGAGAGAATAAAAGAGAACTCAAGCAAATTGATCAATCGAACTCATTACAGAAAACATTAAATTCTGCGAGTATTTCTCATTCTTCCAATTCATCAAATCGATTCATACGCGAAGAAAAGGCAAGCACAGATGATGATTCGCCTGTGCCTTTTGAATTTGCCGAAGAATCCATTACCAAATATACGCCAGTTGAAGGGATACCATATTTCGCAATCGAAACATTCGAATTAAGAAATGATTCTGCAATACAACCCAAGAAAAAGGAGAAATCTTCTCGTTATAAAATCAGTCCACTTGGCATTGGAATGAGTATCGGATACCTGAGTGAAAATAACCGAAACACGAGCTTAACAAATGAAAACGCTCATAAAGACGCCCTCGGCAATTTCAACAACAGCAGTGCAAGCACGAAATCGGGCATTAACCTATCCATTTTATTGGATTATAATATTGGTAATCGAATACAACTTAACACGGGAGTGCAATACAGCTACAGCCAGTCAACTTCGAATTTCAATTATATTTACAGTCAAATTCCTATTTACGATACTACAGGAAGCTTATTGGGATATTTTAAACGACCAACAAGTCAATCTCCTCAATTTAATGAACCGATTGAAAGCAGCAGCAGATTGATCTCCATTCCTATTCAGGCTTTGTATAGAATTAATTCTGGTTATAAGTATTCCATACATCTTGGTGCGGGCTTGGATTGGACCTTAAAAAACACCATGCAAACTAAGATATTCAATTTTGAAAACGAATCCATTGAAGATAAATCAAGCAGTCAAAACAATGGAATACAAGCTAAGCTTATCCTTCAATTGAAGTACAAGATTCGTTCAAATTGGAATATGCACTTCAATATGATGAGTGCTTACAGAAAACAAAACATCCATGCTGGTAACACAAGATACGATTGGGGCGTTATTTCCCCATCGTTTAATTTAGGCTTCACTTACAACCCAATTTTTAAATTAAAATGAACAAACGCCTTCTCCTTTATATCTTACTAATAACATCCATTAACTCCAATGCACAAATCTTTAAAAAATATGCGGATGGATTACATGTCAATGCGTTTTTCCATCAACAAGGAATTAATTATTATTTGGGCAGTGTAGACCAAAATGGGCTAGCCTATTACATTCAATACGACACTGTGAGTTCAGGATTTAAATACGGTGAAGAATTTACACAAGTTCGTTTGCAAATATACAATGGCATTAGTTGGCTATGCAGTCCTTCCGTTAAGATTTACAGTTTGCACTCAATTGATGCCCCGAGAATATTAGACATTCAATCTATTGACGGAAATGTCTACATCACAGGAAGTTTTGATTCTTCTGAAAACAATTTAGGAGCTGGAGTTTTAAAATTTAACGGCCAAAACTGGGAAACAATTGGTGCCGATTTACTTCAGAGTTTTCCTGACTATTTTGAAGTGAAACAGATATTGGGATTTAATAAGCAATTGTTTATTACAGGAAATTTTGATTCAATTCCTGGATTGCGTGTAAATGGTTTATTGTGGTACGATGGATTTACTTGGAAAGCAGTTGGTAATTCTCCACCTTATGGTTTTGGAGGGGTTTCAGGAACAGATAATGTCTATTTTTCAACTGTTAATGACAGTTTATATGCCTACAACAAAAACAAAATAAAGCCAGACAGCATGGTTATTGGTGGTGATGTTTATAGACGCCTTGCTGTGTTTGAAAATGGTGTTTTTAAACAAATTTACTACCCATTCGAATACTTAAGTAATATTACAACTTACAATAATCAACTTGTTGTAATTCCAACATTCCAATTTAATCTACACATCATCAATTTTAGTCAGGTTATCTGGGCAATGGACATCTTTTGATTTAGAAGACCTTTTTTATTCAACCAATTATCTCGGCAGTTTTGAGAAAACAATACACTTTACATCTTGTTTCAAGACCCCATAAAAACTGAGCTTGAAGTTTATAAATTTGATGGTGTTAATTTGAAAAATATCTCGCCTTTAAACTATCCAATCAATATTTAAATCTGAATTTTGTAAACGCCAAAGGAAATGCCATCATCACTGCAATTTTTCATCTGTTAAAATGGTTAGCTTCAGTCAAAACATAAAGATACTTGGTTTACAATTTGAACCTAAAATGCGTGAGTGGACTTACTTTTTTGGATGAGAACAACGATAAAATCAAGCAAACGAATGAGCCATTAATACCTAACTGCAGAATATTTGATGATCAGAATCTGTATGCTGCAGAATCAGATGAAGATGGCCATTACATCATCTATCTTCCATTACAATCTACCGTAAATTTACACGCGAGCAATGACAAACATGGAGTAAGTGAATCCTTTAACACAAATTCACAAGACACGTTTATTACCCATCATTTCGGACTGAATTATAAAGATGAGACCGATCTTGCGGTTTATTTAAGTTCGCATACAGCAAACAAGGCAAAACAAGGCTTTGTGAGTCCCTATCAAATTGATGTATATAATTACTCGGATGTCGATGAAACCATTGAAATTAAACTTGAGCATCCAGAGAAATTAAAGAACTTAGTATTCAGCAATTTTTCAACCCAAGTGCAAACGAATACAAGTTTTACAATTAACAGTTCCATCCCAGCGCACAGCTCAAAACAATACTATTTTAATGCAGTATTTGATGTCGATAGTTTTGAACTTGGAGAAAAGGTTCAATTAAGAGTTGGCATTCAGCATTACGATTGGAAATCGAGTAATAACACTGACACATTGAATCAAAAGGTTGTTGCTGCCTTTGATCCAAATATTAAGGTTGCCAACCCAGAGCGCATTGTAAATATTCAAAAGGAAATTGCATATACCATTTGGTTTCAAAATGAAGGCAATGATACGGCATTAAATGTGACTGTTGTAGATACCTTTGGCACCTTGTTTAATCTAAGTAAAATTGTGGTTGGAGGTACTAGCCATGGTAATATTAGACCGCAGGTTGAGAACAATTCATTAATCTGGTCGTTCAGAAACATTAAACTACCGCCTAAAAGCACAGATAGCATCAATAGTATTGGATTTGTAAGTTTTCGTTCTCAGTTGACATCATCTGCAAAAATTGGTGACACTGTTTACAATAAGGCCGCCATATTTTTTGACTATCAAAAACCAATCATAACAAACAAAGCTGGGGTACTCATATCAAAGAATGTTTCATTACAGCCAATCGGTTTAGAAACAGGTATTCAATTTTACCCAAATCCTAGTAAAGGCCAAGTATTTTATAAAAATACTAATGCTGTTCAGGGTGTCATGGGTATATATGATTTGAATGGCAAACAAATTCATCAACAGGACATTCATGAATCAGGAGAGATTGAATTACCGGAAAAACTTTCTGCAGGAATATATGCTTTGCGAATTTTAGACAAAGGCTTATTTATTGGTAAATTAATTTTATTGAAATGATTAACCATTTAGATAGTTCTTCGAAAGAACATTTGGGTTCACTATAAGTATTTTCCTTTCAACGTTCGTCTCTTGCGAAGGAAAATCTTCTTTTGTTTCTCTTTCATTCTTTGTCCCGTTGCATGATTGAAGGGCAGTTGAAATCTCTTCACCTAGGACCCTTAATAGCTAATCTAAAGATTTTATCAAGTTAGACAACTTTGCGACAGCGTTCTCACGACCAATGAGAGTATTTCACCTATTATACCTAGGACTTTTTCTCCGCTTGTGCAGAGGCCCGCACTAACTTTTCTTTTTAGTAAAATTATTAAGATGAATCAAAACATGAGTTTTAATAACCTGAGTTGATGAATAGAAAAATCAGACATTTAATTAAATAATCTGTTAATCAATCTATGTATTCAAGCAAGTTCCATTTCCAATACCTTTCGTTTTGTGCAATGGAAGAAGAGCAACACTTACAGAGTATGTTGCAAAAATCAGCAATGCTATTAAAAGAAGAATAATAAAAGCAACGATAAAGAGACGGTTATTGTCATTAAAGTCTTTAATGAAAGGCAATTTGGAAGTCCATTTATTGGTATTGCTCACCCAATTGTTAATATTTTGAATTAACTTAGATTCTTGAAGATGGTTTTCCTCTATCATCCCATTTTCTTTTAGAATTTCAAATGCTTTGGCTGCATCTTCTTTGCTCACTTGCAGATGCACTCCCCCGAGCGCAGTTGAATACAAAGACATGGCCTGAACGGTGTGTTCATTTAACAGATAAGTTGAAATGCCGTGAGAATCGAGCAAAGCTCTAGCAACACCAGCTTCGTGTGTATATAGAAACGATTTAAGTGTAACTAAGCTTGGCATAACGTAACAAAGTTACAAAAAATGCCTTAAAAAAACCATAACAAATTCTTATACAATTATTTTTGCATCGCATCAATAAAGTCTCTAAACAATTGAAAAGCCTCACTGTAATTGTATAAAGGCACTGCATCTGCAGTATCAAACACGTCGTGGTAATATGGATACTCCCCCATTAAATAAAAGAAAAATGCGGGAACACCAGCTTGACCAAACCAAAAATGGTCGCTATTTGCGGCTTTACCTCTCACTTTAACTTGAGGTAAATACGATTTCTTATCGTTTATATCTTTAAAGACGACATATTCTTGTGGATTTACAAGTCCGTTTACCACCATTACGCCTTCTTCACCATTCCCCATCAGGTCAATATTGACTAAAAAGCGAATATCTGCTAATGAAACAAGTGGGTGTTCAACGAAATATTTAGAACCAATCAAGCCAGTTTCTTCACCAGAAAAAGCAATGAATAGTATACTATACTTAGGCGGGTTTTTGATGTAGTATTTGGCTAAGTTTAACAACATTGAAATACCGCTAGCATTATCGTTGGCACCTGGGAATATGGCAGTTTTACCCATTTTACCAAGATGATCGTAATGACCAGTAATTACAATAAAGCTATCGCTAACTTTGCTGCCTTTTATCATGCCTATCACATTCTGTGAAACATTTTTAGAAAGAAATTTATTTTTAATATGAACTTCAAAGTTTGCGTTTTTTGAACGATCAAATACTTCATCTTTAAGAGTGATGATACAAGCTTTATCAACTTTCTGACTTGAAGACCAAGTAAGTTTGCCATTGCTCAAGCGAATTACAAGTTTCTTCTTTGGGTCGCTTAAATATTGCTTTTCATTAATAGCGGCTTCTTCGTGGTCTTTAGCAGAGAATGTATCCAAAATGGCTTCAGACTTAGTATACCCCATTTTATCATAATGCGTTTCTTGATCCAATTCGATGATAGGCATAAAGACAATATCACCTTCAAAATCGATTGAAGGGCTTGAAGGATTGATAATATAATCAACGCCAGCGGTTAATAATTTGCCATTGTATCTTACTTCAACTGTTTTCGGAAAGGTATTAACAGGAATTGGAAATGTTTGCAAATAAGTGTTTTCAACCGGGCGAAGACCAATGGACTTAAATTGTTTTTTAATGTATGAAGCAGCCTTTTTATGTCCATTCTTAACATAGCCTCTACCTTGAAAACCATCGCTACAGAGTTTAGCAATCACTTCCTTGGCGTACATTGTATCTTGAGCAATAGAACTAAATGTAGAAAATAAAAATAAGAGAATAAAAGCGAGTAATTTCATAAGAGCTTCAAAACTAATGTAAATTGTGAATTATATCTCTGTTAAGAACAAAAAACATTGGTGTTAAAAAAGGTTTTTTATCAAAATCAACTATGTATAAATTTATGAAAAAAATTGTGTTTTTATTTCAAAAATATAGTTATTTGCACCAACCAAAAAAAATACATCATGTCAGAAGTAGCAGAAAAAGTAAAGTCAATCATTGTTGACAAATTAGGAGTAGATGAAAGTGAAGTAACTCCAGAGGCAAGTTTCACAAACGACCTTGGAGCTGATTCATTAGATACAGTTGAATTGATCATGGAATTTGAAAAAGAATTCAATATTGCAATTCCTGATGAGCAAGCTGAAAAGATTGGCACCGTTGGTGATGCAATTACATATATCGAAAGCAACTCAAAGTAATTTTATCCTTTAACAAGATACATGCAGTTAAAACGTGTAGTAGTTACAGGAATGGGAGCCCTTACACCGTTGGGCAACGACCTTCAGTCTTTCTGGAATGGGTTGGCCAATGGTGTGAGTGGAGCTGATCGTATTACCTTATTCGACACAACTAAGTTTAAGTCGAATTTTGCGTGTGAAGTGAAAAACTTCAATGCAGAGGATTTTATGGACAGAAAGGAAGCCCGTAAAATGGATCGTTTTGCACAGTTTGCGCATGTAACCACTGCGGAAGCAATTAAAGATTCTGGTTTAGATTTAGACAAAATCGAAAAATCTAAAGTTGGAGTTATTTGGGGATCAGGAATTGGAGGTTTAACTTCATTCTTTAACGAAAGTGCCGATTACGCCAGAGGAGATGGTACCCCTAGATTCTCTCCATTCTTCATTACAAAAATGATTTCTGATATTGCGGGTGGCTTAGTGAGCATCAAATATGGATTTGGTGGGCCTAATTACACAACAGTATCTGCTTGTGCTTCAAGTAATAATGCCTTAATCGATGCATTTAACATGATTCGTTTAGGTAAAAGTCCGGTTATCATTACCGGTGGATCTGAGGCTTGTGTGAATGAACCTGCAGTTGGCGGGTTTACCAGCATGAAAGCTTTAAGTGAAAGAAATGATAGTCCTAAAACAGCATCTCGTCCTTTTGATAAGGATAGAGACGGTTTTGTATTAGGTGAAGGTTCAGGTGCCCTAGTTCTTGAAGAGTATGAGCATGCAGTTGCTAGAGGAGCACGTATCTACTGCGAAGTGATTGGTACTGGCCTAAGTGCAGATGCGTATCACATGACTGCTCCACATCCAGAGGGATTAGGTGTTATTAATGTTCTAAACTGGGCTTTAGAAGAAGCAAATATTCAGCCAACAGATGTTGACTATGTAAACGTACATGGTACTTCTACCCCACTTGGGGATATCGCGGAATTAAAAGCAATTCAAGCAGTTTTTAAAGACCACGCTTATAACATGAATATAAGTTCAACTAAGTCTATGACTGGTCACTTATTAGGTGGTGCTGGTGCTATTGAGGCAATTGCTTCAATTATGGCGATGCAACACAATCTTGTTCCTCCTACCATCAACCATTTCACGGATGATGAAAATATTGATTCAAAACTAAATCTAACATTTAATAAAGCACAAGTAAGAGAAATCAATGTGGCAATTAGCAATACATTTGGTTTCGGCGGACATAACGCAACTGCGATCTTCAAAAAGATCTAAGCTTTTAATTGAATGACAAATTTTGATCGGGAATTTTTTTAAAATTAAGTTTTCTAAGGACAAAAAACTTTATCAAAAGCTTTATAATATTCTTGGGTTTTATCCAGGACGGATAAGCTTATATAAAATTGCCATTACACATAACTCCTACCGTCATTTAACAGGTAAAGACAACAGGCAAGGAAATAATGAACGCCTTGAATTCTTAGGTGATGCCGTACTTGGTATGTTGGTGGCAGAAAAACTGTACATTAAATACCCCTATGAAAATGAAGGTTTCTTAACAGAAACACGTTCCAAAATAGTCGGTCGATCAAAATTAAATTTAATCGGGAAGAAAATGGGTATTCATCAATTGTTGAATTACGATCAAAAATTGAAAAACAATCCAGTATTTATAGATTCTATTACAGGAAATGCATTCGAATCACTTATTGGAGCTATCTATCTAGACAAGGGATTTGAATTCACAAAACGGTTTATTATTGAGAAGATTATCGAACATCATATCGATTTTACTGAATTACTCCTTCAAGAATTAAGCTATAAAGCTAAATTAGTAAAATGGGCGCAAAAAGAAAAACGTCGCATTGATTTTAATCTTAAGTCAGTTGAAATAGAAAATAAACGTAAAGTATATGAAGTTTCTATTTTACTAGATGGTGAAGAACTAATAACAGGAAGAAACCATTCCAAAAAAATAGCTGAAGAAATTGCAAGTGAGAAATGCTGTATTCAGCTTAGTATTTAATCCTACTTACATCTACATCTTTATCAATATTGCCTTCATTGTACATAAACAATGTTAGCATTTTGCTGTAATATGGAGCTAAAGCCACGCCCTTTGATCCGAATCCATTTAAAATAAAGGCGTTTTGATGGAACTTTAAACGACCGAGTATTGGACGTCTATCTAAACTAGAAGGTCGAATACCAGCTACTTGCTTTGTTATTTCAAATGCTCCTTTATACCACTTGGTAAATTTTACTACTATCTCTTCTTTGGCCTCTGTAGTTGTGGTTTCTGTTAATTCATCCCATGAAAAATTTGAACCTACTCTGAAAACATTCTCTTCAATTGGCAACATAAAAACACCGTGTTGTGGAATACATTCCTCGATGGGATCATTAGCTTCAATTTGCAATATTTCACCTTTTGCAGGTTTTAATGGTATATCCTTTGTTAATGGATTCTCCATCATACCAGTTCCTTGACAAAAAACAATGTGTTTAGCTTTGATATTTTGATAGATAAAGCCATTCTCGTTTATCTCTAATTTTGAAGCATCAAACTTCAATTCTTGATACACATTTGGACTTTTAACTTGATGTAGAAATGCATCTAACATTTTGGGAATATCCACCCAACCTGATTCTAATATTTCAAGATATCCAAAATCAGAAATGATATGGTCTGATATACGTTCATTGTGCAACATAACGAAATCAGCGAACCACTCCTCTTCAACTAAAGCAGCCCAATCATTCATTTCTTTAAGACTTTCAATAATGTATAAAACGGGGTGTTTATGGCAGAATTTCTCATGCACAAAATGCTCCATTTCATGGTATTTTTCACTTAAGCCTGGATATAGATTATCTGCATTGTAAGATCGTTTTTGGTGTTTTGCTAACAATGGGTTGTAAATACCTGCGGCAACACGAGATGAGTGATTTTGAGAAGGCACATCCACTAGTGCAAACGACTTGTTTTGTTGCATCAGGTGAAAGGCAGTCCAAACACCAGCTAAACCTGCTCCAACTATCAGATTATCAACGTGTATATTATCTTGCATTAAGTATTTTTGCTTAAATGTTTCAGAAAAGAACGATTTGCTCTATATTTGCAAATATAAACTAAAACTAAATTGAAGATACGAACGTGCTTAGCAGAAGACACTTTTTAAAAAACACTGTACTTGCCATACCTGCCTATTCACTAGCAGGATTTCTATTAAGTTCATGTGGAAAACAAATTATTTCACCTCGCCAAAACGGTAAAAAAATCGGCATAATTGGTGCTGGAATAGCTGGATTACAAGCTGCAAAAAATCTCTATGAACAACAGTACGAAGTTGAGATTATAGAAGCAAGCGACCGAATTGGTGGTAGAATCTTTACGGATTCGGACAAAATGCAAGGCTTCCATGTTGAATTGGGAGCTGACTCAGTTTATGGAGAACAAAACAAATGGTTTCAACTATTGCAGGGATATACTTCGATTGAAACCACAAACCATTCACCTGCGACCTACTTCATTAATGGTTTAAGGTACAATCAAACCGAGATTAATAACGACTCAGATTACACTAAAATGCTCGAGAAGCTTAAGGGTATGACGTCGTATCAATCTGGACAGGATGTTTCGCTTTCGGATTATATGCAGGCGCAAAACATCCCAGAACGAGTTAAATTCATTTTTTCTGAAATATCTGAGGACTTAATCGGTACAAGTGTTGACCGTGCATCCCTGCGATTAAACAGTAACGAAGGTATTGGGAAATTAAATCAGATTAAACATCAATACCCAAATGTGAATTTGAGCAAAGTTGTTGAGAAGAACTATCAATCTATTTTGCCCTATGTCTTGAATAATACACCAATTGCTTCTATAAATTATTCTGGAGATCAAGTTCTTGTTACAGATAAAAATCAAGTTGTAAGAACATATGATAAATTAATTGTCACTGTTCCACTATCTATTTTGAAATTGCAAACTCATGAAGCCAATCACATTAAATTTGTACCAGAGTTGCCAAAGGAAAAACAAATTGCAATGGAATCATTGGGTATGGACAGTGGTGTGAGAGTTTTATTGGCTGTTAATCAAATGTTCTGGCATGCAGGTGCAAAAACGCTATACACCGGCGGAAAGATAGGGAAATTTGACATTCTTCATGAAGATGAAGCAAATCAAAAACATCTTCTTTCAGCTACCATTTCTGGTGAATTTGCTGAACAACATATAGATATGATGAATGAACATGAATTATTAGCATTCATCAAGAACGAATGGAAAGATCTAATTGGTGAAGATGCTGCAAATTCAATAGTAGATCACAAGTTTAAGTTTTGGAGTAAAGATCCATATATTCAAGGAACATTCTCCTACTTTAAGGTTGGCGGTAATGAAAACAGCCGACAAATATTAGCAAAGCCTATAGATAATAAGGTGTTTTTTGCTGGCGAAGCATATAACACAGGAAAGAATAGCGGGACCGTTCAAGGAGCGATGGAAACCGCAGATATCGTCAGTAAATCAATTCTTGAACTTTCTGTCTGATGCGAGTTAAATTTATTTTTTATTCAATTTTATTTCTTGCGGTTGCATGTAATCAAAACAATGCAGCAAATACAGAAAACACAGACTTCAATGCTTTGAAAAATGTATTGACCAAGCAGGTTGAAGCATGGAACAATGCAGACATTGATGGGTTTATGCAGGGGTATTGGCATTCAGATTCCTTGCGTTTTATAAGTAAGAGAGGTATTAATTATGGATACGATTCAGTCTCTGCACAATATAAAAGGTCTTATGCAAATCCCGAAAAAATGGGTAAGCTTTCATTTAGTAATTTAAAATATACTTCATTGGATAATGCTCAATTGGCGAATGTCACTGGAATATGGAAAATTGAAGGTGTTAGTCCTGCTGAAGGCTATTTTTCATTAATTTGCAAACGGATGGATGGCAATTGGAAAATAATAATCGACCACACGTGGTAATAATGGTGTTATGAAACTCAAACTCACATATCTGTATATTATCGATTCTTGCGATTAGTTCCTGTACGCGCGAAAAAATAGCGACAAGAACTACCACAACTGAAACAATATCTGGGGAAAAGGAGGAGCATACAACATTGCTATATTTACAAATAATGGTCAATTGGAAGCAACGGGAAAAGTGTTTATTAAATATGCGAGTAAAAAATATTAACCCATTAGATAACTTTGACGACAGTTCAGAAACTATGATTGAACCTGGATTTGGTCCGCATGTACATTTTTGAGGTTTAAAGGCTGGACACTATTCAATTTATGGAATTGGTGAATCAAGAGGATTGTCTTGTGAAGGTGCAACAATTATTGAAATAAAGAAGGCCAGCCACCATCGGTTGACTATGATTTTCAATTGAATTAATTAGCGATTTCTTCTTAATTTATTGCGCAAATCATAGCGTTCAATAGCTGCATCAATCAGTTCAGAGAGTAAGATTTATAATTTAAACCTGCAACCTCCCAAAGTTTAGGATACATACTGATGTTTGTAAAACCAGGTAAAGAAGTGTTCACTTCATTCAAATAAAACTCATCGTCGTTGACATAAAGAAATCGACCCGACTCATACCTTCTAACTGTAAAATTCTATACGCTTTTAAAGCAGTTTCTGTTGGCCTACGCTTACGCTTTTTCTCTGCGAGCTCAGTAGCAGGAATAATAACCTGAGTGGAACTATTGACATATTTGTTTTCGTACGTATAAAACCCGCTTTCAACAACAATCTCTCCTACTCCTGTAACTTTAGGTTTAAGTTTCCTAAAACTGCTGTTTCAATCTCTCGTCCGCTTATACCTTTTTCAACTAGTATTTTGATGTCGTATTGGAAAGCAAGTTCAATGGCCGATTTCAGTGATTCCAAGTCTGTTGCTTTCAATTCCTACACCACTGCCCATATTTGCTGGTTTTACAAAAGAGTGGGTAACCCATATTTTCAAGTTCAGTATAATCTATAGAATCGCCTTTAAAGAAGGTTTTCCAAGGGGTTACACGTATGGAGTTATGTGCGAGAAGTTGCTTACTCACATCTTTATCCATGCCTATAGAAGAACCGAGCACACCAGGACCCACAAAAGGCCTATCTAAGTATTCTAAAACACCTTGTAAGGTTCCATCTTCACCATAAACACCATGAGCAATAGGAAAAAACACATCAACCGTCAAGGCACGACTTAAATCAGAAACAAAACGAATAGGTTGCTCATCAAAGGAAGCAAGCACAATTTATGGTGTTTATCATTGCTTCCCAATTTCTAAATCCTCTGAAAATAAATCTTCTTTCGAAATTTGATACCATTGCCCTTGTCGAGAAACCCCAATTATAACAACTTGGTATTTTTCAGTATCCAATGCTGAATATATATTTCGAGCAGACACATTTGCGATATCGTGTTCTGGTGTTTTACCACCAGTGATGATTGCCACCGTTTTCATTTTACGAAAATACTTGTAAAACGGAATACCCATAAAAAGAAATATCCACTTTTAAAAAAAAATGTCTCCAATATTGCTATTGAAGACATTAATGGGCATCTGAAAAGACACCCGTGCGTTTGGTAGTATCATTACTGTATGCTTTGGCTTACAACTTTCTTGCTTGATTCAGTAGTAATTACAATTTGATACAATCCTGTGTTTAAGTTATTGGCGTTTATTGAATTCAATCCTTGAATTAGTTTGGTTTGATAAACTAATTTTCCATCCATTGAAAGTATTTCTAAATTTGCTTCTGCAACAGGTATATTAATTTGAAAATTTTCTATGCTTGGATTAGGGAAAACAGTGACGTTTTCCAATTCATTGATTTTGTTAATATTTGATGAGTTACAATCTGAAACTAAAACGGTTCTTACCACATTTGCAATATTTCCACTTTTATCTATTGCTTGGTATTCATCTGCATATATACCTTTCACATTTTCGTTAACATCTGATCGAACGAGAATTATAGAAATATTGCCACCACTATCTACATTATCTGTCACTGTTGGCTGCACTCTGTCATAAGGTGTTCGATACTGATGACAGACACTCTTTGGTGTATTTAAATTAATTGTTGGAGGAATAGTATCTTGTGCTATTGCAGCTGAACTAATTAAAATAATAAAAGAGAATAGTAGTTGTATTTTTTTCATAAGCAGCAATCTATTTACTCAAATATACTCTGAAAACACTCTATTTCCTTACCATCAAACTCATATTGACAGAACACTGACAGAAAAAATGCAAAAAAATTACAAAACTAGCTGTTTTCTAAATACTGATATGCTAAAAAGGCCATTAGACCACATCCTGTTTCAATGGCATTTTCATCTATATCAAAGGTGTTGGTATGCACTGAAGAAGTAATTCCTTTTTCAGTGTTTCGCGTTCCCAATCGATAAAAGCATGCAGGAACTTGCTGGCTGTAATAGGAGAAGTCTTCAGCTGCCATCCACATATCTAGAGGC
>JAWKNQ010000030.1:0-25877 GCA_041391605.1 Bacteroidia bacterium
TAGAGGTTATAGTGTGATAAAACTTGAAGGTCCTTTAGACAATCACTTTACCGGATTCTTAGAACAAAAGAATGAGAAGATTCAGTGCAAGCGTGTAGACGCTGAAGCATTGGATAAATTAATTAAAACTGAAGCAAGCTCTGTGTCTGTTTTGAATGAAGATGAATCCAAGAAGTTAATGGAAATATTTGAATCTGCGAACCAACAATCTGATATAAAATTTGCAACTGAAGCACTTTCACCATCTGACGATCTATTAACCATCACCGAAAGTGAACAAGATAGAAGAATGAGGGAAATGAGTAAAATGAATGGTTTTAATATGTTTGGAAACCTACCAATGAATTATCAAACTATTTTAAATACCAATCATCCTAAGGCTAAATTGTTGATAGACATGAAGGAAGAGGACGCTAAACACACTGCGGAAAAAGCTTTAAGTTTAGCAATGCTATCCAAAGGTTTATTAAAAGGAGAAAAATTAACGAATTATATTCGTTCTGAATTTGAAAAATTATAAACATCCACAAAACCTATAAGTCAATCATAAAAATTGATGTTGGATAATGGGTTGTGGATTTTAAATTTGCATATAGAAAAAATAATTTAGTTTTTTTGAAGTTTAAATAATAGTAATAATAGAAATAACATGGCAAAACATTTCACAGATTCAAGTTGGGACCAAGATGTACTTGGGTCAGACAAACCAGTCTTAGTAGATTTTTGGGCAGAATGGTGCGGTCCTTGTCGCATGATTGGACCTTTAGTAGAAGAACTTTCTTCTGAGTACGAAGGAAAGGCATTAATTGGTAAACTCAACGTTGATGAGAACCCAGGCGTAGCTTCAAAATACGGCATTCGAAGTATTCCAACCCTTTTAGTTTTTAAAGGAGGAGAAGTAGTTGACAAAATTGTTGGAGCTGTTCCAAAGAATATGTTATCTCAAAAGTTAGACGCACAAATGAGCTGATCTATTTATATAATTAATAAATTTAAAAAGGGGATAATGTTTTAATTATCCCCTTTTTCATGTAGGTTTGTTTTTTGTTTATTCAAACAAAGTGATTAGCGACTTTATGTGGTGGTCTAAAAGATATGAACTGTTCTATATCTGTTTTTGTTCCTTGCTCGGTTCATCTCATTTATTTGCTTCAAATATTTTTATTCCAGAAACTCAAGACTCAACTCAATCCAACCTTCACAAGTTTTCTATTCAAGGAGGCATTGATTTGTATGCCACTTATGATTTTCTTCAACCCAAAGATAGGAATAGAATGTATAGTTTTTCATCATCAAGAAGTAATGAACTGAACTTAAATTTAGCTTATATCAGTTTGAAATATTCCGATAAGAATTTACGAGCAAAGTTTATCCCAGGCTTTGGAACATATACCAATATGAACTACGCACAAGAGAAAGGAAGTTTAAAACATATAATTGAGGCCAGTATAGGATTCAAGCCATTTAAAAGAAGAAATATTTGGATCGATGCTGGTGTTTTACCATCACCTTATACCAATGAGTCTGCTATTTCATTCGAGCATGAGATATATTCAAGAACCTTTGGTTCAGAGTATTCACCTTATTTTGTCACAGGATTAAAGTGTGAAATACCCTTCAGCAGAAATGTGAATGGCAATTTTTACCTTTTAAATGGTTGGCAAACGATTCAAAATACAAATAATTCTCTCAGTGTTGGCACTAATTTGAAGTTTGATTTGAATTCAAGAGTTTCAATAAACTGGAATACCTATGTCGGAGACGAAAGAACATTGAACACTCCAACTTATGGTCTGCGCTACTTGTCAGATTTGTATATTAAGTACGATTCAAAGAAAAAATGGTCATGGTCTGCTTGTTATTATGGAGGTATACAATTAAAGGATTCTCTTCCCGATTATAATTCACAAAGTCAGTGGTGGCAGATAAATTCAGTTTTGAGATACAAATTTACTCCTAAAGTTTCACTAGCAGGACGATTGGAGTATTTTGAGGATGCTGCTTTTACTAGTATTGAAGATAATGGAATATCTAAAGGATTTAGTACTTGGAGTAGCAGTGTGTGTTTAAATGTGAATATACAAAAGAATGCAATGTTTCGATTAGAAGGTAGGTATTATTGGTCTGAGAAGCCTGTGTATTTGAAACGAAATGGACATTCTGTGAATTCCAACGAATTAATACTTGCCAACTTGAGTTTTTGGTTTTAATCAAATGAAAAACTACTATGAGATTGACGCTTTATTTTGAATTTGCACCTTATATTTGACACGTGATTGTGATTAGAAATTATCTTAAGGTTAATGCATTAGCTCTTTGTATTTCACTTTTGTTCGCCTTGGTTTTTTCTGCATTAGTATTCTTTAATCATTACTGTTTTAGGACCTTTGCTTTAGACCTAGGGGTTTATACAAATGCACTATATGATTACAGTTGTTTTCAATGGAATGACGCAAGTACTTTTAAAGAAATACCTAGAAATCTACTGTCAGATCATCTCGACTTATCATTATTTCTTATAGCTCCATTTTCATTATTCCTTGGTCAATACACGCTCTTGATTTTTCAGATTTTGTTTGTTCTGATAGGCGGTATGGGAGTTTATCATCTTATTGAATTGTATACAAACAAGAAGAGGTTGGCTATTTACGCCATAATAAACTTTTATTTATTCTTTGGTATATATTCTGCATTGTCTTTTGACTATCACAGCAATGTTTTGGCTGCGATGATGATTCCTTGGTTGATTTTTAGCCTTAAAAAAAATCAATACATTAAATTCAGCGGACTATTTCTTCTTATATTAATTAGCAAAGAATCAATGTCACTTTGGCTTTTTACAATTTGCTTAGGATTATTGCTTGAATTTTGGAGATTAAAAAGAGCGAGAATACTTTTACTTGTATTCATGGCAATCGCATTGATTTATTTTGTCATTGCACTAAAGGTTGTCATGCCATATTTTTCGCCAGATGGTCAATACTCAAATTTCAAATATTCAATATTAGGAGAGGATTATCTGGACGCATTTCTGAATTCACTAAAACATCCTTTTGAAACTATTAAACTGCTCTTTATAAATCATAGTGATAATGCAAAATACGACTGGGTTAAGATGGAGTTTTACGTTTTTGTATTGCTTTCAGGAGCTTATTTTTTAATTAGAAAGCCAGCATATTTTCTAATGCTATTAATGCCTTTACTTGCAAAAATGACCTATGATGATCCTGCAATTTGGAGTATAGATTGTCATTACTCAATCGAATTTGCTCCTATAATTGGGATTACAGCTTTTTTAGTAATTCATGAAATAAAAAACAGCAGAACGCAGAAGTTTTTCATAGTAATTTTACTTCTCGGTTCATTAACAGCTAGTATTCGACTTATGGATAATACGGTGTATTGGCACGATTACAGTAGGATGAGAATATATCAGAAACAACATTATACCAAGTCTTATGATATTAGCAAGATTAATTCTTACTTTAAGTTAATACCTGACACATCAATTGTAAGCGTTCAATCGCCATTATTACCTCACTTGGCCTATAGAGATAAGTGTTATCAATTGCCAATTGTGAAAGATGCTGAGTATATAGTTGCTTCAAAATCAGAACAGATAACATACCCAATCAAAATGAATGAGATGATTCAATTGTTAAACGATTCGATTCAATCTACTCGATGGGATGTCGTAGTAAATGATTCTGAAATAAGTATACTAAAACGAAAAAGTCTCCCTTAATAATTCAGAATCTTGAATTTTATTTAACTATTTTTGCAATTCATCATTATGGCGGAAAAATTAGACATTGAATTCAACAAGAACGAAGACCATAACAAACAGTTGGTATACGAGCTTAAGACAAAACACAAAAAAGTTAGTTTGGGCGGAGGAGAAAAAGCCGCAGCAAAACAAAAAAGTAAAGGCAAACTATTAGCCCGTGAGCGAGTTGATTACTTAAGAGATAAGGATACTCCTTTTACTGAAGTTGCTGCTTTTGCGGGTGATGGTATGTACGAAGAATATGGTGGATGTCCTGGGGGAGGAGTAGTATGTGGAATTGGCTATGTAAGTGGAAGACAATGTATGATAGTGGCTAACGATGCAACCGTAAAAGCTGGAGCTTGGTTTCCCATCAGTGGAAAGAAAAATTTAAGAGCACAAGAAATAGCAATAGAAAATAAATTACCAATAATTTATCTGGTTGATTCAGCAGGCGTATTTTTACCATTGCAAGACGAAATTTTCCCTGATAAAGAGCACTTTGGTAGAATTTTTAGAAATAATGCTGTAATGAGTAGTATGGGTATTACTCAGATAGCAGCTGTGATGGGAAGCTGCGTTGCTGGAGGAGCATATTTACCTATTATGAGTGATGAAGCTTTAATTGTAGATAAGACAGGTTCTATATTCTTAGCTGGAAGTTATTTGGTGAAAGCAGCTATTGGGGAGGATATTGACAACGAAACATTGGGCGGCAGTATTTCTCAAACTGAGATTTCTGGTGTTATCGATGATCGGTTTCCAGATGATAAATCTTGTTTGGATCGTATTAAGTATATCATGGATAAAATTGGCAAACCAGAAGATGCTGGTTTTAGTCGTGTTGAGCCTAAGTTACCAAAGTTAGATCAAAAGGAAATTTACGGGATTCTTCCTATGGACAGAGCAAAGCCTTATGATAGCAAAGCGTTGATAGAACATTTGGTAGATGACAGCATTTTCGAAGAGTATAAGAAAGGTGTTGGAAAAACAATCTATTGCGGTTACGCGAGGATTGATGGTTGGGCAGTTGGAATTGTTGCAAATAATCGTCAGATAACAAAGACTAAAAAAGGTGAATTACAGTTTGGTGGAGTAATTTATAACGATAGCGCAGATAAGGCAGCAAGATTTATCATGAATTGTAATCAAAAGAAAATTCCTTTAGTATTTTTACAAGATGTTACTGGATTTATGGTTGGAAGCAGAAGTGAACATGCTGGAATAATCAAGGATGGAGCAAAGATGGTAAACGCAATGAGCAATAGCACGGTTCCTAAATTCACAATAATTATTGGCAATAGTTATGGTGCAGGTAATTATGCAATGTGCGGTAAGGCTTACGACCCACGATTGATATATGCATGGCCAAGTGCTCGAATTGCAGTAATGGGTGGCGAGCAAGCTGCTAAAGTACTTTTACAGATTGAAAAAGCAAGTTTAGAATCAAAGGGTGAAAAGATAACAGAAGCTGATGAAAAGGCATTGTTGGATAAAATCATGAATCGTTATGAACGACAACTTTCTCCATACTATGCGGCTTCTAGATTATGGGTAGATGGAATAATTGATCCTCTTGACACTAGAAAAGTAATTAGTGAAGGAATAAAAATGGCAAATCTATCACCAATTAAACCGTTTAATGTTGGCGTCTTACAAACCTAATTCCACCATATAAATGTGGTGCGGATTTTACCGGCTAATTTTCGAACTTTTAAATCGTTTAAGTTGATAAATACACCAAGTAAAACGATTGACATTCCAAATAGAACAGACAATTGGTAGTGGTCTCCAAAGATAAAAGTGCCCATCATTACGCCCCAAAAAATACCAATATAACTTACACTACTTATTCGAGCCGCAGTATCCATTTGGTATGCACGTGTGATGTAGATTTGGCCAATTTGAGTGAATACCCCAGTGCCTAGCAAGTACAACCAGTCCCAATTCTGTGGCATAACCATTTCCTGAGGGAAAATAACGAAATACATCCCAACAATTGGAAGTGAAATTAATGGATGATAAAAAACAATCACATCAGCATCTTCTTTGCCTTTCATGTTTCGAATGGCATTGTATGCTAACCCTGAGAAAACCGCACCAATCACTCCAATGATAAAATCTAAAGTTTCAACATTAGCAAAACCTTTTACCATTATCACACCTGAAAATGAAACAGTAAACGCAATCCATTGAATTGTTCTTACACGTTCCTTTAAAAACATCAATGCAATTAATGTTGTAAAGATTGGACTTAGATAGTGGATGACAATTGCATTTGCTAGCTCAATATGTTGTAAAGTATAAAAGTAGCAAATCAAACCGACAGAACCAAAGACACCTCTGGCAATTAGAAACGAGTGATGCGTGCCCCATGGTCTGACTTTCTTTTTTCTTAAAATCGCATAACTCAAAATAAGTGTAATTAAGGACCTGAAAAGTATAACTTCAAAAACAGGAATATGCCCAATCTTTTTTACACTCACATTCATCAAAGCAAATGCAACACTTGCAATAAGCATTAACCTCACTCCTGGAGAAAATAATGTCTTTGAATTTGTGTTTGCTTTAAGGTTCACAGATGGAATTATCCAAAATTAATTTCAGCACTATCACCTAAATTCAAACTATGAACAGTGCCATGTAAAGATGCATCATTGCCAATAAGTGAATTGTTTAACACAGCGTAATTTAATTCTGCGGATGGTCCAATAATAGATTCTCGAATTATTGAAGACTCAATTAAAACATGTTCTCCAATGCTAACATTAGGACCAATAATACTGTTTTTCACTAGGCTTCCTTTGCCTATGAATACAGGGGGAATAATAATAGAGTTTTCGATTACTTCTGGACGAACTTGGTTGTAATTTCCTCTTTTTAGCAATAATTGATTGGTTTGTAATAGAATTTCTTTTTTACCACAGTCAAACCAAGAGGTTACGTTATAACTATGCAAAGAAACTCCACCTGTAATCATACACATCATCGCATCAGTAAGGTGAAATTCATTTTGGTTTTTAATGTTTTTATTGATGATGTGATCTAAACATTGCATTAATTCATTCGTCTGGTTTATTTTATAAATACCAACCAAAGCTAAGTTAGATTTAGGAATTGAAGGCTTTTCAATTAATTGCAAAATCTTCCCGTGAGCATCTGTTTCAGCAACACCAAATTGTCTTGGATCATCTACTTTTTTAACACCAAGTAAAGAATCTTTAGAATTAATTATTTCTTCCCAATTTAGCTCGCATATCGTATCTCCAAAAACGATTAATATTGGATCGTTATTTATTTTTTCTTTAGCCAACCAAATCGCATGTCCTGTTCCTTTTCCAGAGGTTTGCATTACAAAACTTGCCTCTATATCTGGGTAGTGACTTGTAATGTACTCTTCAATTTTATCTCCTAAATACCCAATGATAAAGATAAATTCAGATAAACCTGCATCTACCAATTGATCCACGATATGGGCAAGAATTGGCTTACCCGCAACAGGAATTAGTGATTTCGGCTGAGTATGAGTGTGGGGTCTTAATCTGGTGCCTATTCCGGCCACTGGAATTACAGCTTTCATATACTTGGGTGGTAGAGATTTTAGATTCAAAATTAAGGGGAATTCACAGAATAAAAAAGTTGAAGTCATTTCTTGATTCTTGCCTGAACTGTAATATGCTTTTTTTTTGTAAGTTTGTCGCAATAATAATGGAAAAGGTAGTTAGTGGTATCAGACCAACAGGGAAGTTACATTTAGGGAATTATTTCGGGGCAGTGAAGAACTTTCTTCGACTCCAAAATGAATCTGATGCGTTTTTTTTTATTGCTGATTATCATTCTTTAACAACTCACCCTACTCCGAATGATTTGCATAGTTCTGTAAAAAGAGTTTTAGCTGAATATTTGGCGTTAGGCTTAGATCCTGAAAAATGCACCTTGTATCTCCAAAGTGATTTACCTCAAACCGCCGAATTATATATGTTTCTAAACATGAATGCATATTTAGGAGAGCTTCAACGTTTAACTTCTTTTAAAGATAAAATTAGAACTCAACCAGATAATGTAAATGCAGGTTTATTAACATATCCAGTGCTAATGGCAGCTGATATTTTATTGCACAAAGGTGAAAAAGTGCCTGTGGGGAAAGACCAAGAACAGCATTTAGAAATGGCAAGAACCTTTGGGAATCGATTTAATCGTTTATATCAAACGGATTATTTCCCTGAACCTGAAGCTTTTAATTTTAACCAGAAGTTGATTAAAGTACCAGGACTTACAGCTTCTGGGAAAATGAGTAAAAGTTCAGGTGAATGGGATACCATTTACATGAGTGAAGACGAAGTATCTTTGAAAAAGAAAGTAATGAAGGCAGTAACAATTAGCGTGGAAGGTCCATCTGAGCCAGGTTCTGAGAAACCGCAAGCTATTCAAAATCTATTTGACTTGATGTCTTTAGTTTCTAATGAAGATGTAATAGAAGGTTATGAGAAAGATTATTACGCAGGCTCAATTCGATTTGGTGATATGAAAACACAATTGGGAGAAGATTTGTCCAATTTTGTTCAACCATTTCGCGAACGGATTAATGATATGTTGATGAATGATGCATACCTGGCAAAAGTTTCTAAGTATGGTGCAGAAAAGGCCGCGGATAGTGCAAATCAAACAATTCAAGACGTTAGGAGATTAATTGGATTCCGAAAGTTCTACTAAAAGATAATTTTGCAATGCGTATTGTTCACTATCTCTCATACATCTTACGCAATCATAAAAATTTTTCAATTTTTGTTTTTATTGTATTAGGACTGTATAGTATACAACTAGTTTTAAAGGTTGAAATCACTCCTTTAGGCTATTTCTCCTTGTATAGCAATCGAAGCGAGGAGCAAAATGCGTATTATCAAATTTTACCTTATAATAGATCTGATTCAAGTCCTTTGAATATATATGAAGCACCAGGAAGTGGGTTTTTAATGATGGAAATATTGCCAACTCGCTTTAAGATACTAAAAGAGTCTCAAGGTTGTAATCAAATGTCATATAAATTAAAAGGACTTGGTGTTGAAATTAATGGAAATGAAGATTGCGAAGAATTGAGGCGATTTAATAAATGGTTTGTTCTATACACTCAAAGACTAGGCTTCAAAAAAAATGAGAATCAAGGTCTAGTCGAGTTTGGGTTTAAATCTGGTTTTATCAAAAGCAAAACAGAAATTCGATGAAGCAATCCATACATTACCTTCAAAATCCATTCTTTTGGAAACGAATCGTTATTGCATTTATTGGGATATTGATGATATGGTTTTGGTATTCGGGAATGCTTTTGCACCATATTTGGGATTCACCCTTTAATTATAAAGGAGCAGATATTAGTTTTTGGCTTGTTTGTCTTTTTAAAATTCCAGATCTTATTCTTTTAAATTATTATACGGCTATTACTTTCTCATTTTTTGGAATTATACTTCTCATCTTGGCGTTTTATTTTATTGAAAATAGAAGTGTAATGGTGTGTTTGGGAATGTATATGTTCATATATCAAGTAGTCTTTAATTTAAAATTAGGTTATCATACTCATCATTTGTATGGAATGCATTTTGCTCTTCTGCCGTTTTATTTTAATATAAAACATTTCAAAATTAGTGCTGAGTTTTCGCGTGTTTTAGTTTGTTTAACTTACTTATTTGCAGGTTTGTTTAAGCTGAAAGGCATGGCATGGATGCACATTGATAGTTTTTCAAATACACTTCAAAATCAACACGCGGCATATTTCCATTTTAATGACAGCAATTTAAGAACACAATTCGCATATTTTTTAATTGAACACCAATTTGTATCATGGATATTGTTTTGTTCAGCTATGTTGCTTCAATTAAGTTTTGTTTTGGGCTTGTTAACGAGCAAATTTGACAAATATTTGGCATTGTTTATCATACTATTTCATCTAATGGATTGGTTTTTAATGAATTTAGGCGTATTTATGAGTATGACTATACTTGTGTATCTGTTTTTATTGCCTTCATCTTTTAAAGTATCGAAGATTAAATAGCGACGCTTAACTTAAATAGAATCATACAAATTAATTAAATGAATAAAAATCAAAAGCAGATTTCCACAATTTGAAAAAATTGACGCAACATATAGAATAATTTCAATATGTTTGCATTCAAATGAGCAAAAACGAAGAATAAGGTAATGCACATAGCAGTTGCAGGTAATATAGGAAGCGGGAAAACCACTTGCAAATATGTTGGCAAAGCATTACGCTTGGGACCTTCAACTTGAAGACAATGATGATAATCCATATCAGCGATTTTTACGAGGGATATGCAGAGGTGGAGTTTTAACTTACAAGTGTATTTCTTGAATACAAGATACAACAACATCAAAAATAAGAGAAAACAACTAACCCGTCATTCAAGATCGTACGATTTATGAAGATGCAAATATTTTTGCTCCAAAATTTACATGCCATGGGGTTGATTATACTCGTGATTTTGAAAATTACAATTCTTTATAACTCATTTAACGCTATGATTCAGCTGCCTGATTTATTAATTTACTTGCGCGTACCATACCAACTTTAGTTAAACAGATTCAGCAAAGAGGCAGAGACTATGAAGATAGTATTCGACTAGACTATCTGAAACGCTTGAATGAGCGTTATGAGGCATGGATTTCAACATATGATTTAGGTAAATTGGTGATATTAAACATCGATGAACTAGACTTTGAGAACGATTCAGATGATGCCAATTTTGTGATTAATAAAATTGAAGCTGAATTGAATGGTTTATTCTAATATTATTTAAGTTTTTAGTTTATTAATTAATAACTATTTTGCCATTTAGAATCTACTGTAATACATATTCTTAAACATAGTTTCCTCTATTTTTTATCAAAAAATTTAAAAAATGCAGTGATATTAATGCTGATGTTAAGTTTTTTATTCAACCTTTAATCAATCAATTCCAAATGAGTGTTTTTTTTAAGTATTTGTTTTTGAGTTTGTTAGTATTTGTTTGAAGTGTTAGTAAATGAATGTTTAAAAAAAGTAAAAACATAGGTTCTATCCTTGAGTTTTAACATGTTTTTTCATTTTTGCTTTTGAATAGTCACTTGAAACACGATTATTTAAACGCATGAACAAAAACTACACTGAAAACACAAATATGCAAAATCACCATGATTTTGAGTGAAAAACATGAAACACACTATCCTCAAAAATTTATTGGTTATTTGAACGGGAATCAAGCATAAACCCCGATCATATAGCCGCAGTTTTCGAAGACGAAACAATTACTTTTAAATCATTGAATTTGAAAGCAGAAGAGTTGTGCACCTTTCTTAGGGAAAAGTTACCTGAGGAACCTGTTATTGCAATTGATTGTAAACCATCGATTGATATGTTAATTGGAATTTGGGTATACTTAAATCAGGCAAATCATTCTTGCCCTTAAATACAGGAACTCCAAATTCAAAATTACAACAAGTTATTCTTGAAACAGGAGTTAAGTACATTTTTTCAAGTGATGAATTTTTGCCATTTTACAATGGATTAAACTTACAACATTATACGAATGGATTTTCGAAGGACACAAATATAAATCCTATAGAATCACCGTATGCGTATCTTGTTTATACATCTGGGTCTTCTAATAAAATTAAAGGTGTTAGAATTAAACATGATTCCATCTTAAATTATATACTAAATTCAATCGAACTTTTATAGCTCTGGAGAAGCACCAATGTTCAAGTTTCTTTCATTTAAACCTTGGTTTCGACGCTTCATTAACTTCTTTATTTGTTGCATTATCCACAGGTAAAACATTTCAGGATTGCCTCTGATAAATATATGAATAGATTTTCAGATCCGAATTTTGAGAGTACTGTGCACCTTTATGATTTCTTAAAACTTACTCCAAATCAATTTTTTGAAATTGAAAAATTAAACAACCCTAAGCTATTACAAACAACTTCTAAATATATAGTTGGTGGTGAAACGCTTCACAAAAGACATGTTTTACAGCTTTTTGAATTAAATAATAATGCAGAAGTTTATAATGAATATGGACCAACAGAAACAACAGTTGGAAGTATCATTTATCAATTTACTTCAAAGAATATTAAACAATTTGACAAGCCTTTTGGTGTTCCTGTTGGAGTTCCTATGAAAGGTGTTCAAGTGTATGTATTAAATGAAAAACAGGAAGAAGTGGCTCCTGGTGAATATGGAGAAATAATAATTGGAGGAATTCAAGTCTCTGAAGGGTATATTTCCAATGATTATAGAATTGCCAGTCGATTTGTCCAAAATAAACACAATGACGGTTCAATCGATTACTACTACAGAACTGGCGATTTTGCAACAAAAAATAAAGACGGAATTATCGAATTTGTTTGCAGAGAAGATAAATTAGGCTTTTTTCAAACTAAACAGTTTTCAAGTTGCAGCATTGAATTAGATTTAATGAGAATTAACTCTATTCAAAATGTGCTTGTTTTGGCTCATAAAAATCCTCTCAATATTGAATATCCAGTGTGTTACATTACTTTAAAAAACGAAGAGGATGATATTAATTTTATTAAAAACGATCTGTCTAAATTGTTTCTAAACAAGCCTTATCATGCCATATGTGTGCAATTGGATGAATTCCCTTTGACAGTAAATAAGAAAATAGATAGACATAAGTTGCCTAAAGTTGAACTTAAAAAAGAGAGTAATGGCTGTAAAATAAGTTCACATTTTGAATCTGAGACATCATTAAAGAAAAGAATACTTTATTTTCAATCTAAGAAGACTATTTCAACAAAACGCACTCAACTGATTGACACAAATTTATTATTAAAAAGTATACCAAAAATTCCTCGTTTGAACGAGGTGAATTCTCGTAAGTCCGACAATAAAACTGTTTTAGAATTTAATTAAATAGTGAGTTCGATTAATTCAGATACCGCCATTGTATTCCTGCAATCACCTGAAGTAGATATAGTCACAGGTCGTAAGCTATTGATACGCGGGAAATGTACAGAACCACAAACAGAGGTACTTGTCACGTCTGTGATGGGTGGGGATGATGGTAATCGATCCTTCAATCAATGTATAACAATTGAGTTGAACGGTTTGCTAAATAAGAAAAATCTCGTTTCAGCATTAAATCATTTAGTCAATAGGCACCAATCCTTAAGGATGTTATTTGATATTGAGAAGAATGATTTTTTAATATTTGAAAATCTGCTATTTGTATATGAAGAGAAGAAAGTAGATTCCAAAACGCAAACTTTTGATTCATTGCTTGATAAAGTTGTAAAAGATGAAGTTCAATTTGTTTTTGATTTAAAGCAAGGACCCTTGTTTAGAACTACTTTAGTTTCTGATGGAAAGTTGAGGAATTCATTGGTTCTAAATTTACATCACATAATAAGTGATGGATGGTCACTCATTAAAATAATTGAAGATTTAGGTTATGTATATTCAAGCTTGCAAAATAACCTAGACATTAATGAATTAGAATCAGCAGATAAATATTCAGATTATGTAATAGCTGATACTAAGTTTAGAAAATCAGAGGATAGAATAGTATTGGAGAATTATTGGATAAACAAATTCAACGATTATTCTCCAGTTTCACCTTTGCCTTATGACAGACCTAGACCATCAAAATTAACCTATAAAAACGGTCATATTTCGTTCCCAATCGAAAAGAATTTATTTGCAAAGATTAAAAAACTGGGAAAAGAAACAAAGACCAAGGTTCTTCCCATTATGGCTTCAGCTCTTGAAGTGGTATTGGCTAAGCGATCCGGGCTAAAGAATTTTATTATTGGTATACCAACTGCGGGGCAACCAAATTACGGGTTTAATAATTTAATTGGTCATTGTGTAAATATTCTACCCATTCGAGTAAACATTGATTTTAATCAAAACTACTCAAATTTTTTATCTAACCGGAAGAGAGAATATTGTGATTCCTTTCAACATAAATCCTTAACTTTTGGTAGCCTGATCAATAAATTGAAAATCAGTCGTGATATAGAGGATTCTCCCTTAATCCCTATTCTATTTAATATTGATAGACCTTTGATTAAAGAAGAAAGTTTTGCTGAATTGGAATCTGAAGTCTATGTCAATCCTCACCCTTATAGCTCATTTGAATTGACCTTGAATCTTTCTAGGAGAGAAGATGAAATTCAAATAGAATGTTTTTACAATGAAGCATTGTTCAATCGCGAAACAATTGAGAGCCTTTTAATTCAATATACCAGAGTTTTAGAACAATTAGTTTTAGATCATGATATTCAATTATTCAATGTTGATTTATTTGATAGAACAGAAGATTTAAAGAAAATAAATAAATGGAATTCGACTCAGAAAGATTTTCCTGTAACAACTCCGTTGCATAAGCTCATTGAAGAAAGTGTTAAGAATTATCCTAACGATAAAGCAATAGTATATAATGGATTATCACTTTCATATGAAGAATTAAATTCTAAGTCAAATCAATTAGCCAGGTATTTATTAGATCAAGGTTTGAAGAAAGACGAGTTTGCTGGTGTTATGCTATCTCGTAGTCCAGAATTAATTATTTCAATATTGGCTTTGATGAAAATTGGTGTTAAGTATATCCCAATTGATCCTAATTTACCTTCAAGAAGAATTAGTTATATGCTTGAGGATTCTGAAGCAATGTGTCTTGTGACAAGTGAATTAGTTGAAAAACAATTGCCAAATCAAATTCAGACAATTTATCTCGAAAAGATAAAAGATGAACTTGATAAGTATATAAATGAGAACCTAAATCAAGATTTTGGAAAGGATGAAATTTTATATGCAATATACACTTCTGGATCAACAGGAAATCCAAAGGGAGTTTTAGCACCGAATAAAGCAGTGGTTAATTTTCTCTATAGTTTTATTGAATCACCTGGCTTTACTAGAAAGGATAAAATAATAGCTGTAACAACTATATCATTTGATATGGCATGTTTAGAAATTTTTACACCTTTAATATGCGGTGCTTGTATTGTATTGGCTGACAATCAAACGATAAAAGATGGAACTAAGCTTTTGCAGCTAATTGAGAAAGAGCAAGCAACCATGATGCAGGCAACCCCAACT
This sequence comes from Bacteroidia bacterium, assembly GCA_041391605.1. Lineage (GTDB taxonomy): Bacteria > Bacteroidota > Bacteroidia > NS11-12g > UBA955 > JABMMZ01. Next base: position 14,883 of record JAWKNQ010000030.1, read on the forward strand.
TCTTATAAAATGATGTTGGCGTCAGGATGGAAAGAGAATAAAAGACTTAGAGTAATTTGTGGAGCCGAACCTTTAAGTAATAGTTTAGCAAAGGAGATAATGAGTCGAAGTAAAGAGTTGTGGAATTTATATGGCACAACCGAAACAACGCTCTTCTCAACACTCAAAAAATAGAGAATCCTTCAATAGAAATAATGTTGGTCGTCCATTTCACAACACAGATATACTAATTCTAAATGATAAATTTGAAATAGAACCAAATGGAAATGTAGGAGAGATTTGTATTGGAGGAATCGGTTTGGCGGATGGATACTTGAATAAACCAGATTTAACTAAAAAGGTCTTTATTCCGCATCCTTTGGATCCTGAAAGGAAAATATACAGAACAGGGATTTAGGAAAATATTTGAAAAACGGAGATATACTCTGTTTGGGAAGAACAGATAATCAAGTTAAAATCAGAGGTTTTAGAATTGAGATAGGCGAGATAGAAAGTAGTTTGAATAATCTTAAAGATGTCGTCAATTCTGTTGTGATTGCCAAAGAAATTAAACAAGATGATATTCGTTTAATAGCCTATGTCAAATCAGACAATGAAATTGAGTTCTCTCAAGAATTAAATTCAGTTCACGTTTCTGAAGTTCCTAGTTTAATTGTACAATCATGGAAAAATGACTTGAATAGGCGATTGCCCGAATATATGATGCCCTCATACTTTGTATATGTCAAAGATTTTCCATTAACCGCAACTGGGAAGACAGATCGCAGAAAAATATCCGAAATAGACTTTAAACAAATTGATAGACAAATAGAAACTCAAGTCTCTATAGTTAGACCACAAAATAGGGAATCAGAGAATTTAAATAATTTCCAAAAGCAACTCAAAGAAATTTGGGAAGAAACTTTGGAAGTTTCTGAATTAAGTATTCACGACAATTTTTTTGAATGTGGAGGTCATTCACTGACTGCGATTTCAATTATGAAAAAGATTGAAAATCATCTAGGTGAAAAAATACCATTGGCATCTTTATTTTCACATCCTACAATTTTTAGTTTAGCAGATTTTATAAATGGGGATGGCTCTAGTAAGTGGAAATATTTGGTTCCAATCAAAACGACAGGAACAAAACCTCCAGTATATCTTATACATGGAGCTGGATTAGAAGTTTTAGTGTTTAATGATATTGCCATGTACCTTGATGAAGAACAACCTATCTATGGTATTCAGGCAATGGGCTTACAGCAAGATGAACTTCCTGAGAACACTGTTGAAGCAATTGCAGCTAAATATTTAAAGGAAGTCATTAAGCAAAACCCGGATGGGCCCTATTCTCTTGTTGGATTTTCTGCTGGAAGTATACTTGCATACGAAATGGCAAGACAACTTGAAATGTCAGGGAAAAATGTAAGTATGCTAGGAAATATTGATTATCCTGTAGAGAGTAGTAAATTTAAGCTAGCTACTAAAGAAAAGTTAGCTCGATTAATAAAAGAAAGCATACCGAGGCAAGTTCACGCATTTACTATGATGATTAAACATCCCAAACAAGCCTTGGAGTTTCAAAGGCGATTTTTAAAATTAAGAGTGAATGGCATACTTTCAAGAGTCGGAATTGAACAAGAATACCCTATTGAAGAAGGTTTGGAACATATATACCCATTAATGGATCGTTATGAAAGTGCTTTGAATGCCTATGAAATAAAACCATACAATGGCAAACTTGATTTATTCAAAGCTAAAATAATCTTGAATTATGTCAAGGATAAAAAAACGCTAGGTTGGAGAAATTACGCTTTAAAAGGGGTCAATATTATTAATGTTGAAGGTGATCATGACAACTTAATAATTCCACCTAATAGTAAGTCTTTTGCGAAGAAGTTACAATCCGTTATCGACAAAAATATTACACAATATAATACACATTATGAATCTAACACTAACAAAAACACACAAAGTACAATGTAGCTGGATGTCCGATGTCCGATTGGTTGACATTCAAGCATGTAAATTTAAAGAGGAATTGGCAGTTTTTTGCTTGCAAGTCTCTGATTTTGAACAAAACCTTACCCATCTTAAAAAATTACTTAATGAAAGTGAGGTTTTAAAATCGGATAATTTTGTGATGGAAAAAGACCGTAAGCGTTTTATTGTCACAAGAGGAGTCCTCAAAATTATTCTTGGAAAGTTCTTGAATAAGAATCCAGAAGATATTGAGTTTTATTTTGAGCAACATTTAAAGCCACGAGTAAAGACTCAACATTCTAACTTACATTTCAATGTAACTCATTCTGCTGATCGAATTATTATTGCAATTAGTTCAAAACCAATAGGAGTAGATATTGAGCATGTGGATGAAGAGTTTGGGTTCGACCAAATTTTAGATGTCACATTTAGTGATAATGAACTTGACTATATTCAAAACAGCAATAACAAAAGTGAAGCATTTTACTTACTATGGACAAGAAAGGAAGCTTTTCTAAAAGCTACAGGTAAAGGAATTGATGATGATTTACAACAAATTCCAGCTCTTACTGGAATCCATGAACTTGTTTCTGAAATTAGTGATTCTGAAACTCCTTGGTTTGTAGGCTCTTTTGGGATAGGCAATTCTTATATTGCCTCACTTTCGTTTTCACCAGAATTGTTAAAGGGTCCAATAAACCTGTATTCAACAGGGCCTGAAATATTAATGGTTTAGATAAAGATTCAGTTGCATTTGATAGAAACCTTGCTCTTAATGATACTTTAATGCATTCTTTTTTTAGATTGCGTACATGTTTAATCATGTTCAAATTCGACCTGTAGAAAAGTTACTGGTCTTGCTTATTTGTGGCATTGTGTTTAATTCATGCCAGAATTCAAGTCATGACTCAAGGGAGAGTAATTTTAGCAAACAAACTTGGGTGGATTCGATTGATCTATATTTGAATGCAATGGGTGAGAATAAGCATTTCAATGGTCAAGTGTTGATTGGGAATTCGAAAGACAAGCTGTTTTTTAAATCTTATGGATTTTCGGATAGAGAGAATAAGGTTGGTATTTCGGACTCTAGTAAATTTCTAATTGGATCAATTACTAAAACTTTTACTGCAGCATGTATTTTGATCTTACAAGAACAAGGGAAATTGAGTATTAAAGATTCTTTATATAAATACTTCCCTGATTTTAAAAGATCTAAAGATATTAGTCTTGAAAACCTAATGATGCATACTTCTGGTATTCGAGATTATCACGAATTAAACACTTGGAAGTCTGAAAGTATGCAAGACCTTCCGGTTGATTATACCATTAGTCAACTGTCAAAAAGTTCTTTAAGATTTGAACCTGGTTCTGATTTTAGATATAGTAATACAGGTTATATTTTATTAGGACTCATTATAGAAAAAGTGAGTGGTCTGTCATTTGAAGCATTTTTACAGAAGGAGATATTAAGTAAATTAAGTTTAAAAGAGACTGGTGTTATAGAAAATGATAAAGATATATCAAATTTAGCTAAACCATATAAATCTACTCCAAGAGGGGTTAAACCAGCAGATTGGATAAATTACAAACAACCATTCACATCAGGAAATATGTATTCAACTTGCACTGATTTAAAAACTTTTACTTATGCAATAGTTGAGAACAAATTGTTACCGACAAAATACAATGAGTTAATTTTTAATACAAAGGAGCCTTATGGTTTTGGATGGGGGACACGACAATTTGAAGATTATGTTGCCTTCGGTCATCATGGAGCTATGAATGGGTATTCAGGATCTATTACTTATCTTCCGCAAGATGATGTGTTTGTTTGTTTTTTGACAAATGATGACAATACACCTAGAAATAAGGTATTCAATGATTTGATTAAAATGCTTAAACATGATTCAATTGTAATTCCTCGAAAAATAAATTATGTAGAACATCGAGTGGAAAATTTGAAAAAACACGAAGGTTCATACTTAATAAAGCAAGGTGATACAATAAGAATCAGAAGGCGAGGAAATCAATTGTTTTTAAAAGAAACTGGCCAAGAAGAAATGGAGTTATATGCGGTAGATTCGAATTCATATAAGTTTAATATTCTAGAATTCGAAGTGCGCTTTGATCAAATTAGAAACAATCAAGCACATCGTTTGTATTTAACCAACTCACAGGCAACCGAAGCAATTCGGATTAAAGATTAATTCATCGGATATTTTTTTAATTTCATCTGAATTGATATTCATCTTTAATTAGATAATTAGACATTTGCCTAAGTATATAAATACTAATTATGAATTTAGTTTTTAAGGCTTTAAATGACCATACAAGAAGGGCAATTTTAGATTTGCTAAGAGAGAAGGATATGACAGCTGGTGAAATAGGAGAAAATTTTAATATGTCTGCACCAAGTATTTCTCATCATTTAGAATTATTAAAGCGAGCCGAGTTAATAACTGGCAAAAAGAAAGGACAATTTATACATTACAGTTTAAACACAACCGTACTAGACGATATTATGCACTGGATGATGAATCTTAACACCAACAAAAAACAATAATCATGAAAAAAAGCAAACTTTTTATTTCGCAAGCACTTGTGCTCTTTTTACCTTTGGTTTATTTTATATTTAAATGGACAGACTTACCAGCGGAGGTGCCTGTGCATTTTGATGGAACATGGCAAGTCAACAGATGGGGGAGTAAATATGAATTATTGGGGACCTTAGTCTTTATTGCATTAATTGCATTTGGAACAAGTATTTTAATAAACAATATCTCATTTCTTGATCCAAAGAAGAAATTGAGTTCTGATAATCCAATAGTTCGAAAAATATCGTGGGTAATTGTTGTTTTCATGGCTGTTATCTCGGCATTAATAGTCAACAGTTCTATAAACCTTGGGCAAGGTTTAAACACGATTTATTCAATGAAATACTTTTTCGCTCTTTTTGCTATTTTGTTTTTGGTTTTAGGAAATCTGATGAACAATATAAAACAAAATTATTTCATTGGTTTCAGAACTCCATGGAATCTTGAAGATGAATCAAATTGGAAGAAAACGCATCATTTAGCTTCAAAATTGTGGTTCTTTGGTGGCTTAACGCTACTTATCATGATTATGTTATTTAATGAAAGTAGTGCAAAATTTATATTGATGATTGGCTTAATTCCCATGGTGTTAATACCTTTTATATATTCATATAAACTTTACAAATCAAAGGACAAATAATTGTCTTATATTTCAACAGCTTCAGCCTCATAACTCATTTTGTTTTTACCTTGTTTTAAGTATGTGCAAATGATTTGTTGAATATCTCTATTATGTGAATACGGCTTAATACAAGAACGCAATTCTTTAAGATTAGGCTCTGAGAATGAAGTGTCGATAAAGCCAAAACCTTTGTATTGTCCTTTCTCTACACACACAACTGATTTTTCAGTTGAATGTCTGCCATTGCCGATTACTAAAAAGCTTTCCATTTGAAAGCTATAATTTCGAATCGCTTCCATGGCTCTTTCATTGTATTCCAAAGGGTCTTCTTTGTTTACACAGGCTCCATAACATTGGTGTAAATGGTAATGAAAACAAGGTCCTGCCATGGCATGTAAATCACATTTTGATTGACATAAATTAAATCTTTCAACCATTTTCAAAAGGATGTCTCTCGCATTTGAAAGGCTGTCTGCTGTATTCATGGCTTGCTCACCTTCTTTTAATTTTTTAATGCTAAAACAGATGTATCCATTTTCATCATAAGAGTTATATATACCGTAGAAAGGGACACTGCGTGCTTTTTTTTGAGCTACATTGTAAATTGGTCTATGTTTTTTTATTTCATCAGATTCAAGCAATAGTGCTACTAATTCGTCTCCAGTTGCTTCATAACTTATATCCGCGATTTCGTTCTTCATTTGCATGGATTTAACACTTCCTTTAGTGCTCAATGAGAAATGCTGAATCAGGCGTTTTTTGATATCTATTGCTTTACCAATATAAATAACATAACCATTCTTATCATGGAAATAATATACACCAGTAATTCCTTCAGGAATGGCATTTAATACTTCTTCATTTAGTAAAGGAGGGATGGAGGTTTTTTTACTTTCTGATTTTAACCAATCTGAACCACTCGTCTCTTCATTCTCTAAAATTTTTCCGAGTAGAATAGCAGTGGCTTCAGCATCACCCAACGCACGATGCCTATCTTTAATTTTAATATCAAGAGTTTCGCAAAGTCGACCTAAACTATATGAGGGTAACCCTTTAAATGCTTTTCTACTTAGTCGCACTGTGCAAAGTGTTGGTCTTTGATAAGTATAACCAAGTTCTTTAAACGCTGCTTTGACAAAACCATAATCAAAACGCACATTATGTGCTACAAAAGTGGCGTCTTTGGTCCATTCAATTATATCTTTGGCTATTTCATAAAATTTAGGGGCATTTTCTACCATCTCATTGCTGATGCCAGTTAGTCGTGTGATATCAGGAGGAATTCGTGTTTCTGGATTAACAAGGCTACATATCGATCAACAAACTGCTTACCATTGTGTAAGATTATGGCAATTTCAGTAATACGCGCCTTTTCGGGTCTTGTACCTGTGGTTTCAATATCAATTACGGCAAACATGAATAGGAGCGTAATTTACAAAAAATGTTTTGAAAGTCATTTTGAACATAGCACGACTGTATAAAAAAATATTAACCGACATTAAGTGTTTAAAAATTGTTGCGTATAAATTTAAGATGCATCTTTGATTTACAATTAAAAATTAAATTTATGAATACATTAAGAAACAGAGTGGTATTGATTGGCCACTTGGGAGCAAACCCAGAGACAAAAAAATTAGAGAGTGGTAAAGAGATGACTAGATTTTCACTTGCAACAACTGAATCATACAAAAATGACAAGGGCGAAAAAGTGAATGAAACCCAATGGCACAATATTGTTGCTTGGGGGAAAGTTGCAGAGATCGCAGGGAAATTTTTGGAGAAAGGAAAGGAGGTGGCAGTAGAAGGAAGGTTGGTTACTCGCAACTATGATGACAAAGAGGGCGTAAAACGCTACATCACAGAAGTAGTTTTAAGCGACCTACTTCTAATCGGACCTAAAAGTTAAATATTGAACAGTTCTTTGATTTAAACAATGTTTATTAGGCTAACACTCCATGTCGAAAGATGTGGGGTGTTATTTTTTCAATAGTAATACATCTTGAAAATCAACACAATCGAGTTTCTCTCTTCCAGCCCACCAACCTGGATGTTTGCTGTCAATTTTCAATTCCGTCTGAGATAACAATTGCTCTAGAAATTCAATCTTGTATGCAATGTTAGCATCTTTAACATTTTCATCGTGTAAGAAATAGTTGTCATACTCAAAAGGAAAGAATGGTTGGGCGCTTTTTTTCAAGTATTCATTCGATTCTTGATCAATTATGAAGAATGTTGCAAAACAAATGGCTTCCTTTTTCATCACTCTTGATATTTCTTTTAAATAATTTTCAACTTCCTTGGCTTGCATATGTGTAAACACTGAAGTAAGTATAACAAAATCAAAAGATTCATCTTCATATGGAAAAATAAATTCTGACGCAGATTCTGCATCCTCAATGTTGTACAAATCGTTGTGTAAATTCACATGTTTGAAAGTGAAATTTGAGTATTGAGGACTAATTTTTTTTTGACACCATTCTATGCCTTCTTTAACGACATCAAATCCATTATAAGAACCCGTTTTATCTATATAGGAAGTTAAAGGAATTGCAATCCTTCCAATTCCACATCCAATATCTAAAACATGATGTCCATGTTTTAATCCACCATAATGTATAAAGTCATATTTTAACTTTTCACCAATGGTCTTAAAATCACCAGGTCCAATAAAAATTTTACCCTTCGGAGGTGTTAATGCATCGCGTTTGCCAATTATCCCTTCATAGAAGTCGATTGGCCAGTAATACAAACGACGAACTAAGCGCCTCATAGTAGGACTTAATGCGTAAAAAATTCTTCGTTTCCAATTCATTGAAGCATCAAAGGTCTTTATTTTAGATGATTAAGCCAAATTTATAGTGGAAAGTTTAAATTCTTGCCTCTAGAAATCAGATTATTATACCAAATCTAAACTAAGATGGTTTTATACTCTTAAAAATCTTAATTTTGCCTATCCAAGTCGTTTCATTTGATATCAAAACAATCCATAGATTCAGTAATTCATGCAGCAGCAATTGAAGAGGTTGTAGGAGATTATATTGCTTTAAAGAAAAGAGGTGCTAATTTACTTGGTCGCTGTCCCTTTCATGATGAAAAAACACCTTCTTTCACAGTTTCACCAACTAAAGGTATCTACAAATGCTTTGGGTGTGGGAAAGCAGGTAATTCTGTCAGCTTTATCATGGAACACGATTCTGTTAATTTTGCAGATGCCATTAGACGCTTAGCGGCTAAGTACAATATTGAACTTGAAGAAGATTCAAATGTAAATCGAGAAGAATATAACGAACAGCAAAAGAAACGAGAGAACTTACTAGTTGCACTTGATTTTGCCAATAAATATTTTAAGGAGCAACTCAGTTCAGAGGAGGGAAAGCGTGTTGGAAATTCATATTTTAGAGAGCGTGGATTTACACAGCAAACCATAGACACTTTTGATTTAGGATATTCTCCGCAAGGATGGGAAAGTTTAGTTAATGAAGCGAAAAAGCAACAATATAATCTCGATTATTTTGTTGATGCTGGTTTAATCAAAAAGAAAGAGGACGGAAATTATTTCGATATGTTCAGACATAGAGTCATTTTCCCAATTCACGATTTGACTGGTAAAGTAATTGCTTTTGGAGGTCGACAGCTTGTTAAAGATGATCGATCACCAAAATATTTGAATTCTCCAGAGACAGATGTTTATCATAAAAGCAATGTTTTGTATGGTATATTTCAAGCCAAACGTCAGATCAAGAATTTAAACAATTGTTACTTGGTTGAAGGTTATACCGATGTTACATCTCTCCATCAAGCAGGAGTTGTAAATGTTGTGGCATCTTCAGGAACTTCTTTAACTGAAGGCCAAATTCGATTAATTAAAAGATTCACAGAGAATGTTACTGTACTGTACGATGGGGATCCTGCGGGAATTAAAGCATCATTGAGAGGTATTGATCTTTTGTTAGAGCAGGGTTTGAACGTTAGAACCATTAGCTTTCCTGAAGGCGAAGACCCCGATTCTTACTGCAAAAAATTGGGTTCATCAGACTTTAAAGAATTTCTCAATACTCAAGAAAAGGATTTCATACTTTTCAAAACTAATCTTCTTATGGAAGGAGTGGGTAATGATCCAATCCGCAAAACAGAGGTGGTTAAAAATCTTCTTATTAGTATTTCACTCATTCCTGATGCATTAAAACGCGCAGCTTATGTTAAAGAATGTAGTAAACTAATGGATGCGGATGAAAAATTACTGTTGATAGAAATTGGTAAACTCAGAAGAAATAAGTCGAGTATAGACAATCAAGCTATTAGTAAAGAGATTCAAGATATTCTTCAAACGCCAACTGAACTTCCAAAAGAGGTTGTATATACCAGTAGTAATGAACAAGAACTCAATCTCATGCGTTTGTTGATACAAAGTGGCAATAAAAAATTCATGGAGAATGCAACAGTTGCAGATTTTGTTTTTAAAGAATTAAAAGAAGACGATGCTTTGAAAATTGAAAACCCATTGTTTCAAAAAATATTGGATGAAATTACCATGCAGATGGAATCAGAACTGAATTTTGACGAAAACTTTTTCATCAACCATGAAGATGGAGATATTCGAAAATTGGCGGCTGATTTTATGACTGAGAAATACGAACTTAGTCCTGCTTGGGAAGACAATGGGATTTATGTTAAAACTGAAAAAGAAAACTATGTGAATGATCTTCAATCTCTCTTCTTATTTCTTAAAAAACACAAAATAGAGAAGCTCATTCACAATAACTTAGAAGCATTTTCAAAAGAAGAATTAGAATTCGAAAAGGAGGCGTTACTGCAATATCATATCCAATTGATTGAAGTAAGAAATATTATTTCTGAAATGCTTGGTACAGCTGTCAATTGACAAAAAAATAGTTAAGAATTTACGTTCACACCTTTTTTTGGGGTATTCACGAAAATAATGAATACTTCTACCATTTTACTTATAGTAGTAAGTCGATATGCCTCATATTTGCCTCATTAAATTTAAAATTTATGAGACATATAACAACGATTTACATGGCAATTATTTTAGTTTTTACCTTGCTATTTCTTAGCGCGTGTAAGAAAGAAGCAATTAACCAAAAGAAAAGTTTTGGGCCAGATTTTAATCTCGACAAATTCGAGGATGAATTAAAAGCATCTATTCAACCTTCTGGAGCTATTGGCTGGACTTACATCATTAGTCAGAATGGTTTGTTTGCTCGTGGCGGAGGTTTTGGTAAAGCTAGGAATAATGCAGATGGAAATAGAGCAATGAATATTAATACGAAAGTTAATATGGCAAGTATCAGCAAATTTCTCACTGCAACAGCAGTTATGCAACTTTTAGAAAGGAGAAATTTAACTGTCGATTCCAAGATTGGACAATGGCTTCCAAATAATTGGAATCAAGGGCCGGGAGTTTCTCAATTGTCTTTTCGTGAAATTTTAGGTCATACTAGTGGCTTGTCGAGTGTCAATACTCAATTTTCGAGAACTTTAGGCTATACAGGTCTGCGTAAAATGATTGATACAGGTGTGATAAGATCGAAAACTTACACTTATTTAAATGCCAATTATGCACTTTGCCGAATATTAATACCTTCCTTGTGGAAAGGCTTAAATGATGCTCCTTTAATGTTGATATTAGACAGTGCAACTACTGAGAAAAATTACGAAAAGTACATGCAGAAACACATTTTTGAACCAATAGGACTTAGTAATATTACTTGCGAACCTGAGGATAGAAGTATCTGTACTTTGTATTATTCTACAACAGATGGGGAAACAAATAATGGCTTATATTATGGGTCATGG
>JAWKNQ010000031.1:0-25463 GCA_041391605.1 Bacteroidia bacterium
CATTTTGTAATTCCTCCTGCAGTGTCATCAATTTCAGGAAACCTTCTCCATCCATATAAATTGTCTTCCAATGAAGTTTTATAAGGCAAACCATCAAGTAAATTTAACCATTCGCTGATTGAGTCGAGTTCATTGTTAAACAAGAATTCAGATTCTAAAAGTTTGTCTACGCCTTCATATTCCCAGCCTAGTTCAATTTGACCACCATTTGACTCAACTTTTATTGCGTATGATTTATAGGCTTCAATCTCTATTGTATCTGATTTAAAGATATTTTCACTCTTGTTTGTCCAAACGTCAATTTTCAATTCGTCGTTTATCCAAAGTCGCATTCCTCCATTTCCCTTTAAATACATTTGAGTATTTAAGGTTTTTGGATTTCTCAGCTTTCCAAGCCATCTGACCGAATAATTATTAGGGTCTTTAACTTCTTTTGGCACAGTTTCTAATTTTATTTCTTTGAAATTTTTACAAAAAAAAGGATAACTATTGTCTAAGTTTTTGCCTTCATAAAAATAGCCTTTTAATTGACCAGTCTTCAAACTAGAAATTTTAATTGGTATAGTTTGCACCTTTATTGAGTTAAACCCAGATATTTTCCAACGGTGTATGCCAGCATGCACGCTTTCATCATTGTGGTATAAATAATAATCATCTCCTACCTTAACAAATACAGATGAGTATACATTCCCAGCTCCCATTGGAAAAGCTTGTTCATACATGTTTTCTCCTTCAATACTGGTAATACCAAATTGGGATACCATTAAACCATTTTCGTGGTAGTGGTTCCAAATATTTGTTTGCGAGTTTTTCCAAAATTCACCGTGGTAATTCCAGAAGATGTTATTCTCAATAGCATATACGTGTCCACCAGGGTATTCCACATTGTTACCTAAATCAAATGCACCATCTGTAGGAAAAGGTCCTTGGTAACTTAAGTCAGTAGCCTTTGATGTTTTCCATAACCATTTGTTGCTGCCTTTTTTGATAGCACCTAAATGGTATCCATGTCCTTTACCATTAGCATCTTGCTCCCAAGGGTTAAAGACAATAAGGAGATCTGATTTAGTTTTGGCAGGGTATGAAGGTCCATCACAAAATGGGTCATCTAAAGTAACTTTAGGAGAGGTTGCATAATTGCTAGGATTGCTCCATTTCGGATTGTTGTTGTTGTCAAAACCGTTGAGTGTACGCACAGTCCATACACCATTGCTACCAATTTTACTATCTGCTACTAAAGTACGAATGGTTCCATCTGGGTCAATGATGAAGTTTTCAAAGGGCTCGAGTTGAATGCCTGTAAATCTCAAATTTCCAGAAGCGGGTAATTCAACAATTTCAGGAGTTCTCCAATCTTGCACAGAAAGGTCTTCGATCGTAGCATATGTTCTTCCATTGCTGAGTGTAATTACATTTCTAAGGATGTCAGCTTTATAGTCTTGGTAGTAAGTAGCAGGTACGCCATATCTCCAGTTCTTAACTAAAGTCCACGAGCCGTTATTCGGGTCAAGCGGTTTAGAGTAATCGATTTTAAATTCAAGGTATTCGTTAAAGACACGAGTTGGGTTATTGATATCGGCTTGCACGCTGTAAGAGTGTGGCAAAGACATAATACGTTCAATAAACGTTCTGTTCGAGGAGAAGTGTAAGATGCGTTCGTTCCCAGGATCACCTACCCAAAAAGAGCTATCTGCTTGAAAGGCGATAAACGATCCTTTGATTTCAGTAGGCGCATGCGAGAAGAAAAACTTATCATTAGTCACAGTAGCATCCGAGCTATACCCACCAGCTTGCCCAAAGGTCCAAACGCTGTTTGCATTTGCATTGTTAAAGGCTTTTATTTGTTGTGAGCTACCACCATCGGTAACAACAATGAGGTAGTTATTAGGTGAAACAGCGAGGTTAAGCGGTTCAACGAGGTTGGCAATTGAAAGGATAGGAGAGCTTAAAGTTCCATTTGTGTTAACCGTATATTTCTGCACAGAGTTTGTTCCCGAAATCATCCATAGGTTATCGTTCATATCGACACAAAGTTGACGGGGGGTTGTCACAGAGATTGTTTGGACTAAAGCACCAGTAGATTTATTCAGCACATGTAACTCGTTGAGTTGAGCATGAGCAACAAAAAGATAACTGCCAAGTTTTTGAACTGCAAGACCAGAAATTCTAGAGGCAGCATTATTGGTGTAAAGATCAATGGCAGCGTTGTAAGTTCTACCGAAGGTCATTCCAACAGAAGAACCCGAAGAGAAATTCACTTCTTGATCATTAGCAACTGAAGTACCATACACAAACGTAACATTGACATCAAATGGGTCATATCCTGCCCAATATACAATTGTACCATCGGTTGCAGTAAAACTACCTTCTTGATCCACATCGTGGTTGGTGTTGTACAAAATACCAATTTTGTTTTGAGGAGAAGACAAATTGAGTTTATAAGCCGAAGTAATACCTTCCGTATACCCAACCGTATAGTAAGCGGTGTTGCCAGATATGGCCATACTATTAGGACGGGTGTAATACCTGTGTTTAGAAATTCCCACCATTGAGTCGGAGGAATTACCAACGGAACCTTCCCAAGTGTAGGTCATGTTAGAAGACACGACGCGCACATCAAAGAAAGAGTCGTTGACTAAGAAGCCTTCATCGTCTTTTCTATCCCAATGAGCGGTGTGAGTACCAGCCGGATACTTCACATTGTTCCAAAGGGTACGAACTAAGGTAGAATCTTTTCTAAAAATACCAGCACTTGTGGTAGAGGCTTTAGATAAAGTAAAGGTAAAAGGAACTAGATTATTTTGAGCAACAATTGATTCTGTGAATAACAGATTTACAATCAGAAAAACTGAAAATAAAAAACTTCGCTTTTGTTGAAAGATGATTGCATTATGACCACTGCAATGCATCCAGATTTTGTGTAAATTGAAACGCATGATTTTTTTGTGTTATTTGTGTGTGTCATAATAGAAAAGTTTTATAAATCAAAGCTCTGAAAGTGGCATAAATACTCAGTGTGTAGAAATACTCATTGAACATGAAATGCTAATTTTAGAACTTAAATTCACTTAGCATAAGTTGCAATTGAAGAGCCATAAACTTAAGTTGCAGATTAATAGGCGTTTAAGTTTTGTGCCAAAATTATTTTTTTCTCAAATTGAAAATTTTATTCTCAAACAATTCTCAATTTGAATCTTCTGTATGCCTTAAATAGCAATACTTACATTTTGTTTTTATATTTTAGGTAATTGGTAAAATAAATAATGTGTTATAACGAATATTTATTTTAAGAATTCCTTAATATTAGAAGAAGAAAATAACATGTTATATATGTAGAGAAAAGCCCCTAATTAAAGTATCATTGAACTAAAAAATTAGCTTGTGATAAAGCATAAGTATTTGTCAATTGTCATTTAATTGTCAAATGAAACTAAGCAAAGACTAAATATGGAGTTTTTACGTCAATAAGAAAGAAACTAGGAATCTTGTTGTTTGTGTGTGGATTCCCCTGTTTATGAATTATTTTGGTTAAAAGAAGAACTTGTCAAACGACAGGTTCTTTTTTATTGTGTTCGGATTTTATTTTAACGACGATTTCGAGGCCCTTTACTCCGACTACTACCAAAGCTGCTTTTTCCTTTATCTGGAGTGTTTTTTGGTCTTGGTTTACCTTGACGATGCGAAGGTTTCTCAGCTTTGACAGGATTGTTAATCAATAATGGAAAAGGATGATCTTGAACAACGGGTATCTTAATTGCAATTAATTTTTCGATATCTTTGATATACGCCTTTTCTTCTGCATCACAAAATGATATAGCGGTACCATTGTTACCAGCACGACCTGTTCGACCAATTCTATGAACATACGTTTCAGAAATATTCGGAATATCAAAATTGATTACGTATTCTAAATCATCTACATCAATTCCCCTTGCTGCAATATCCGTAGCGACTAAAACACGAGTTGTTTGTGCTTTGAAGTTAGCCAGTGCATTTTGTCTTGCATTTTGAGCTTTGTTTCCGTGTATTGCTTGTGCTTTAATATTGTTTCGAACCAATACCTTAACAATTTTATCTGCTCCGTGTTTTGTTCGGGTAAAAACTAAAACTGTCTTGATTTTCTTATTTTCCAATAAGTGTAATAAAAGCGCATTCTTATTTGGTTTGTCTACGTAATACAGTTGTTGTTGAATTGTTTCTGCAGTCGAAGATATAGGTGCAACTTCAACCTTTGTAGGATTGCTTAAAATTGTATTAGATAATTTTACAATCTCTGGAGGCATAGTTGCTGAGAAGAATAAAGATTGTCTCTTTTGTGGCAAACAAGCAATTATTTTTTTCACATCATGGATGAATCCCATGTCAAGCATTCTATCAGCTTCATCCAAAACAAATAGTTCAATTTGTTTTAAGCTAATAAATCTTTGATTCACCAAATCTAATAATCTTCCAGGAGTGGCAACTAAAATGTCTATACCTTTTTGAAGCGCTTGGGTTTGAGCATTTTGTTTCACTCCTCCAAAAATGACAGTTGAAGTTAGATTTGTATATCGACCATAAGCTTTTATGCTGTCTCCAATTTGAATAGCAAGCTCTCTTGTTGGTGTTACAATCAAACAGCGTATTGGTTTGTTCCTTGAATTATTGCTAGTTTGATTCAATATCTGAATGATAGGGATGGCAAACGCCGCTGTTTTCCCTGTTCCTGTTTGTGCGCATCCTAAGAGGTCGCACTTGCTTAATACTATTGGAATTGCTTTCGCTTGAATTGGTGTTGGATTGCTATAGCCTTCGTCTTGCAATGCCTTTAATATCTCATCTGTGAGATTTAATGTCTGAAATGTCATAAAATAAAATTCTAAAAGAACATGTATAAGGATTCAATTATTGAATACGACACGAACATGATAAAAGAAAGTGACTCGAAAAAATAGTTTGTAAGAAATCTTGAGACTTGTTCTATTAGGTTTGCAAAGGTAGTTCTATTTTTTATAATAATATAGGGAATCTTAGTATCAAAAAAAAGCCCGGTAATAACCGGGCTTTAAGAGCATTATGAAAACTCCATCTCATATTTTGACCAAGGTTCTACCAGCTTGGCCATTACGCGTGATCAATTGATAATAATAATTACCTGGAGGCAAATCATGTCCATTCAAAATAAATTGATATTTACCATTGGTTTGAATTTCACTTACCAATGTCTTAATTAATTTACCTTGCTTATCAAATAGCTTTAAGTCAATTTGTCCACCTGGTGATACATATTCTATTGTTGTAATATCTTTAAAAGGGTTTGGATAATTTTGTAATAATCCTAATGTTTCAGCTCTATATGTTTTTACAGAAACATTCTTTTTGAAAATTGGCAAAACATCAAAGTGTTTAAATAATAAATCACTATCAGTTTTAGATGAATCAGTTTGGAACCAATCTATCAATATAGAAGCGTAAATTTGTCTGAAATCATATTGCATTGGTATATTATCTTGAACACTCACAGTACTTGGAATCACTGGATTACTACCAATTATACCTGGGTTAACTTGTGTCCCAAATACAATCTGAGGAGCCGCAGCACCATGGTCTGTACCTCTACTGTCATTACTTTTTATTCGTCTTCCAAATTCACTATATGTCATTCCAGCTACCTTGTCAGCGATACCTAGTTGCTCACAATCTGCTTGAAATGCGGAAACTGCTTCTGATACCTTAGTCCATAAATCTGCGTGTTGTCCAGTTTCATTACCTCCAGTGGCTGAAACTTGATTTGAATGTGTATCGAAACCACCAATGTTTACAGTGTATATTGGAGTTTTTAAACCTCCGGCGATTAAGTTAGCAACAATTTTCAATTGAGCAGCTAAAGAATTATTACTTGGATAAGTAACTTTATTGCTAACAGATTGTGCAGCTGCTTTTACTGTGGTATTGTATGCTTGGGTTTGTTGTAAAACCAATCTCACATATGTTAATTCATGACCCGCAGGTGTGTTTGGTGCTGGGTCAACTGTTCCTGTTACAAGTTGATAAAAACTCACAGGATCAGATATCGCCATTCCTGTATTTGCAGTTGGTCCCATTAAACTGGTTGATACACTATAGCCAATTGAAATTGCCAGAGGATCTGGATCATCCGTATTGGGATAATTGGTTGGAAACCCAGGGTAAACATCTTCCAAATATCGACCAGCCCAGCCTGAGTTAATATATTGATTACTATCACTTGCAGTATGCCAGATGTCAGTTGATCTAAAGTGAGAAAAATTAGGATTTGGATAACCAACCGATTGAATAATACTTACTTTATCCTCGTTAAACAAATTACGCAATCCCATCATCGATGGATGCATACCAGTACCATTTACTCCATTTAAGCTTAAGACTTTACTTTCATCGATTAAAACATTACTTCTTGCATTCGATAAATTGCTGTATTGATCCACTGGGATAATGGTATTTAATCCATCATTTCCACCATTTAATTGTATTAAAACAAAAACTTTTCCGTTCTTCGCAGAGGCTTCAGCAATAGCCTTTAACATTGGAGTTGCAGCATAAGTTTGAAACCTCATGCCATCAATAAAAAATGGCAACATTGCTGCAGGTATGGCTTTCTTTAAAAATTCTTTTCTTTTCATCTTGATTCTAATTAAATGATTATGCCAGTTGATTTTCTGCTAAGTCTAATAAATATTTTAACATCAATTGCAATCCTGTTGTAACTGTATTCTTTTTATTGACATCATTTGGGTCGGCTATATAATCATTCCAAGCTGTTGTCCAATAATAATCTGTAGATTGTCCAAATAGGAGAGTGCTTTGTTTTAAACTTTGCTTATGCGTGCTAGAAATATCCATAGCATACATTAAATCAATAGTTTCTTGAACCAATTTGTTCGGATCTGATGGGTCTGAAAATTGTTTCGCAAATTCAATCACATCTGCTGTTAATTTGCTACCTCCTCGGTACTGGAACCCAACCATTAATGCAACTGTATACTGAATTCGCTTAGGCAAAGTATCTGAGTTCAACCACAATTGGTGGTATTGAGGCGTTTGATAATATGCAGGCCATCCTGCAACATTTGGTGGATTGCCATAAAACATACCCGACACTGCAGCACCTGCCCACATAGCATAATAAGCTTGATGAACAGATTCTACTGGTGAACTTGGAAATTCAACTTTAAATTGCTTGATAAATGTCGAAAACACATCCAATGGGTTTTTTATATACGAACCATAATGATTGCTATCGTAAAAATGTTCACTTTTTAATAATGCTGTTACCAATGGTTTTAATTCCCAATCCTTTTTAAAGTCATTCGCCAATGGAATGATAACATTGTTTTCGATATCTGTGTCTATCACATAATAGATGAAATAACGATATAATTTTCTAACAATAAACCTTGCAACTACATCTTCTTTTGCAAAGATCATGTCAATTAATTCATCTGTCTCATCAGCACCTTGAACTCCAGTTTTACCAGTTATTGTAGTGTTATTAAAGAATGAAGAAAATGTTTTATCTGTTTCATCATGAACCACAGCAGAAAAGAAGGAAGTTAAATTTGTGTAATTAATTCTCCACCCTGTTAATACACGAGCAGCGGCTTTAACATCCGCCTCGGTATACTGACTATCAGACGATTTACCAAGTGTAAACAACTCCATCAATTCTCGTGCGTAGTTTTCATCTGGAGCCGTTTTGGTATTGACATAACCATTCAGGTAAATCAACATAGCAATATCCACAGTTATAGCTTTTACAATATCTTTAAAATTTCCAAGACAATTTTCTCTTAGTAATTTATGATGTCTGTAAGCTACAATAGGACTGCCAACTTGCTCTGTTTCAGTTGCAAAATGATTATGCATAAACACTGTCATTTTTTCGCGAATGTGTCGGTCAGGTTGTAAAATTTGTTGCATGCTCCAACTGTAAAAGGATGCCCTACGCTGACCTACAAAATCGTTGTTATCAGGTCCATTAACCCAAGTATCACCAGCACTTATGTCTGGATCAATATTGTTTTGTGTGTTGTAGCCATTTACTGGAGGTAAAGGCTGAGTGCTTGGAATATCCATAATATAATCAACTGCGTCACTCATTGTCATTGACTTAAAAAAGTTGATATCAGACATATTATATCCAAATAGGGCACGACGTAACAAATGTTTTACTTGTGCATCTCCCCATGCGCCTTGGTAAGTTGCAATTGAAGGAACTCCTAGATCTAAATTGTCAGGGATTTTTTGATTCTGAAACTTTTCGATAGGAACTCGTTTTGGTTTTTCTTTTTCCTGGATTAAATCAGCGATAAATTCTCTTCTCTGCATAATAATTAATTCTATGGTTTGGAATTGGTTTCAGTCCCTTCCCTTATTTCAAAGGTAAAATAATATTTAATAGAAAGGATTAAATAAATACACAAATTTAGGGCACAAATGGAATGCCAAATGTTTTCGTTGTCTTAATGCTCAGTGAATTAAGGCGTTTGTGCAATTCCATTATTTTAAACAGAATGTTTGTTTTGTGATATATTTAGTTATAAAAAGTAACAACGTAGGTAAAATTCATTCTCATTTAAGAATCAATTCCATGAATCGTTCAAAACTGTCGTACTGCTTATCGCCATAATAATTTGCTGTGATAGAAAGCGAATTTGATTGACTGTTAAAACGGTGTTCTAGAAATATATTTCCAAATAAAAAAGATGCATTTGGTTTATATCGTTCCTCTAATGAAATATTAGGTTTTAAATAATGCCTGTGAACGGTCAATTTTAATCCATTGTCAAAGACTTCTGTTCTTTCGTCACTTAACTGTTGGAAATAATTGTTTTTCAACAAGATGTTTTTAAAATATTCATGCAAGTAAGCAAGCTCTTCAAAATTGATATCGGTTGGCTGCCAATTTACCATTGTGTACTGCTTGTTCCTTTCGTATTTCAAGTCGTCAGAACCTTTCCCAAATACTTCGTTTGCATAACTTCCTCGCAACATTTCCAGATGAATTTTTACATCTTTTTCTTTCCATTGTTGATAACGCAAATGAAAACTCTCTGACCTGATTAATATTTTTGTATGCATTATTTTCCCCGCGTAAACATTGTAACGTGATTTCTCCCGACTTAGTATTAGAATGTTTAAAATTTCAAACAAAAATGCTTGAGTTTTGTTGCAGGGTATAATGTATTTTGAACACCTAATTAGAGAATGAAATTAACATTTTGGGGAGCCGCAAGACAAGTTACTGGAAGTATGCATTTACTGACCTTAAACTCTGGATACTCTATATTGATTGATTGTGGATTGGATTATGAAAATCGAGAAGACTTTGATGCAAACAATAAGAATTTTCCTTTTTTACCTGAGGAAATTGACTTAGTTGTTCTTACTCACGCTCATATTGATCACTCTGGAAATTTGCCGAATTTAATTCGTCAAGGATATTCAGGTCAAATACTGTGCAGTCGTGCAACTGTTGATCTAACAAAGAATCTCCTTATCGATTCATTAAATGTTCAAAAAATAGAAGGTCAGCGCAAACAATCAAAAAACAATAGGAAACGCGTCATTCGAAAGTCAAAAGCTGAACAAGTTGCAACTTTGTACAACCGTGTCCACATTGATATGACACACGATGCTATGGTTTCTCTTGATTATTACAAACCATTCAAAATTAACGATGAAGTAACGATAGAGCTTTACGAGGCGGGGCATATTTTAGGTGCATCTTCTGTCAAGTTCACTGTTCAAGAAAATGGTAAAACAAGCTGTATTGGTTTTACAGGCGACTTAGGAAATAATAATTCTAAATTGGTAAAAGACCCAGTGCCAATGAAAGATCTAGATTATCTTGTAAGTGAAAGTACGTACGGAGGACGCTCTCATACTCAGATTGGAGATGCTGAGCAAATTTTATTAGACTTCATCAACAACACATGTGTGAAGTTCAATGGTAAATTGGTAATTCCCGCCTTTAGCGTTGGAAGAACTCAATCCATAATTTTTGCCTTAAATCAATTATATGTAAAAGGTTTACTGCCAAAGGTAAATTTTTTTACATTTTGTCCTTTCGAAATAAAAACGACTCGCTTATACGCTGAACATGTGGCCGATTTAAATGATGAAGCCAAAGCGTTTTTTAAAGAGAATGGCAACTTGTTTTCTTTTCCGGGGCTATATACGATAGAAGAAAGCAGCGACAGTAAAATGATCTCCATGATGCCAGAACCAGCTGTAATTATTTCAGCAGCAGGAATGGTTGAAGGAGGAAGAATTCAAGAGCATGTTAGACACAACATTGGTGATGCATACAGCACAGTCCTCATTGCTGGTTTTTGTGCTGAAGGTACTCTTGGAGCTGAACTCTTAAAAGGTAAACCTACAGTGAAAATTAGTAAGAGAATTCGACAAGTGTATGCTAAAATTGCCAGAACTGACGTGTTTAGCGCTCACTTGGATCGAGATGGTTTGCTGAAGTATTTTGAAGACTCTAATTTACCAAAACTAAAAAAACTTTTCTTAGTACACGGCGACTACAGTAGTATGGTTGATTTGAAATCTTATATCAAACACGAAGGCGTGATGACTCCAGAGTTAGGAGAAGAATTTATTCTCTAATTGCCATATTTTTCTAAGAGTTCTTTCTCCTTGGCTTTTAGTAATGAATCTTCATTCAATAGCATTTCATCCACTTGATCTATTTCTGTTTGTTCGATTGAATCCTGCACGTGTTCTTCATGTTGCTGAGCAGTATTGGAGCATGAACCAAGAGAAATAAGAATGGCGATTATGAGAATGTTTTTCATAAAGCAAATTTACTATTTCAAAGCTTGTCCAACAATTCTTTTTCTGGGTCCCAGAATAACTTATCAAATTCTTTCACTTGATCATTCTCAATCTGAATTCCTTCATTTTTCAAGCGATCTTCCATTGACACGCCATTAAAATGACCTTTTCCTGTGAGCAGTCCATTTCTATTAACAACTCGATGTGCTGGAATATTCTCATTCAAGTTGTGAGAATGATTCATTGCCCATCCCACCATTCGACTTGAGGATTTAGTTCCTAAAAATGCCGCAATAGCTCCGTAACTTGTGACACGACCCTTGGGAATTAGTTTTACAACTTCAAATACCTGATTAAAGAAATCCTTTTGTGTCATATTTATGTCAGTAAACTATTTTGGCAAAATTATTGTCTATAAACTAATAAAGAATAATAAATTTGCAATTTCAACATATGAATATAATTAAATTCGTCTCTAAGTCCGCGCTAATGCTATTAGTTTCGGGTGTTTTTTACACAATTCAAGCCCAAGACGTGGTAAAACCAGTTCCAGGAAATAGAGCAAGTTCTGTCAAAAATGCACCTCAAGTGTCAAAACCAATTGTAAAACCTGATTTCGATCCCAAAATGGTTGGTCGTGAAAAAGGTGAATATGCAATAAAAGTTAAATTAAGAGGATATAAGAACGTTCAAGTATTTCTCGCTGATAACTTTGGCGACAAACAGTATTTCAGAGATACTTGTATGCTGGATAAAAATGGGGTAGGAGTTTTTGAAGGCAATCCAAAATTACAACGTGGAATGTATATGATCGTATTCCCTAGAATGGATGGATATTATGAATTACCTATTACAGATGATCAAACGTTCTATTTTGAAGCTGACACCACAATGGACGAAACTACAGTTAAAGTAACAGGTTCTGTAGAAAACGAATCTTTTGTAGATTATCAAAGAACTCGAGCCATCAACGGAAAATTGAGATATCAACTCGATTTGGATATGAAAAAGGCTAAAGCCGAAATGAATGAAGGCTTATTGACTGAATTGAGAATTCAAAAGACAGTTTGGATGCAAAAGATATTCGTTTTAGAATCTTATATGAGCAAAAATCCGGATCACTTGCTAACAAAATTATTCCACGCTTTTCAAGCAATAAAAATACCTGAAAATCCAAACCCCTTGGATTCTATGTATCAATACAGATATTTCCGAGATCACTATTGGGATAATATTGATTTCAGCGAAAGCGGATTAATTCGTGCTCCTCAAGGTTTAATCACATCAAAACTTAATGATTACATTGACAAAGTGTCTTACCAAGATCCTGATAGTCTTGTTAAGGCAGTTGATATTGCAATTGGAAAAACAGTTCCTTATACCGAAATGCAAAAGTATTTTGTCCAATATTTAACCAACAAATTTCAAGATCGAAAGGTGATGTGTCAAGACAATATCACCATTCACTTAATTAACAAATACTATTGTGAAGGTGATGCTTGGTGGTATGATGATACTGCAGGTAAGAAAAAAATGTGCGAAGATGCTAGAAAAGCATTGCCAACCATGTGTGGTAAGCTAGCACCTGATTTAAATATGGCAGATACAGCTGGTAATATGCACCAATTATACAAGAATTTGGGAAGATACACGATTTTGTTTTTCTATGATCCAACTTGTGGCCATTGTAAAGAAGTTATACCAATTGTCAATCAAGTATTTCAAAAGCATAAAGCAAATGGTATAAAAGTATACGCTGTTTCAACAGAAAATCAATACGACGAATGGAGAAAAATGATGCGCAAACGTCCTGAATTAAGTGAATGGATCAACGTGTGTAAAGTAGATCGCTATTACCCATGGCCTTATCACAAACAAGATTACAACATTGTAGCAAATCCTACCTTATTTATACTTGATAAAGATGCCAAAATTATTGGTAAAAAGATTCACGAATCTCAATTGGAATTCTTTATTGAATCTCTTTTATATGAGGACGGAATTATCAAAACAAAACCGACGCCACCTAAGGATGTTAAAGAACCAACTGGCGAAACAATTAAATCATTAGATCAATAATAAAATTGAAAACCATAAAAAAACCTGTAGACATCTGCAGGTTTTTTTTAGTTCTGAATATGCGTTTTAACCCTTCTGTAAATTTCTCCTGTCTTGATGGATAAACCAAATGTATAAAAGGAACCATTAAATTTGCTGGAAGCTAAAGACAATCGAGTTCCCAATCCAGCACCAATCCACAACCACCATGTTAATTTGTATTTTGCATTAAAACCTGCTTCAACAGGAATAACAGTGTAAGATTTATCACTTATAGTGCCATCTATACCGTAAAGCTTGGTTCGACCTCCGCCAATTCCTATTGCAAATGGGATTGAAAGTCTCCATTTTTTAGTGTCGTGGAAATTGTATTCACAGCCAAAATTGATGTATGTAAGTTTTAATTTTTGCAAAATTGTGTTACTGTCAATTGTATTACCTCCTGTTGGATTACTTAGTATTCCTGTATCTCGATGTGATGTGTAAAATCCAGCGTATAGATTCGTTCGATTATTATACGTGTAGCCAACCTGTAATCCGAATAGTTTAATGGGAAAATCTAATATTATGCTGTTTTTACCGTCTAATCCTAAAAACATTTTCTTCTCCTGTTTTAAGTCAAATTTAATATGACTTGACATATTGCGCAATTGTGCATTCGAGGATAAGAAAACAAAAGATAGAATTAACAATAGCGTCGACTTCAACATTTTTGCGAAAATAAAGCTAAAAATCTCGGGCTTTGAATGCATATTTGCCACAAGTGTTGATTGTATTGGAAATTTCTTCTGTTGTCTGCGTTCTAGCATATATTTTTTAGCGAGTAAACGCAATGCAAATGCTTGGTTATTTGGAATTTTAGCTTCAATTCTAAGTGTTGTGTTATTTTTCAGACAAGACTATGTAGGAAGTGCTGTTTTAAACATTATTTATGGATTATTGGGCATCTTGGGGTATCTCCAATGGAAGTTTATCCAACCACATAAGCGAGCAGCCTATAATTTAAAATCAATTTTTCACATTTATATTGTAGGAATTTGTATTCTATTAACGTTGGTGTTGAAGTTTTTATTTGATTCTATTCATTACAATCAATTCATCATTTGGGATATTCTTCTTGCAACTGGAAGCATTGCAGCAACTTATCTTGAAATAAAAAAAGACACCTCATGTTGGTGGTATTGGATAATTTGCAATATTGGTTACTTTATCCTTTACTTATTTCCTTCAAATGGACAAGATGTGATGTATTACTACGCTGCACTCATGTTGTTTTTAGCAATTTTCTCTTGGTTTGCAAAGATAGCTTGGGAAAAATCCTCAGATTTAAGCGAAGAGTAATCGAATTCCAATTGCAATAAAAACAAGTGCTGATATTTGATTGATGCGTTGAATAATTTTTTCGTTCATCCATTTCTTTAATTTGGAGGCAGAGAATGATATCCCTATTTCCATACCAAATATGGCCAACAAACAAGAGAAGAAGAAACTCAATTGCAAATTGATTGAATAGTTGTATTCAATGGTTAACACAGAGCTAATTGCCAACCAACTAAAAAAATTCACAGGATTGAGCACATTCAATAAAAATCCATTTCCGATATAATACCAAGGATTCACTTGATTTGTTTTGAATGCCTTTCCTTCCATCGACTTAGGCTTTGAGTGCACAAACATCCAAACACCCATAAGAATCAATATAACGCCCCCTACAATTGAGATAGTTTGCTGATATTCTTTTAGAAAAACTGCAAACCCACTGCTCAACAGAGCCAAAGCTATAAACATGATGTCACAAATAATAACTCCAGATGCAATATAGATACCTGTTCTTACCCCTGAAGCAATGCTATTGCGGATTAAAGAGAAAAATACAGTCCCCAACATCATACTTAAAACGATACCTGTCAGAAGACCTTGTCCTATGCTATGAAGGGTTAACATTTGTTGGTGAAAATGGGCAAATTAAAAAATATGAGATTTAACACAAAAATAAGCGTTGCAAATTATAACTTTGCACTGGATTTATATGAGTACAAGGACAGAAAAATTTAACAAAGAAATGCAACGCGAGTTGGGCGCCATTTTTCAAAGTAAAATGCACGACTGGTTTGATGGAGCATTAATTACTGTAACAGAAGTTAGTTCTAGTCCTGATCTTGGATATGTTAAAGCTTATTTAAGTATTTTTAAAGTTAAAAGTAAGCTTAACATAATGGAGACTATAGATCTATACAACAAACACATTCGAAAAGAACTGGCATCAAAAATCAGGAATTCTGTTCGAGTAATTCCGGAATTGCACTTCTTTGAGGATAAAAGTCTTGAAGATGCCTTGAAGTTTGATAAGCTATTTGATAAATTAAGAGAAGAAAGGGAAGAACGA
Organism: Bacteroidia bacterium; assembly: GCA_041391605.1. Classification (GTDB taxonomy): domain Bacteria; phylum Bacteroidota; class Bacteroidia; order NS11-12g; family UBA955; genus JABMMZ01. The sequence continues at coordinate 15,248 of JAWKNQ010000031.1, forward strand.
GAGGCTAAAAATAAATAGCACTCATTACCACAATGCCAAGCAGTTGTAACACAGAATTATTTACAGATGTGTTGGGTAAACATAACTGGGCTAGAAAATTTTACATTTTTCTAACGCACTCTCTTTTGCTTAAAAACAATATCATTCGCAGAGAAATTAACAAATGTGGCCGTAGGAAAAAAAATGTGCAACATGTACTTTATCCCGGTTTTGGAATGGGGCAGTTATTAGGCATGTTTTCTAGGTTTAGAGGAAAATTTAATGTGCTGGCTTTGGATAAGGACTTGAAAATGGTTACCCAATCAACAGCGTATTTTAAAAATCAATCCATTCATAATGTATATTGTAGATCCGAAGACATCTCCGAGTTTAAATGCAAGGATGCCTTTGATTTATGTTTGTCAATCAATTTGTTAAACTATATTGAAAACGATCGTCAATCTCTGAGAGTTATGTATGACGCTCTTAAAAAACCAGGGATGCTTCTGATTTTTAATTCGAGTAATTATGCAGATGATAGAGCAAGTAAATTAAATGTAGGTGTTTATAAAGATAAAAAATACCGAAATGGTTATGGCATTATGGAAATGAGACAATTGCTGAAAGAAGTTGGATTTTCAAAAGTTAATGCCAGATATGTATATGGGGCACCGGGTATTCTTAGTTGGAAAATGACAACTTCTTGGCCAACAAGAATGATAAAAACATCCAAATTGTTTTTTGGGATATTGCCCTTCTACACATTAATTTGTATTCCTTTCGTCTTGGTATGTAATTTTTTAGATATCAATATGAAACACAATAAAGGTAAATGCATTTTAGTACGTGCTTTCAAATAAGAAAAATTGAACACATCTTTATATATCGCCAGAAGATATTTGTTCTCTAAAAAGAAAAGAAATGCAATAAATATTATCTCAAGTATTGCAGTTCTTGCTTTCACTGTTTGCACTTCGGCACTCATCATTAATCTCAGTACAATGAATGGATTTGAATCCTAATCTTTTCTATGTACAATAAATTCAATCCAGATATTCAAATAAGTTTGAATGAAGGGAAAGTATTTAATGAGCAGAAGTAAGAGATAAACTTAACGGAATAAAAGAGATAAAATTACTCTCACCAGTTATGCAAGAGAATGCTGCAATTCGAAATGGTGATTACCAAACGATATGCACTGTCAAAGGTGTAGATTCCAATTATTTCGCCTTTACTGGATTGTCTTCAATGATTACAAATGGAGAAGCATTGTTGAAATACGATGGCTATAACTATGTTGTATTAGGATCTGGAATAGATCAACGAATAAATGCAAATATTGGAGGTCCTTTTAGTTTACTATCGCTAATAACTCCGAGAAGAGGCGATTTTAATACAACAGATATTGATGCAATTCGAACAATGGAAATTGAACCTTCAGGAGTATTAACTCTAGATGAAACAATAAGCAATCGTTTTGTGTTTGTTCCAATAGACTTTGCTCAAAAACTTTTTGAACGAGGTACTAATATTTCTTCCTTTGAGCTAACACTTGAAGCAGGCACTGATGTTGCAAAAATTCAGAAGCAAATTCAAGCAAGATTGGGAAGTAATTTCAAAGTGCAAAACAAGGTTAGAACAACAAGCCACTTTATATAAAATGTTTAGAAGTGAGAAGTGGGCGAGTTTTGCAATACTTACCTTCATTCTATTAATCGCTGCGTTCAATGCACTTGGCAGTTTAACCATGTTAGTTATTGAAAAGAAAGACGATATTAAAACCTTATCAGGAATGGGGGCTAGGCCATCGGTTATTCGAAACGTATTCTTCACCAATGGATTTCTAATATCTGGCTTTGGAGCACTTAGTGGCTTGGTGATTGGAATTGCATTAGTTTGGCTACAAGAAAATTATGGACTTGTTAAAATGCAAGGTGCAATAGTAGAAAATTATCCCGTTGAATTACATTGGTTTGACGTAATACTTGTGGCAGTTACAACTTTGGGTTTAGGTATTTTAACAGGAATTTACCCAGCTGTTAAGGCAATTAAAAATCTACGCTAATTAAAGTTTGGGTGTATAACCAAATTCATTCTTAAGTTCAGAAAGAGTTTTTTGTATGACCTGAACTTGCATTTTCTGGTCAACAAATGGTCAGTTATTTGAATTCCTTGGTTGTTTAACGATACTGTACCAAATTCAATTCCAGACATTACTTCTCCAAAAACGGTATAATTCCCATCTAAACCAGCTGTTCCACTCGTACTGACACTAATATAAAATTGTGAACCACTTGATGCCTTTTCAGGATTGTTAGTTCTTGCTGCTGCCATTACTCCTCTGTGGTGTTTAATTGAGTCTCTGATTTCAGCTGGAATTGTGTATCCTGGACCACCTTGCCCATCATTATTAGGGTCAGTATCTTTGCTGTTTGGATCTCCACCTTGTATCATAAAATCAGGAATAACCCTGTGAAAAGTGGTGTTGTTTAAATATCCTTCTCGACCTAGTTTTAAATAGTTTTCTCGGTGAAGTGGTGTGGCTTTGTACAGCCAAACATACATTTTCCCATAAGATGTGTTTATCTCCAAAATATCTTCTTTCGGTCCTGTAGCAGCATTCGTGTTTCTACTTGCTTCCTTTTGCAAGAAGATAGCACAAGGCTAAGTATGGCGATAAAAATAATTTGTAAACGCATATTTAGGTTTAATTTTTAATAGGATTATTTTTACCCTTTCTAGATGACTTTTTCCCTTTTTTAGACTTAGGTTCTTCGGCAGCTTTAGGAGCATTTAAATGCTTCATCGTTATAATCATAACATTTGTAACTGGTCTGTCGTTAGGTCCTGTTGGAGTATTTGCTATCTTATCAATTACATCAAAGCCTTTTACAGTTTCACCAAATACAGTGTAGTTACCATCTAGGAAATTAGTAGCAACATGACAAATGTAAAATTGAGATCCACTAGAAGCTTTTTGAGGGTTATTATCTCTAGCAGCAGCTAATGCACCCTTCTTGTGCTTGATATTCGGATTAAATTCAGCAGGAACTCTATATCCTGGACCACCCATGCCGTCATTGTTTGGGTCGCTGTCTTTACTATTGGGATCTCCACCTTGAATCATGAAGTTAGGAATAACTCTGTGAAATGTTAAGCTGTCATAAAAATGTGAATTTACCAGCTTTAAAAAATTATCGTGATGCAAAGGTGTTTCATTGTATAATACAACAGTGATTGAACCCATTGTTGTAACGATTTCAACTGTATCTATAGTTTGTGGTTTTACAATACTGTCATTCACAACTGGATTCAAACTTGATTGTGTGGAAGAAATTGCACTTGCAGAATAGCTGTTTTCGTTATCTGATGCAGATGCATTTTCGTTTCGATTACAAGTTGCTGATGAAAGCAAAATAGTTAAGGTTGCAATACCTATAAAATTTAAAAAATAGTTCATAATATCTGTTCGTTGATAAAATATTCAATAATGTGTTCGCGAATATACGTTTCCTGTTCCAAAAGTTCCATATCTGGTAATGGATTAATTAATTGCCAATGAGGCCAACCGTCTTTATCCGTTCCTACCAATTGATAATGGTCTGAATAACTTAGAATCTTACAAGTTGCGATATGCATCAAGGAAACTTTATCGTCTTTTTTAAAGTTAGTCTCGTATAAGTGTCCAAGTTCCCTCATACCTATGATAAACAACATGGCGTCCATATTTGGCTTTTTCCCAAATCGGTCTTCCATGAATTTAAGAATGTCCTGCCAAATTTGTTTGCGATCTGTATCTTCTGGTGTGTTCATTTTCGTTTTGGGAAGCGCATTTTATAGTCGTGTTCAACTCGCCCAAGACTAATGTTATTTAATTTTCCTTGTAGTAATTTTCGCTTTAATGGAGATATGTGGTCAACAAAAAGCTTTCCTTCAATATGGTCGTATTCGTGCTGAATGATTCGAGCAACCATACCATCAAACGTTTTTTCATGTTGGTTAAAATCCTCATCAAAATAGCGAATTTTAACAACAGGTTTTCGAGATACATTTTCGCGAATTGTAGGAATGCTCAAACACCCTTCTTCATATTTCCACTCAGTTCCAGTTTCATCTATTATTTCAGGGTTGATGAAGGTTTGTTTAAAATCAGGAGGATTAACATCTTCAATAGGAGAGGCATCCACTAAAAACAAACGAATAGATAATCCAACTTGAGGGGCTGCCAAGCCAATACCATGACTGTCGTACATGGTTTCATACATGTTTTCAATCAATTCTTTCAAATTAGGGTAATTAGCGTCAATATCCTCACAATTCTTTCTCAGTACAGGACTGCCATATGCGTATATAGGTAGTATCATTTAATTTCCAAATAGATCTGCAAAATTAATGCCGCAGCCACCGTATCTACAAGTTTTTTATTTCTCCTATCCATTTTTTTGTACCCAGCATCGATTAAAGTCTGCTTAGCCATTCGACTTGTTAGGCGTTCATCCATCTTTTTTATTGGGATATTGGGAAATGTATTTTGGAGTTTTATCTCAAATTCACGAACTAATGGGCTGGCGTCTGTGTCTTCACCATTCAAACGTTTTGGCTCACCTAAAACAAATAATTCAACTTCTTCCTTGCTGGTATATGTTTTTAAATACTCAAAAATAAGTGATGTATCAATGGTTGCTAATGGTTGTGCAATCATTTTCATTGGGTCGGTAACGGCAATGCCCACGCGCTTTTTCCCATAATCGATTGCTAGTATTCTGCCCATTTATAAACACCTGCAAATTGCATTTTTTAATCAGTGATAAAAAAATTATTTTCGCACACTTATGGAATTAACTAACGGAAGGTACCAAATTGATGGTGTAGATGTTTTAGATATTGTGAAAACTCATGATTCTCCATTGTATGTTTACAGTGCGGAAACCATGCGAAAACAATATGAAAAACTGCACAGTGCTTTTCCTGGTGTTAAACTTGGTCTTCATTACGCATGTAAGGCCTTAAGTAATATTTCAGTATTAAAATATATGCGTCAATTGGGCGCGGGATTAGATGCTGTTTCTATTCAAGAAGTTTGGCTTGGATTAAAAGCAGGATATGCACCTGAAAACATTTTGTATACCCCAAATGGTGTGAGTATGGAAGAAATTGAGTTGGCAGTTGAAGAAGGTGTAAAAATTAATATTGATAACATTTCAATTCTTGAGCAATTTGGGGCTAAATATGGCAATAAAGTGCCCGTTTGTATTCGTATTAATCCACATATCATGGCTGGCGGAAATAGTAAAATTTCTACAGGTCATATTGATTCTAAATTCGGGATTTCCTATTATCAGTTGCGACATGTTGAACGCGTTGTCAATCTTTATAAAATAAATGTAGAAGGTCTTCACATGCACACAGGAAGTGATATTTTAGATGCAGACGTGTTTATTAGAGGTGCCGAATTATTATTCGAAGCTGCTGCAGGATTTAAAGATTTACTTTACATGGATTTTGGAAGCGGTTTTAAAGTGGCTTACAAAGAAGATGATATTACCACCCCACTTGAAGATATTGGTGCTAAAATAGCAGGAAGATTTAAAACATTTTGCTCTCAATACGGTCGTGAACTTGAACTTTGGTTTGAACCAGGTAAATTTTTAGTGAGCGATTCTGGATATTTTCTGGTTAAAACGAATGCTGTAAAACAAACTACAAGTACAATGTTCGCCGCTGTAGATAGTGGATTGAACCATCTTTTGCGTCCAATGCTTTACGAGGCATATCATAAAATTACAAACATTAGCAACCCAACTGGTATTGAACGTATCTATGCTGTAGTTGGTTATATCTGTGAAACTGATACCTTTGGATGGGATAGGAAACTAAATGAGGTAAGAGAAGGAGATATTCTCGCTTTTAGCAATGCAGGGGCCTATGGTTTTAGCATGTCAAGTAACTATAATTCAAGATTCAGACCAGCGGAAATCTTTATTATTAATGGAGAAGCTAAACTTATTAGGCGCAGAGAAACTATAGAAGACCTCCTTACGACACAAGTAGATATTGGTTTGTAAAACCTCTATTTGATTTCGATTATATTCGGATTCTTTCTCTTTAGTATAATATTTACAAGAGCACTCAAGGCAATCATTACGGCTAACACACTTGATGTGTTTCCAATTAGATTTCCATTCTGAACGTAAAATGTTTTTATTTGACTTGGGTGAACGTCACATTTAAAAGCGGTGTTTTCATCATACAAGGTTTGTTGTTGAATTTCACCAAAAAGGTCAATATGGGCTGAAATTCCGGTATTTGCACTCCGAATCATTTCTCTTCTAGTTTCAATACAACGAATAGCACCATACAATAAATGTTGCTTATAACCATCTGTCTCTCCCCACCAACCATCATTTGTAATCACACTTAAAATTTCTGCACTATCTTCAACAAATTCTGTTACATAATCGCCAAAGATGGATTCGTAGCAAATAAGGGGTGCTACTTTGGTACCATCTTTTAATTTGAAATTAATGGCTTTATCACTTGTTCCTAAACTCCCTGTGGATCCACCTAAATTGATACTTAATTTCTCTAGGAAAGCGAATGGCATTTTTTCCACGCCTGCCACCAATTTCGATTTGTGGTATATTTCCTGCACACTTCCGTCTTTAAAATTTAATGCAGAATTAAAGTTGTCATACCAACTTGATTCATAATCACTATAACGAGCTGTTTCTGTAGGTCTTGTGTTTTGAGGGGATTTGTAGAGTAAAAACGTTTCTGCTCCAGATATTACAGACAAATCGTTCTCGCGACATAATTTTTCAAGTGGTGAAATTAAAGGATTATGGATTAATGTGGCTTCATCGTTATAGCCAATTATAGCTGTTTCAGGAAGAAGTAAGAGTTTGGTGTCTTCAGTTAAATGATATTGAGAAGGGTTTATTGCTAATTCAATCTGCTTCATAGGGTTGATGTATGTCATCAAACTCTGATCAAATTTTTCTGTATAAGGATTAATATTAGGTTGTGCAACTACACACTCGAATGACTTTCTGTTTTTTTGTAATTTAAGGCTTGTTTCTAGTGAATTGCTAATTGAAAACGAAACAATTGCAAATAAAACAAGAACCAAGGCAGGTTTCCAAATTTGGATGTACTTCATGTCAATAAAAACACGAGCCACCATTATATTAACAACAAGGATTAATAAACTGCCTCCTAATTCTCCTGTGTATTCATACCATTGAATAAACCAAGTTGTATTTGCTAGACCTTTTCCTAAGGTTAGCCATGGCCATGCTGCACTCCAATTAAAATGAAAATACTCCATTGAAAGGTAATAAACTATCAATGAGAAGTAAGCAATTTTTGGGAAAACTCGTTGTGTCTGAAAACATCAGAAATGGAAGTGACATGATAAATGTATTACCAAAAATCATTAACAAAAAACCTCCAATACTAGCATTTATTACCCACCATGTAGTACCTAAATTAAAAATAAACATGAAGAGAAGCGTCCATAGAAAAAATTTCCGATGACGGTGTTTGTAATTTTCTAATCTAGAGTGAACCCACTAATATTGGAGCAAATGCCACAAATAGAAGTAAACCAGAGTTGTGAGGAGGCCAGGCAACTATACATAAATTTTGAGATAATATTACCAAATGAAAATTACTAAATCTAATCATATTTTTCCCTTCCACAATTAATACAAATTCACCTTTGGGTGCCTTTAATGAATATTGATGATGTAATTCTCCTAATGTACCATTTATAGTCTCTTCTTATAATTTGGAAATTTCTCTGCTCACTGAAGCTAATCGTTCTTCACCCATAGTTAAGGCTAAAATCTTTCAAAGTGGTAAAGTAATTTATAAGGTGATTCATATAAAATTATGGTACGACTTTCATCTTTTAAATTCAAGTCTTGTCTTTCTTCCTTTCTTCACAGGTAAAAACCTTCAAAAACAAATTTATCACAAGGAAAGCCGCTCTTCACTAATGCAGGCACAAAGGCTGTTGCTCCTGGTAAACATTCTACATCAATTCCTTCCTTCAAGCATTCTCGAACGATTAAATATCCGGGGTCGCTAATTCCTGGAGTTCCTGCATCTGTAACCAAACAGATGTTCTTGCCATCTTTTAACTGATTAATTACATCTACATATTTGTTGTGTTCGTTATGTGCGTGGTAACTTTGTAATGGTTTGCTTATTTCATAATGCTTTAATAATTGACCAGTGTTTCTAGTATCTTCTGCTAAAATAATGTCACAAGATTTTAAATAATCTAAAGCACGAAGAGTGATGTCTTGTAAATTTCAATCGGAGTAGGTACCAGTATTAAACGATTCTGATTCATTAAAGCGATTTGCCAATATTAATTCCGAATAATCCTTTTAATCCAAACAATAAAATACTCCAAAACAAAACTGCAAATAATTGATGACGGATGAGTTTTAGTTTGTTGTGTTCAAATGCAGCACTAATAATGCAACCAACAGGTATACTGATTAATATTGGACTGACAATAGCTAAACCCATCAATCCAAAACTGTTTTTTATCCGCATTATTTTTTTCAATTTCTTGTGTTTGATTTTAAAGAAATGAAACTTTGAAAAGTAAGCAGAAATAAACGCACCCAAATAAGTAAAAACAAAAACACCTAATGCTCCTCCTGAGGCAACTATTAGCATGTCAAAATACCAAACTCTTGATGAGTTTGCTAATAATGGTAACACAGCAAAAAGATACTTTACTCCTGAGAGTAAAAAAAATAAACCAATCTCAACTATTTCATTCATCTACGTTGCGAAGTTATTGATTAGTTTTTACTTTCACATGAATTTCTTCTCTTATTCCGAACAGTATATGAATTTCTTCTATGAGTGGAAATAAATTGAAAGTATATTGCAAAAAAAAGCCTCAACTGAATGTTGAGGCTTTTAAAATATGTTTAGGGAATTACTCCACAAGTTTCATTTCATCTACAATGTGTTTGGCTCCACCTAATTTTTCAATTAACCAAAGCACATAACGTATATCAACATTGATACAACGTTTCAATTCTTTGTCAAAGTGAATGTTGCCACTCATTGCTTCCCAATTACCGTCAAATGCTAATCCAATAATATGACCATTTCCGTCCATAACAGGACTACCACTATTTCCGCCAGTAATGTCATTGTTGGTTAAGAAACACACTGGTAATTGTCCGTTCTCCATGGCATATCTACCGTAATCTTTATTCTTGTATAATTCGATTAATTTTGAAGGTAAATCGAATTCATAATCTCCAGGAACGTATTTCTCCAATACACCTTCTATTGTTGTGTAGTAATTATAATGAACAGCATCTTTTGGATCGTAAGATTGAACTGTTCCATAGGTAAGTCGCTGACTTGAATTTGCATCTGGGTAAAAAATTCGATCTGGATACATTTCCATCAATCCTTTGATGTATTTTCCCCCTAATTCATTCGCGTTGTTATAGAATTCTCCATATTTAGATGCAAAATTATTTAGGTAGTTTTCTAAATGCGCCTTCATGTATTGGAATTCAGGGTCTTTTAAGAGCTTTGAATGGCTTGGTTTGTCTAAGAAAGCCATCATTTTATCAACCGATGAGAACATGCTTTTTTTGTAAATCATGTCTGTGTATTTTGCAAATACTTCTTCTGAATTACCGTTTTTAATTTTAGAAGCGATTTTAGTGAAAGCTTCAGGCCATTGGTCTGCAGGGATGTTTTTGTAATACATTTTCATCATTCCAGCGAATATTTTCTTATCAGCCGTAACGATGCGGTCTGTGTATGGTGTTCCTTCAACAGCAGATTTTAAAATCAATACCATAGTTTTTAATCTTAGATCCAACATGTTCAATGCACTGTCTTTTGCAGTTTTACTCATTTCTTTGTTGGATTTTGTCTTTTCAATTTCGCTGTAAATAGATTCAAGAGCATTAAATTGATAAGCGAAAAGCATTGAATTTGGAGCTAAAACACATTCACCAATATAAACTCTTTGTAAAGCGTATGGCTTATATAATGTGTAAGCCTGATCTATATCGTATAACAAAGATTTATATTCTGCTTTGCTAGCAGCCCAATTTGAGAAAGCTTTCTCTTCAGTTGCTTTCTTTTCATACACTTTATTTTTCTTCAACTGTTCAGCTTCACCATCAAAATATTTCCAATAGTTTGCAATTTGAGCATACTTACTAGACAATAATAAACGAGT
>JAWKNQ010000032.1:0-24387 GCA_041391605.1 Bacteroidia bacterium
TAACACTTGCAAAAAGTCCTATTGATACATAACCAGCACTCAACATAACCAAGCCCAAATAGCTTCCCCAAAGGGCACCTGTATCTACATTCCCAACAGGCACAGCTAATTTATGAACGGTGTAGTAATAAATGAAGGTTGGAAGAATAGAGAAGATAACGATGATCAAACCAGCAAAGTATTTACCCAAAATAATGGATAAATCTGTAATTGGTTTGGTGGTTAGTGTTTCAAAAGTTCCTGATTTTTTCTCCTCACTAAATGAACGCATAGTGATGGCAGAGATTAAAAAGATGAAAATAATCGGAGCAAGGTTAAATAAAGGATCGATGTTCGCATATCCTGCATCTAATATATTGGTTTCTTTAAACACCCATAGAAACAATCCGTTGGCTATCAGAAACACCACGACAACGATTATTGCAATTAAGGAGCTTAAAAAACTTCTGATTTCTTTTTTAAGTATACTCAGCATATTATTTCGTTACATTTTTAAAGATGTCTTCCAAACTGCTTTCAATTTGTTGCATTTGTGTAAGGATTAAGTTGTGTTCAACTGCGAACTTGAATACTTCCGATTTTAATACCGACTCATCTTTGTTCGACCTAGCGGTATAATTTAATTCAGATGTTTGAACAGTTGATGCAATACTATTTAAGGCCACTAACTGTGAATCATTCAAATTAACATTGAAGGTTAAGAGCAATACTTTCTCTGCACTGAAATCGTGTTTTAAGTCTTTTGGTTTTCCATCAGCTACTATTTTGCCTTTATTGACAATCATCACGCGATTGCACATAGCTTCTACTTCTTGCATAATATGAGTAGAGAGAAGTACTGTTTTCTCCTTTCCAATATTGGTAATAAGATGTCTGATTTCAGTAATCTGATTTGGGTCTAATCCACTGGTTGGTTCATCTAGAATCAATACAGAAGGGTTGTGGATGATGGCCTGGGCTAAACCCACTCTTTGGCGATACCCTTTAGATAATTGACCAATCTTTTTATTTTGTTCTACTTGTAAACCCGTTAAGTCTATCATCTCCTTTACTCTCTTATTTGGGTTTTGCACTTTGTAAACAGAAGCAGCATAGCTCAAATATTCTTTAACATACATATCCATGTATAAAGGATTGTGCTCTGGTAAGTATCCAATCTGCTTTCGAACTTCTATGGATTGTTCTTCTACATTCATTCCATTTACAAAAGCAGAGCCACTTGTTGGAGGAATGTAACAGGTAAGGATTTTCATGGTAGTGGTTTTCCCAGCACCATTTGGCCCAAGAAAACCTACAATCTCACCACTTTTTATTTCAAAAGTAAGGTGATCTATGGCATTTTGTTTCTTGTAAGTTTTGGTTAACTGATCTACTCGTATCGACACATTAATGGGTTTAAATTGCGAAATTAAGAACAATAAATGAAATTATTGTGTAAACATATTAACGCAACAAGCATGCGTATAGTATACTGCACAAATAGCAGCCTAATTTGGCTTGATTAACCAAACTTGGAAGTCGCCAACTTGATTTATCAGTTCGAGGTTTGGAATTTGCTTAATGCTTCATTGGCTCGCGGACTCTTTTTAATCAATAAATACGTGACGCCCTTATCTCTTAGCTTGTCAATAAACAATTTCCCTTCATTTGTTATAGAAATCAACTGCTTTGGATCTGCAAATGAATAACCTTTACTGTTGCTGAAATAAAAATAAATACATCCTGATAAATCTGGTCCAACAACGCTTAAAGCATCTTTTGGAATAATATGAGCAATAGAATCCCACGCTGGCTTTTATTGATAAATTCTTTTGGGATACCCATTTGATGTTCGGTCCATCGCGAAGGAATAATACGTGCAAAAGACCATGTAAAATTTAAAAGCACTAAGACAATTAATACGGTTTTTACCTTTTGCATGTTCTCTACTAAGCTCAAAGAGAATAACAACCAAAAAGAGGAAGCAGTGCCATAAAATAGTAACTGTGGTGCTTCATGCGTTCAATGGCCACTATGTAAAAGATAGCAAAACCCATTAGCCAAAGCATAATCATCAAGCCGCGCTTACCGAGTTTAAAACGCGGAATAAATCGAAACCCTAATACAATCAGTGCCAACATTGAGGGCCATCCCATCAAGAGTTCAGGTGCATCTGACATTAAGTTATCTATAAAGGTTTGCCATTTGCTATCTGGTGAAATTGGTTTAATCCACAATCCAAATTCTTTGATGTTGTTTAATTTCATTAACTCCAATGCATATTGATACCAAAGGTAAACTGGAACAACAATAGTGCTTAAAATTAAGGCTCCAATTACTTGTAAGCGGTTTATTTTAATAAATGCAATTGCGGCGAATGGAATAATTAAGAATTGAAATTTAATCAAACCCGCAAATAAAGTAACGACATAAGCTGCAAGTAAAACCAACCAATTGGGGTTTCTATAAAATTGAATTATAAAGTACAATCCAAATAATGCAAGTGCTAGTGCCAAATTATCAGGCATAGCATTAATACTGTCGTAATAGAACTGAGGTATTGATAATAAGAGTAAGGATCCTGCTGCGGATTGAAATCGATCAAATAAAATCACCCGTAAGAGCAGGTAAAATGCCAGCATCACAAAAGAAAAAATAACAGCACTATACGATCTAGCTAATGTATCAGAAAAAGGTATGAGCTTGGATGTAGCTGCAAGTCCCCATTCATACAACGGAAAGTGAGAACCAGTAATTCCATTGGTGTTTCGACGTCTATCTACTCTGGGATGGAAAATATCCATGCTTTCGTTTGCAAAATTCTTAGACATGGCTAAGGTATTGCATTGACGCCAAACATGACTTCCACTAGGAGGATACGATAGAAACGGGAAATGACTTATAAAGACCGTGGCCAAAAATAAAAACCATATTTTGAGTGAATAGAACGGACTCTCGTGCATTAGGGTTTGAGTTTTAATTTAAATTGATTGACCATTTTCTTAAATAATGGATTTTCACTTAAAAGTTCTTCATATTGTTCGGCTGCCGTGTACGCCTTTCTTTTTGTATTTGCTTTTTCATCAATTTCAATGTTAAAGGTAATCTTAGGATTTTTAAAATAAGATTTTAGAAAAGCTTGCCATTCAATTTTTAAATCTCCAATAAACTCTTCTTGTTGTTTAGTCATCGTAACCGTAACTTCATTTCCAGATATCTTAGGAATTAACATCTTAATCAAGGAAACAAGAGAAACCTTTTGCTTTGAAGCAAACATCTCAAATGCTTTGCTGACATTTTCTACATCTAAGGTTCTTAAAGCTATTCCATCGGCTATCTTGTCTGCTTCGTCCTTGAGTTCAACAATTGAATCTTCTTCATCTATTTCTTTCCTCTTATCAGCTTCTTCGACAATTTCTGCCATCGAAAGTTGAACTGAAGGAGCGGTTGTTTTCTTTGGGATTTTTGGAAGAGTGAAAGACTCGTCAGCTAAGTCCGATTCACGAATTGCATGAACTGGAAGCTGATTGGTTTTCACATGTTTTGAGTTTTCTCGATTTATGAGGTACTCATCACTTTTTTTTTTATTTCTTCTAATGTGGTTCCTGTATTCACTAAACTGCGAATATGACATAGCTTCATAAGTGCTAACTCCACATGTAGACGAGGGTTTTTGCTGCCCTTGTAATTTATATCAAACTGATTGTTGATGTTCAAGGCATTCAAAAGAAAACTTAAATCTGTCAATAGACATTGTTCTTGGTATTTCAATTGATGTGTTTCACCGACATCTAAAAGATGAGCAGTGGAAGGATCCTTACAAACTAATAGATTTCTGAAATGCTCGTTCAGACCATTTAAAAATAATTGCCCATCAAAGCCTTTGTCCAAGACTTCGTCATAAAGAATCAAAGATTCAGAAACATTTTGAGCTAAAAGTGCATTTGTAACTTTAAAGTAATAATCTTTATCTAAAATATTTAAGTTCTCAACGGCCTTTTCATAGGTAACTTTGCCATTGCAAAAGCTAACCATTTGATCAAACATGGAAAGACAATCTCTCAATCCACCATCAGCTTTTTCAGCTATGAGATGCAAGGCTTCATCTTCAGCATCTACTTGTTCTCTCTCTGCAATAGTCTTCAAATAGTTCACCATATCGCGGATTTGAATGCGCTTGAAGTTGAAAATTTGACAACGGGAGAGGATGGTAGGAAGAATTTTGTGTTTCTCAGTCGTGGCTAATATGAATATCGCATATTTAGGCGGTTCTTCTAACGTTTTTAAGAACGCATTGAAAGCGCTTGGAGACAACATGTGTACCTCGTCAATGATATACACCTTGTAGTTTCCAATTTGTGGTGGAATGCGAACTTGCTCAGTCAAGTTTCTTATGTCTTCTACTGAGTTATTACTCGCAGCATCCATTTCAAAAATATTGAATGCGTAATCTTGGTCTTTCGAATCACCTTCCTTTTGATTGATGAGCTTTGCTAAAATACGGGCACAAGTTGTTTTTCCAACGCCACGTGGACCTGTAAACAAGAATGATTGAGCAAGGTGGTTACTATTAATTTCATTTAGTAAGGTATCTGTTATGTGCTTTTGTCCAACCACTTCGTCAAAAACCGAAGGTCTATACTTACGCGCAGATACAATGAAATTTTCCAAATCCTGATACTTCTGAGAACTGCAAAAGTAATAGATTTTCCCTCTGTTTGTTACAATGTTGATAAAAACTTGATACTCTATTTATTGAAGATTTTTGAAGCAATTCAGACAGATATTAAAACTATATTATACTGAATGTATTTCATGTTAATTAAAAATTAAAATACTGGAATATATCAACCCAAATGAATAAGTAAAATCAAAAGGAGATTAGTTCATAGAAAGGAAGCCAAACCAAACTGATGAATGCACTTCAATGTAGATTAATGGCTTTTTTAAGCGAGATTGAATACTTAAATTGCGGCGTTTATTGCATCATTACTAACAAAAACACAATATAGTATTTATACGAATTAGAAATATTATATTATTTGTTTCAAGTGGCTGTGAATTCAATTCAAGACACTTTTTCAAAACAATTTAATTGCATTTGAAAAAATAAATAATTCTATTACCTTTGCAGCCCGCGAGAAATGGAGAACTCGCGTTTATTATATAATTTTATGGCAACAAAATTAAGATTACAGCGTCATGGACGCAAAACAAGCCTACTACTACATTGTGGCGGCAGATTCAGATGCTCCGAGAGATGGTAGATTTATTGAAAGGATTGGTGATTATAACCCTAATTCAAATCCAGCAACAATTAATTTAGATCTTCAAAAAGCAGTGAAATGGTTAGACACAGGCGCTGTCCCTACAGACACCGTTCGTGCCATTCTATCTTACAAAGGTGCAATGATGTTGCATCACTTACATGGAGGAGTCAACAAAGGTTCATTTACTGCAGAAGAAGCGGATGCTAAATTTACTAAATGGATGGAAGACAAATCACAAAAGGTTCAATCTAAACGCGATTCATTGGCATCTGCAAAAGCAGAATCTGATGCTCAAAGATTGAAAGCTGAAGTAAAAAGGTTAAAGAAGCAAGAGCTGCAGCTATTTTAGCCAAAAACACTGTTGTTGAAGAAGTTCCTGCTGAGGAAACAGCTACTGAAGAAACACCTGCTGAAGAGACAGTTGTGACTGAAGAAGCTACCAACACTGAAGTTGAAGCTAAAGTTGAAGAAACTCCTGCTACTGAGGAGCCAGCAGCTGAAGAGCCGAAGACAGAAGATGAAAAACCTTCTGAAACTCCTGAAGCTTAATTCGCTTTTGGTATGTTAACCAAAGCAAACAATATTCATGCAAGACCCACCAGACAGGTGGGTTTTGTTTTGAAAACCCATGGCTTCAATGGGCAATTAAAAATTGAACTTGAGGATGAATACAAGTTAAGTGAATTCATACTACTTGAAATCAATGGTAAATTTGTCCCTTTTGCTATTCAATCCTTTAATCAAACTTCAGGTATCTTAAAACTCAGCGATTTTGATTCAATTGAAGATGTGGAAGATTTAGTAAGTGCATATTCTCTTGATTTGCGGATGAACAAGTTGATTCTCTTAGTATTCTTGTAAACTACACACTCTTTGATCAAATAAGTGGCAAAGAATTTACAATTACAAGATTATTGAATATCCCTCAAATATTTTACTTGAATTTAGACACGATTTTAAAGATGTTTTAATTCCTTTTCATCCAGATATTATATTAATGATCACGATGAAAAAAGTAACAGCTAATTTTCCCAACGGTATTTTAGATTTATAATGCGAATAGATATCATAACTGTACAACCCGACTTGCTTGATAGCCCCTTGAATCATTCGATTCTTAAAAGAGCTCAAGACAAAGGTTTTGTCGATATCAATTTAATTAATCTCAGAGATTACGCCCTAAACAAATACGGCCAAAGTAGATGATTACCCGTTTGGTGGCGGTGCCGGAATGGTCTTGATGTGCGAACCAATAGCCCAAGCAATTGACGACCTTCAATCAAAGCGTAAATACGATGAAATCATATACACGTGCCCAGATGGTGGAGTGTGGTCTCAAGCTCAGGCTATTACCTTTCATTAAAACAAAATATTATCTTGCTATGTGGTCACTAAGGTATTGATGAACGCATCCGCGAACTATACGTAACGAAGAAATTTCCATTGGCGACTTTGTACTTACAGGCGGCGAATAGCCGCTGCACTTATTTGTGATAGCATAGTCCGTTTATTACCTGGTGTTTTGAAATGAAGAATCAGCACTTAGTGACAGCTTTCAAGATGGTTTATTAGCACCACCTGTTTATACGCGTCCTGCCGAATTCAAAGGCTTGAAAGTACCCGATATACTTATTGGTGGAAATTTTAAACTTATTGAAGAATGGCGATTGAAGAAGCCGAAAAACGAACGAAACAAAGACACCCAGACTTATTATAATATGAAATTAAAACTCAACAAACCCACTAGTCGTGTTCGACTTGAAACTACTGGTATCAACACTTCAAAGGATAGAATTGTTGAAATGTATTTGATTAAAATTCAAGTTGATGGTCAAAGATCAAACTTATCTATTGCGGTTTAACTTGAGCATTCCAATTCCACCAGAAGTAACCGCAATTCGCATTATTTCAGATGCAGATGTGGCTAACGAACCTTCTTTTAAAGAGAAAGCAAACGAAATCAATCAGTTTCTCAATAATTGCGACTTTGCAGTTTTAACAGCAATAAATTTGACTTCCCTATGTTAGTTGAGGAGTTTTTTAGAGCAGGTGTCGATTTTGATCTGAGGTAAACGCAAGTTCATTGATGCTCAAAAAATATTCCATGTTAAAGAACCTCGCAACTTAGCTGCTGCTTATCAATTTTACTGTAGTAAAACTTTTGGAGAATGCTCATAAGCGCCAAAGCATATTGAAGCACCTGGGAAATAATTCAATCACAATTGGATCACTATCCTGAATTAGAACCGAATATCGACTTTCTTCATGGTTTCAGCGGTCAAAGTCATTTAGCAGATTTGGCAGGTCGATTAATTTATAATTCAAATAATGAAGTGCTTTTCAACTTTGGTAAACACAAAGGAAAAAAAGTAGAAGATGTTTTGAAGTCTGACCATGGTTACTACGATTGGATGATGCAAGGTGATTTCCCTCAACAAACAAAGAATGTGCTTACCCGTTTAAAACTAAACATGCGTAAAGAGCTCTAATTATGGCAAAAACCATTCGTTTTAAGGATCTTATTGTTTTTGAAAACGAGCATTTAATTGCCATCAACAAACCCGCTAATATCTCGTCCTTGCATGAAAGATTTGAAAGTAAATTTCAAAGTGTCATTGAAATGTGCAAAGAAGAGAATGAAAATTACTCCCTATGCCACAGATTAGATAGAGAGACATCTGGTGTAATGCTAATCTCGAAAAACCAAGAAGTATACAAACACTTGGCGATGCAATTTGAAAAGAGAACCATTCAAAAAGAATACCATGCGGTAGTGTCAGCTTCAGTTAATATCCATGATTTAGAAGTAGATTTACCACTATACACGGACAGCAAAAGACGCGTTCAAGTTTCAAGAAAATCTGGCAAACCATCTACCACTTACTTCAACACTATTCAACAATTTAAACATTTTACACTTTTGTCATGTAAACCGTTAACTGGTCGTTTACATCAAATCAGAGTGCACGCTTTTTCTCAGAACCTTCCATTAGTGAGCGACCATCTTTATAATGGTAAAGATGCATTTCTTTCTCAAATTAAGAAGAAGGTTAATCTCAAAAATGACGAAGAATCACCTATGATTAATCGTGTTGCATTACACGCGTTCGCAATCGAATTTGAACAATTGGATGGAAGTAAACAACGAATAGAGGCCCCATATCCTAAAGATTTTGAAGTACTCGTAAAACTTCTGAATAAATACGATTCGCTGGATTCTTAATTTCTTCGACAAGAAGACCTTATCTACTCAAGCAATTTTATTAGTTTTGTCATTCTAAATGAAGCACTTTATTCGTGAGGTATTTGATAGACAAGCTGTTCTTAACGATCATGAATGGTCGAAGTTTGAAGAAAGGCTTTTTGAACGCAATTTCAAAAAAGGTGACTTTCTCTTAAAGGAAGGAGAGGTAGAAAACAACTTATCTTTTATTGTTGAAGGTGCGGTTCGAATTTTTACCTATAATAAAAAAGACGAAGATATTTCCATTGGATTTGCAACTGAACGATATTTCTGTGGTAGTTACAGTTCTTTTGTGAGCAGAAAACCTTCTAATATTGCGATTCAAGCCTTAGATAATGTTAAACTTTTATGCATGTCGTATGATAATCTTCAAGAGTTGTATTCATTCTCACATACAGGTGAGCGATTAGGTCGAATAAATGCGGAACTTACCATTTGCTTCAAAGAGGAACGTGAAATTGTTTTACTGACTATGTCAGCAAAGGAACGTTATCAGCACTTAATTGAAACTCAACCTAAAATGCTGGAATTGGTTAAACTAGAACATTTAGCCACTTATTTGGGAATTACACCTCAAAGTTTAAGCAGAATTAGAAGAGAATTATTACAAACTTAACAAATGGTAATTTTTTAATCGTTTTTAACTTTGAAATTTGCCCTCATGATAGACAAACTGTTCTTAGCAATAATATCAATTACATTCACTTCGCTTCAATCTCAAAATTTGGTTCAGAATATAAGAGGTCGAGTGATAGATGGACAATCCTTATCGCCAATTTCAAATGCAATCATTGAAGTACTCGATAGCAATTCAAGTGTTTTTAGAGATACAAGTGATGAAGGTGGTTACTTTGTA
This sequence comes from Bacteroidia bacterium, assembly GCA_041391605.1. Lineage (GTDB taxonomy): Bacteria > Bacteroidota > Bacteroidia > NS11-12g > UBA955 > JABMMZ01. The sequence goes on from JAWKNQ010000032.1 coordinate 9,350, forward strand.
ATTGCCAATGTTCCCACCGGCAGGATTAATATACGTGCAGAATATAACAACTACAACGATTATTTAGCAAATAATATCATACATCAATCGGGTAAGGAAACGGTTCTGAATATTGAATTATTTGAAAAAATCAGTGAATTTAAAGGAGGGAGGGTTAAATCAAAATCAAAGAATGCATTGAATAACTCATCTATTAGTTTAAGTGGTAAATCATTTGACATAGAAGAAACTCGTCGCTATGCAGGAAGCAGAAATGACCCGGCAAGAATGGCGAGTAACTATGCAGGTGTTGTTGGGAATAACGATTCGCGTAACGATATAATTATTAGAGGAAACTCGCCTCAAGGCCTCTTATGGCGAATGGAAGGTATAGATATTCCGAATCCAAACCACTTTGGAGCAATGGGTGCTTCAGGAGGCCCTGTAACCATTTTGAATAATAACGTACTTGCCAAGTCTGATTTTATAACCGGTGCCTTTCCATCTATGTACGGAAACGCCACAGCTGGTGTCTTTGATTTACAAATGAGAAATGGTAACAATGATCATCATGAGTTTACTGGTCAAATTGGTTTCAATGGATTTGAAGCTGGAGCAGAAGGGCCTTTTAGTTCAAAATCTAAATCTTCTTATTTAGTTAATTATAGATATTCTACCTTAGCAGTTCTGCAAGATTTTGGAATCAACTTTGGCACAGTACTGCCGTTCCTTACTATCAAGCATCTTAGCTTCAAGCAAACATCCCAATTAAAAAACATCAATTAAGTCTATTTGGAGTGGGAGGATTCAGTACAATCCACTTCGACAATGCTGATAGTGAAGATTCAAGTAATTTGTACAGCAATGGAAATCAGGACTTAAATTACAAAACATCTATGGGGGTTATAGGATTAACATATACGCACTTTCTAGGCAAGAAGGCTTATATTAAGACTTCCCTTTGGGGCAACTTATGCAAGTGTTCAATCTGTAGTTGATTCAGTGGGTGATAATATTCGTGTTGGTGTTTACCGTGATAAATCTAGTACTTCAAGATATGTGCTAAACAGTTCTTATCACAATAAAATCAGTGCCTCAAAGATATTTGTGTTTGGATTAAATATTCAAAATCTTGGATTCAATTTCGTTGATAGTGTTAAAGATGGTGGTAAATTTAAAACATTGAGAAATGACAAAGGCAACACGGTTCTAATTCAAGGCCACGCAACATATCAATACAAATTCAACAGAACAACCTCTTTAAACAGCGGATTACATTACCAGATTTTAACCTTAAATCAAAGTGATGCTTTAGAACCTCGTATCGGATTGACACATCAAATTAGCAGAAAGAAGCGTTGGAGTTTAGGCGCAGGCATGCATAGTCAAATTCAGAACTTACAAGTCTATTTCTTAAAAAGCAATGTTGACAATTCTATAGTACAAACGAATAAAGATCTTGAATTAAATAAGAGTATACATGGTATTAGTGGCTTTGAATACAAAATAAACCGATACTGGAGATTAAAAACTGAAGTTTATTACCAATATGTCTACAATATTCCTGTTACTCAATATGCTTCGTATTACTCTGTTTTGAATGAAGGAGCCGATTTCAACACCCCAGGAACAGATAGCTTAGTTAATAAAGGAACAGGACAGAATTATGGAATTGAATTTACATTGGAAAGAAACTTTAATAAAGGGTTTTACATGCTGAATTCATTATCCTTATATGAATCAAAGTATAAAGGAAGCAACAACATTGAAAAAAACACCGCTTTCAACGGTAGATTCATCTTCAATTCTCTTGCAGGAAAGGAATTAAAATTGAATAAAAAAGGTATCCTTGCCTTTGATACAAAAGTTTCACTTGCTGGTGGAAGACGCTACACCCCAATAAACATACAAGCAAGTATTTTAAACCAAAAAGAAATTGTATACGAAGATCAGACATTCGATAAGCAATTCGATACCTATTTTAGATTAGACTTTAAAATAACCTACAGAAGAAGTGGCAAGAAAATTACTCAAGAATGGTTTTTAGATATACAGAACATCACTAACAGAAAGAATATATTCATTCAAGGTTTTGATGTTCAAAAGGGAGATGTGGTGACACAATATCAATTGGGTTTCTTTCCGAACTTCAACTACCGAATCAACTTCTAATTACACCTTATCAATGCATGTTTTTAATGTGAAGTTTTTCTTTCACTTCCATTGCTTGATTAAAATGCCTTTCTTCATGAGTTAATAGTATTTCCAGTGCCTTCGACAAAGTGTACACAATGTGTTTATTAGCAGGAGAGGAGATAATGGTTTTTTCAGAATCAATATCAGCGATTGATTGAAGTTTTGCCTTAAGTTCTTTATGGTTTTCTATTAATTTATGTAATACTTCTTGAATTGGTTGGGTAGAGGGTTCCCAAATTGGAAATGTCTTTATTTTACGTTTTCTCGATGTTTCAACTGAAGACAGTATCATTTTTCCGAAAGCATTCACTAAGAAACCAATCTTTGAAATAAAACCAGATTTATATGTGTTAGCAGCAATTTGGTCAAAAGTAGAGAAATAAGAACTGTTAATCACGCAGATATGATCAATGATTTGTGCAATACTCCATGAGTTTGAATTGATTCTCATATTCATATCTGAATCTGATAATTTACTAAAACTATCGTTGAATTTAGCACTTAGTGTATCGATTCTAGCAATGTAAGTTTGAACGTCCATAAGTATAGAAACAAAGGTATATGAATTGTAAGATAATAACATAAAAAAAGTCCCAATTCAATAATTGGGACTTTTTTCAAATGTATGAATCTAATTAGATTCTAGATTGTAAAATCATTGTATCATTCACTCTTTTCTCTGCTAATTTAATTGCAGCTAGCTGAGTGTTAATATTGTCTTCTTCTGATTTATTGTAAATATCCAATACTGTATTGTAGATATTTTCTGTTTGAGCCATAGCAATCTCTCTAACATATCCAGTGTATTCACTGTAAACGTTGATCAATCCTCCTGCGTTTATCAAGAAATCAGGGGCATAATAAATACCTTTCGATTTTAACATATCACCATGAATGTTTTCATCTTCTAATTGGTTATTAGCTGCTCCTGCAATAATCTGACATTTCAAACTATTGATGTTTTCAGTATTTAAAATTGCTCCTAATGCACATGGTGCAAATATATCCACTGCTTGAGTAAAAATTTCTTCAGGTGCAACAACTTTCGCATTGTATTTCTCTGCAGCGATTTTTAAGCCGCTTTCATAAATGTCCGATACAAAAATTTCAGCTCCTTCTTTGTGAAGCGTTTCAATTAAATGAAGTCCAACTTTACCAGCACCTTGTACAGTAACTTTTTTACCCTTCAAATTGTCGCTTCCGTATGCCTTTTTTGCACTTGCTTTAATTCCCATATATACTCCATATGCGGTAACAGGACTTGGGTCTCCGCCGCCGCCCATAATTTCAGGAAGTCCCACTACATGATCTGTTTCCATTTTCACGTACTCCATATCCTTGGTTGTAGTTCCTACATCTTCGGCAGTGATATACTTTCCACCTAAATTCTCAACGAAACGTCCGAATTTACGCATCAAGTGTTCTGATTTATCTTTCTTTGGATCACCAATGATTACCGCTTTGGCTCCTCCTAGATTCAATCCGCTGATTGCAGCTTTGTATGTCATTCCTCTAGAAAGTCTTAAGGCGTCGTTAATCGCCTCGGCCTCTGTAGCGTATTTCCACATTCGAGTTCCTCCTAAACCTGGTCCTAAAACCGTGTTGTGAATGGCTATAATAGCTTTTAATCCTGTGTGATTGTCTTGGCAAATTAGAATTTGCTCGTGATCGTATTTGGCAACATTAGCGAATACGTCAAATTGTGTTTCATGCATGCTGGCTTTAGGTTGACTCATTATTGTGTATTATGATGTTAGTCGTTAAATTAAGAAAAGTGCAAATGTAATGTTTTTTCAAATTAATTTCATCAAATATCTATGAATTGGCTGCAGCTCGTCTTAAACGGTCGTTTATTGCCCTACCAAGCCCATTTTCAGGCAGTTTCATAGCCAAAATCAAGCTTCCCTTCATATTGTCCAATTCTCTCATGTAATGAAAAAGGTTTTTTGCAGCCTCATCAACATCACTTTTCTCACTTAAATTCAAAACTGTTATTCCTTTTGGATTTTTGAATGGTCCAAAAACTAACAGCGATGGATTCTGATCTTTGTATTTCTCATAATCCTCGATGATGTTATCACATAAAACAAACGAAGTTGAAGGTGAATAGTGTTTATCAAGTTGACCAGGTGCATGTGGATTGCTGTTTTCGTTTAATTTAAAATCCAGTTTTATTCCTAAACAAGCTTCAATACTTTGAATACTTAATCCGCCTAATCGCAAGACACGAATGCTTTGTTCTGTGCAGTCAATAATCGTACTTTCTATCCCAACTTGGCATTCACCTCCATCTAAAATATAAGGTAATGAATCACCCAGTTGTTTTTCAACATGCTCAGGGCGAGTAGGACTGATGTAACCAAATGGATTGGCACTTGGAGCTGCTAAAGGAAAATTTATTTTTGAAAGCAATTCCAATGTAAGAGGATGATTTGGTACTCTTATGGCAACTTTAGGACTTCCTGATGTAATAAGATCAGGAATTTTATCGTTTTTATTCAATAATAAAGTCAACGGCCCTGGCCAAAATTGTTCTCCAAGCTGATATGCCACCTCAGGGATTTCTAAAACATACGGCTCCGCAGATTCAAGATTTGCGAAATGAAGGATTAAAGGATCAAAAAATGGTCGATTTTTTATATGATAAATAGACACAACTGCATCTTCATTCAATGCATTGGCCGCTAATCCATATACAGTTTCAGTTGGTATACCTACAACTTTACCTTCTTTTAGGAAAGTTGAGGCCAGGTCAACATCAACTCCAATCATAACTATGAACGCTTAAGACTGTACTTATCAATCTTGTTGTAAAGGTGACTTCTTTGGATGTCAATCTCAACAGCTGTCTTAGCAACGTTCCAACTGTTTTTCTTCAACTTTGCCTCTAAAAATATAGTTTCCGCGTAATCCTTAAAGTCTTGAAACTTGTCAAACTTATCAATCATGATATTTTGAGTCTTAGAAACAGGCGTAGAAGGGTTGCTGTATGCAATGACATCTTCCACAGTAATTTTTGAATCTGAAAGAATTACCAGGCGTTCAATTACATTTCTCAATTCACGAATATTTCCAGTCCAGTTTACATTCTTTAATTCTTCAAGTGCCGCGGGTAAGAAGGTTTTCTTTACCCCGTTATCTTCGCAAATTTCTTTTAAAAACTTCTCAGCAATTATAGGAATATCCTCAACACGTTCATTTAAAGTAGGAACATGTACCATTATTACACTCAATCTGTGATAAAGGTCCATTCTGAAATTACCTTTTTCAATTTCCTCGGTTAGGTTTTTATTAGTAGCAGCCAATACTCTAACATCTACTTGAATGGCTTTATCGCCACCTACACGTTGCAAAACACCTTCTTGAATAACACGTAGAACCTTAGCTTGAGCCGAAAGACTCATGTCTCCAATTTCATCTAAAAACAGTGTTCCGCCGTTGGCTTGTTCAAATTTACCAATACGTTGTTTAATAGCAGTTGTGAATGCACCTTTTTCATGACCAAATAATTCACTTTCTATTAATTCAGATGGAATGGCAGCACAATTTACTTCAATTAAAGCATTGTTGGCTCTATTGCTTTTTTCATGAATCCATCTAGCCACCAACTCTTTTCCTGTTCCATTCTCACCTGTTATTAAAACACGAGCATCGGTAGGAGCTACCTTTGTAATCGTGTCTTTAATCTTTTGAATGCTTTGAGTTTCTCCAATTATTTCACGCGTTTTAGAAACTTTTCGTCTTAATACTTTAGTTTCAACTACTAAATTATTCTTCTCAACTGCATTTCGAATGGTAATTAATAATCGGTTTAAATCAGGTGGCTTTGAAATAAAGTCATAAGCCCCTTTGCGAACAGCTTCAACGGCTATTTCGATGGTTCCATGACCAGATATAAGTATAAAAGGAACTTCCGGAGCGATTTCAAAAGCTTTTTCCATGACTTCCAATCCATCCATTCCTGGCATTTTAATATCACATAAGACTACATCATAATTCGTTTCTTTCAGCATTTCAAGTCCTTTTTTACCATTTTCAATGATATCAACTTGGTACTGTTCGGCAGTTAAAATGTTTTGTAGAGCGTCTCTGATGGGTTTTTCATCATCAATTACTAGTATTTTAGGCATATATAAAAAGTGTAGTCAAAATTATACAATATGCGACTACAGCAATAAACAAGTTTTATACAATGCTTAACGGATCAATTGAACCACTCCATTTACAGACTTTTTCTGCTTGGTTGTGGAGCTTGTAAATTCAAACATATAATAATATGTTCCAGCAGGACAGGGGCGAGACAAATCGTTGGACTTCCCGCCATTCCAATACCCCTCGTTTGGATAATCAAATGAATAAACAACTTCGCCCCATCGGTTATAGATGTACCCCTTTAAATTGTCAAATCCTGTAAATTTAGCTTCAAATAAATCATTAATATCATTTGAGCCAACATTTCCTTTACCATTTGAAGCAGGAGTAAATACGTTAGGAATAACTAATGAATTTGTGTCGCAATTCACAAACTTGATATTAATTGTGTCCGTATAGGAACATTGATTGCTATCTGTTAGAGTTAGCCAAACCAATTGGTCGTTATTAACAACTATTAAATTGAAGTGCTTGCGTTGTGCCATCTGTATTTTAAATTTGGTTCAACCACAGGAAATTTGATAAAACACTCCATTACACAAATTCGTATCAACACCTAATGTAAAATATGGTCTGTTTACTTGAATTGTTTTTCTAAAGGTGTCATTTTTACATCACTTGAATTGGGATAATTAGCGGTCATCTTCAAAAGATAGGATCCAGTTTTGGAAACATCTTAGTTACTGAATCTCCAGTAGCTGTAGTTCCATCTCCAAAATTCCAGAAGAAGGTCGCAGCAGAATCAGATTTCGCTTTGAAAGAAAACAACTTGAATGAATCGCAAGTTGAAGTTTTATTTTGCTTCAAGAATTAATTGTGTAATTGAATTTTCAAATCCCGCCCCAAGATCACTTGCATAACTTTCATCCTTACCAATAGCGTACATATAAGCGATAAAACCAACTTCTGAACTCAACTTGTATTTGATACTTGGATTTAATGTAACACTTCCGATAGACATGTTACATGTTTTTGTGAAAGTTGAAGTATCAATTGGAACACCATTCAATTTAATTTTATTTAAAGTCCCAACAGGGCAAGCAATTCCAACATGAAAATCCGCAGGGAAACTCGGATTCTGCGCTAAATTTGAAGTTGTTGGAAAACTGAAACCGACACTAGTAGTTGTTTGGTTATTGGGAATTACACTCATCAAACTCGGGTTTCCTAAATTATTTGGATGGCCATTGCATTCTCCACTTTTCATAAGTTGATTAACGGATACTAATTTATCAGATTCGATACAAACAGCTACATTTGAGTTTTGGTTAATAGAAAGCACTTCTCTTTCATTAAGCATTTTTAAAATGCTCCGTCAATAAAAACTGATGTGTTGTTTTCTGTGGCAACAATTTGATAGTGGTAACCACCACTCAATCCAGTATATGGTAAGGTAGTAAATGATTTGCCGAGATATTGAAGTGGCCTTGGTTGTATAAATGATCACAGCCTCTACAATTACTTGAAGAATAATCCACATATGAACATTTAGCTCCTTCGAAAACTGAAAACCGTTTACATCCGTTCGAATTCCAAATTTTAGTTCCAGAAAAAGATTGGCTATCATTTGCTTGTTCATAATAAACTTGACCCTTTCTAAGTAAAATTGTGAATGGTGTATTTTTTACCAAATTATATTTTGAATCAGCGGTAGGTAAAATATTGATTTGAACACTATCGTCAATTGCAACAATTGAAAATAAACTGTTATTAGCTTTACCAAAAGATTCGTCTCCTCGATACGTATTTACATAATAGATTGGATTACCAGGAATTTTATCACTTGGTGTGATTGCACTTAAATCACTACTGTTTTGCACATTGTTTAAGGTATAAAGTGAAAAAGGGTAGGTTGCAGTAAATTTTAAACTTTTATTGGGTCCAAACTGAAACGCATTTGGTGTGGTGAGTTTAGTAAAGTTTAAAATGGTATCTAGGTTATTAAATATTCTATATTCAAAATTAGCAGCCCCAACTTGAATTCGGACAGTATCGGGTAACTTGCTAAGTGAAATCACGAAGGCAACTTTATCTAAACTTCCATAGTTTTCTAATAAGGTGAAATTAAATTCTTTACCGTAATTGTTAGTTTGGTTTTGCGAATTTAAATTATTAGAACATAAGAAGAATAAAATTAGAATATGTAAAAAAAGGGTTTTGGGCAAAAAGCTCATGTATTTGTGCAAATATATTTTTTTGTTTTGTCTTTTAAATCTATACTTTTGACGACTATTATGTGGAAAAGGTTGCGTACGTCCACTATTTTTGAACAATTATTATTCCAAACTTTATAAAATGAAACAATTGTATTATGTATTATTTGCTTTAACCTTTGCTATGACAGGGGTTGCAAGCGCACAAAGCTCTACTTTAGTAAAAAAGGTAGAAGCAAAACCAGGTTCACTAGTTATTCCATATGAGAAATACGAACTCGCGAATGGACTTACAGTGATTATCAACGAAGACCATAGCGATCCTATCGTGCATGTTGAGGTAACTTACCATGTTGGTTCAAACAGAGAAACCATGAGAAGAACAGGTTTCGCGCATTTCTTTGAACACATGATGTTCCAAGGTTCTGAAAATGTTGCTGATGAAGAGCATTTTAAAATTGTTCAAGGGTCAGGTGGTAACATGAATGGAACAACAAATAGAGATAGAACAAACTATTTCGAAACAGTTCCTAGTAATATGCTTGAAACTGCATTGTGGTTAGAAGCAGATAGAATGGGTTTCCTTTTACCAGCTTTCACCAAAAAGAAATTTGAAAACCAAAGAGAAACAGTTAAAAACGAAAAAGACCAAAGATATGCAAGCGGTTACGGAATGCTTCCTGAGGTAAAAGACCAAATGTTTTACCCTTATGGTCACCCATATAGCTGGCAAACAATTGGTTATGTTGATGATTTGAACGAAGCAGATTCAACTGACTTAAAAAACTTCTTCTTGAAGTGGTATGGTCCAAACAATGCTATATTGGTTATCTCAGGTGATGTTGACACTAAAAACACTTTGGCTTTAGTTGAGAAGTACTATGGAGCAATCAAAAAAGGTCCTGCAGTTACTCCACTTCCTAAGACTCCATTAGTTTTAGAAGAAACAAACATTAAAACTATTACAAGTAAAATCTTTGCTCCATTAACCTATATCACTTACCCAACAGTACCAACTTTCCACAGAGATGAGGCAGCATTAGATGTGTTAGCAAAATTATTAGGCGATGGCAAAAACTCACCTTTATACAAAAACTTTATTGATAATGAAGTGGCCTTACAAGCTTCTTGCTTCAATCAAACATTTGAAATTGCAGGTGAATTCAGTTTCCCACTTGTAACTTACCCGAATAGAATGGGTGGTTTAAACGAAAAAGAAATGAGAGATCAATTAGCTAAAGCTCTTAAAGATTTTGAGACCACTGGTTTTACTGAAGCAGACTTAATGAGAATTAAGCAAGAATTAGCCGCTGATTATTATGGAGCGGTTGAAACAATTGGTGCGAAGGCGTCTATCTTAACTCAATATGAAATGTTGACCAATGGTAGAATGACACTTGACCAAGACTACGCTAGATATACAAGTGTAACTAAAGCTGATGTTATGCGTGTTTACAACACTTACATCAAAAATAAAAATTACTCTTGTATCCATATTATTCCAGATCCAAGATTAGCGGATGATCCAAATGTTAAGATTAAACCGTATGAAAGTGTTAATCCTTACATCAATGAAACAATAGACAAATCTGCATATGAAGGTTTAACATATGTACCAAACGTGGATGCTCCTGGCTTCGACAGAAGCAAAAAACCTGTTGTTGGTCAAGCAAAACCAGCAGTTGTTCCTAATTTCTTCAAAACTACATTTGATAATGGAATTAAAATTATCGGTACTAAAAGCACTGAATCTCCAAGAGTATACTTAACAATGCAAATTAAAGGTGGACACTTATTTGAAACTGGAAAAGTTAAAAATGGTTCTGCTGCAATGCTGGGAATTATGATGAATGAAGGTACAACCAGCAAATCTGCACTTGAGGTTGAAAACAGATTAAAAGAATTAGGATCGACTATTAGTTTTAATGGTGCAGCACAAATTTTCTCATGCTATGTAGAGTGTTTTAAAGATTCATTAAAACAAACAATGGCATTAATGGAAGACATGTTCTACAATCCAGTATACAGTGAGAAAGAATTCAAAACAAATAAGAAAGCAGTTCTAGGTTCTATAGCGAATGCCAATTTTGATCCTTCAACTTTTGGAGCTAGAAGTTTCAGAGAATTTATTTATGGAACTGATAACCCAATTGGTGTTCCTTCTCTTTCTGAATATTCTGTAGCTAATAAATTGAGTATTGATGATGCTAAAAACTTTAAAGAAAACTTCTTATCTCCAAACTTAACGACTATCTCTGTTGTTGGTGATGTTGATGAGAAAACAATTGTAGAAAGCTTGTCATTTTTGAAAAAATGGGAAAATAAAAATTTAACAGTTCCAACCTTTAATAATTACCCTGAATCTCCTAAGAACAAATTGTACTTAGTGAATCAAGATGGTGCAAAACAAACTACCATCTACATGGGTTACCGTTCTTTGCCTTATGATGTTGATGGTGAATTCTTTAAAGCTAATGTCATGAACTTTGCTTTAGGCGGAGCATTTAATTCAAGATTAAATTTGAATCTAAGAGAAGATAAAGGATGGACTTATGGTATCCGTTCAGGATTTAGCTCTGGTGGTTACAATATCCCAGGATTGTTTATTATCAATGCAGGTATCAAAACAAGAGCCACTGACAGTGCTATTGCTGAAATATTAAAGGAACTTAAAGGATATGTAGAAAAAGGAATTACTGATGACGAATTAGATTTCACAAAACGTTCATTATTAGGTGGAGAAGCACTTAACTATGAAAGTCCTTTCGGTAAACTCGGATTCTTAACTCAAATCATCCAGTTAAACCTAGATAGGATTACAACGAAACGTGCTGAAATCATAAAGAATTTAACAAAGGAAGACATTAATGCAATGGCTAAGAAATACATCGATATTGATAATTTAATTATTGTTTGTATTGGAGATGATGTTATGATTCAAGATAAGTTGGAAAAACTTGGATTGGGCAAAGTTAAAACGATCAAATTATAAGCAGTTTTTAAGCTTAAAAATCTATATAAAAAGCCTCGGTTAATCCGAGGCTTTTTTGTTGGTATATTGTGGAATGTAAATTCAAAAAAACGTTAAAAAATGGGTATCTTGCACTGTTTTTATAAATCAATAATTTATGGATCAAAACCCTGAAGATAACAACGTAGAACGCATAATTCCGATTAATATCGAGGATGAAATGAAGTCAGCTTACATCGATTATTCGATGTCGGTTATTGTGAGTAGAGCCTTACCAGATGTAAGAGATGGTTTAAAACCAGTACACAGAAGAGTTTTATATGGAATGACCGAATTAGGTTTAGCGCCTAATCGTCCTTATAAGAAATCTGCACGTATAGTTGGAGAAGTATTAGGTAAATATCATCCACATGGAGATACTTCCGTATACGACACCATGGTGAGGATGGCACAAGACTGGAGTTTGAGATATTCTATGGTTGACGGCCAAGGTAACTTTGGTTCAATTGATGGTGATTCTCCTGCTGCAATGCGTTACACTGAGGCAAGGTTGAAAAAAATTGCTGAAGAAATGTTAAACGATCTTGAAAAAGACACCGTTGATTTCAGACCAAACTTTGACGACTCTCTAAAAGAACCAACAGTTCTCCCATCTAAAATCCCGAATTTATTAATAAATGGTGCATCTGGAATTGCTGTAGGTATGGCTACTAACATGGCCCCACACAATTTAAGAGAATCTATCGATGCAATTTGTGCTTATATTGACAATAGAGATATTTCTATTTCTGAGTTGATGCAACACATTAAAGGTCCTGATTTCCCTACAGGTGGAATTATTCACGGTGTGGATGGTATACGATCTGCTTTTGAAACGGGTAGGGGGCGTATCTTAATGAGAGGTAAAACTGAAATTGAAACCTTAGGCAATGGTAAAGAAATGATCATTGTTACTGAAGTTCCATATCAAGTAATGCCGACACAAATTATAACTAGAGCAGTTGATTTAGTTCAAGAAAAGGTGATAGATGGTATTGTAGCAGTGCGTGATGAGTCTGGTCGTGCTGGAATGCGTTTGGTATTTGAATTACGCAAGGATGCTATTGCGAATGTAATTTTAAATCAACTGTATAAATATACAGCATTACAATCTTCCTTCTCAGTAAATAACATCGCACTAGTTAAAGGTCGTCCGGAGATGCTTAATCTGAAAGATATGATTGTGCACTTCGTCGAGCATAGGCATGAGATTGTTGTTAGACGTACCAATTACGACCTGGCAGAAGCTAGAAAACGCGCACATATATTAGAAGGCTTATTAATCGCATTAGATCATTTAGATGAGGTAATTGCATTAATTAGAAATTCGAAGAACCCAGATGAAGCAAAAGAAGGTTTAATAAGCAAATTTGGCCTAACTGAAATTCAATCCAAGGCAATTCTTGATTTAAGATTGCAGCGTTTAACCGGACTTGAACGTCAAAAGATCAAAGAAGAATTTGACGAACTCATGAAACTTATTGCTTACCTTGAATCCATCCTAAATGACGAAGTACTTCGTTATTCAATTATCAAGGAAGAGTTGCAAGAAATGAGAGAAAAATATGGTGATGATAGAAAAACTCTCATTGAACCAAGTGCCGGAGAAATTGATATTGAAGATTTAATTCCTAATGAACAAGTTGTTATTACAATCTCTCATATGGGTTATATCAAGCGTACTAGCTTAAGCGAATACAAAGAACAAAATAGAGGTGGAAGAGGAAACAGAGGTGTTGCTCATAGAGGAGAGGATTTCGTTGAACATTTATTTGTTGCTAATACTCATAATTATCTACTATTCTTCACCGAAAAGGGTAGATGCTTCTGGATGAAAGTGTATGAATTCCCAGAAGGAGGAAAAGCAACTAAAGGAAGAGCAATTCAAAATTTAATAGCTATTCCTAGTGATGATACCATCAAAGCTTACCTCAATATTGAAAACCTGAAAGACAAAGAGTATTTAGACACACATAATATCATTCTGTGTACGAAAAAAGGTATTATTAAGAAAACAACTCTAGAAGCGTATTCACGTCCAAGATCAAATGGTATTAATGCCATCACAATTAGAGAAGGTGATGAGCTATTATCTGCTAAGTTAACAAACGGTCAATGCGAGGTAATTCTTGCTAAACGTTCTGGTAAAGCAATTCGTTTCAACGAGAAGCTTGTTAGACCAATGGGTAGAAATGCAAGTGGTGTTAAAGGAGTTACTTTAGAATCAGATAAAGACGAAGTGATTGGAATGATCACTGTTGATACCGATCATCTTAAGGAAGCCACTGTTTTGGTTGTCTCTGAAAATGGATATGGAAAACGATCGTTCTTGGTTGACCCAGAAACAGGAGAAGATGAATACAGAGTGACGGGTAGAGGAGGTAAAGGCGTAAAAACCTTAAATATAACCGAAAAAACTGGTGATTTGATTTCAATTAAGAGCGTTACAGATGAGGAAGGCTTAATGATTATCAATAAGTCTGGATTAACAATTCGTATGCGTGTAGATAGTTTAAGAACCATGGGAAGAGCAACTCAAGGTGTTAAATTAATCAATATCAAAAATAATGATGCCATCGCATCAGTTGCTGTTGTTCCAGTTGAAGAAACTGAAGATGAGGAATTATCAGAGAATTCTGAAAACCCTGAAAACGCAGTGAATGACGGCGAAGAAAGCAACCCAAACACCGATTCAAATGATGGAGATGGTGGTGGAGATGACGATAATGGCACAACTATTGAATAGTTATAAATAAAGACAAACAATTAATAATGAAAAAAGTAAGTATAAAAACCATCTTAACCTTTGCCCTGACACTTATTGTTGGAACTTCATTTGGACAAATAAAATTGTTGAAAGGAGTTCGTGACAATATGATGGACGATCGTTTTAAAGATTTAAAATTAGCCAAGTATGAGATTGATAAAGTGATGCTCGACCCTGATACAAAGGACTTATGTGCATCTTTTGCTTGGAAAGGAGTTGTTTATTCAGATATTGCACTTTCCACGGATGAAGAAATATTGGCTTTAGATGCTGATGGAACTGCTGCAAAGCAAGCTGGTGAAGCATTTTTGAAGTATTTTGCTTGTGGCGAAGAAGAACAAGAGCGTTATGATGCAAAGGAAGCTGCTAAAATCTATCTTACTTATGCCGGTATTGCTTGCTTCAACAAAGGCATCCAGGCTTCAGATCAAAAAGGGAACTTCAATGTCGTTAAGGATTACATGACCATAGTTGACAAACTTATGGCTTACGACAAAGATGAAAAACTTAAAGGAAATAATGTTTCCTCTGAAAAAGCTAATTATCTAATTTGGAGAGCTGCTTACATAGACTCATTGGTTGACCAAGAGATAATATACCTTCAAAAACTAATGGATTATCCAAGCTATATGAATTCTGATGTGTTTGTAAGGATGGCTGAAATATACAGTGCGAGAAAAGAATATGAAAAAGCAATGGGTTTCCTAGAAAAGGGTAAAGCGAAAATTCCTCAAAAATCTAGTAGCTTTTTAGATATGCAGATTAATATTGAAATTGATCG
>JAWKNQ010000033.1:0-23165 GCA_041391605.1 Bacteroidia bacterium
AGGTGTTTTTAACTCATCTTCAGGTAGTGTAGGAAATGTGGCTAGAAGACATTAAACCAATTCAAGCATTCTTTATATATTCTTCTAATTTGTGTTGCTTAAATTATGCAATTTTAGGATTCATTAAAATCAACGTTATTTGCATAATACAAGTACGTGAGAAAAGTATTTATTAAAAACCTTCTTTTTCTGCAGATTTTAAATCTGATTGTAAAACCTGTATGGCTTTTATTAATAGATCGCATGGCTCAGAACTTATTGGGCCCTGTTTATGGTGAATACTATTTGGTTCTCAACCTTACCTTAATCACCAATATCTTCCTCGATTTAGGTATTCAAAACTTTAATAACACCAGTATTGCAGCTGATAGTGGTTTCTTTAAAACTCACTTCAAGGGCATATTCATTCTGAAATCGCTTTTGTCTTCGATATACATTCTATTGGTACTATTTCTTGGAATTCGAGCAGGAATGCCTCAGGATCTCCTTCTGGTGCTAATAGGTAATCAAGTATTAACAACCTTTATCCTCTATTTAAGAACCAATATCAATGGTTTACATCGGTATACCACTGATAGTTTGCTTTCAGTAAGTGATAAGTTTTTCGGTATTCTAATTTGCATCGTATTCTACTTGCTCAATAAAATAAGCATTATGCATTTTGCTATAGCCCAGTTTATGGCTTCTAGCATCACATTTATCACCGCTTTGTTTATCAATATTAAATTGTGGAATAAGCTTCCATCTATCTCTACACCTATTGAGAAAGGTCGCTTGAAGTTTTTAATTCGCAAAAGTCTTCCATACGCCTTGCTGTTTACATTGATGAACTTTTACACGCGGATGGATGTCACTATGATGAACTGGTTATTACCTGATGCAGTCTATCATGGGGGCTTGTATGCTCAAAGTTTTAGATTATTAGACGCAGCAGCCATGTTTGCTATGTTATTTGCAGGATTGTTGTTGCCAATGTTTGCCAGAATGATAAGCGAGAAGACCGATTTAAGGCCACTTGCAAATTTAGCTTCCACGGTTTTACTATTAATTTCACTGACAGTGGCATTAGGCGCCCAGTTTTTCGGGCAAGATATTTTAGATGCCATGTACGAGTTTAGGTCAGAAGACAACTTAATCGAGTCAACGGCTGTGTTTAAAAACATCATGCTCACTTTCGTACCAATGAGCATAACATTTGTCTTTAGTACCTTGCTTACAGCTAAAAAGGACATTTGGCACATGAATATATACGCAGCTTCAGCCTTCCTTTGTAACTTCTTAATCAATTATCTGCTGATACCTGAGTATAAATCATTTGGAGCATCAATTGGATCATTATGTACGCAGTCGGTGTTTGCACTTTTCTGTGTATGGCGTTCATTTAAATTGTTTGACTTTTATTTGCCGATAAAGCAAGTTCTTCGTTTTATCGTGTGGATTGTGCTGCTAGTAGGTGTTTATTTCTTTATTAAAACCATTTCAAATCTTTGGCTTGCTTTGATTGTATACGGAATTGCTGCGGTTCTGTTTAGTGCTTTATTGAATATTCTTGATTTCAAGAAAATAATGCAAATTTTTGACAAAACTTCACAATAAAATTATAGAGAATCAGTTAAAGAAATTCCATTTTAAAAAGACTATTTTTGCAAACTTTATTAAACGAATAGTTTAGGTATGCAAAATCAATTTGAAAATCATGGAAATGGGCTAATCACCTTTAAAGATGTTGTAGCGTTAATTTCCAGGTGGAGAAAACAATTACTAATTCTTGGTATATTGTCGTTTATTGTTTCAGCGGTTATCTCTTTCATGTTGACCCCTAAGTACAAATCATCTGTCGTGTTTTATCCAACAACTAATAACTCAATTAGTAATGCTCTATTAACTGATTTAAATCAAAGACAAAAGGATCCACTTGAGTTCGGAGAAGAAGAAGAGGCTGAAAAAGCGTTGCAAATCTTGCAAAGTTCTAAGTTAACGGAGCGTTTGATTCGCAATTACGACTTAATGAATCATTATAAGATTGATCCGAAAAGTAATCTAAAGAAAACAAAGCTTCAAAATAAAATAAATTCCAACTTCAGTTTCAGTCGTACGCGTTATTTATCTATCAAAGTAGATGTTATGGATGAAGATCCTGTAATGGCGGCAAAAATGGCGAATGGCATCTTGGATTTATACGATTCGATCAAGAATGAAATCCAGTTAGAAGTTGCAATACCGGCTTTAGAAATTGTAAAACGTCAAATGCAAGCCAAGGAGAATGAAGTGAATAACATCAAAACAGAGCTTGTGCGTTTGGGTAATGAAGGTGTAATCAACTACGAAGAGCAATCAAGAGCCTTATCCGAAGAAATATACAAGGCAAGAGCATCAGGTAGAACGAAAGAACTTCAAGGTTTAATTGAACAACAGAAAAATTTGGTGCAATTTGGAGGTCAGTTTACAACCTATACAGAAACCTTGCAATTGGAGTTGGATAAATTATCTGATTTGAAAGCCAAATACGAACGAGCAGAAGTAGATGTAAAAGAAACCTTGAATAATAAGTTTACAGTGAGTGGAGCTGATGTTGCAGAACAACGCGCTTATCCTGTTCGCAAACTGATCGTTTTAATCTCTTTAATTTGTACCTTGAGTTTCGCAATCGTATTTTTTGCGATTTATGAAAAAATGAAACCTCAGAAGTGAGTTTCTCAGCAGTCATATTAAATTCAAAAGAACAACGGCTAGCGTATCTTATCGGATTCCTCGGCATTCTTATTGGCTGTATTGGAATTGTTTATGAATTCTATTACGTCGCACTATTGCCATTTGCCATAGGTGCTTTGTTTCTCTGTTTCTTCAAACCCGAATTTTACACTTTACTTATTTGTTTCTTTGTACCACTATCCGTATTTGTTGATGATGTTGGTGGTGGCTTAGGCTTATCTATACCAACTGAGCCCATGATCTGGGTTTTGTTTGTGATGTTGGCATTTAAATTCATCATCAGTGGACAAATCAATAAGAAGTTTGTCACCATGCCATTGGTAGCTTTTATCTTATTAAACTTTGCTTGGATGGTGCTTGCAACTTTCGCTAGTTCCATGTGGTTTGTTTCGGTAAAATACATGTTGGCAAGACTGTGGTTTATGAGTGTTTTCTTCTTTTTTCTATTCCACGTCTTTCAAAATCCTAACTTCATTAGGAAATACTTGTCTTATATGTTGTATGGAACCTTTATTGTGGTCTCTTTCACGCTTTTTAAACACGCAGGAGAAGGATTTAGCAGAGGTTGGGGGTATGCCATAATGAAACCCTTTTTTGGAGATCACACCATCTATTCAGCGTATATATCATTCTTCGTTCCAATAGCCCTTGTGTTTGCCATGAGAGGGAATTGGTTTAATTTCTCAGTCTTTCAAAGAATAATTTTTGCAGGTATAGCCTTGATTTTAGTGGTCGGTATTGTGTTTTCATTTACAAGGGCTTCTTGGATTAGTTTAATAGCAGCAGCAGCTTTTTACTTCTTAATCAAATTAAAGATTCAGTTCAAACAGATTTTATTTGTATTGGGTTTAATTGCGTTTGTGGCATTTATCAAACAAGACCAGATACTATACAGTTTAGAAAGTAATAAACAGGGGAGTGCTGACGATTTAGAATCTCACGCTCAATCGGTTTCGAATATTACTACCGACCCATCAAACTTAGAGCGATTAAATCGTTGGCAGTGTGCGTATCTCATGTTTAAGGAGCGACCAGTGTTCGGCTTCGGACCGGGAACATACACCTTTAAGTATGCACCATTTCAAAGACCAGAGAACCTAACATTAATTAGCACACATAGCGGTGATTTAGGGAATACCCACAACGAATATCTAAATGCCTTATCTGAGATGGGTTTAATCGGATTCATATCTTGGTTTGGTGTTTTCTTAGCTTCAATCTACACGGGCATGCAAATTGTTTACGACAAGAGCAAAGAATTGTGGAAGCGGAGTTTGGCCAAGGCTGTTTTGTTGGGATTAATTACGTATTACATACACGCATTTCTAAATAACTTCAGCGATTTTGATAAGATAGCCGTACCACTTTGGGGATTCATGGCTGTTTTAGCCGCATTGAAGTTTTATACGAGCAAGGATTCTAGACAAGAAGAATCTCCCAAAGAATTTGAATCTGTGTCACAAGACTAAGAACTCGCTTGTTGTGGTTTGCTTTTAAAGCGAATGGTAGCTGCCGCCACACCAAAGTTTTCGTGAATCAAATGCTGCAAACCTAAATCCTTCAAACCGATTTTTAGAAGAGCTTGATGATGAATACTGTGTTCAAGGTTGTATGCAAGTTCACGGAATAATGTTGATTGGATATGTGTGGCAGAGTCAGAATCGGAAATGGAAAAATTACCTTTTAATTCTATTGCCTTATTTTCAGAAATAGCATCAATTTTAAGAATTAACGCATCGATGGAATCTTTAGCAACTAATACCTGAGACTCAATTGAGATATCACGCTTTCTGTTGTCGTAATTTATGACCCCAGACTCAATTCCATGTATGAGAGCTTGATACAATTCAATGATGTGTCGAACGTGTTGACCGAGGCTAGCATTGGATAAAACCTCTAGAGGTTTCGCATACTCTTGATCAGATAATCTTGTAAGAAGTAATTTGATTTCATTTAAATTTTGTATGCAATCTCTATTCATATTATTGATTTAATTAAAGTTTATATTATGCGATTCACGGCATAAAAGTACAATAATAGTGGTTGAAAACAAGGAAATTTAAAGTCCTACAAAGATACAAGCAGTCAAAATCAGGTCATTGTGTTTAAAACAGATTATACACGAACGCCTTGATTCAATACTTCGAATAATTCGTTTTGTATTGAAACAGTCTTGTCTCTGGCATACCAAGTATGTAAATCGACTTCAAATTCATTCTTTGACTTTCCTTCAGGGTTTGTTTTCCAATTTTTGAATATTTCCTGAGCTGCTTTTGGTCTAGGACCCCAAACAAATAATTCATCACCTGCTTCATTAAACGCTACTAATTTAGGTATAGAATGACTGCCATCGGTGTTGTATTTTGAAATCCAATTTAAGTTCTGGTCTCTTAAAATTATTTTAAGATCTATTTTCCCTTCACTCTCCTCGGCCATTTTTGCCAAAACAGGTAGCGACTGTGCACTGTCTCCACACCAGGCTTCTGTGATCAGAATCCAATTTTGTTTGAAAGGCAAGTGTTTTAATTGATGGATAAGCTGATGACTTAATCTAAGCGTTTTATTCAAACGTTCAATTCGCTTTAAATTGATTGGCATATAGATCTGTGAGCCAGTTAACTCAATAGATCCATTCTGTAGGTTCTGCACAATGAGATTCATCTCCTCGACAAAACTTGTGTAAGTGTATTGTTTACCCTTAATCTGCATTTGTTTGCTTAATAGATTGTCCTAGTTTTAAGAATTGTTTAGAATTGTGATAACCTGCAGTCGAATGTACGATTTTTCCATCCTGATTCACAAATAAAAGGGTAGGATATTGATGGACAGAATACATGTTTGCCAATTGAATTCCTTCTCCTTTTTCGGCATCCGCACTCACGTTTATAAACTTACTGTTGTAGTATTTTGCAACCTCAGCATCCGAGAAAGTATGTGATTTGAGTTTTTTGCATGGACCGCACCATGAAGCGTATACATCTAAAAATATTAGTTTGTTTTCTTTCTTTGCTAAATCGAGGGCTTCTTGCCAAGTGCCTGAGTGGAAATTAATACCTTTACTTGAATCGGTAACGCGTGTTGGCTTGGAACCCATACTTGAAATGGCAACTATTACTATAATGGTAACAATGCTTAGTGTTGTTAATAATGACTTCATTGTTGATGTTAATTTAAAAGAAAAACGGGGATTACTATACAAGCAATCCCCGCATCAATTTTATTTATTTTGAAAAAATATAATCTTTAGATGCAGCGCCAGCATGACAATTGCCACACATGCCGCCCATTAAGTTTGCACCTCTAAGAGGCATTCCAGAGTCTTCTGCAATTTTACCATCCATGGTCAATACAAAGAATTCCCAATCGCCTTTAGTTGGATTGAATCCGTTACCGCGTTTTACCATGCCCGTGTATTCATTTAAGGTGTTTCCGGTGTTAGTGGTGTGTTTTACAACAACAGCTCCAATGGGATAAACCCCATTAACAGGATTAACACCGTCTTTGAAGTAAATTCTTCTAATTGCAGTGCTGTCGTTTCCAGCATGTGCCATGCCTAGTGAAGGATCTGCACCGTTTTTTGTTGCTTCTAGTGGCCAATTCATAAAGGAAGCAAAGGTTGTGCTGTCCGCAATAAATTCATTAGAAGTGGTTTCTTCTTTTTTTTCATCGTCCTTTTTGCACGACTGGATGAATAAAACACCAGCAATCAAAAAAGTTAGAGCTAATGTAAGTTTGGTTTGATTTTTCATATAAAATAATTAATTGGTTGTTGAATAGGTTACAAGGTTCATACTTTAGTTAAAACTTCTTTGAAAGCTTGGATTATCTTTTCGCTTGGTTCAGTAACACTTATTTTTTGGATCAAGGCATTTGTCTTTGAATTGATGAAATAGATGACACCTGTTGCAGAAGGACGTTTCTTTGCAAATTTCTTTAAGCCAGGTTCTGTCATTTTATCGAGAGAGCTGTTGATGCTCGTCTCATCACTCAAGTCGTAGATGTAAATCCTGTAATGCGAATCGTTTATAAACGTTGGAATAATTTCACCTTTTATTCTTTGGCCATTTGTTTTACATAAAGGACACCAAGAGGCTGTACCAACAATTACAGTAACTTGATTCGTTTGAATAGTCTTTTTAGCTGCATATTCCTTTTGAGAGGAAAGCACAAAGGAAAATCCACCTACCAGTATAAAGATGACAAAGAGTTGTTTGATTGACATAGTATTAAAAGCTCTAAAGAGACATGTTCAATGGTATAGTCGTTACAACGACATAAACCTGACAAAAACTTTTAAAAAACTTAATTAATGTTGAACTACAAACTTGTTTTGAATCAAAACAGCGTTCTGCGAATTGCTTACAGTAAAGGTATACAAACCAGATTGAAAGGAGAGTGTATTTACTTGAATAGAATTTTCATTGGTTTCGAAGTTGCCCACGATTTGGCCGTAGTTGTTATAGATTTTAATGACTCTCAATTCACGTTTTAGGTTTTCGAAGTAGATATGTGCCAATTCATTACTCGGATTTGGTCTCACTTCCGTCTTTCCCGAGTTTAAATCAATAATCTCAACGGACACAAAATAAGATTGCAACAATCCACCAAAGTCGAGTTTATAGTAATTCTTCGCGTTTTTAATAGGATTGTAGTCGATGTAGGTATAGGGAAGCGGTTCTGAAGGACTGCCGCAGAAGCCTGGGATCTCACCAATTTCAATAAAGTTCACGGTGTCCTTCGCTCGATAGATTTGAATGCCGTTGCAAGTGGCTCCTGTGACCAATGTGAAATCCAAACGCACAATACCATCTTTCACATTTGCGGTGAAGTTTTGATACATGGGTGCATTTTGAGCTTTAGTGTTAAAGCTTAATAGGAAAACACAAGCTATGGTAATAAAGGATCTCATTATGAAGCATGTTCAATCTCTGAAATGATTTTAGTCTTTAATTCTTCGTTATTGGCTTGGTTAACATATTTAGAACTGTGTTCACCAAAGTGTTCATTTAACAATTGTTCGAGTAGCTGACTTTGTTGACCGTAGGCTGTGCATGTTTTACAAATATGGGTGTGAATCTTCAACTTCATCTTATCGCTAAAACTAAGCGGTTCGAAGTTGTTTTTCTCAACCAATTCAGAAGCCTTTCGGCACGATATCATTAGAGTAGACATTATATTCATACTTCTGATTTAAACCAATTTAACTCCAAGCACTTTTTTAACATTAATTTTGATCTGTGTATCACTTGCCAATAATTAGACGTGGAAATATTTAATTCCTTACAAATTTCCTGAGCGTTCTTTTGAACGATGTATTTAGACAAGACAGCCATTCGCCAGTTCTCGGGAAGCTTATCCATACAATTATCTAAAACAGAATTGAATTCAGGGGTATCGAGTAAGTGTTGTTCAGATTCCCATTTCGTTTCGACATTCGTGTTTTTCCATCGTCCGTTTGCATCAAAGAAATTATCGGTGAGCTTAATTTCTTTCTTTTGAAGATGGTCGTCGAGGCGTTCAAATTGCTTAGCAGATTTTCTGTAATGGTCGATGATTTTATTGTTCAGAATTCGGAGCAACCAGGTCTTAGGCTTACTATCGCCTTTAAAGTTTTCATATCCATTAAATGCAGAGAGGAAAGTGTCTTGAACTAAGTCTTCGGCAGTATGTTTGTCTTTAATTTTGTAGGAAGCCCATGAGAATAGTTCGTCGCTGTATTGGGAAACCCAATCTTTAAAAACTTCTTTCTTGCTTAAGGCGTTCGAATCAGACACAATTATTAATACTTAAAAAAATAACAGAAGAGATGCCTAATGGGGAATCTCTATTCATGCAAACTTACAAAAAAAATATATGAAAACTTGTTTTCTACTTATTTAAAGTAAACAAATAAGGCAGGTGTTTTGGTTTTAGTTTGAATCCTTTGGCGGTATATATTTTATAAGAATGTGTTTTTCTATTAAACGTATGACCCGTCATGAATACTACTCCAGTACCTGTAGCCGCAGTTCCAAATAAAAACAAGCCGTTTCTGATTTCCTCATCAAACGTAAATGCGCCTCCAACTATACTAATTATACCACCTAAGAAGAATTTAACACCATAATACGAGCTGATGACATGCGTGTGTCTTATTTTAGTTAATTCATTAAGATTAAAGGTGTCTCTTTGGCCTTTAAGTATATTATTTAAATAAAAAGTTGTCTCGCTTAGAATGGTCATTCTACCTCTGAGTTTCTTTCCTGTTGTGTCTTTAGCGAAGAGTCTTGTGCCATCTTTGATGATTCGATTGCTGTAATATCCATACTTATAAAGAGCAAGCAGATATTTAGTGGTATCACTTTTGGATTGTGCTTGCAGACTTTTAAATACAAGCAAGAAACAAGCAGAGAGTAAAATAAAGTGTTTCACAAGAATAAACAAAAATAAGGATTAGTGAAGTGGAAACAAATAAGGCAGGTGCTTGCGCTTAAGCTTGAAGCATCTTGGCGTGGTATATTTTGTAAGTACAACCGTGTTTCTTTTGAAACTTTTACCATGAAGCATTACAATTCACCAGTGCTTGCAAGAACTCCAACAGTTAGAAAATAAGCTCCAACTATGTCCCCTAATTCACTCCTTCCAAAGAACAATGTACTTAATGCAATATGCATACCACCAGCAACAACCAAGTATACTCCAAAAATTGACCGAATTGGTCCTGTTCTTCTCACCTGAATAAGTTCATGGATATTAAAAGAATCTTTTATTGTACCAAATAGATTTTCAATAACAAGAGTGGTATCACTTGTAATGCGAATTATTCCTCTTTGTTTATTGCCAAACGAATCTCTTACAAATATGCGCTTTCCTTCTTTGATTATCTTTCCAGGACTTTGATATGGTGTTAGAATAATAAAGTATTTATTGATTGGAGGAGTTTCTTGTGCAAAGCCTGAGCTAAGAATAAAACCGAACACAAACAAACAGACAAACTTCAATGACATATCCTCTCACTACAATTATTTCGATTCCATCCCCCAAAAATTCCGTTCCAGAGTTATTCACAAAAAGAAAAACCCCACGTTTCCATGAGGTTTCCAAAAGAATTCTAGTTGTTTTAAAACGGACTCGAATACCTCGGGTCGTTTATGAATACTTCATCTGTGAGTGTTTTTAAAAAGGCAACCAAGGCTTTCTTGTCTTCTGGTGTTAACTCCAATCCGTTGGGTAATTGCTGTTGAAAAGAAGGGTCTAAGGTAGAAGATGCTTTAACCAAATTGTAATGATCAACTACCTCCTCTAAAGTCTTAAAACGACCATCGTGCATATACGGAGGAGTTAATGCTATATTGCGCAAGGAAGGCACTTTGAAGGCAGCCTTATCCATTGGTCTATTCGTCACTTTCTGTCTTCCTATATCTGTAATAGACGCATTGTCGTCCAATCCATTGTTCATGTATCGATTGTTTTCGAAATTCGGTCCGCCGTGGCAATGCTCGCAATCAGCTCCCGTGGCATTCGGAAAAGCTGGATTGTATTCGGTGAAGAATAAAAATCTGCCGCGTTCTTCTTCCTTTGTAAGCGTATCCAATCCTGCCTTGAATCGATCGAATTTTGAATTGTAAGACACAATCGAATTCATAAACTGCTCCATTGCTTTTGACATCTTTTCGGCTGTAATTTCTTCGCTGCCAAATGCATTCTTGAACTGCTGTGGATATTTCGAGTCCGCCTTAAGTTTGGCTATTACATTTGGAAGGGTTTCGTTCATCTCCAATTTGTCTTGAATGGGCATTAGCGATTGATTTCTCAATAAATGGGCTCTTCCATCCCAAAAGAATTCGTTTCTATTCCACGCCATGTTAAACACTGCCATGGCTTGTCGTCCTCCTGGCATGCCTTGTACTCCAATTGAAAATCGATTGGTATCCGAAAAGGCCGTCTTTTGATTGTGACAGCTGGCACACGACATAGATTCATCGCTTGATAAGAGTTTTTCGTAAAACAACATTCTGCCCAACTTTACCTTCAACTGTTAATGGGTTGTCGCTTGCAATCATGGGAGGAGGAAAATTTCCAAACTCCAATATATACGGACTGTTCGTCGCATCTGACGTATGATCATCTGTATCCTTCTTCTTACATGCTTGTATGCCTATAAGAATTGTGATGAGTACTACACTTGTCGATAATTTGTATTTTAATTTCATTGTTCTGGTTTGTATTTGCTTTGATTCGCAAATTCGTAATCTGTTAAGGACTTTAAAAATGCGACCAAGTTTGTTTTTTCTTCTTCAGTTAACTGTAATGCTTTTATAAATTGGCTTTTATTTTTGTGGTTTACCCCGCCAGTGTTGTAGTGCTCAACCACTTCAGTCAAAGTTTTCAATGAACCATCGTGCATATAAGGTGAAGTTAATTCTACATTGCGTAAAGTAGGCACCTTAAACTTATCTCTATCCGATTCTGCTTTAGTGATTCGCATACGCCCACTGTCGGAATATCTCTCATGTAAACCATTGTTTTCGAATGCATAAGTAGAGAAATTAAAACCCGAATGGCATTCCGAACAATTGGTCCGTGAACTAAAAAACAAATCCATGCCTTTCTTTTCTGCAGTACTTAATGCTTCTGGTTTATTTTGATAGGTAAACTTATCATAAGGAGAATTTCCACTGATGATACTGCGTTCGAAAGTCGCAATAGCTCTAGTAATCACATAAGGATCTAAATCTCTGTTATAGGCTTTTAAAGACGCGTCCTGGTAATACGCATTGTCTTTTAACCGCTCCACAATATCCACGATGTTGAAATTGAACTCGTCGTGCTCTTGAATGGGCACGTTCACTTGCATTTCAAGTGTAGGCACACCGCCAGCTCGTGTGAAGTACGGATTATATCCAATATTGGTAAGGCTTGGTGCGTTGCTTCTGCCTAGGGTATTTAAATCGCCAAGACTTACAGCCACATCGTCGCTGAAAGCTAAGTGAGGTTTATGACAGGAACCGCAACTCACCGTTTCATTTCTGGAAAGGGCTTTGTCATAGAACAGGGCTTTACCAAGTGTCCAGCGTTCTTCCGTGAAGGTGTTATCACTAGGGAAGGGAATTGGAGGAAAATAATCAGGAATACTTAGCAAATCCACTTTTTGTTCAGGCAGACTTGTTTTTTCCACCTTTTTACAAGCAGAAAAAACAAGAAGACTACCTAAAATGAATACGCTATGTATTCTGAAAATACCCATTTATTGAATCAGTATTTTCTTATTGCTGATGATGCCATCCACGCTGGTGAATTGTAAATTGTATAAGCCTTTATTCTCAAGTATAAACTCAAATTGATTCCTATCTAGTAATGAATAATTCAAAATCAACTTACCTGTGCAATCGAAAACATTCAGTTCTTTTAAGTTTAATTTCTCCGCATCAAAACTCAAGTTGACAAGGCCAGAACTTGGAACAGGATAAATAGTAACAGGAAAATCAACCTTTTGCGACTGAATGGATACCGTAGGAATACTATTGCCTTCAGTAAAGACATGGTCTCTAAAGTTTTGAAGCATCTTTAAATCTGTTGCATTTATACCGTGATCAAGTAAACCTTGAGAAACATCAATGTCTCTCAAAGCTTGTTCGTAATCGGCATTTAGATTGATGTATATGGCACCATTTTTCTCCAGACCGTTTGTATTAACTGTTTGCGAGAAGAAATTGTAATCCCACAAACCGTGTATTTCGTACCCTTTATCCAAATTGTCACCACCGTTACCGTGCATGGCAACAAATCGGTATCCTGGATTCCAGCCCCAATTCATGGAAGGTGATTTCGGACCAAGTGGATGAGAAACAGGCCAATTGCTAGGATCTTGATGATTAAATTGAGAGTCGACACCAATATAGAATTGAATGCCTTCAATATTGGTTACGTTGTAATTACCTAACTTGTAAATCACATTAGAATGACCAGTCACCAGAATGAGAGAGTCTTTTGAGACAGCGATTTGTTTCCCGGTATCGTGAATGATTGTAAAATTAGAAACGTAGTAATCGACGCGACTAATATTGAGTTTATTGCCCAAATTATTAGAAGATTCTAGGTTAAACTGAAAGGAGTCGTTTCCCAGTTTGTTCGTGATGGTAAAGTACACATCTTTCTGAGCAAAAGCTCCAAAACAAAGTAGAAATGTGAAGCTGGCGAGTAAAATATTTTTAATCATTGTTAAAGAATATTAATGGCTATGAGGGTGTTCACCGTCGTGCATATGATCATCCGCGTGATTGTGTTCAATTGGCATTGAATCATTGGCGTGCATATGTTCGTCATGAGATTCTGTTTCAGAGCCTGGACGTTTGTATTGACAGCACTCGTGTAAACCGTTGTAAGCTTCATCGCTTGCTTTAAAGGCATCGCTGTCGTAACCAGCGGCGGCTATGCGTTTAAGAATGGCTTCTTCAGAGGTTTTGCTTTTGTCGTATTTAATTGTTGCCATTTTGGTGTCTTTATTCCATTTCACGACGGCTTCATTATCGACGTTACCGGCTTTCTCGATGGTTTCTTGACACATGCCGCAGTTGCCATAAATTTTAACTTCTGCAGTTTCAGCATTTTTTAACTGTTGCGAACAGTTGCTAAGGGAGAACATCAGTGCTAGTCCCAAAACAGTTCTTGTTATTGATTTCATATTGAATAAATTAATTGTATTTTAAAAATTGTGTGCTTAAGAGCACGAGGAAAATGATGCCAGATACAGGCATAGGAAAAGGGTATCAAATGCGAAACACTTGATTGAGCATATACAAAGGTGTTTTGTTCTTGTTTGGAGGGTGATGTGAATCAGTGAAAAAAGAATTCACATGCATCGCATAAGCAGGACATTTAAAAACAGGATACACACAAAGCAATTCAGATGTATTCTTAGCAGAAAACACAGAAAATTGTGAGGCTTTAAATTGTTTATCAAGATTATTAACTTGAATGGTCTTCTCATCGCAACACCCTTCTTTGGTACTTGTACCTTCACATGCACATTTCTTAGCGACTGAATATCCAAAAGAAACGGAAGCAAACACCTCCACAGTAATGCACACGAATGGTGTTACCAAAAGTAGGCAAAACGTAGAGCAGCATTAAAAAAAGTGAAGAAATTTGCTTCATTAACCGAGTTCTTATGTTGCGAATATAAGGATAAAAACTGGGAAAGCATAGACGAGATATTCAATTGTTGTGGAGTAGAGAGTTCGGCCTTACTTTTATCCTGTAACAGAGCTATCAAGTATCGCGTCACAAATCAACTAGTAAAAAAAATGACAGAGGAGAAGAATCTTCGCATTCACATTCACTCTCACTCTGTCATTTGTGCCCAGGACCGGAGTCGAACCGGTACGGGGGTGAACCCACAGGTGTTTGAGACCAGCGCGTCTACCAATTCCGCCACCTGGGCTGATTAAGGGGTGCAAATCTATTGGAATAAAATTAAAGTTCAAAATAATATTTTGACTTGTTTTTGGAATAGGAATATTGAAAGTGTGAAGGAGATTAAGCGTGTAGATTAAGTTTCATTATCTTCTTTATCGTTTGCATTCATACACGCGCTCTAAATTGTGTTTTGTTATATAGACTACAGATAAGCATAGAAAGAGTTCGTAAAGCGTACACATACATTTAAAACTCATCTATTAGCACTTATATCTCGAGTTCCTGTAATTGAAGGATCTAAGAACGCACCTAAATTTTATCAGTTCAGAGTTCAACATATAACACAACCAAATAAGCATTCTGATTGCAGAATTTAGAGCAACGACAACAAAAGTAATGGAGAAGGGAGTAGAATTAATTTCGGTATATTGTGAATTATATTGAGAAAACTCGGAAGTAAATGGTGTGAGCAAGCGCACAAATCAATGGTCGAGGGGCTCAAAGCAATTTACCACAAAAATAAAGAGTTTGAATTGGAAAGTATGGCTGAGAAATTCAAAATTAACTTGGAGAAGAATAGAATTAATTGCTCTGAATTGAGAATTAAGTGTAGTGTCAAGAGATGTAAATTCTCTTAGATGATAAGTAAAACCACAATCCATTGAATTAAATGGTTTGAACTCATTTGTAAATGAGCTGATTCGAGACGTAAATCAATTCTACATTAAATTAAGAGGATAGAATTCAGAAGTAAAACAATAGAAATCGGAATACAATCACCAGTTTATGATTGTAAAGAAGAGAACGAGAGAAGTAAGTGAATAGTGGTAAGTAGTAAAAGACAAGATTGTACAAGTAAATGGATTGAACACAGAATTAAAAGAGTAGAATAGATTAGTAAGTGTCTTTCAAACAAAATTAAATGATATTCAATCAGAATTAAATGACAAGCAAACAGACTTAAGAGAGTAAAACCTATAAGTAAAAGGGTAGGCTTAATAAGTAAATGAATAAGGAGTGCTGTTTATTAGGTATTTAGGAAGAATTAGTCAATATATCGTATACTTTAGGAAAGAAGTAAGGGGTTTAAAAAATTGAACATAGAATAAAGAACAAGAGCCTTAAAAAATTCATCTAAACTATTAGCGAACAGAAAAGAAAAAAAGACCAAGATATTAAACTTGGCATTGCAAATAGTTAACAGAAATGAAGTATTAGAAGAAGGCTGTCAAGAATGAATCAAATGCTTCCAAACTTGAGTATGCAATTTAGGGATTAGAAAAGGAACAAAGAAATCATAAAAACAGAAAAAAACAGATAAAAAACTCTAATTTTATGAATAAAGTGATTGAATATTAGGATATTTCGGGAAATGGCGATTATATTAGCGGCAGCTAAAACAAAGGCACTGAAAAACTGTGACTGAGGAGGCAGCGCTTTGGAGTGAGGGTAGGAGTGACAAGAATTCTTGATTCAATCTAATCTCGGAACAAATGATTAACCTATGAAACTACTTCTTACATTATTTATCACCTTACTTTTAACCACATGTGACTTTCTTTTTGGAGTTAATTCTTTAGATGAAATAAGAGACAGTTGTGCATTGGCATATTATCAATATGCTCAAGCAGAAGTATCAAAAGGAAAGCAAGGCTTTCCGAAGGCGATAAAATTCTTAAATATGGCAGATAGTATAGAGCCACAAAATGCGGTTATACTCCATGAACGAGGGCTTATTAAATTCAGTTCGAGACAAGATAATGAAGGGGCATTTAAGGATTTAGAATTATCGATTGAATATTCCATGGATGAAAATGATAAATTAACTAGATATCACAACAGAGGTTTATGTTATTATCAAATAGGAGAACTTGATAAAGCATGTGCAGATTGGTCGAAAGCTGGAGAATCAGGAGAAGTCTATATTGAAAAATATTGCAATAAATAGCACATTCAAAACAGACCAAGAAAATGAACTTTATCAAGGATTTAAAGTTGAAAGACAAGAAAGCCAATCCACTAACATTATTTACCCATAATCAAGGTTTTCGAATTCAAAAGGAAATAGGGCATTAAATCCCTGCTTGTAGGCGCAGAACGTTAGCAGCAATTATAAGATATGCAAAAGTTAATTCGCAATGATAAATTTTGTCAGAACTTTTTTCTCGCCAAACCAATCTATATACTTATATAATTCTAGTAAGGAATTAATTGTTTCTAAGTTAAATGATGTCCTTAATAGAAAATGGAATTTGTTTGACAGTAATAATTTAGAAGGAGAATTTATACATAAAGAGACTTTTGAAATTCGAATGAAATCTTCTGGATATAAAACAGGGTTAATAGGGAGTTCATCCATGATTGGTGATATCAAGGAAACAAATGATGGGCAAACAGAAATTAATTTAAAAGTTAAACCATACTTTGGATTGTACATTTTGTTTTTTATTTTTATTGTATTTAGTGTAGTTTATTTATTTGATTCCTTAAATGCGTGTTCAATCAAGTATGCTCTATTGTCTTGCATAATGCTAATTGGGGGTCCATTACTTTGTATATGGATTTCAAATATTCAAATAGCAGTGATAAAAGAAAATTATGTCAAGTATATAGATACATTGCTGAGGGCAATATAACAGCTGCTAACAGCGCCTACCCGCAAACAGGGTTTTCGAATCCAAAAGGAAATAAGGCATTTAATCCCTGCCTGGGCATAGGCGCAGACCGTTAGCGGTTACTTTTAAAATGACACGACAGACAATAATAATTATGACGACATTTTTTATTTCAAGTTGTTGTTCTTACCACTACGACCAAAAGGACTTTGAATTTAACGCAGATGAATTAAAATATTTTTCATCTTTCCATATTGGTGACACAATATTTTACGAAAGTTCCAACTTCGACTTAGACACAATTTTAATTTTAAATTATGATACTGAGAAATATGAAAATTGTGGTGGACTAATGGCTCCAAGACCGCTTAATGGAAAATGGGTTAGAATAAAACACTTGCCAATAGACAAGTGGCACGGAACGATAAAAGTGCAAGACAAACCAATTAGAATCAACTATCAATCTCTCTTTTTGATTACTAAATATCCGCTTGACAAAAGAACAGAGTTCAGTATTGACTTTAAAGACTTTCAATCACGTAAAGACACAATTATTGGTGAATATCATACTGACACAATTGATCTTCACCACCTCGAAATAACAAACTACTATATCGTAAATCATGGTTATCCAGACAGAATAACGGACTCGACAAATATTGAATGTGTATACTGGACAGACAAAGAAGGTTTAATAGCATATAAAAATAAAGGTGGACAAGTGTGGACGAAAAAAAGCAACCGATAACAGCACCTACTCGCAAGCAGGATTTTCGAATTCAAAAGGAAATAGGGCTTTTAATCCCTGCCTGCGCATAGGCGTAGACCGTTGTAACCAATTTAAGTGAACGTACTAAAATTCATAAAAAGAACTTTAAAAGAAGACAAAAACAGGAACGCTGAATCGCGTGACTTTTTTGACTTAATAGTGGACGGAAAATCTTTATTTGACCAATTTGTAGATGCGGAATCTGATTTGGTATCAAGTTTCGGATTTTATAATAATTCGAATCTGAATATTCAAATAGTGGACGAATTCCTGAAAATCAAAAAATCGGAATTGGAATCTGAACGAACAATGTTGTTTGTTTGCAGAGATTGTGGAGATATTGGTTGTGGAACAATCACTGTGGAAATTGAAAAAAAAGAAAATTCCTATATCTGGAAAAATTTCGCTTGGGATAATGGATATGAGGAGATTTTAAAAAATGACTTTATTGATTTCCAAATGTTGGAATTTAATAAAACGGAATATGAATCGGAATTAAACACTCTGAAAAAAAACTGGTTACAACACCGTGTATAATTAATTGCGGCTGAATTTACTCTCGGAAATTCAATCTTCTTAATTATCTTTCGGTTACTGCGGAAAATGACTCGCGTCCTTTCCGCAACTAATCATACACGAACACGTTAGCGCTAAGCTGAAAAAAACGACATTGGAAACTTTAAAGGACATATTGCAAATAGAGAGTGTGGAGATTTCGACGAAGCTTTCCGAATCATACAACCGACTCTATCAAACGAACCCATCAGACTTTGAAAATTGGAAACATTTTTACTTTTCCTTTGGACGGCAATTGAGGTCGCTCCTTCAGGAATTTCATGACCAAGTAAATCTCAGACAAAAACTGCAAGAGATGTATGAGGACGCAAAAAAGTATTTCAGAACAATACCGAATTCAAATTTATCGCAGGTTGGACAGTTTCTATTTTCCCTTACGAATACGGTGACTATGAAGACTTAGAAAGAGAAGGAAAAGAACTTTTACGGCAAGCTAATCAAGAACAGCCTGACGATAAAATTTACAAAATGGTTTACCTCGGCAGCTTCGACTCAGACAAAGAGGAATATAGACAAGCTGAATTGGAAGCAAAGTCAGTGGTTTTAGACAGATTTCAAGGCCCAGGACTTCTGAATCGTTATTTTAGACAAGTATTGAACAGAAAAAATAATAAAGCCTAAGCGCTAACAACACCTATACGCAATGCCCTTCGGACACTGTATAGCCAAACCATTAGCTGCCATTGACAACCATAAATGAAAACCATTGCCCAAGTTGTGATTGGATATATGTATAAAGTGCTAAAAAATGGCAAAGACACATCAAAGTTCAGAAAAGAATTTGCTGCTATTCGTCATGGTGATTATGAGGAATTTTTAAATCTTATCGGTGATAAGATTGACTTCGTGTAACATACAACAATGGCTCGATAAGCAATGACACAAATATCCGAGAAGTTGATTCTGATTTTGAGCGATTATTTAAATCGGGAGAAACCCTAAAAACATTTAATACACGATGTTATAATGAATACGGTAAAATAGACGATATTGATCTCTCAGATGATGATTTCGAGAAACTTGCAATGTATGAGCTTTCACTATGGATGCATAGAAACAATAATGCACTTCAAGGAGGATAAATTAATTTAGAAAAAGTAATTAATCATCTAAAAGTGATAAAGAATCTGTCTTATTCTGAAACAGAAGCGCTTCACAAAGGGCGTGTGTTTCTAAATAATGTGAAACACCCAAATGAAATGAAAACAAGTTGGCAAGATGGACTAACTAATTTCAATTATGCATATACAGTTCTTCAATCAAGGCGACTTACTATCATCTGAAAATTACGGCAGCTAACAGCACCTACCCGCAAGGAGGGATTTCGAATTCAATAGGAAAAAGGCATTTAATCCCTGCCTGCGCATAGGAGCAGAACGTTATAGGGCATTTAAAAACCGACACCAAATTGAAAATTGACAATCTCATAATAATAAAGGAGGTGCATACAACGATATTAAAAAAGCGTTAAAGATAATGGGTTGAACTTTATTCAAAAGATGCGCCAAGACGGCTTGATTTTCAACTTTTCAAAACGGTCGTGGGAATTACTTAATTCAAGCGATTAAACAACTTGACAATGAAAGATTTTACTATTTAGTAAACTGTCTTAATTATCCAGAAGGAATTAATTATAAAATCGATATCGAAGGTTTTACAATAGGAAAAGAAAATAACGAATTACAGGGCAAGAATTTACTTATTTACGAACTTTACCAGATAACAAAGAATATGATAATGTTTTCATTGTGACTTCTAAAATAGAAAGTTTAAGTTTAACTTTAGTGGTGAAATAACTAAAACAAAAGATAAGAGAAACTATATAGAGCCAATTAACTTGACCTTCAAACTCCCCGAAACGATAACAGTTAAACATTCACAAAAATTATATCTAAAATAGAGCTGTTTTAGAATAACAGAGAAACGCTTTGTAATAATCTCTACAATAATTATAGTATTCGGATTGACTTATTTAGTTTTGAAACAGTTGACAATTTCTTATTTATTGTTTTTCGATTGCCCTTGTGGCATTTTGGGGTTGGATGATTGCTGACTACGAATATTGCAAGCTAATAGACTTTATTTTGCTTCGGCTTTACTTGGATTAACCATTTGGGATATGGTTGTGCATTTGAATCAAGAATTTGCAGAAGAGACAAACTTCGCCTGAATTATTTTGGTGCTTCATTAGCAATTATGTTTCTAATTATTCAAAAGCCCAAGTCGATTTGTTTTTAAAAAATTAATGAAAAGAGAACCCAAGGATTGAACGTTGCACACCTTCTTTGCCGACTTTGTATATGGTCATATTTTTTGACGACATCATTTCTCATTCCATTATTATACTACTCGAGATGAAAAGAATAACGCCCTATAACAACACTACCGCAAGCAGGGTTTTCGAATCCCAAAAAGAAATACGGCATTAAATCCCTGCCTGCGCATAGGTGCAGAACGTTAATGATGTTCATTTCAAAGTTCTAAATATTGAGGAAACACATACTTGCCGGTATATTTTGCTCTTTTCTTGGTCTTGGATTAGCGACAGTGATAAGTATATTTTTAACGCTTTATACTAAAAGGAAGAAATTAAATTCTTTCATCTTATTGGTTTCGCAAGATGAAATAGTTTTGTCTAAAAATCGCTTTACTTCAATTCTAGCATCAATAAATTATTTATTTTTGCTTTCCAGTTTATCAATAATAGTTGCCACAAACAAACAAAACATTATATTTCAATTAGCTAGTATTTACTTAGTCTGTATAATTCTAGCAACTGTAAATTATATCCAGAGAATTAAATTCAAAGTTGTGTTTGACAAGAAACTAAGAAGCGTCTGGCTCAAATCAACTAATTATTCATTTGACAACTGCGAGATTATAGTTGAAGTAGATCGAAGATGGTATAGCGAATTACCCTCATACGGGCTGTATTTAGTAAACAATCAAAACAAGCACAGACTGATTTATGGTTATTCCAATTATGAGGATATTTCAAAGCTAGAGAAAGATCTAAAAGAATTATTGAACATCAGCTAACAGCGCCAACCTGCAAGCAGGGTTTTTGAATCCAAAAAGAAATACGGTTTTAATCCCTGCCTGCGCATAGGCGCGGACCGTTAGCACTCATTTTAAAAGACAAACGAATCTGACGAATATCTTATGACCAGTTACGAAAGGAATTTATGGAGAGAGAAGTGGCTTTGTTGCATAAACGAATTGACCTCGTATTATCTTCAAAAAAAATCTTGGCTCGACAAAACACTTAAAAATCCACATTGGTCATTCGCAGAATTTATGTGTAGTTATTTTGACGACTTGGCAATTGATGATAATTATAGGTATCAATTGGACAAAGGTTTAGTGACAAATGAAGAATATGAAATAGTAGAAAAATGGCACATTAAACTTGACAAATACAATTCACCCAAAAATGATAACTATGACCATGAAGCAATACTTAACGACCCTAAATGGTTAGAGGTGATACAAATTGGAGTAGAAACAAAAAATGAACTTGCAAAGACTCTAAATGTATCGGAAAGACATTTTTTGACTGAAGAAATAGATTGTTTAAATTACATTTAGATAATAAATATAGTCAAAATCAATTACAGAAAACAATTTGACGATTAGTAAAACAAGTGCTAACACACGCTTAGCAAAAGCAGGGCATATTTCTTCGAAAGGAATATTTCGTATTTTAAAGGTAAAAGTTTTTTAACTAAAATTGAGAAAAGAATTCCCTGCCATCGCTAAGCGTGGGAACGTTATGGGCAAGCTTAAAGACAAACAGAAATGACATTTACAGGAATAGATAATCAGATAGTTGAATTGAAAATAACCAATTACCAATATCCTGACATTAATGACGGGTCTGGGATGGAAATTGGCAATATCTATCTGAATGTAAGCGCAAAATAGGGCACTGGCAGACCGTTGAACCTTCATTAACAACATGGGAGGTTCAGTCGCTTATTGACTGGTTCGACACTCTTTCACATAACGCAAAACCTGAATATGCAGACATGGGATTTACTGAGCCAAACTTATCTTTTGAACTACTAACCGACTTTGACTCTGACAAAAAAATGTTCCGTATAAAATTTGACCTTGAATCACGACCACAATCAGCAACAGACGACAAGGAATATTTCGTTGACGTTGTTGCCGACAATTTGGAATTAAAACGAATTTCGACAGAATTAAAAAATGAACTAAATAAATACCCGGAGAGAAAGCCAGCCCATAACAGCACCTTGCCAAAAGCGGGGCGGACGTGGTGGCAGAAACTTTTCGGCAATTAATAAACATTAGCGGTAGCTTGACAGATGGTGCTTCGAAAGCCCCGCCCTCGGCAAGCTGCAGACCGTTGTGGTGCATTAAAAAATACAAGACATGGAGATACATGAAATAGAATCAAATGGTAAGAAATACTCCTTTAATGTGGTGAAGAATTCAACGGAACCTTGTCCTGAATGTGGTGTGCCTGCTTTTGGAAAAGAAGATATTGTTTGGGGTGAGGACAATGGACAAAGATTTGCAATTATTTTTGATGGCGGTTATTTTGATTTGGCAATTGAAGAATTAATCGGTAAAAATCTTCATTTATTAAAAAGTGATTCTCTCCCAATATTTTTAAAGCAATGGAATGAGTCTATTGGCTGGGTGGATTGTTGTGATTACGATGGGTATGAATTAGATATTGAAGATTTCTTAAACTCCTTGATTTTATTAAAAAGCTGTGATTTGGGGAAATGGATATCAGAAGAAGAAATTATAGAACTAGAAAACCTTGCCATAAAAGCTAATTCAAAAGGATTGAATCTTAAAATTGCGAGAGGATAAAATGGGATACTTAGCAGATATTTATGTAGCAGTTGAAACAAGGTCAAAGACAAAAGCAGTTGACTTTTTAAATCATTTTCTACCAAAGCGAGAAGAAAGTGCTGATGATTATCTCATACCTCAATATTCGGATAATCCAATTCAAGAATTTAACAATGCCTGTGATTTGATGATTTTCATGGAATTAAACCCTGAATACACACAAAGTATTTACTGGAGAAATTTAGATGAAAGTAATCTCAATAAAC
>JAWKNQ010000034.1:0-19483 GCA_041391605.1 Bacteroidia bacterium
TTTCATATGAATTTAAAGTTTTGAGTTTTTTGGGTTGATCTTAAAGCAAGATTACAAAATAATTTAGATAAAGGAATGCATACTTGTAAAAGTTTCTACCTTTGTAAGAAGATGTCAGATGATATAGAAGACTTAGCCATCCAAAATACGGCCTTGTTGTTTGGTGGTGAAACAACATTGATACAAAAAGATTCAGTAATAAATTGGATTGAAAATCAAGTATTTCATTTATTGAATAACGATTTTAATGGACTTATTAATATTTTATATCGAATTGATGTTTATGAATCTAAGGCAAAAGATTGTTTTGGAAAACAGAATAAAGAAATCGCTAGATGTTTAGCTCTGCTTATTTGGGAAAGACAATTAGAGAAAATTAAAAGAAGGAGGAGTGATTAAATACTTTATCTGCTGATGGAGTCATTTTCAATATGATTTAAACCTCTTTATTTTTCTATAATTTACTTATGTTTGTAACAATGAAGCATCTGCGTGTATTGGTTATAATTCTTCTCGTTTTTGGAATTGAAGGGATTGCACAAGTTATTCATTATCCAACAGAATCTTGGGAAGCTTATCAATCATACAGAAGTAGTATTTTATCAAATTACAAGAAGGGAATAGATGTTCAGCAGAACTTATTTAAGCGCAGAATGTATAGTCCTGATGACTCTATTATGCTTCTTGAAGCTCAACATGACCGTGAGTCTCATAAGCCACTATTGAAATTGTTTTACAAAGACAATGAGAATTTCTTTAAATCTGAGGAGAAAGACAAATATGTGATTATTGTAAATCCTGTGTTTCATTTTGCCAGTGGATCTCAAGATACAGGAATGGTATATCGAAACACAAGAGGAGCTGAGATTATGGGTAATATAGGTGGTTTGAAAAGAGGAATAGGGTTTTATTCTTTATTCAC
The DNA here is from genome assembly GCA_041391605.1 of Bacteroidia bacterium. Lineage (GTDB taxonomy): Bacteria > Bacteroidota > Bacteroidia > NS11-12g > UBA955 > JABMMZ01. The sequence continues at coordinate 923 of JAWKNQ010000034.1, forward strand.
TGAGAATCAAGAACTGATGCCTACTCCATATCAGTATTTCACAGATTCATTAAATTTTGTTCCGAATGAACTATCTTTTAAACGATTTAAAAATAAGGGTGCTGTAGATTTTTTTCAAGCTAGAGGATACATCACCTTTAATGCAGCTCAAAATCACATTAAATTGAAGTTTGGACACGATAAAAACAAAATTGGCAATGGCTATAGATCTTTAATTTTAAGTGATTACGCTCCTCAATATTTATTTTTTAAAATTAATACGGATGTGGGGAAATTCCACTATCAGAATTTATTCACTCAGTTTACAGATAATGGCCCCATTTTAAGCAATGTATTGTATGGTAAACGATATTCGGCTATGCATCGTTTAAGTTTTGATGTGAGGCCAAATATTAATGTAGGTATAAATGAAATGGTGATATTTGATAGAATTGATAGTGCTCAATCCAATCAGTTTGATTTCAACTATCTCAATCCTGTCATATTTTATCGGTCAATTGAATCCAACCTTGGCAGTAGAGATAACAGTTTGATGGCACTTGATTGGCATTGGAGTATAATGAATCGCTATGTGTTTTATGGTCAGTTATTACTCGATGAGTTTAATTTAAAATTCTTAAAGAGTGAACCAAATTGGTGGGCAAATAAATACGGATATCAGATTGGAGCTAAAGCTTTCAATCTTGGAGGGTTAAAAAATTTAGATGTTTTAGTAGAGTACAATAGAGTGCGCCCATACACATACAGTCATATGCGACCTACTCAAAGTTATGCGCATTTCAATCAAGCCTTGGCCCATCCTTTAGGTTCCAATTTTAGTGAAGGCGTTTTTGATGCTAAATACAGTTTTAATAATAGACTATTTGTGTCAGGAACGCTTGTTATAGCAACGCTTGGTCGTGATAGTTCGTTGAATGGATCGAATTATGGTAGTAATATTTTAAGATCTTATAACACGCGCGTAACAGAAAATAACTCATTAATGTTTATGGGTTTAAGAACCAATTTGGTGATTTACAATATTCAAGTCAGTTATAGATTAAGATACAATCTGTATGTTGATGCTCGATATAATCAAAGGCAATCAAATGATGCAAATACCATGTTCTTCAGCTTAGGTTTGAGAATAAATACTTCAATTCGTAAATTTGATTATTAAGCTTAAGATTTAATCTGATTCCTTTACTTACCTTTGCCCCATGCTTCAAATAGGACAATATCACGAGCTGAAAATATTAAGAACCACGCCTCCGGGTTTGTTTCTTGGTGATGATGAAGGTAATGAAGTGCTATTGCCAAATAAATACATGCCTGCGCAATACGAGATTGGAGATTTGTTGGAGGTGTTTGTTTACCTTGATTTTGAAGAGCGAATTGTTGCCACCAATTTTGAACCATTTATAGTTCTAAATCATTTTGCTAAACTAAGAGTAAAGGATGTTACCCAAGTTGGCGCATTTTTAGATTGGGGTTTAGAGAAAGATTTATTTGTCCCTTTCAAAGAACAATTGAGCAAGATGAGACCAGGTAATGAATATTTGGTTTATATGTATGAAGACGAAACTACAGGTAGATTGGTTGCATCACAACGTATTAAAAAGTTTCTGGATAATTCAACATTAGATATCAAGGAAGGAGAGGAAGTTGATTTAATTATTGCTAATGAAACGGATTTAGGAGTCAATGTGATTGTTAACGAAAAATATTTAGGACTTATTTACCATGACGAAATATTTACCAAATTAGCTCAAGGAGATGAATGTGTTGGATATGTCAAGAAAATTAGAGAAGACAATAAATTAGATATAAGTCTTCAGGCTCAAGGTTACAAACATGTTGAACCCAATGCGAATTTAATTTTGGAAAAACTGAAATTAAATAATGGCAAATTAATGTTAAGTGATAAAAGTCAGCCTGAAGAGGTTTATGAGCAATTGGGAATGAGCAAAAAGACGTTTAAGAAGGCAATTGGCCTTTTGTACAAACAAAAATTAATAATACTTTCAGAAGATTCGATTGAGATGAATAAATAGCCTTTACAATCAATTGATTTAGATTCAGGCAACTCGAAATATTTTTATTTCGTCCTGATGATATGAAAAATTATTTAAGTTTAAAAAAAATAAGCTTTTTATGTGTTTTTATCTTCTTTTTAGCTTCATGTTCAAAGGATAATTCGAGTACAGACCCAGCACCTAATAAAGATCCAGATGTTGTTGTTTCACTTGAAGATACAATAACAAGAAAATGGATTGTTGAAGACGCTACTCATAACGGAACAGCTGATGGGTCGAGTACAGGTTTGATACTTGATATTCGCAACGATGGATCCTACACTTTAGTAAGTACTAATTACATTGGAACTTGGGAGTTCATGGATAATAAAACAAAAGTGCTTTTAGATAAAGATGGTTCAAATATAAAAACAACATGGACTATTGTTGAAATAAATTCGAATTCATTAATAGTTGATTTTAAAAGTCCGTTTACAGGAGGCAATGCACATTGGGAAATGATTCCATTTTAAGTATTTAACTACTCTTTGTTGGTCGAAATGGACGCAAAAAGCTTAACAAAGGGTAAAGTTTTCTAGTTTGAATCCAAACTTTTCCTTCACCACTAAAGCGACAGACAAATCCTTCCCCAGAAAAGAATAAGGATTTGTAACCACCAACCTTGGAAACGCGATAGTCTAGTCCCTCTGTGAATGCAACAATATGTCCAGTGTCAACTACATAAGCATCTTTCACATCTATTGCCATTATTCCTCCATAGCTGTTGAACCAAAGGTCGCCTTGTCCTGAAACTTTGATTAGAAACAAATTCTCACCAGAGAAAAACCCTTTTGTTAATCCTTGCCATTTTGTTTCAATATTTAAAGCTGGATCTGAAGCTACAAAAGCGCTGTTTTGAAGGTATATTGTTTCATTGTTTAGGTAGACGTGATCCATATCACCAGGAGCTGAAGGAGCGATTGTCATTTCGCCATTTCCATTGCTAGCGGTGAATTCATTAATGAACAGGGATTCCCCAGTTAAAAGTCGACCTAAACCTCCTATAAATTTAGTTTTCATCTGGATATTGGTATCCATGGTTGCCATTGCCGATGCTTCTACCTTAAGTGTTTCACCAGATGGTATTTTCACAGTTAAAAAACTGTAATCAGGTTGATGTTCAATGCGGTGTTCAAATTTTTCCATAATTAATTTTATTTAACGAGCTTTTAAACGAGGTCCTATAGTTGAACCAAAACTTCTGGGATTGTGAGATTGACACCAAACGGTTCCTGTGCCTTTAAATCGTGTAACAAATCCTTCACCACCAATAAATGATGAGATATAACTTGAACCAACTTTACTAATACTAAAACTTAGTGAAGGTTGAAAAGCTACAATATGTCCAGTATCTACAATGTATTCTCCATCTACTTCAACTGGATAAATTGTGCCGTAAGCATTGATGATTAATTTACCAGTTCCATTTAAATTTAACCAGAACATGCTTTCTCCAGAAAACAAGGATTTGAAACCTTGCCAATTGAAGTCGATTTCTATTCCAGGTTCAGATGCTAAATAAGATCCAGATTGAACAATCAAGGATTCGTTGTGGAGTTCATGAGTCATCATATCACCGTGTAAGCCAGGTGCTAAAATAACTTCACCACCCGCTTCGCCAGCAGTGTAATGATTAATGAAAAAACTTTCACCACTTAACAAACGTTTTAATCCTTTTATAATTCCACCTTGATTCTTTTTATAGGTTGTAGTAACAATTTGCATGTCATTACTCATAGCAATCATAGATCCTCCTTCGGCAGTTAATTGTTCTGAATTTGCCAATGTAACTCTAGCGACAGAACTTCCAGGTCTCATTTCGATGTTTATTTCCATTGCTCTAATTTTTATATGTTTCTATTTACCCATTTTGCCAAACCACTAAAACTTCTAGTTTGTATAATGATTTTTCCTTGTCCTTTAATTCGCATAACAAAACCTTCTCCGCTTGTAAAACTCGAAATTAAATTTCCAGAAAGCTGAGTTTTAATTGTAATGCCTTTTGGATAAGACACCAAGTGGTCTGTGTCGACGATGAGTTCGCCATTTACTTCTTTTTCTAGCATACCGCCATATGCACCAATTACAAAACGACCGTTTCCAGTCATTTCTAAGCGAAACAAACCTTCACCACCTATCCAGGAGTGAATACCTGCCCATTCTATACCCATTTTCACAGTAGGTTCACAACAAATAAATGAACCTGGTTGCAAATATATCTTTTCACCTGTTTTTACTTCCATTACTCGCACATCACCTGGCAAGGCTTGAGTGGCTGTTAATCGCATAGTAGCTTGTGTGTTATTTGAAAATTCGTTTATAAAAAGAGATTCTCCTCCTAAGAACTTGCGTAAAAGTCCTTTTATGAGACCACCATTAAATTTTGGCTTGACATCCAATTCCGCATTCATGCTAGACATGGCATCGGATTCAGCAATTATTTTTTCACCTGGTGCAAGGTCTATATTTACATATCCAAATGCTGGAGCACCGTGTATTGAAATTTCCATTTTATTATTTTTTAAAATAGGTTTTAAGGTCGTTTTTAAAATTATCTATATCCAATTGGATCTTTATATATTTTTCATCTGACTTTTCTGTTCTTTTAATCGCTTGATGCGTTCACTTGTTGCAGGATGTGTACTTAAAAAATCTGCCTTCCCAAAGATCTTGACTTTCATTTTGCATAGTTTCAAAAAATGAAATCATTCCATCAGTATTTAGATGAGCCTTTTGCATAAGCTTATATCCGTTGTCATCGGCTTCATATTCAAAATCTCTACTGTATTTTAATGTACTTAAACTAGCTCCAGCAGTGGCAATATCACCAGATACACCTGCCACATCTCCTAGCAACTTCGAACAATCATAAAAATTCCAAGTTTGCCTATTACACCTCTTATATGATGTCTTTTGGTTACATGTGAAATCTCATGAGCCAAAACACCTGCAATTTCTTCTGGAGATTTAGCTTTTTCAATTAAGCCCGAATGAATAATAACAGAACCTCCTGGTAATGCAAATGCATTTAAAGTAGGGTCTTTTATAATAGTGAAGTTAAAGTGATACTGAGTGTCATTAAGAGCTTTAACTAAAGGGTCAGTAATTAAGTCAAGTTGATGAATCAAATTTGAATCTTTAACAATATCCTTTCCAACCAAAGCAGAAGTTTTCATCGAGGTAGCTATTTCTTGTTCTTTTTCAGGAGGAACTAATTCCGCTATATGTTCAATGATTTGATTTTTAAAGACGAAAAGAGAAATAATACCAACAACAATTAATCCTATAAAAACAGAAACAATTGTCCAAAGCAACTTGTTCTTATTTTTGAATTTCCGAATAGTAGATTTCAATTCAGGTTCAAAAGCAAGTTCTGAAGAATTTAAAATAGTTTTATCGTCTGTATAGAATGTAATTCCAGGTACTTGTGGATGAGTAAAAAAAAGATAGCGATTCCCTGCGCCACCAATTCGCAATTCAATTCCGCGGATTGGCATTTTAAAAGTTTGTTCAGATGTGTCCTTAAATATCAAACTACCTGCGCTAGCATTCAAATTACCAGCGCTTCTGCCATTGTCAAATTTATCGGATAAGGCTGTAGCGTTATATTGCATGCACGAAACTAACTTGAGTTCAAAAATAGGAAAAACAATGAGATAATTAAGTGAATTCTAAATTAAGTTTCAAATTATTGAGAATAGTTAAAAAGATAGAGATTGTGAAATGAATTCTTCTTGCATTTGATTTTATCAATGCATTCTATTTGTCAGTCTGCTTATTAATGAATATTTTTGACCATCAAAGAATTACGTCTGTATCCTAATATTTTTTATGAAAATTAACATTTACTCCTTGTGTTTTATTCTATTATTCAGCTTATCATCAAAAGCCCAAAACACTCCTTCTTCAAGTGAAATATTTCAATCTCTTAATAAACTAAATACAATAGGTAGCGTTCTATATATAGCTGCGCATCCTGACGATGAGAATACACGTTTGCTTTCTTACATGGCAAAGGAAAGAAAATTTAAAACAACTTATTTGTCACTTACTAGAGGGGATGGAGGTCAAAACTTGATTGGAAGTGAGCAAGGTGAATATCTCGGATTAATAAGAACGGAGGAACTATTGGCGGCAAGAAGAAACGATGGTGCAGAACAATGGTTTACAAGAGCAAAAGATTTTGGATACTCAAAAAACCCAGAAGAAACGTTTAGTTTTTGGAATAAAGACAGTGTATTGGCTGATGTGGTTTTTGCAATTCGGAAGTTCAAACCTGATGTCATTATTTGTAGATTCCCAACTACTGGAGAAGGAGGACATGGTCACCACACAGCTTCAGCTATACTTGCTTTAGAAGCTTATGACTTGTCTGGTGATCCGACAAAATTCCCAGAGCAATTATCCTTAGTCAACACATGGCAGGCAAAACGTATTTTTTGGAATACTTACCGTTTTGGTCGTATTAATACCACAACTCCGGATCAGTTGCAAATTGATGTCGGAGCATACAATTCATTATTAGGTAAAAGTTATGGTGAAATTGCAGCTGAAAGTAGATCCATGCATAAAAGTCAAGGGTTTGGTTCTGCAAAACAGAGGGGAAGCCAAATTGAATATTTTAAATTATTGAAAGGAGATGATGTGAAGTCTGATATATTTGATGGTCTTTCAACGAATTGGAATAGATTGAAAAATACAGAGGGTATTACAAAACAAATCAATATGTGCATCCAAAACTTCAACTTGTTGCATCCAGAAAATAGTGTAAAAGGTTTGGTTAAATTATATAAATTGATTGATGCCTTACCCGAAAATGATTCGTACACGGCATGGTGGAAACATCAGAAATTAGACGATTTGAAATCAATAATAATGGATTGTGCCGGATTATGGATAGAAAGTACTGCTGATGATTATATTGGAATCCCTGGCAAGCCAGTAAATATTGAAACAGAAGTTTTAATGCGTAATCCATCACAAGTTAGACTAGAAAAAATAAATTATTTTAATGTCAGTGATACTGCTGCTTCAATCTCATTGAGTTGGAACAAGCCATTCGAATTTAAACGCCATGTAATACTACCAGAGGATTTCTTGTATTCAAGTCCGTATTGGTTAAAGGACCCATTTACAGAAGGTTTCTATTCAGTTGCAAATCAGTCTTTACGCGGAATGCCTCAAAATAATGTTCAAACAGTAGTTTATTACACCTTGGATATTGAAGGCTTGAAATTAACAATTGCCAAGGATTTATCATATAAATTTACGGATCCAGTTAAAGGGGAATTGTATCGACCTTTTGAAGTTTTACCAATTGTTACACTTACACCTAATGAAAACACTGTAGTTTTGAATGGTGCTGATAGTAAAAGTGTGTTTTATTTGATTAAATCCAATGCAAATGATGTAAGTGGGGAACTTGTATTAACAGCTGGTGCTGGATGCAAGATCGAGATCAAAAACTCTAAATTTCATCTTATAAACAAAGGGGACGAAGTTTTAATTGAGGCAATAATTACAGTTATAGATAAATCATATTCGGGCCAATTAAATGCTAGTGTAAAAATTGAAGGACAGACGTTAACTCATGGCATTAAGCGCATTGAGTATGATCACATACCTTATAGATTTGTGCTGAATGACAATTCTGTAAAACTTGTAAAATTTGATATACAAAGCAAAGGAAAGCGAATTGGGTATATACCAGGGGCAGGAGATAAAGTTGGAAGTTGTTTAAAGCAGATTGGCTATACAGTGGATGTTTTGGATGACGATTTTCTGAAAAATGGAGATTTAACTTTATACGACGCGATAATTACAGGAATTCGAGCATTCAATACGAATGAAAAATTGCCATTGGTGCACACTAAATTAATGGAATATGTTCAACAAGGTGGGCGCATGCTTGTGCAGTATAATACGAATTCTAGAGTGGGTCCTATTGAGACTAACATAGGGCCTTATCCATTCACAATTTCTAGAAACAGAGTGACAGATGAGCATGCAGAAGTGCGATTTGTTAACCCTAAGCATCCATTATTAAACTATCCAAATGCTATTACTCAAAATGACTTTGAAGGTTGGATTCAAGAAAGAGGAATTTACTTTGCAACAGACATGGACTCTTCCTACCAAACAATATTCAGTATTAACGATCCAGGAGAAAAGCCTGAATTAGGTAGTTTAATATACACCAATTATGGCAAAGGTTATTTTATATACACGGGTTTAGCATTTTTCAGAGAGTTGCCAGCTGCAGTGCCAGGCGCATATCGCTTATTTGTGAATTTAATTAGTCAGGATACTAAAACAAAATAAGCAATAATATGAAAGAAGATGAGAAATCTCCAATATTGAAGACATGGAAAAATGTCTATAGATTTGTTATTGGGGTGTTGTTGCTAGTAATTATTCTATTGTACTTTTTTACAGAACATTTCAAATGAGTGCAATAGATTGGGCAGTTTTAATTCTTACACTTGCAGGCATAGTTTTATACGGTGTATGGAAGAGTAGAAACACAAAAAATATAGAAGGATTTCTACTAGCTGATCGAAAATTGCCATGGTACCACATCGGACTTTCAGTGATGGCAACACAAGCAAGTGCAATTACATTTTTATCCGGCCCAGGTTTAGCATATACAGATGGAATCCGATTTGTTCAATTTTATTTTGGTTTGCCCCTGGCTATGGTAGTATTGTGCATCACATTCGTGCCAATTTTTCACAAGTTAAATGTTTACACAGCATACGAGTATTTAGAAAATAGGTTTGACAATAAAACTAGGACCTTAACCGCATTTCTATTTTTATTGCAAAGAGGTCTGTCAACAGGAATCACTATTTATGCACCAGCAATCATCCTTTCAACCATACTGAATATTGATATCAGATTAACTATTTTAATGAACGGATTGCTCGTTATTGCTTACACAGTATATGGAGGAACCAAGGCTGTTTCTTATACACAAATGTTGCAAATGGGGATCATATTCTCAGGATTATTTTTAGTAGTCTTTATGGTTTTGCATTTAATGCCTGATAATGTGGGGCTGTTTGATGCCATGCATATTGCTGGTAAAATGGGTAAACTGAATGCCATTAATACTGAATTTGATTTAAACAATCGCTATAACATTTGGTCAGGAATAATCGGAGGATTCTTTTTGCAATTGTCTTACTTTGGAACAGACCAATCGCAGGTAGGTAGGTATTTAACCGGGCGTTCAATTAATCAAAGTCGTTTGGGATTAATTATGAATGGTTTGATAAAAATACCAATGCAGTTTTTTATTTTGATGATAGGCACTTTGGTTTTTGCATTTTATCAATTTCAACCGGCTCCCATGTTTTTTAACAAAGTGGAAATTAACAGAATTCAGAATAGCGAGTATAAAAATTCTTTCAATGAATTAAATACAAAATTCAATCAAGCCAATAAAGTAAAGAAGGCTGAGGTAGTTCAATTAGTTGAAGCTTTACATGCTGATGATGAAAGGAGGATAGATGTGGCTAGAGCAAAAGTTCAAGCGGCGGATCAAAGGAGTAAAGAAATACGTTTGGAGGCTACAGATTTAATGACCAAGAACAATAAGGCTGCAGATATCAATGACAGTAATTATGTGTTTTTAATATTTGTAACCGAGAATTTACCAACTGGTGTAGTTGGATTATTAATAGCAGTGATTTTTTTAGCAAGTATGGGGTCAACAGCAAGTGGGTTAAATTCTTTAGCATCTACAACGGTAGTTGACTTTTACAAACGATTAATTAAGAAGGAGGGAAGTGATAAAGGATATTTATCAGCTTCAAGGTGGGCAACTTTTACATGGGGCGTGTTTTGTGTAATAGTAGCGCTATATGCTAGTAAACTAGGTAATTTAATTGAGGCAGTAAATATTTTAGGTTCCTTGTTTTATGGAACCATTCTTGGGATATTTTTGGTGGCATTCTTTATGAAAGAAGTAGGAGGCAAAGCTGTATTTATTGCGGCATGTGTTGCGGAGGTCTTCGTTTTCTTCGCATGGATTCAAGAATTGATGGCCTTCTTATGGTTGAACTTAATAGGATGTGTCGTTGTTATGCTTATCGCATACATAATTCAACATTTTTTGAATAATCGTGAATCAAATGTAAATTAAGGCAAAAAAAAACGCCCATATTTTGGGCGTTTTTCAATAAGTTAATTGAATTACTTTGCTTTCTTAGCGTCGGCAATTAGTTCTTCAGCCATTTTTTGATAGTCTGTGTTTTCAGCAGCTTTAGCCATTGTAATTACTTTTTCAGCACTCATGGTAGCAGCTTTGTAATCTTTAGATTTATATTCAATACGAGCTTTTAATAACATCACCCAAAATGCCTTTGGATTTTGTTCTGAAGCTTTATTTACCCACTCCAATGCTTTTTTCAAGTCTTTGTCATTGTTGTAGTAATAATTCGCAGCTTGATAATAAGGTCTGTTATCCGTGTTAATGGTCTCATTGATGTTTGCCATAATTACAGAGTCAACATCAGCAGTTACATTAAAAGCCACCTTGGTTTTTTCCCAAGAAAATTCAATGTTGGCGCTGCTAGCAGTTATGTCAGCAACATTCATAGTAAATGTTTCGACCATATCTGTAAGTGCTTTCGTGTTTACTTTAATTCTAAGTACTTCGTTGTCTGTCGTATATTTACTTACATTGCCACCCATTTTAAGGTCGCTATAAAGCATAATTTCCCATGCTTCTTTATTCGGAATGGTATATATTGCATAAGTTCCTGCTTTTACAGCTTTTCCTTCAACTTTTACATCTTCACCAAACGTGATTTTAGTGGATGCATTAGCACCAGTTCGCCAGATTTTACCAAATGGTACCAGGTCGCCAAATACAACTCTACCTTTAACTCCAGGACGAGAGTATTCGATACCTATTTCAGATAATGCAAAGTCTTGGGTAAGCTTTTGAGTTGGGCTAGGTGCAGGCACTTTCAAAGATTGTGCAAAACCAGATGTTAAAGTTAAAGCAGAGCAGATTACTGCTAAGCCGATTGTTTTGATTGTTTTTTTCATGATGATTCTTTTTTGTAATTTACAAGTATTGATATGTTTTTTAAAATAATGTTTTTTGTCCGTCAAGTTCTTCAATAACTATTTTTTTATCGTTATCGGGGGGAGGGACATTGTCTTCACTTTCTTCAGTTTCCCAAGTCCCGACCTTTTCACTTAAAAGTTTTGCTGACTTAAAAGTATCATATGTGATCTTATTACCTATAGCTTTCCAACCTTTCACTTCAATAAAATCAGCTAATTTAATAGTTTCAACTTTCTTCTCCTTCTTAGCATCGATAGTTTTAAGTTCAACCTCAGGGTTTTCATGTGTACTTGCAAGAATTAATTTACTACTTGGACGTTCATTGATAAACAAAAATCGCTTGCCAGTGGTACTGGTTTCAATTATAAAACGTTTTACATAATAATTCCTTGACGAAACATCGTAATGGATACATGAAATAGGCTGTTGTTCATGAAATTTTTGAATCAGATAAATGTCTTTATCTTCATATCTATTGCTAAGTTCATTGTCGGTTATTTCGTAACTACCATCGTTAAAGATCACTAATATTCGATCCTCACTTGTAAAGTTTCCAAGATATTGACCTCTGCTGTCTACATTCAAGCGACCAATATCTGAATCGTACCATATATCTCTACCTTTAAAAGTAGATTTACCTTTTTCTTTTAATTCAATTTTTCGGATTGGATGTTTGGTAAGGGTATTCCCTTTTGAAGTTCGACCCTTGATTTCTAATTTTGAAAAATCGTACTCGATAAACTTGTTTTTGGCACTAGCCATATTGCTCAGGTAGATACCTATTTTCTCTGCTTCACTGTTATTGTTAGCTGTAAAATATAAGAGTTTGCTACCTTTGGTTCCCATGGTGATATTATATTCTTTGTCTCTTATAACACCTAATACATTAAAACGTTTTACATAACTGATTCCTGTCTTTCCATCGTAATAGGCTACATTGTATACTTTTCGTTCATCATTCTTCCGATATATGTCAACGTATAGTAAGTCTTTGCCCATAAATTGCTTTTCTGATACTTTGCTTACAACATAAGTTCCATCCTTTCTAAATGCAATTACATCATCAAGATCTGAACAATCACTAATATAGGTGTCTTTCTTTAAGCCATAACCCACGAAACCTTCTTGATAATTCGCGTAGAGTTTTTCGTTGGCTACAGCAACTACATTGGTTTCGATTTTGTCGAAAAGACGAATTTCAGTTTTGCGTTCCTTCCCTTTGCCATATTTCTTGATTAAGTTTTTGAAGTAATCAATTGCAAAATCGGTGAGATTGTCTAAGTTGAATTTAACTGCATTTATTTGCTCTTCTAAGCCTTTTATATATTCATCAGCTTTAAATGAATCAAATTTTGAAATACGTTTGATTTTTATTTCTGGAAGTCTAGCAATATCATCTATGGTTACCTTACGCTGAAGTAATTTCTTGAAAGGTTTGATTTTCTTATCAATCATTTCGAGAATTTCTTCCCAAGTTTCACACTCTTCAATATGTCTATAGATTTTGTTTTCAATAAAGATTTTTTCAAGAGAACTAAAGTGCCATTTATCTTCCAAATGCTTTAATTCATTTTGAAGTTCCGTTTTCAATAACATTAAGGTGTTATCGGTGGATACTTTAAGCATCTCGTTTACACCAATAAAAAGAGGCTTGTCCTCTACAATAACACAAGCATTAGGAGAAATACTTACCTCGCAATCGGTAAAGGCATATAACGCGTCAATGGTCATGTCTGTGCTAACACCTGTTGCTAATTGAACTTCAATTTCAACGTCGGCAGCAGTGTTATCAATAACCTTTTTAATCTTTATTTTGCCATTGTCGTTTGCCTTTAATATGCTGTCAATTATACTTTCGGTAGTAGTTGCAAAAGGAATTTCTTTAATGAGTACTCGTTTTCCATCAGCGGCTTCAATTTTTGCTCTGCATCTAATTTTACCACCTCTTAAGCCTTCGTTATAATTCGAAAAATCAGCCATTCCTCCGGTAAGGAAATCTGGAAAAATATTCGGCTTTTTACCTTTCAAAACATCGATACTTCCTTCACATAACTCAATAAAATTATGAGGCATGATTTTGGTGGCCAATCCTACAGCAATTCCTTCAACACCTTGTGCTAAGACTAATGGAAATTTAACTGGCAGAGTAACTGGTTCACGTTTTCTTCCATCGTAACTTATTTGCCATTCAGTAGTTTCATTGTTAAAAGATACTTCTAAGGCAAATTTCGATAAACGCGCCTCAATATATCTAGCTGCAGCTGCGCTGTCACCGGTCCTAACATCACCCCAGTTTCCTTGAGTTTCAATCATTAAATCTTTTTGACCGAGATTTACAATTGCCTCACCAATGGCTGCATCACCATGCGGATGATATTGCATTGCAGAGCCAATAATATTAGCCACTTTATTGAAACGGCCGTCATCCATTTCCTTCATGACATGCATTATACGCCTTTGAACTGGCTTTAATCCATCATAAAGGTTAGGAACGGCGCGTTCTAAGATAACATAGCTGGCATATTCTAAAAACCAGTTTTCGTATAGACCTGAAACTGGTAATACTTCTTTTGAGTCTCTATGTCCATGATGAACAATTCCATCATCTTTTAATTCCTCTTCGTCGTCTTCTTTCTTCATTTTTATGCTGCTTCGTCTTCAATGTCTTCAATTTCAACAACTTTTTCTTCAGTTGTAATGTCTTTTTCAATATACAAATTATCAATAATAAACTCTTGACGTTCCTGAGTGTTCTTGCCCATGTAATATTTCAATAATTTGTCGATACTAGTTTCTTTTGTTAGAATGATAGGCTCTAAGCGCATTTCCTCTCCAATAAACGCTTGAAACTCTCCTGGAGAAATTTCACCTAGCCCTTTAAATCTAGTAATCTCAGGCTTGTTGCCAAGTTTTTTAATTGCTTTTTGTCGTTCTTCATCGCTATAACAATAGATGGTTTCTTTTTTATTTCTAACTCTAAATAGTGGTGTTTGAAGTATGTAAACATGACCATTACGAACTAAGTCTGGGAAAAATTGGAGAAAGAAGGTCATCAAAAGAAGGCGTATATGCATGCCATCAACGTCAGCATCTGTAGCAATTACAACTTTATTAAACCTTAGGTTATCTAACCCTTCTTCTATATTCAGGGCATGTTGCAATAAGTTGAATTCTTCATTTTCATATACAACTTTCTTTTTAAGGCCAAAACAATTAAGGGGTTTACCACGCAAACTAAAAACAGCTTGAGTTTCAACATTTCTACTTTTGGTGATACTTCCACTTGCGGAGTCACCCTCTGTTATGAAGATGGTTGAATCTATATTTTCGTCTTTGGCATCTCCCAAATGGATTCTGCAATCACGAAGTTTCTTATTGTGAAGATTTGCTTTTTTAGCGCGTTGTTGTGCAAGTTTCCTCACACCAGCCATGTCCTTTCGTTCTCGTTCGTTCTGTAGTATTTTTTTCAATAAAGCCTCAGCTGTGGCTGGGTTTTTATGAAGAAAGTTATCCATTACTTTCATCAAATTTTCATTGACAAATGAACGCATCCCTTGGCCACCTGGCGAAATTTCAGTGCTACCAAGCTTGGTTTTGGTTTGAGATTCAAATACAGGTTCTTGCACACGGACAGCTATTGCTGCTGAAATGGAAGTTCTTACATCAGAAGGGTCAAAATCTTTTTTATAAAATTCTCGGATCGTTTTCACTACTGCCTCCTTAAATGCACTGAGATGAGTCCCACCTTGAGTTGTATATTGACCATTTACAAAGGAATAGTATTCTTCACCATATTGATGTCCATGGGTAATTGCAACTTCAAAATCATTTTCTCTGAAGTGCATAATAGGATAAAGAATAGTTTCAGTGTCCACTTTGCGATCCAATAAATCTTTAAGACCATCTTTGGATAAATAATTTTGACCATTATAATTAATTGTTAAACCTGAATTTAAGAAAGCATAATTCCAAATTTGTTCAATTAAGTATTCAGGAATGAATCTAAAATTTTTGAATATAGTCGGATCTGGTTCAAAAATCATAAGAGTTCCATCTTTCTCCGAGCTTTTACTTTCTTTATGGTCGTTTACCAATTCACCCTTAGAAAACTCAGCTTTTTTACATTTACCATCTCGGAATGATTGAACGCAAAAAATACGATGACAAAGCATTCACTGCCTTAGTTCCGACTCCATTCAATCCAACTGATTTTTGAAATGCTCCACTATCATATTTACCACCAGTATTTATCTTACTTACACAATCAATAACCTTTCCTAAGGGTATTCCTCTTCCGTAATCTCGAATTGTTACTTTGTTATCTTGAATGGAAATTTCAATTTTTTTACCAAAACCCATCATATGCTCGTCAATACAATTATCAACGATTTCTTTAACTAATACATATATTCCGTCATCTGCTGATGAACCATCCCCAAGCTTCCCGATATACATACCAGGACGCAGTCGAATATGTTCTTTCCAGTCTAATGAACGTATACTATCTTCTGAGTAATTTGTGCTTTTGTCTGCCATAAAACTTTAATGAGCGAAAATAATGACAAGTGTCTGAAGGTTATTTACAAGCAAGGAGATTTTATGAACAATCTCAAAATAATTATTGGGATTCCTTGCAAAATAAATGTAGATTTGAAAAAATTTAACAAATTAATATGAAAAAAATTACCATAG
Organism: Bacteroidia bacterium; assembly: GCA_041391605.1. Classification (GTDB taxonomy): domain Bacteria; phylum Bacteroidota; class Bacteroidia; order NS11-12g; family UBA955; genus JABMMZ01. The sequence continues at coordinate 16,748 of JAWKNQ010000034.1, forward strand.
TTAGCATTTTAGTAGGATTTTTAGTTCTATTAGGATCTTGTAAAAAAACGGAAACAAACACAATCATTCAAGAGTACAATCCGCCTAAAGCCACTTTATTTGGAACTTGGAAAGTTATAACTGCGGGTAGCAATGACCAATATTACGTTTTCCAAGATGATGGAAGTAACCTTTATTATATTTTAACTGAAGACCAAAATGGTTTTAGAACTATGGGTGATGCAGCATTTAGCGCAACAGTAAATCAAGTGTATTTGCAGTATGTTCTATACAACTACTGGCTGTCAAATGATACGTTAACTTTTGCCTCAAGTAGCAGTAATATGATGAAATTTATGCGTGTTGATTCTCCAAAATTTACGCCAATGACTTGGATGGGGTCAACAATGATTGATAGAAATCTAGCACCACCAAGAGGGTTTAGTAGTACAAATTTAAGTTTTGGAATTCAAGGGGATTTTTTATACCCTTATTCGGTGAATTCTGGATCATCATATATATATCAATATAATACACTTACGGAGAAATATGTAGATAGCTTAGGAGTTTCTAAACCAGCCACTTCATATTTTAATTCTGGAGATTTATATGTTGGATTTAATGGCGGTACCTTTAATATTTATAAAGGTAATATGGCTTCAATTTCTTCGATATCAAGTAATACGATTTCAAATGTTCTTGCTGTGTCTTTGAATTCAAGCTCTGGTGTCATTTATGCATTCAATTCACAAAGAAGAATGTATACTGGACTTGCGAATTCAAGTTTTTCAGAATTATTTGATTTTAGTACATATGGGGTGAATACTGTTGTATATTACAAGAACGACGAGTTTTTATGTGTTAAAAACAACAGAATTTACAGAATTAAAATTTCACCTAGTTTTGAGGTGCTTGAATCGTATAATGCACCAAGCGGTGTTAGTTATTATACTATTTCAACAAATGGTACTGATGTTTGGGCATATGGGTATGATTCAAATTACAGCTCAAACCGTTTAATGAAAGTTAAGTTTTAAGACTTTCTTCAGATTATCGTGTTAAAAAAATTGGTTTGCAAAATAATTAATTAAAAATTCTTTGAATAAAGATAATTATTCAATATTTTTGCAACCCCAAAAAGAAAGATAATGAAAGACGAAATACACCCATCGAATTATAGATTTGTAATATTCAAAGACTTAAGTAGTGATTATTCATTTCTTACCCGCAGTTGTGTCGAAACAAAAGAAACAGCTGAATGGGAAGATGGTAAAGAATATCCACTTTACAAATTAGAAATTTCTGATAAAAGCCATCCTTTCTTCACAGGAAAACAAACTCTTGTGGATACTGCTGGTAGAGTTGAGAAGTTCCGTCAACGTTACGTTAGAAAGTAATTTATATAACTTATTGAAAAGTCCCGATTCGTCGGGATTTTTTTTATGTCTTCATTTTTACCTTAATTTGAGCCCCAATAATGAATAGCATTTTATTTGATGACAAGCAAATTACCCAGCTTTATCCACTCACACTCACAAGGCCATCTGCTAAATTAAGGTGTGGAATTTTAACTATTGCGGAAAAATGGGAACATCATTTACAATGTATAGTTTCTTATCAGACTCTAGATTACCTATCTTCAAAATTCCCGATTTTATTAGAAGAGGATAATCATTTTATTAATGGACGTTGTTTGCCTAATGAAGAGATAGTCTCTCAAATTAAAGGTTTAGAAGTAGGCCAAGCCCTCTATTTACATGATACCTTGATTGCATACAGAGGAACTCATTTTGATGAGGCTTTATCCGCGGATAAGGTTCAAGCATCAAGTTCTTGTGTTCTTATAGGGAAAGTTCATAATCTATTTACATTCAACCACCAAGAGATAAACAATGATTTTAGTTTGTTAACTAAAGGTAGAACTTCAGAAGCGATAAGTAAATCAAATACTGTTTTAGGAACTCACTCTATTTTTATTGAACCAGGAGCAAAAGTTGAAGCATCAGTATTAAACGTAAGTGAAGGGCCAATTTATATTGGTACAGAGGCTGAAATTATGGAGGGCTCCTTAGTTAGAGGTCCTTTTGCTTTATGTGAGCATGCCACCTTAAAGATGGGAGCAAAAATTTATAACGGAACTACTGTTGGTCCTTATTGTAAGGTTGGAGGTGAAGTAAGTAATTCTATATTAATAGGATACTCTAATAAAGGACATGATGGATTTCTTGGAAATTCAGTATTAGGAGAATGGTGTAATATTGGTGCTGATTCAAACACTAGTAATTTGAAAAACAATTACGAAATTGTAAAACTCTGGAATTATGATTCAGAACGTTTTGAAAAAACAGGTACACAATTTTGCGGATTATTTATGGGAGATCACAGCAAATGTGGAATCAACACAATGTTTAATACTGGAACAGTAGTTGGGGTTTCCGCCAATATATTTGGGTCTGGTTTCCCAAGAAACTTTATCCCATCATTTAGTTGGGGTGGAGCTCAGGGCTTTGATACCTATGCAAGCACCAAAGCTTATCAAACCGCCGAATTGGTAATGCAAAGGAGAGGTATTACGCTTACAGAAAACGATAAACAAATATTAAATCACATATATACATTAGAATCAAAATATAGAACTTGGGAAAAATTATGAGTAGAAAAAAAATTGCAGCCGGAAATTGGAAAATGCACAAGACTTTCGAAGAAGGTCAAGGTTTGGTTCAAGAGATTAGAACCATGGCAAAGACAGAATTAATG
>JAWKNQ010000035.1:0-19126 GCA_041391605.1 Bacteroidia bacterium
TTTAACTGTCCGTTATTTCGAATAAGATCTGCAGGAGCAGCTTGAGCATAATGAGGTTCGCCTATTGTAGGAAAATCGAGTATTAACTGCATTTTGTCACCACTAATATCGTACAATTGCGCACTTTGAGTAAGCTCAGGACCTGTAGGCAAGTATCTATCTTTAGTTATTTTATTATAGGCAACTAAGTACTTACCATATGGTTTTTTAGTATCTCCACCTGGCACCATTAAGTGACCAACTGAATAATAAGTTGGGACTCTGTCTAAAACCTCTAATGTTTTTAAATTCCATTTCACTATTTCAGAAGAAACAAACATACTTGTGTAAGCATTTCCTTTTCCATCAAACTCAGTGTGCAATGGCCCTAAGCCTGGCTTTTTAACTTCGCCATGTAATACAGATTTATATTTTAATACATGAATACCTTCGTAGTCTTCTTCAAATTCTTTGTTTTGAATTGCCTTAATCATTTTACTAAAGCTAAAGACAGGAATCAAAGCAGCAAGTTTTCCACTTCCACAGATATATTCACCAGTTGGATCAACATCGGTTCCATGTGGCGATTTTGGACATGGCATGAAATAACAAATGTCTTTAAACATGGTCGCATCTAACACCAATACTTCTTTTCTAATTTCAGATTTTGCACTTTGAGTACTTTCGTCCCACGTATTATGTGCATAGGATACAGATTCAATTTTACCTTTACCAGCTTTCACGTATTCTTCAGCTTTCTTCCAATTCACTGCCATGATAAAATCTTTATCTTTTTGTGAAGCATTCACTTCCAAAAGTGAGTTAGCTTGTTCAACATTATAACATGAGAAGAAAAACCAGCCATGAGAAGGACCTTTCCCTCCATGTGCTTTATCAAAATCTACTCCAGGTAAACGCAACTGAAACGCAATATCCATTGCTCCTTCTTTACTTACGGAAATAAAACTCATATGTGCTTTAAAATTCTCTTTATAAGAGCTAATTGGCACATCGCCATTTTCATAATCTCCAGGAACACTAAAACGAGTACCAGCTACTACATATTCTGTATTTTCAGTTACAAAGGGAGAAGAGTGATTTCCAGCACTATTTGGCAATTCTAAAATTTCAGTTGTTTTGAACGTTTTCAAATCAATTCTAGCAACTCTTGGTGTATTGTTTCCGTTAATGAAACACCATCTTCCATCTAACTCTCCATTTGTTTGAGAAAGTTCTGGATGGTGAGCATCATCCCAAGGCACAAAACCATGAGAAGTATTTAACATAGGCTTAGTTTCTTCGCTATAACCCCAACCTTTTTCTGGGTCTACAGAAAAAACAGGAATAGAGCGAAACAATCTTCCACTTGGCAATCCATAGACACTCAATTGCCCATTAAATCCACCTGATACAAAATTATACAACTCATCGTATTGACCAGGAGCAATATATACTTTAGCCGCGGCATCACCACTAACAGCATTGCTCGTATTCTTTGGCTTACAAGAAACGGCAAAGGCAATAATTGCAATCGCCAAAATGCTCAATTTTAAATTTTTATTTTTCATATTATTTCTATTATTCTTTTAATATCAATATTATTGAGCGCCATCTAATTGACGCATATACTCAACAATATTTCTCGCTTCATCATCAGACAAACCCTGATTTGGCATTCTCACTAAGCACATTTCCAATTGAGCTTGTAAAACTGGATCCTTATCTATCATTGGGTCAGGATTTGTTATAAAATTCATTATCCAAAATGGTTCATGCCTTGTAGTAACTCCTTTCCATCCTGGTCCAACAAGTTTTTCTTCGGTTAACCTATGACAAGAGGTGCATTTTGTTTCAGCAGCATCTTTTCCAATTGCTGCCATCTTGGCATCCAAAGGACCGATATCACATTTTCCCTTATGTAAATCTCTTTTCCTTCCTCTCAGGATCATAAGAAACTATTTCTCAATCATACTTCTTTGAGTTTGAGTGTTACTCTCATTTGATTCATTTCCTGCATTTGAACCTCCACCACATGAAACCATTAAGAAAGTTCCAGATGCAAAAATCAGCGTCGCTAAATATATATATTCTTCATTTTTTGAATTATTATAGAGCAAAACTATTATTGAGAACATGATAGCTTTATGATTCAAATCATAAAGCCCCAGAACCGTTGATAAACCTATATAAAATGAAACTGACCTTGGTCATATTTATTGTGCAAGATTGTTAAACTTTAAGTATCATTCATGATTTCAGTGTAAAACGGATTGTATTTCTGTGCTTGAAAACATAAGATGCAGCAGATTTATATCTTCTTACGTCAAAAGAATTAGAGAATAATTTTTCTCCTGTAATCTTTTCGCCTATGTTCTTTTTGTTTAAACCTAAATCGCATATTCAAGTTCATTTAACGAATCCTTGTCATGAAAACTGGAATGCAATGACTGAAGTAAAAAATGGGAAATTTTGTGCATCGTGTTCCAAAACTGTTGTTGATTTTACGTTGATGAGCGATCAACAAATATTAGACTTTCTTGCTCTTAACGCTGGAAACTCATGTGGTCATTTCAAACCCGACCAATTAAAACCGCGATTTAATTCCTGAGAAAGAAAAGCTTACAATGTTGCAAAAAAAGCAATTGCTGTGTCTGTCTTTCTAATAAACATTTTTCCACGAGAAGGATTGGCGCAAAAGAATTCAAATAAAGCTCCTACTCATATCCAAACAGATGACAACCTTAAACATCTTGATAAAACTGCTTTCCAATTAGACAAGAAAAGTCCGTTTACAGGTGTTTTAAAAGGACAGATACCCATTCATTAAGCAGAAAACCTCTGGCAGGTGTGAGTGTTCAATTCGATGGAACAAATTATTCGTGTAAATCAGATTCTTCAGGTTATTACACTTTGTATTTACCTGATTCCTTGTTATTAGATGAGTTCAAATTGATTTTGCAATAAACCTTATATACGATGAGAGTGGTGATGGCTTCAAAAATGCAATCGGCAACGATTTAATTCATTTCTTGTATCTTCAAATAATGTTTCTTCTAGATCAGGTGTAAGAGGATTTAGCTTAATTTCTGCAGGTCTGTGTGTAAATACTGGACCGGGCGGATATAGTAGCAAACCAGTTCCAAAAAGAATAAGTACGCTGGAATTCTTAGTTCTGATGCATATTTACCTAAATTACGCAAAGCAAAGAACTGAATCAAAAACGGATAATCACTGCTGATGGTGGAGAATGACTTAAACAATCCAATTCCTCCAAGCACTGTTTTTAATAAATAAATCAAATTGCAGCATTTTATTAGTTCTCCACGTCAAATGAATTAGAGAATAATTTTTTCTTCTGTAATCTTTTCGCCTATGTTCAATTTGTTGAAACCAAAACGTGTATCAAAATCGACGTGAATTAATCTCCTTGTCATGAAGATTGGAATAAATGACTGAAGTAAAAAAGGGAAAGTTTTGTGCATCTTGTTCTAAAAACAGTTGTTGATTTCACCTTGATGAGCGATCAACAAATCATAGACTTTATATCCAATCAGAAAGGAAACACTTGTGGTCATTTTACCACGGATCAACTCAGCAGAGATTTAATTCCTGAAAAGAATAAAAAACTAAATCTCTTTCAAAAGCACTAGCCATATCTCGTCTCATTTCTCTCCAATTATTTCCTCGAGAAGGATTGGCTCAGAGAGTGAAAAAGGCAACACCAATCGAAACAATTTCCACAAAAGACAGTATACAGAAAAAGACAATTAAAGAACATACAGGTATTTTAAAGGGTCGAGTATTTGCCTCAAGACAACCTTTACCATTACAAGATGTAAGAGTAGAATTTGTAGGTGCAGACTTACATTACGCCTGCTACCTGATACGAATGACACAACTGAAATTCCAGACAGTTTATTGAAACATGGCTTTTCACTAAAGATATCAGCCCTGGGCTATAATACACGTGTATTCAAAATTACAGAAAACGAAATTGGGAATACATTATCACACAATTTGTACGAATTAAAGAAAGCATAAACCGGTGGTACCTTTACATAGCAGGAAATATGATACAGTGACGGTAGGTGATGGATGTCGGTCAAGATGCCCATGCAAAAAATCAAATGAGCCGAATCCATTTCGTCAAGATTTCCCAACTCCTCCTACTCCTGTTTTTTCAAAATAAAACACGTCTAGTGCTAAATCTATTTAAACCCAAAACAAACTATCAAGTTCAAATCAGTACACCATGCCAAGAAGATTGGGACAAGATGACGGAAGCGAAAAAGGGAAAGTTTTGTGCGTCCTGCTCTAAAACAGTTGTCGATTTCTCATTGATGAGCGACCAACAGATTATTGATTATTTTTTAAAGCATAAAACCAAAATATGCGGCAACTTTAGAAACGAACAATTAGATCGAAAATTGATCCTGGATAAAACAAAAAAGATTAGCGTGTTCAGTAAATGTATATCATACGCCTTGTTCTTATTTAATCTTATTCCACAAATAAGTGAAGCACAATCAAAACCTAAAACTCCATTTTCTATCATCCATACAGACGACTCAAGCTATTCTTCTCATAAGGAGATAATAACAAAAAGTTCGAAATCAAAAGTAATAAAAGGACGTGTTTATGACAGGTCCGAATGTTAGTCCTGTATGTCTGAGTGGAAGTTTATTGTTTCAATGCAAACACAAATACAAGAACAGATTCATATATAAGGTAAAGATGACACAATGAATAGTTGCGTTTAGAAATTATAACATCCCAGATAGTTTTTTAAACACTGGATTTTCTTTGTTATTGTTTCACAATGGTGAGTACAATCAAACTATTCAAATCACAAAAAACGAAGTTGGGAATGAACTCATTCATTCTTTTAGAAACAAAAAAGCACAAGTCAAAAGAACAAGCTGTACACGTGGCTTAACACAACTTTGGGGTCCAGAGGTTGATTTGGATATCAAAGGCATAGAAACACCAAGGGAACAATTGCGCATAAATTCACCAATCCCTCCTACTCCTGTTTTTACAAAATAAAAAACATTGCCCATGCTAAATCTATTTAAACCCAAAACAAACTATCAAGTTCAAATCAGTACACCATGCCATGAAGATTGGGACAAGATGACGGAAGTAAAAAAGGGAAAGTTTTGTGCATCTTGCTCTAAAACAGTTGTCGATTTCTCATTGATGAGCGACCAACAAATTATAGATTATTTCTTAAAGCAACCCACAAATTCATGCGGCCGTTTTAATCATGATCAGTTAAACCGAGACTTACAAACAGATAAAAAGCGTCTTTACAGTCTTACTCATAAACTCATTTTATTATGTCTATTTGTGTTTAATTTAATTCCGCGCAAACTAAATGCTCAAATCTCAAAAACACCAATTCATGTTACAAATACTAAAGATTCTATCAATTCTCAAACACCATTAAATCAAACTGCTTCAGAACCCACTTTGATGAAAACAATTAAGGGCCATGTTTTTGATTCACTCACTAAAAAACCATTGTCTCATGTACTTGTTGAAATTGAAGAAACTAAATATGTAACAACAACAGATTCAACTGGAGAATACTCCTTATCAATTCCAGACAGTTTACTGCAAACTGGCTTTACATTAATTTTCGACAACGAAACACATTTTCTTTCAGTGGAACATATTGGTCGAAATGAAATAGGAAATGAATTGACACATTTTATGAAACTTGTTGAAGTCAGAAGAGGTAGATACGCATTTGGGGGTTGTGCGGTTATTACTGTTTCCAAATTCCAAGGCCGAATCATCCCTAAAACATTTCCAATATTCAATAGTTCGGGCCCTATCCCTCCTACTCCTGTTTTCGACAAAAACACTCCGTAAGTAAAATCAAAAATATAGTATAGAATCAATACTAGTCCTTCAATTAGCGTTTCTTTAAAATTCATAGTATCTTCGCACAAATTTTAAAAAATGCGCTTAATTTATTTCACTATATTTTCTATTTGTTTCTCTCTTACTCTGAACGCTCAGAAAAAAAAGGATGTCGTTTCTCGATTTAAAAACGATATCACTTATTTGGCTAGCGATCAATTGGAAGGTCGTTTAACTGGTTCCTCTGGCGAAAAACGTTCTTCCTTATATATCGCTGACGAATTTAAAAAATACAATCTTACTCCTATTGGCGATGATAATGGCTCTTTTTTCCAAGAATTTGAAATCATTAAGATTCGTATTTCTCAATGTAAAGAACCTTTAACCTGGGTGGAAAGAACCATGTTAATCAAACAATTAAAGGCTGAGAACGGAAACTTCTATCCCTTATCTCAAAGCAGCAACAAAGCTGAATTACAAAAAGCTCCAACTCATATTGCGGGATTTGGAATTGAAGCGCCAGAACTCAATCACAACGACTATTCAGACACAAACAACATTAGAGGAAAAGTTTTTATTATTCAAATTGGATCTCCTGATTCAGGTAAAGTGCACGGCAAATTCAATGCGTATGAAAGCCTCAACTACAAAGTAGATCAAGCCATAAAACACGGTGCATCAGGAGTTGTATTTATTCGCACGGATACCATGTATGAAATCCCAAGTGGTAAATTGCAACGAAATGTTACTCCAAGAGATATTCCTGTTATTTTTGTAAACGGCAATCAATCTTCCTTATTAAACTCAAAAGACATCTCATTCAAGGTAGACATCGCACAATTAAATTCAACTGCCCACAACGTCGTAGGTTTCATTAACAACCATAAAAAGAATACCATCATCATTGGTGCTCATCAAGATCATCTCGGTTACAATGAATACGGAGGCAGTAGGGATACTAAGGGCGGACAAATCCACAACGGTGCCGATGACAATGCGAGCGGTGTCGCTATGATGCTGGAGTTGATGCGCAAAATTAAGAAGACAAGAAAATACAGAAAAAACAATTATGTGTTTATTGCGTTTAGTGGAGAAGAGCAGGGCTTGCTGGGAAGCAATTACTTTGTGAAACACCCAAGAGTGGATTTAGATAAAGTTTTGTATATGTTGAATTACGACATGGTCGGTCGATTAGATTCAACAAAGAAAACATTAATGATATACGGAGTTGGTACTACACCCGCTTGGAAGAAATCTATTTCATCACTTAAAACGGATACCAGCATAATAAAAATCAAAACAACGGAAGGTGGAACAGGAAGTTCAGACCACACAAGCTTTTATTACTCCAATATTCCTGTCTTGCATTTTTTCACTGGACAACACTACGATTACCATATGCCATCTGATGATGAACATTTGATTAATTACGATGGTATGTACAACGTCTATAAAGTAAGTATGAAAGTAATTAAATCGGTGAACAAAAAGAAAGAGATGCCGTTTACTGCTACTAAAACAGAAGAGAGCACAAAAATGAGTTTCAAGGTAACACTTGGTATCATGCCTGATTATATTTATGATGGAATTGGTTTGAGAGTTGATGGTGTAAATGCAGACCGACCAGGCGATAAAGCCGGCTTGCTAAAAGGAGATGTCATTACGAAAATGGGCAGCTTCACAATTGTAAGTATTCAAGACTATATGAAAGCATTGGGCGAATTCAACAAAGGAGATTCAACAACGATAGAAGTAAAACGAGGTGAAGAATTAAAGATTTTAAATGTAACGTTCTAAGATGAAAATTATCGAACACATAAAAAAATCAAAAAAGACTTTATTCTCTTTTGAAATACTACCACCTCTAAAAGGCGATAGTATTGATAGTATTTACAAAGGAATAGATCCATTAATGGAATTTAATCCATCGTTTATTGATGTTACTTATCACAGGGAGGATTACGTAGAAAAGAAAAGACCAGATGGTTCTTTTGTGAAAGTGTCAACAAAGAAAAGGCCAGGTACAGTTGCAATTTGTGCAGCGGTCATGCATAAATATAAAATAGACACAGTTCCTCATATCATCTGTGGAGGTTTTACACGTGAAGACACTGAAAATGCCTTAATTGATTTAAACTTCCTAGGCATCGACAATGTACTTGCTTTAAGAGGTGATAACGCCAAAAGCGAACGTATGTTTATTGCCGAAAAAGGAGGCAATTCGAATTCACTGGAACTTATTCAGCAGATAAGCAATATGAACAATGGAGTTTATATAGATGAAGAATTATCAAATGCAAACATCACAAATTTCTGCATAGGTGCTGCTGCGTATCCAGAAAAACACCAAGATGCTCCGAATTTAAAATCGGACATGAAATTCCTGAAAAAGAAAATAGAAACTGGAGCTCAATTTATTGTAACACAAATGTTCTTTGACAATTCAAAATTCTTTGAATTTGTGGAGAAATGCAGAGAAAACGATATAAATGTTCCAATAATTCCAGGAATAAAACCTCTTACTGCTAAATCTCAACTCACTTTATTACCTAAATTGTTTCACATCGATTTACCTGACGATTTAACAGATGAAGTGGAACAAGCTAAAAACAACGATATTGTCAAGGAAATTGGAACCCGTTGGGCAACCGAACAATGCAAAGAATTAATGAAAGCTAATGTTCCGGTTTTACACTTTTATACCATGGGTAAAAGCGACACAACCATGAAAATCTGTCAAAACATTTTTTAAAATCGTGTGAAAGGCATTGTCGTTAAATCTACTGGCAGTTGGTATAAAATTAGACAAAGTGATTTGTCTGTTTTAGATGCGAGAATAAAAGGGAAAATTAGACTTAAAGAAATTGACACTACCAATCCAGTAGCGGTTGGCGATTGGGTAGAATACGATTTTGAAGACAGTGGCGACGACACAAATGGAGTAATCACTTCTGTTTATCCCCGAGACAACTACATCATTCGCAAAAGCAATAAACTCAGCAAACAAGGGCAAATAATTGCAGCGAACATCGACTTGGCTTTATTGGTTGTAACTTTATCTTCCCCTAAGACTTCATTGGGTTTTATAGATCGATTTCTAGTGATGGCTGGAGCATATCACATTCCTGTTTCCTTAGTCTTTAATAAGTTCGATCTGTACACAGAAGAAGAACATCAGTATTTTAAGTATTTAAAACAGCTATATGAATCGCTCGGTTATCCTTGTATTCTAAGTTCCTTAATAGATGACGCTTTTAGCCCCAATAAACAACTAAGCGAGCATATTTCTGGAAAGAAAGTCTTGATAAGCGGGCATTCAGGAGTTGGGAAGTCAAGTATATTAAATGCCATGTTGCCGACTGCATTACAACGGGTGAACACCATTAGCGATTCACATCAAAGAGGGAAACACACCACAACATTTGCTGAAATGTTTTTCATTGACAGTGAAACAGCCATAATTGATACGCCTGGAATCCGTGACTTTGGTATAATTGATTTAGAAAAGACAGAAATTGGTCATTATTTTCCTGAGATTCGAGAAATGATGCACGCTTGCAAGTTCAACAATTGCATTCACCTTAATGAACCTGAGTGTGCTGTTATTAAAGCTTATGAAGAAGAAAGACTTCCTCCTACTCGGTACTACAATTACCTGAGTATATTAGATAATCAGAATATTTTCGAATAAAGAAACCGAATTAAAAACCGCAATTGCAACTCTTCTTTTGCTTACCTCCTCCCATTCGCTTACTACCACAACTGCTAAAGCCAATTAACAGAATACATAGAATGGAAATAATACCTAAAGCCTTTTTCATATTAGAGCAACGAAGATAAGCAGAATAATATTGCCTATCAAATTAACAAACAAGTAAACACATGGAGGTGTCAACACCTTGTTTAAAAGGCATTGGCACAACTGTTCCTGTGATTTTTACTGGCAACGCTTTTGCTGCCACTGCAGCTGCTTCCTACAATGAGCAGTGCAATCATAATACAAACGATAATAGATTTCATATTTAAAGAACGCCTAATTTAAACCTTAGCTGCTATAAATACTTATCATATACTTATGTATAATTCCAATATCATAAAAACTGTGTTTTTGCGTTATAGGTGAGTCTTGGCAGCAAAAGCACCACTTTTCTCAAAGTAAATTTAAACATCTAATTCTTTTATTAGGAAAAAGAAGCCTTTAGTATCTAAATAAAAATATCGCTTTTAAGCCTCGAAAATACATCTTACTTTTGCCACATGGAAATTATCAAAAAAGGTCTTGACATTCTTTTGCACTTAAACGATTATCTCAAAGACTGGGTAGGCGAATATGGCATTTGGATATATGCGATACTTTTCCTGATAATTTTTGTAGAAACTGGCTTAGTTGTAATGCCTTTGTTGCCTGGCGACTCTTTATTATTTGCAGCAGGTGCTCTAGCAGCATCAGAGGGTAGTTTGAATATTGCGATATTAATTCCTTTGCTAATCCTTGCGGCCTTACTTGGAGATAATACGAATTACTTTATTGGAAAATTCTTTGGAAATTTAATTAAGAGTAAAGAGAAACTCTTGTTTTTAAAGAAGAAACACATCGAAAAAACCGAAGCATACTATGCTAAATACGGAGGAAAGACCGTTATTATTGCTCGTTTTGTACCGATAGTACGCACTGTAGCTCCTTTTGTTGCTGGGGCCGGTTCAATGTTATATAAAAAATACATCATCAATTGCGTCCTTGGAGCAATTCTATGGGTTGGAGGTGTCACAACATTAGGATTCTTATTAGGCAAGAATGCATTTATACAAAAGAACTTCGAGCTTGTAATTTTTGCAATTATTGGTTTCTCTTTATTGCCTATAATCATTGAATTCATAAGAGCAAAAATGGGCAAGAAAGATCCTGTCATTGAAACCATCAAGCAAGTTGACAAAGAAGTCTAAATCACTATGCCTTTAATTGGATTAGTCGGTTACCCTTTGGGGCATTCATTTTCTCCAAAATACTTTTCAAATAAATTTAAGGAACTAAATATTAAGGATTGGGAATACAAAGCATTTCCAATAAAGAATATAAATGACATTAATCAATTGGTTCTAGACAATAGCGACTTGATTGCATTTAATGTTACCATTCCTCACAAAGAATCTATTTTAGACTATTGTGAATTCTTGAGTGAAGAAGTTGAAGAAATTGGCGCTTGTAATCTTGTATTAGTTGAAAGAACCATAGACAATAGAATATCATTATCCGCCTATAACACAGACCACTACGGGTTCTCAAAAAGTTTAAAATCGTGGTTAAAACACAAGCCCAAAAAAGCTCTTGTATTAGGGAGTGGAGGTTCATCTAAGGCCGTTCAATATGCCCTTAAGCAATGGAAAGTTGAATTTGATGAAGTAGGTAGAACAAGTTTCCCAATACAATACAAGAATCTAAATCTTAAATCATATGATTTGATTATCAATTGTACACCTGTTGGCATGTATCAAGAACATTCAAATCAAAACAAAATCCTTCCACTTCCTTACGAAAAAATCAATTCTAAAATGCATTTCTTTGATTTAGTATACAATCCTATAGAAACTGAAATGATGAAACTTTTTGCAGATCGAAATGCTCAAGTAAAGAATGGTATAGAGATGCTTCACCTTCAAGCAAACAGAACTTGGGAAATTGTTTCAAATTTGAAATAATACAGGTCACTATTTTAAAATAACACAAAAGGGTCATAAAAATTCAATTTTCAGTGTATCTTGCAACTAAATCGAGGTAATTAACGTCTGTATAAACATTGAAAAGGCTTTATTTCATTATATGTTTTCTATGCATTGGCCATTTACAAGCAACACATATTGTAGGTGGGGAAATGACCTATACGCATATTTCTGATAGTTTATATGAAGTTAAGCTTAAACTGTACATCGATTGCTACAATGGAAATCCTGGAGCAATTGCCTTAGACGAATATGCTAATTTTGCAGTCTTTGAAGGAGATTCAGGCAAATATTTACCAAACTTATGCCAATCAGTGCCAAGAGGAAATCCAATTCGTGTTTCCAAAACCAATTACAATTGCATCAAGATATCTCCAAATGCATGTGTAGATGCCTACGAATACATTACCACAATGATTTTACCACCCATCAAAGGGGGATATTACATCAGCTTTCAAAGATGTTGCAGAAATAATACTATAGTAAACATTGTCAGTCCTTTAAGCACAGGAGACAATATTTGGACTCGCGTAAATGACACCACAGGGATTGGGTATAACTCAAGTCCTGAGTTTAAAAATTTACCACCAAATTTCTTGTGTACAAATGCCCCGTTAATCTTTGATCATTCTGCAACAGATGCAGATGGTGATAGTTTAGTCTATGAGTTCTTCCTTCCATATACAGGAGCGACATTTTCAGATCCACGACCGGAATGCAACGAATACGAAGAAGCACCATTCTCTCAAATCACATTTGAATCTGGTTACAATCCAAATAATGCCATACCTTCTTCACCTACTGTAAATTTAAATCGCAACACAGGTCTTTTACAACTCACACCAACACTTCAAGGTCAGTTTGTGGTAGGTATATTGGTTAAAGAATATCGAAATGGCGTATTAATTGGTGATACTAAACGCGATTACCAATTTAATGTTCAGAATTGTGTTTTTGAAACTACTTCCGCCTTTGTGAATCCAAGTGTAAATTGCAATAGAGAGGTATTTTTTACAAATAACAGTCAAAATGCTGACTCCTATTTTTGGACATTTGGTGATAGCACAACCCTAAACGATACCTCAACACTAAAAAATGGCTATTACAAATACCCAACAGCTGGTACATTTGAGGTAAAACTCATTGCCGCTAAAGGGAATTGTGTAGATTCTTTAAAGAAGAAGGTAACTGTATTTGACCGAATTGAATTCAATTTACCAGAAGATATATTTCTCTGTGAGTCACAATCCTTGAGCATATTTCCTGATACTTTTTATCAAACTGCATCCTATCTGTGGAACGATGGAAGCACAGATAGTTTTTTAATTGTAAATGGATCTGGTGAATATTGGTTAAATATCACCTTGGGTAACTGTAACACATATGACACAATTCAAATTGAAAACGATAATAGTGTTGTCGATTTATTACCCGATAGTTTGAAATGCAATCCAAACACGAATCAACTTGAAGCATGGCTAAGACTTCAAGGTGGTTTTAACACTATTAATTGGAAATCTGAACCAGCAAATTTAGTGGATAACGATTATAGAGATAGTATCTTGTACATCAATATGAATGGCAAATACATAGTTTATGGGTTAAACAAAAACAATTGTCCATATGAACGAGAAGTAGACATTAAGGAAACGGATTTAACCCGCATATTTCAATTCCCAAATGTCTTTACACCGAATGGAGATTTAATCAACGATTACTTTCCAGATAAATATCCCCCTTTTAATTTCAAGATTCAAATCTTTAATAGATGGGGAATTCAAATATTTGAATCTGAGAATGAAGCCTGGAATGGCGGCAATTTTCCAGACGGTGTCTATTATTTTTTCATTCAGATGGAAGCTTGTGGCTCCAATCAGAAATCACATGGGGTGCTGAAGCTTATACACTAAACCATTGAGAAACCATCACAAAAAACTGTTTATAAGCTATTTAACCCAAGAATTGCCCAATTAATCAAACATCAAGAGTAAAAGTTAACTTTTAAATCTTGTAAGTATTCCTTTTCTTTGATTTATTAATCTAAATAAAATATTATGAATTTTGTAGCCGTATTAGTCGCAGCCTTAATTCCTATGATTGTAGGAATGATTTGGTACAACCCGAAAGTTTTTGGAAATGCCTGGATGAAATCTATTGGAGTTAATGATGCAGAAGAGATGAAAAAAGGAGCAAACATGGCCCTTATTTTCGGTATGTCATTTGTCTTTGCATTGATGTTAGCTCTAATTTTAAACCCAATTGTTATTCATCAAATGGGTATTGAATCCTTAAAACAAGGATTACCTGATGCACAAAAGACAGGAACTTTAACCATGATGGTGAATGGAGAGCCTTTTGAATATGCTAATTTATTTCGCACTTTTAAACATGGAGCCTTCCATGGAGTGTTGGCAGGTCTATTTATAGCTTTGCCAATTATTGGCACTTCTTCACTTTACGAACGCAGAGGTTTTAAATACATTGCAATCAGCGCAGGCTTTTGGATAGTGAATATGGCCTTAATGGGTGGTTTAATCTGCGCTTGGGCTTAATTGATAAAAGCAATTAATTTTCAGAGTGCTTTGTTTCTATAACACATAGAAGCAAAGCACTTTTTTATTTTATAATAAATTGGTAAACCTTTCTTCCAACTGCAAACACAAACTTAATAATACAACTCATACTTTAGCGGTTAATGGCTCTTGATCTTGTGTTTCTTTTTCTTCATTCATGAAATTAAGGATAAAAATACTTCCTTTTCCAGGTTCGCTTTTAAATCAATTCTACCATTCATGGATTCAATTTGATTTCTTGTGATAAACAAACCTAAACCTCTTGAATCTTTGTGTTTATGGAAGGTTTTATACATTCCAAATACATCCTTGCCATTTTTGCTTAAATCAATACCCATTCCATTGTCTTCAAAATATACAAGACAAGATTTTTCACGCTTCTCAATTGAAATTTTAACAATTGGCTTTCTTTTTCGGGTCTCTATATTTGATTGAATTTGTAAACAAATTTAAAAGAATACTTTCCAAATAGGATGAGACGGCATAAATTGTTTCATTCTCATCAAAATTATACTCAACCTTTAAATCACTTGATATAACTTGTTCGCTTATAGCATCAAGTGTTTTTATTTATTTCCGTTTTCAAATTTAATTGTTGGAAATTTGTACTTGCTTCTTTCTGGAAGGTAATTATTTCATTTAGATTTTCAATAGTTTCTGACAACATTTCAGAGCTCTTGGACAACATGTTAAATTCATCAGAATGGTTACTATCTTTGATAAAGGACACTAAGCCAGAAATATTTGCACTATGGGATCTAATATTATGTGAAACAATATAAGTAAAATTCTGAAGTCTCTCATTTTGATCGTTTGTGATTTGTAAAAGCTCTTTCAACTTGATCTCTGATTTCTTACTTTGGGTAACATCTACCAATATACCTTGAAAACCAATAGGATTTCCGTTAACATCTAACAATGTTTCACCTCTTCTTTCTAGCCAAATCGTATCGCCATTATCTGGACGAATAAATCTAAACTGTAAATCCCCAATTTTGTCATTAGCCAATCGATTTTGAATGGCTTCGCGAATCATTATTACATCATCAGGATGAATGTTCTTTTCTATAGAATTTCTAATATCTGTTACAGTGGCATCTAAACCCATTAACTTTATGGCATTCCTCGAATAATTAACAGTGTTTTTAATAAAATCAGCTTCAACAGAAACCATCTTTCCAGATTCAATGGCTAATTTTAACTTGTTCTTTTCGTCAGTAATTAAATCCTCCGCTTTTTTCTGTAAATCAATATTTGTGAACAAACAGATTGTACCAATTATTTTACCTGTGCGATCAGTGTATGGAGAATAACTAACAATCATCCATACTTCCTTCCCACATACAGCTTTCAAACGACATTCAAATTGTTTATTTATTTCTGCATTCAAAGAATCTTTTGGAGTTTGATTATCAACAAACAATTCGGATTCATCTAAGCCATACAAACTGTCTTTATTATGACCTAATACATTAAACATTGCATTATTAGCGTACATAATTTGTCTATGATTGTTTAGGATGACAATACCTTCATTCATAGATTCGACTATTAGCTCCCAATGTTGCATAGGAGAATACTCGAACATTCTATAGTACAATATTGCTATTAATGCAGAAAGTGAAAAGAATGTAAACAATGGTGTTGTAATGGGCATTCCGTCCATATTTAAGAAAACAGGAAGCAAAACTTCACCAATTAATCCACCTACTAAAGGTATCATAAAACCAATAGTAAGTAAAAAAGTTTGGCTTCGCATGACACTTCCCTTTTCAGATTTAAGAAGATTATAAATCAGAATTGAAAGCATAAAAACACCATTCAAGGAGATCCATAAATAGATGGCATTAGTGGCTGGAGAAGGTATTGGATTGAACACCCAGTGCCAATTCTCTGACTTTACTAAATTGTATTGATCTAAACCAGCCAACATCATTCCTACAAAAAGAATAGCGGGCAGAAATTGGGTAAATATCAAAACAAATAGAGAATATTTGGTTTGAATTTTAAAATTGGCAAATGTAAATCGCATGCCAAATGGAATTATAAACACTGCAATTATTCCCATTATGTTATACCACATATCTGCAGTTGTTGGGTTGGTGCTTAATCGCATCATACCTTCACCAGTTTGCCAGAATGCAATAAATACAACAAAAACTGCAAACCATAAATTGGTTTTATTTTTCGGTAAATAAAAGATTGTGTATGTGAATAAAGCAAAATTAATTGAAGCTGGCACAAGATACAAAAGGAGCATATCCCATCTTGTTAAATCTATATCAAAAAATTGTTCCATTAATTAGTTTTGTGTAACCGAATTAGATTATTGAATTTCGAAAAGGATATTTAATACTTTGTAGTTGATATACAAAAATAGGGATAGTATTATTTAATTCAAAAAATGAATCTAAACGTAAGATAATCAGTAATATAATTTAACCCGACTATTTGAAAGCAATTAATTACTGTCTTTTAAAAACTCAAGCAACTCTGTTGCTTCGCCCTTTTTTAGTTTTCCAGCCATTATCAATCGCACTTGTCGTCTGCGAATAGCTCCATCAAACTTCAACTTCTCATCTTCAGATTCAGGTTCAACTGCAGGCACTTTAACAGGCTTATTTCTGGAATCAATAGCAACAAATGTATAATAGGCATCATTGCATTTATATCTTTCACCTCTTGGTATATTCTGAGCATATACTTCAATATACACTTCCATACTTGTGTTAAAAGAGCGTGTAACATAGGCTTCTAATGTCACAACATCTCCTAAACGAATAGCTTCTTTAAATGAAACGCCATCTACACTTGCTGTTACCACAATATTATTGCAATGCTTTTGCGCTGAAATTGCTGCAACTATATCCATCCAATGTAGAAGTTTCCCTCCCATTAAATTGTTCAATGTATTTGTGTCATTGGGCAACACAATCTCATTCATTATAGTATGAGACTCAGATGATTTTTTTTGCTTTGTCATGTATTTGAATTTAGGATGTACTTGGCATTATTTCTCGCCAAGAATTTTACTTCTTTTTTGCTTAGTTAATCCAAAAGGAACAATTGTATGATGCGCTATAAAATCAACCGCTTCTTCAATGCTATCAGTAACTATAAACAAATGTTTATCTTCAGGACTAATTGTTTCGTTAACAATCAAATCATCAATATATTCCAATAGTTTTTTATGGTATTCTTTACCAAAAATAACAACTGGATACTTACTAATCATTGTTGTTTGAATAAGTGTAAGCACCTCGAATAGCTCGTCTATTGTTCCATAGCCTCCAGGCATCGCCACTAAGCCATATGAGTATTTAAGCAATAATACTTTTCGGACGAAAAAATATCTAATATTTGTAAATTTATGTAGATATGGATTAGGGTCTTGCTCAAAAGGCAAAACGATATTGCAGCCTACCGACTTTCCTCCTACTTCAAATGCACCTCTATTTGCAGCTTCCATAATACCTGGCCCTCCACCTGTCATTATTGTAAATCCTTTTTGGGCAATCATACCCGCCATTTTTCTTGCAGATATATAATGTGGGTGGTCTTCTTTGAATCGTGCAGACCCAAAAACTGTAATACAAGGCCCAACAAAATGAAGTACCCTAAATCCTTTAATGAACTCAAGTAGTACTTTAAACGCGAACCAGAAGTCTTTTGTTCTGGATTGTGGACCTTCTAAGAATGTGATTTCTTCTTTATCAAATGGATGTTTATTCATATATTATTCTTCAAATTCGTCGGCTTCTATTACCGCATCTTCAAACTCAACTTTTTGATTTAAATTCTTTTAAAACTTAGTATCAATGCTGGTAACACAAATAAATTGGTAAACATTGCAACCAATAATGTAATTGATGTTAAAGCACCTAAAGCAACTGTTCCCTGAAAATTAGAGAAAGTAAAATGATAAATCCAAAAGAGCACCACTGAGGTGTAAATCATACTTTGGCTCATTTCTCTAACCGTGATTGCAAGCACTTCGTTGATTGTTCGATTTCCAATTTTCAATTCATGTCTGAATTTTGTCAAGAAATGAATTGTATCATCTACTGCTATACCAAACGCAATACTGTATACTAAAATTGTGGAAGGCTTTAATGGAATCCCAAAGAATCCCATTAAACCACATGTTATAAGCAAAGGAAAAACATTAGGCAGCAAAGAAACAAGTATCATCTTAAAGGATGTAAACAACATCCCCATCAACAAAGCGATGATAATAAACGCTAAAATCACACTTTGAACAAGGCTGTTTACTAAGAATTCGTTGCCTTTTAAAAATATAACAGACGTTCCCGTCACTTTTACATCGTAATCTTCATCTGGGAAAATCTCTTTGACATCTGCTTTCACTTCTTGGATAATTTCTTCCATTCGGATTGAACCAACGTCTGCCATTTGGATACTTATTCTTGCTCGTCTAAAGTCGTTATCAACCAGTGATTTCAAAAGATTATTCTTCCCATCTGCTTTTGGTAAATAATTTGCAATTTCAGATAAATCTAAACTGTTTGGCAAACGATAATAATTAGGTTCTCCATAATGCCAAGATTGGTTGGCGTAATTCAGTATTTCTACAATTGACATTGCTCGAGAAAAATCTTCCTGACCTTCTAACTTTCTCTGTAACTTATATATCTTTTGCAATGTAACTAGATTTTTAAGTCCATTCACTTCACGTGTGTCAATAATAATTTCAAAAGGCATAACTCCCTTAAAATTTTCTTGCATAAACTCTAAGTCTGTATACAACTTATCGTGTTTAGGAATATCATCTACCATAAAGACTAATGGTTTCAATTTTAGCATTCCAAACACCGAGAAAATTATTAACAAAATTGCAAAATAATAAATCCTTCTCTTTCTATTGAACACCATATGCTGAATCCAATCCACCATTTTCTTAGTTATCTTGTTATCCAAGTGCTTGGTTTGTTTTAAGCTAGGAGGTTTTAAAAAGCTATATAAAATTG
>JAWKNQ010000036.1:0-16537 GCA_041391605.1 Bacteroidia bacterium
AAGTGCTTCTCTAAATTGGATTTCTCTCATATGACTAGGTTTACAATTTGCGAAAATAATCAATTATCAGGAATATCTAGAATTCAAGTTTAATTTGATGAAATATTAATCTGATTTACACCTTTATAATATTCTGAGCACAATCAAATTTTATATAGAATAACTTACATTTGCACTCTGTTTTATGGCAAAGAATAAGCTTAGAAAGTTTGACGAATACGATTCATTCCCAAATACATTTGATGCTCGAAATCAATTAAAAGGAAAATGGCATTCAGAGGTGTTTAAAAACAACAATCCAATAACATTAGAATTGGCGTGTGGGAGAGGAGAATATACCGTTGGTCTAGCTCAATTATTTCCAGACAGGAATTTTATTGGTTTGGATGTAAAAGCTGCTAGGATGTGGAACGGTGCCAAATTTGCAATTGAAAATAATCTTTCCAATGTGGCGTTCTTAAGAATTCAAATTGATTTTCTTGAGGAGTATTTTGAAGTAGGTGAGGTTGATGAAATTTGGATTACTTTTCCTGACCCTCAACCGCAAAAGCCTAGAGAACGCCAACGACTTACTTGCCCTAAATTTATTGGAAGGTATTTCAGTTTATTAGGTAAAAATAAAGATATTCACCTTAAAACAGATAGTGATTTCCTGTTTTCATACACACTTAAAACTTTGGAGCCTACAAATGTTCAAATAAAGGAGTTGTTGTTTGATATAGATGAAAAGGATGACCTACAAGATGAATTAAAGATTCAAACTTATTACGAGAAAAAATGGAGAGCAGAAGATATTAAAATAAAATATCTAAAATTCGCCTTTGTTTAATCTTCTTCCCATTTTTCCAGAAAATCTGTCCACTCACCGTGGTTGCGCATTCCTGGTTGAGGCTCATCTTCGCCTAGAAGAGAAATTCCATCAAATTCAACTGCGTTTATCTCAAGGTCTCTAGTTTCAAAGAGAATAGGTTTATTGGTTTTTGATTTTAGTTCTTTGTATACCGCCAAATCAGATGTTAAAAATACATCTGCAAATCGAAAGTTTACATCAAAAGAGGATTCTTCAACTTCTAAAATATACTTCATGCCCTCAATATCGAAAACCTCTTGGTTCGGATAGGTGGCTGGAATTTGAATTACTTTTAAACCCATAGCTTGGATAAAATCTTTAATCCATTCTATAGGTTGATTCGAAAATTCACCGCAAATTAAAGGACCATTAATCCAGCTTAAGATTTCTTTCGCTTTTGCTGGTTCCAGATATTTCTCATGCGTAGGATTGAAATTTAAACCCAAAAAATCAGCCCACGCACCTGCAGCATATCGAGCATCACTCAAATTATTAACGGAAGAAAATTTTAAAAGAAATGGATAGTTCAAGCGGCAAATTTAAGGCATTAAATGATGAAATAAAATCACTTTAAAGCATAATTCAATTAAATCGAATAGCTTTAACAGGGTCGATTTTTTGGATTAAACGAACAGGTAATAATAAAGCAATCATGCAAACAAGGACAGTGCCTATATTTACTGCAAGCACCTGCCACCATTCGATGTAAATAGGTACTGAAGATAAGTAATAGGTTTCTTGAGGAAGTGTAATTACTTGAAATTTGTATTGAATGAATGCCAAACTTAGACCTAAGATATTGCCAAATATTAAACCTAAAATGAGAATGTAAAGTGCATGGTTCAAAAACACTTTTTTAATCATAGATGATCTACTTCCAAGAGCCTTTAATACACCAATCATATTTGTGCGTTCAATGATTAAAATGAGCAAGGCAGTTATCATATTAATACATGCCACAATTACCATTAAGGTCAAAATTATACTGATGTTTTGATCTAAATACCCCAACCAATCAAATATCTGTGGGTTAAGTTGAACCAAGCTTTCTGCATTCAATTCATGTGGAATTAAAGTATTTATTTTTGTAGTATTGGCTGCAAGGTTGTTAAAGTTGTCGACTTGAACTTCGTAATGTGTTATTTGATTTTTTTTGTTTGCAAATATTCTCTGCATCTCAACCAAACTTCCTATTACATAAATCATATCCGTTTCTTCTAAACCCGTTTCATATATGCCAGTTACAGTGCATGGTATTACACGAACTGGATCGTTGATAAAGTATACTCTTACTCGATCACCTGTGTCGAGTTTCATCTTCTTACTTTGGATTTTAGAGATTAAGATTTCTCTTTTGTATTGCTCGATACCAAATCGAGGCATCTTGCCACGTATTAGATTTCTATTTAAATAGGATAAATCGTAGGACGTATCAATGCCTTTGAAAATGATTCCTTCAAGATCATCATTTGCTTTAAGTATTCCAGGACGAGACATTACAGGACTCACCTTTATGACTTCTGGAATGCGCTTAATTTTATTGTATACTTCTGTCGAATCACTAAATTGGACGTAATCAAAACTACCGGTAGTTCCTGTCGAATGAATTTCAATGTCTCCTCCAAATCCTAATACTTTTTCTGAGATTTGTTTTTTATATCCAACAACAATTGCGATGGATAATATCATAACCCCTACACTCAGGCCTACACCAATCCAAGCTAATCGGATGATTAGTGAAGCAAAGGATTTGAATTTTCCCAAAGCCAAACGTTTCGCTATAAAACGACTTAAGAACACGTTGCGAATTTAAGGATTAGATTTAAGTACACATAGATGAATTACCCACGTGGTTTTCTTTCAAGAATTACTTCTATGAAGCTTAATATTTACGACCTTTCCAAGTGTTTTTTGTTGGTAAAAGAAAGTAAATCGAAGTCAAAGGTATCATCAGGAATAAGTACAACTCATAGAACAAAACAGCGAATGGGTGTTCTACTTTCAAGTTGAGATGTTTATTTATTTGAAGCAATTGAAACAATTGCAGACAGTCTTTTACAATCAAAATCAGTAAAGCCAATTTAAAATTGTAGAAAAATAATATAGGAAGAGCAAAGTACCAGGCTCCGAAAATAAATATCATAATGTGGTAGTAAATAGGAAGATCCCATCCACCAGTTAGCCATCTTTTTCTTTGTTTTAAAACCGATTTAATGGTATCCAAAGGTTTAGAGTAAACCATGGTTTCCATATTGAGTTTTTGGACTACTTTGCCACCTTGTAATTGAACTTGCTTAAACAAGGCATAATCTTCTGTAATACTAAAAGGAATCTCACCATATCCACCTGTTTTTTCATAAGCTTCTCTGGTAATACCCATATTGTTACCAACAACAGTAAGAGGTTTGCCAAAGGAAGAAAAAGTATGAATAATACCCATAAAATACAGCCAATCCACCTGTTGGAATTTTTCAAAATTACTACCAGCTATAATATTAGTTGTTCCTCCGCAAATACTGCCATTTTCATTCATTAACATGCCAACCATTCCTTTAGCCCATAATTTAGGAACTTGAATGTCTGCATCTGTGATAAGATAAACATCTCCCTTTGCTTGATCAGCTAATGTGGCAAGAACCCGAGCTTTCCCTTTTGTTTTTGGGTGTTCCTTTCCAGTTAAATTGATTAGCTTAAAGTTTGATTTGTCTTCTATGAAATTTTCAACCAACATTTGGGTATAATCGGTGCTTAAATCATTCCCAATCAGTATTTCTATTTTACCCTCGTCATATTCCAAATTGTTTAAGGCAGTTAAACATTCAATAATATTGTCTGCTTCGTTTCGTGCGGCAACTAAAATTGAAATATGTGGTAGTGTTTCAAGTGGAATATAATCCTGTCTTTTTAGTCGAGATAGAAAGGTGAGATACAAGATTTGAATCAATAGATACAATAGGCAAATTCCAATGCTGATGTATAGGAGATATGTTAAAATGTTTTGCATACAAAACCCTGTTGATGGATGAATTCAAGATATTGGGGAAGGAGTATTTTTAAGTTTTTCTCGGCTTTAATAGAATCGTGAAACACGACAATTGAACCATTTTTAGTTTTTTTAATCAAGCCTTTTAACGCTTTTGCTGTGTTTAAATTTTGATCAAAATCGCAGGATAAAACGCTCCACATAATGATTTTAAATTTTCCATGAAGAGCTTTAATCTGTTTTTTATTGATTCTACCATAGGGAGGTCTGAAAATGGACGTACTCAAATGAGTGTTACACGCTTCAATATCTTGAATGTAATCTTCTGTTGGAGTGCTCCAACCTTTTATGTGGTGCATAGTGTGGTTGGCCAAAATATGCCCTTTGCCTTCAAGAAATTTTGCAGTAGCTGAATGCTTAACTAAGTTGTCTCCAACACAAAAAAAAGTGGCTTTCATTTTGTATTTGGAAAGTTGCTCTTCAACCCAAAGGCTAATTTCTGGGTGAGGTCCATCGTCAAATGTCAAATAGATGTCTTTGGTGTTTTTGCCAGGTATTTGCCAAATCAGTCGAGGAAATAAGTTTTGAAACCATGCAGGGATGGATTGATACCAAAGCATAAAGCAAATATACTTCTTCAATTGGCATTTCCAATTCATAGAGTTTGTCAGCCCTGCGTTTTAAATACGAAAAATGCCAAGAAAGAAGCTGTATTTTGTTAAACAATTATATTGGTGTTCCCTTAATCATTAAACATTAATAAGTTGTTGAAAGTGTATAGATAACAGATTATCAAAATTATAAAAGCTTTTGCTTGTTAATCAGAAAAAGTGAACAAGTGTAAATACTTAGACAAAATTAGTTTTGGGTTTGATTGTCATATGTTATCAGAATTTAACCATTATTTAACCTTTTAGAAACCTTGTCCGGATGTCAAAAAAAATAATAAGACTTAGTTTTGCAGATAATATGAATAAGATTAAAATTTGTGTTTTAAGCATAGTGATTTTAACAGTGGTATCATGTCAAAATAAAAGTCAAGAAATTGGTCTTTCTAAATATTCGGTGAATTTTAATGGAGTTTTAGATACGATTTTACCTCACTTCGCGAAATTGCATGATAGTATTCCAGAGTCGGCTAAGTTTGCTGCGCGCTATTCTGAATATATGCAAGTTCACAAAGAGGAAAGACAATACGAATGGATGAACTACTCAGAACAAAATGACGGGTATTCTTACTTTCTAATTTCTCGAAGTGAACCAAGTATTCGCAAGGATAAATTTTCAGCTATTTGTGGAAGGTTTAAACGTCAGGATAATGGTAAAATTGATTCAGCTTCCTACGAAGAATTATTCTGGACATGGAAAATGAAAAAAGAAGAGCTATCAAAAAAGGCCAATCATTTATTCAAAACGGTAATAAGTCAAGGAAATGTAAATGAGTTTACACCTGAACACAGCGATGGTGAATGGGTTGAATTTCCAGGTAATGGTGTTGTGTATGACAAAGCACAACAAAAGTGGGTAGCAAGTCCAAATAAGTTAAATTAGTAGTATCATTTAATTGACTTTAACGTTGTTAATAGTTCTTATTAAGGGGTAATTTTTTTTTCGCCTAATAAATTCTATTTTTGCGCTCTTTAAAAAAAAGATTTAATGGGAATTTTCAAAGACATCGTAGCAAAAGATAAGTCTATTGCTGTAATAGGACTCGGATACGTTGGATTGCCTTTAGCGCTTGAATTTAGTAAGAAATACAAAGTGTTTGGGTTTGATATAAATCCTAAGAGGGTAGAGATGTTGAAAAGGAAAGAAGACCCTAGCAAGGAAGTTGAGGCAAGTGAGTTTGATAACTGTGATATTCAATTTACTCACAATTTAGATGATATTAAAGAATGCTCTTTTTATATTGTCGCTGTTCCAACACCAATTGATGATGGTAAAAACCCGGACTTAAAACCACTTATTGGTGCATCAAAAACAGTAGGCAAAGTGTTGAAAAAAGGAGATTATGTTGTGTTTGAATCAACTGTCTACCCAGGTTGCACTGAAGAAGACTGTATTCCTGTGATGGAAAAGGAAAGCAATTTAGTCTTTAATGTTGATTTCAAAGCTGGATATTCCCCAGAAAGAATTAATCCAGGAGATAAGGTCAATACCTTAACTAAAATTTTGAAGATTGTCTCTGGAAGTGATGCTGAAAGTTTAGAAGAAATATCTGAATTATATGCATCGATAATTACAGCTGGAATTCACAAAGCACCAACCATTAAAGTTGCTGAAGCAGCTAAGATTATTGAAAATACTCAACGTGATTTAAATATATCTTTAATGAATGAATTGAGTTTGATTTTTGATAAAATGAATATCAATACTTATGATGTCATTGAAGCAGCTGGAACAAAATGGAACTTTTTGAAATTTAGTCCCGGATTAGTAGGTGGTCACTGTATAGGTGTCGACCCTTATTATTTAACTTACAAAGCAACAGAGTTAGGCCTTCATCCGCGTGTTATTGCAGCTGGAAGATTCACAAATGATATGATGGGTGCGCATATTGCCAAAGTGGCCATTAAAAAACTCATTAATAACGATAAACAAATCAAGGGCTCAAAGATTTTGATTTTAGGCGCAACTTTTAAAGAAGATGTTGCAGATATTAGAAATTCAAAGATTGTTGATATTGTAAAAGAGTTACAAAGTTTTAGTGTGGATGTTGAAGTCGTAGACCCGAGAGCAGATTCAGAAGAAGTGTTTGAAGAATATGGCTTTAAATTAAGTCCTTCAATAGGCAAGAATTACGACGGAATAATAGCTGCAGTAAGTCATGCTGAGTACAAGAATTCAAATGAAGAATATTTCAACTCAATTTGTAATCCGAAATCATTTGTTTTAGACCTTAAAGGAATGTACCGAGGTCAATTTAAGACAATGGAATATTGAGCTTATAAGCAAACACTATTTTAACTTAACCAAAGTAACTCCATCTCCTCCCAACTGTTCCGATTCATGTTCGAGATCTGACGAATTCCCGTCGACTTTAATTTCTGTTGAATTAGTTTTCTTAAAATTCCAAAACCTCGTCCATGGATGATGCGCAAAGTATACATCCCTAAATGTTTTGCATCTAAAAGCCAATTGTCGATGGTTTCAATGGCATCTTCACCCCTTATTCCCCTTAAATCAATTTCTGGTTTAAAGTTAGATTGTTTATTGAACTGATCCACATTGAAAGTGGCTGTTTTTGCTTTTTGCTTTTCAACGCTCAATGCTATTTCAAGGTCATTTAATGGGAGCCACATTTTAATATCTCCAAATACAATTTGTGCTTGACCTTTTTTAATTTGAAGAATTTCACCATTCGACTTATGAGTGTAGTGCTTAACAATGGAACCAACTTTAAAATCTGATATATTTTTTGGCTTATTGAATTTTTTATTTTGAACGATAACGGGCTTATTTGTAATCTGTAGCTCATCTTTGAAAGTGTTTAAGTTTTGCCTACTCGTTTTCGTTTTAACTTTCTCCGCTTTGTTTTCCTTAATTTCTTTGATGGTTTGTTCAATCTTTTGATTTGTTTGATTTAAAATTTCATTCGCTTTAATCTTCGCTTCATTAATGATATGTTGCTTGTTAGATTGAACAGATTCTTTCAAGTTTTCATATTCTTGTATGAGATGTTGTAAGACTTTTTCGCGTTCATCTATTCTAGCTTTAGATGATTCTAACTCTTTTTTCTGCTTTTCGTTTTCAGCTAATAATTCATCTAAATCAATCTGCTGCTTCCACTTACTAATTTGTTTAGCTCGTTTCAGAATAGATGGGTCAATTCCAACTTTTGAAGCAACTTCAAGAGCAAATGAACTACCAGGTTTATCGGGCTCAAGAATAAATAAAGGTTCGAGATGTTTTAGGTCATAAAGCATTCTTGCATTTTGTACTCCAATTGTGTTTGATGCCCATGCCTTCAAATTTCCAAAATGAGTCGTAACAACCCCAATGGATTTTTTAGACAGCATCAATTCAAGAATTGCTTGAGCTATTGTTGAACCAATGGCAGGGTCAGTTCCATTTCCTAATTCATCTATTAAATACAAAGTATGACCATTTGAATGCTCTAAGAAATATTTCATACTCATTAAATGACTGCTATATGAACTTAGATTATTCTCAATCGATTGATTGTCTCCTATGTCAATAAAAATAGAATTGTAAATAGAGAATTTACTATCAGGAGATGCAGGTATCGGCAATCCACTCTGATACATATACTGCAACAATCCAATTGTTTTAAGTGCAATACTTTTCCCTCCGGCATTGGGGCCTGAAATCAAAACCAAATAATTGTCTTTTTGAAAGTAAAAATTTAATGGGACTGTTTTTTTATTATTACTATTCAGTAAAAGGAGTAAAAGTGGATGATAAGCATTAATTAATTCACTCGAATCGTGTTTCTCAACGAATTGAGGTTCGCTTGCTCCTATCTTTCTGCTAAATTTTGCTTTTGCTGAAAGAACGTCTAATTGAATGTTACTTTGAACATGTTTGCCAATTTCATCTGCGAAATTAGAAAGTTCAGATGTGGTTTGACGTAAGATGTTTTCAATCTCTTTCTTCTTTTCAAGAAAAAGTTCTTTCAGTTGATTGTTTTCTTCAAAGCACTCAATAGGTTCAATGTATAAAAATTTACCACTCTGACTGTCATCATGAACAAACCCTGGGATTTTCTTTTTATGCTCCGCAATTATTGGAAGTACTAATCTTTCGTTTCGGATTGTGATTTCGGTGTCACCTGCCCAGCCATTTTTTTTAGCAGTATCGAATTTACTTTGTAAAAGTTTTCTGAGGTCTTTTTCTTTTAACGATATTTTTTTATGGAGTTCAAAAAGCTTTGGTGAAGCATTGATTTTAATGTTCCCTTCATCATCCAAAGTTCGATTTAAAAGTTGAATCGGAACTTGAAGTGAATTAAGACCTCCTACAAGATCCATAGTCTCAATGAGAAGGTCTTTGTTTGAATTTACAATTTGAAAATTGGTTTCAAAACACAACATTGCATTTTGAATTAAAAAAAGCTCATCTTCAAGAAGAATAGCTCCACTCTTATGGGTTCGCCCAATTTCTTCTAATACCAAACTAAGGTTTTCAGGGAATTCAAAGTAGGCTCCAGATTCATGGAGCATGCTCAATTCTATAACTTGTCGAATACTTGAATGTATGTGTTTGAAATTTCGTAAAAATGGGATGGATTCAATTTGATTTTTTGCTTCTATAGTGCTGCAAGCAGATTGAATAAATTCAATAACTTTATCAAACCCTAGTTTTTGTTGAATGGAATTTGGATAGTTCGTCACTTTTGAATAATTAGAATCCTTATTGCGCATATGCATTGTTTGCTTGCATTTCGCTAATTCGATCTATGACACGCTCATATAATTTTTCAGCTTGTTCTGGGTGTTGAGCATAATAATCGTTGCTTTTGCGAAATATACTATCCTCTACATGGTGCTTTTTCATAACAAAATACCAATCTTTGATTTTATCTCGTGGAGGTGAATTCGTGTTACTATATGTTGCGGCATCCACAATTCTTAAATCTACTAATACGTCAACCATTTTGTCTTCATTTAATACCCAGTCGGGTTTACTTTCTGATTTTTGTTCAGATTCTGAACAAGAACAAAATGCGCTTAGAATCAAAATGTAAAAAAGGGGATGTTTCATTACATTTGCAAATATAATGATTGCTGAAAATATATCTGTTCTAAAAAGCGAAATAGACAACAAGGCAAAATTGGTTATTGTCTCAAAATATAGAAGTATAGAGGAAATTTTATTAGCTTATAACACTGGTCATAGAGTTTTTGCTGAAAATAGAGTTCAAGCATTATTAGAGAGAAAAGAGGCATTGCCAGGTGATATTGAATGGCATCTGATTGGTCATTTGCAAAGCAATAAGGTGAAATATATAGCACCATTTATTTCTTGTGTGCAAAGTATTGACAGTCTGAAGTTGTTGAGAATATTAAACAAAGAAGCAAAGGAGAATGGGAGGGTTATTGATTGTTTACTTCAGTTACATATTGCAAAGGAAGAAACAAAATTTGGTATGAATGAAAAAGAGTGTTTGGATGTTTTACAAAAATCGAAACTAGAAAACTTAAATCATGTAAACATAATTGGCTTGATGGGAATGGCGAGTTTTACAAATAATACTAAACAAGTAAAAGATGAGTTTACTGCTCTAAAGAAATTTTACGACTCATTAAAGGGCGCCGAAAATTTTAAAGTATTATCTATGGGAATGAGTAGCGACTATAAAATAGCTATTGAATGCGGAAGCAACCTCGTTAGAATTGGAAGCAAAGTGTTTGAATAAATTTGTGCAATTATTCGTATCTCAACGATTCTATAGGGTCGAGTTTAGATGCTTTTGAAGCTGGATATAGTCCGGCTATAATCCCAACAACAAAACAAACTATAACCGCTAATGTCATCCAAGCCCATGGAATGATAAATCCAGAATTCATGAATAGAGAGACAATATTGCCTAAAAATATGCCAAGGATGATTCCTGCTAATCCACCAATTTGACAAATAACTGCCGCTTCCGTTAAAAATTGTTGTTGAATTATTCGAGGGGTTGCTCCAAGTGCCTTACGAGTTCCAATTTCACGTGTGCGTTCGGTGACACTCACCAACATGATATTCATTAATCCAATTGAAGCTCCTATTAATGTAATCACTGCAATAAAGGTAGCAACAAGTTTTATGGAACTTAAATTGTCTTTTAGTTTTTCAGTAACCGATTCACTTTTTACCACACTAAAATTCATCAAGTCACCTATTCGAATTCTTCTAATTCCTCTCA
Organism: Bacteroidia bacterium; assembly: GCA_041391605.1. GTDB lineage: Bacteria > Bacteroidota > Bacteroidia > NS11-12g > UBA955 > JABMMZ01. The sequence continues at coordinate 10,705 of JAWKNQ010000036.1, forward strand.
TAAGTCCTTCAGCTTCGCTTACTGCTAAATCCAATTGATTGATGTTGTTCACAGAAACAGAAATATTAAATGATCGTTCTGAATTTAAATACTGACCTTTTGCTTCAGTTATAGATAAATAAGCCATTCGGTCTTCACCTCCCATCCCCATACTACTGCTTCCTTTACTTTTAATAATGCCAATTACAGTGTATTGAGAGTTGCCTAAATTAAGAGTCTTACCAACAGCATTTTCCTTATTGAATAATGTGTTTGCTATATCTTTTCCTATAATAATGCTTTTACTACCACTATTAGCTTCGGCTTTCGTAAAGTTTCTTCCATAACTAAGTTCAGTGCCACTAACCGACAAGTAGTTTTCATCAATTGCTAGGATTCTCAAATTTGGATTAGTTTTAATACTACCACTTTTCATGGTGGCACCATTTGAAACATTTGCACTCAAACTCACAACACTGGGGATTGAATATTCAGACTTAAAAGTCTTGGCTTCCGAAAAAGTAATGGGGATATAATCAACATGGCGATTTCTGTGACCACCTAGTTTTATATTCCCATCTTGGTTTCGAATGTTAAAGGTATTGCTGCCCATTTTTTGAAACGTATTAGACAAGCCTTTTTCGATTCCATCAACAGCAGTAAGCATTCCAACCAATGCTGCAATACCTATAGCAATGATTAAACACGTTATTACAGTGCGAAGCATATTGTCCTTGATAGAATCTAATGCAATTTTAATATTTTGAGAAGTATTCAAACCTAATGACAAATTAAGTACAAGTAATTGTTTCTTTATTAACTTGTTCTACCAACAAGGCAATTGGAAAGACCAAATAATGAAAAAAAAGTTCATTTTTTAGAACAAACACAATAAAGTTTATTAGATTTGCATTCCTTTTTTAATTTATCATCTAATGGATCCATTATTACATGACGTACTCGAGATACTAAAATTTATCATCCCTTCATTGGTCGTGCTTGCCGTTTGTTATGTGATCATTAATAAGGTAATGGAAGATCATTCAAACAGACTTCAGATGGAGATAAGAAAGCAAAACGCTAGTCAATTAACTCCCTTGAAGCTTCAAGCGTATGAGAGAATGATTTTGTTTTTGGAAAGAATTAGTCCACAAACTTTAATTAACAACTACAACGACGGTACCAGCACAGCAAGAGGTTTAAAGCACCTAATGGAATCGTCGGTTAATCAAGAGTACATGCACAATCTTTCCCAGCAAATTTACATCAGTAATCAAGCCTGGAATATTATTAAGGTAGTAAAAGAAGAGGTTATTCAACTTATTCATGAAACTTATGAAAGTATGGATAGTGAAGCAACAGGGGTTGACTTATCTCGACTTATTATTGATAAGATGATTGCAGAAAATATGATTCCTACTTCAAAGGCAATTGATTTTCTGAAAGCAGAAATAAATCTTTATTTCTAATCACAGGAAGATTTGTTTTTGAGAATCCAAAAATCTTTTTAAAGAATTTAATTTGGAAGAAAAAGAAATAACAAACGACAGTGGAATCTTGATTCAATCCAATTATGGAAAAGAGCAGGATGAGGCACCAGGAGAATTCCCTTATACAAGAGGAATTCGCTCTGATATGTATAGAGGTCGTTTATGGACTATGCGACAATACGCTGGATTCTCAACCGCAGAAGAATCAAACAAACGTTACCATTATTTATTAAGTCAGGGCACAACAGGATTAAGTGTTGCATTTGATTTACCTACTCAAATAGGATATGATAGTTCACATGATTTTGCAGAAGGGGAAGTTGGTAAAGTTGGTGTCGCAATTGATTCATTAAAAGATTTTGAAACCTTATTTGATGGAATATCTTTAGAGAATATTACCACCAGTATGACAATCAATTCAACTGCTTCAACTCTTTTAGCAATGTATATAGCATTGGCGAAAAGACAAAATGCAGATTTGAAGAAGATATCAGGAACAATTCAAAATGATATCTTAAAGGAGTATGCTGCAAGGGGAACTTATATTTATCCGCCTAAACCAAGTATGAGGTTGATTACAGATATTTTTGAATATTGCAGTAAGGAAGTTCCTAAATGGAATACAATTTCAATATCTGGTTATCACATTAGAGAAGCAGGAAGTACTGCTGCTCAAGAATTGGCATTTACGTTAGCAAATGGAAAAGCATATGTTGAGGCAGCACAGAAAAAAGGATTAGATATAAATGTCTTTGCTAAACGCTTGTCGTTTTTCTTCAATGCGCATAATGATATGTTTGAAGAGGTTGCAAAATTTAGAGCAGCAAGAAGAATGTGGGCTAAAATCACAAAAGATTTAGGAGCCACAGATCCAAAGGCACAAATGTTGAGATTTCACACTCAAACTGGTGGTTCAACCTTAACAGCTCAACAATCGGAAAGTAATATTATACGAGTTACTTTGCAGGCCATGTCGGCAGTAATGGGTGGAACACAAAGTTTACATACAAATGGATTTGATGAAGCATTAAGTTTGCCAACCGAAAATGCAGCAAAGATTGCTTTGAGGACTCAACAAATAATCGGTTATGAAAGTGGAGTTACTAATACAGTAGATCCTTTAGGGGGTAGTTATTATGTAGAAGCTTTAACAGATGAAATTGAAAAATTAGCTTATACATATATAAACACCATTGATGCAATGGGTGGAAGTGTATCTGCAATTGAGCAAGGTTACATTCAGAATGAGATTGCGAAAAGTGCATATATCTATCAGAAACAAATTGAAACCAATGAAAAGATAATTGTTGGTGTAAATAAATTTGTTGAAGAAGAAATTAATGACACACCTTTATTAAAAATTGATGATAGCATTCGCAAGATTCAAATCGAAAAATTAAATCAACTCAAAAACGAAAGAGACAATACTAAGGTAAGTGAATTATTGAAAACCTTATCTAATGCAGCAAAGTCAGATGAAAATTTAATGCCTCATATATTAAACTGTGTTGAAAGCTATTCAACATTGGGTGAAATTGCCGATGAATTAAGAGCAATTTTCGGAGAGTATAAAGGTTAAAAATTTATCTAAAAAAAAAGCTTGAACTACATATAAAAAAGCAGTTGTAGTTGATGTTGACTTAATCGTAAATTAACAGAATAATAAATAGAGTTATTCTGAAAAAAAAATTAAGAATCAATACAAAAAAATTTTTTTAGTAACTTTTTTTGAACGTAATTTCAGAACTGAATTCTTAAATAGACACTATTGTTTAAGAGTTTGAAAATCAAAGCAATATAATGAGTATGAGTGGACAACAATTTAACGCAGAATCAGTTTGGGCGAGTTGCCTGAAGATTATCAAAGACAATCTTAACCCCCAAAGTTTTAAAACATGGTTTGAACCCATCCGATCTGTTAAATTAGAAAACAAAGTGCTGACCATTCAAGTTCCAAGTCAATTCTTTTATGAATGGCTTGAAGAACATTATGTAACATTACTTCAAAAAACCTTAAAGCAAGTTTTAGGTGTAGGAGCAAAACTTGAATACAACATCATTGTTGAAAATAGTACTCCAAGTAATGGACCTTACACAATTAATGTTCCAACTGGCAGCAGTAAAAAACCTGTAACTAACGAAGTAAACCTTCCGCTTAATGTTACTAATAACATCAAAAATCCTTTTATCATTCCTGGGTTAAGAAAAATACCTATCGATTCTCAATTGAATCCAAAGTACACGTTTGATAATTTTATAGAGGGTGAGTGTAACAGATTAGCAAGAGGTGCAGGATGGGCAGTTGCTCACAATCCTGGAGGTACAGCTTATAATCCTTTAATGGTATTTGGCGGAGTTGGATTAGGTAAAACACATTTGGTTCACGCTATTGGTAATATGATCAAACAGGTGAATAAAAGTAAAACTGTTATATATGTATCAGCAGAGCGTTTTGTTAACCAATATGTGGAATCAGTAAAAGCAAACAATCAAAATGATTTTGTTAATTTTTATCAAAGTCTTGATGTCTTAATTGTTGATGATATTCATCAGCTATCACAAAAGACAAGAACACAAGAAATTTTCTTCTCAATTTTCAATCAACTTCATCAATCAGGTAAGCAGATTATATTAACAAGTGATAAAGCACCTAAAGACATCAAAGATGTCGACGAAAGGTTATTGTCAAGGTTTAAATGGGGTTTATCAGCCGATTTAAGTATTCCTGATTTTGAAACACGAATCGCAATTTTAGAGAACAAAGCATATGAAAGTGGATTGTCTTTGCACAGAGAAGTAGTTGAATATATTGCACACAATATTGATAATAATATTCGCGAAATCGAAGGTGCTTTAATTTCATTATTAGCACAAAGTTCTTTGAACAGAAAAGAAATTGATTTAGATCTTGCAAAGCAGATGATGAAGAACTTTGTTAAGAACGCAACTCGTGAAATTAGTATTGATTATATACAAAAACTAGTTTGCGATTTCTACAATGTATCTGTTGAAAGTGTAAAATCTAAAACGAGAAAAAGAGAGATAGTTCAAGCACGACAAATTGCCATGTACTTTGCAAAGGATTTAACTAAAGCTTCCCTTAAAAATATTGGGACTCATTTTGGGAATCGCGATCACAGTACAGTAATTCACGCATGTCAAACTGTTAATGACTTAATTGATACGGATAAAAAGTTTAGGCACGATGTTGAAGAGTTGAACAAAAGAATTCGAATCAACACGTATTAGTATTTGTAAAATGATATTAAAAAAACCTTCGTTTTTCGAAGGTTTTTTTGTTTAAAAACCATTAGTACAATAAAATTTAAAAAAATTTGTTTAATTCAATATAATCCTACAAATTTGTAAATCATACTGTACTGTATTAATATCAACTAATGAAAAGAATTTTACTCTCTATCTTATGTGTACCAACATTCTTCATGATGACGAATGATGTAAAGGCTCAACAAGATCCTTACAGCACTCATTACATGTTTAATAGAATGTTGTACAATCCGGCTGTGGCTGGATCCCAAAATAAATTTTGCGTGACAGCTTTGTCACATTATCAATATTTGGGATTTGAAGATCGAACTCCTGAATTTTGGCCTCAAAATGCAAATATACCAAATTCTCCTAAAGGTACTGCAGAGAAGTCAGTTGGACCTAAAACACAAATGTTTTCATTCTCAGCACCTGTAACAAAATACGGAGGGTTAGGTATTGGATTTGTAAAAGATAAATTGGGGTATGAGAACAGTACACATGTAAAGATTGATGCGGCAGGTATTTATCCTTTAACTAGTGGAGCTGCCATATCTCTAGGGATAGAAGCCAATTTCCTTCAAATTGGAATAGATGGTGAAAAATTGAGACCTCTAGCAGCTGGAGATCCATCCATCCCAACTCAGAATGTATCAGATAGAAACATGGTATTTGGAGCAGGAGCGTATTACATTGATCCTATGGAAGGAAGCATAAGCAATCGTAATTTATGGGTTGGATTATCCATGTCGAATATTAACAAACCTACTTATTCGTTTGGCGATAGAGGAACAGTCTACCACACGCCCGAGTCTCATATATACTTAATGGGAGGAATTGATATGATCAATTTTATGGGCAGACCAGATTTAATATTCCACCCTTCAGCAATGTTTAAGTACAACACTGTTGTGCAAGCCGATTTAACAGGTTTACTTGAATATCAACAAAAACTATGGGGAGGAGTAGCATACAGAACAACATCAGACGCATTTTCTATTATATTAGGTTACTCAGGGTTTAAAGGAAAACTGAATGGTTTACGAGTAGGGTATTCATATGACCTTACTCTTTCTAAAATACTATCAGTTTCCTCA
>JAWKNQ010000037.1:0-16326 GCA_041391605.1 Bacteroidia bacterium
GGATTTCTTGATGCTTTCAGATTGTGCCTTGGTAATAACAGATAAATCACTGAGTTGATTTAATAAAGCATTACCTGTTGCTTTCAGATGAACAATTTCGGCTTCTAAAGCTTCAATCTTATCATTCTGGGCAGTTTTCTCTGCTAAACATTGATCCAATTGATGAATTACCAACTCAACTGTGTCTGTAAGTTGAGTTACTCTTGCTACTTGTGAATTGTACTTTTTCTTTGAAACACAACCTGTGGCTGTGATAAGAATTAAAAATGTCGCTATGACTGTTTTTCTCATAAATATACTATTAAGGTTCTGTTTACATCACATCAATATGTATTCCAAATATTAAAAAATACCATGAACTGAAAAAGTATTTTTACATTGTGAATAATCTATGTGTTCTTATTAAATAACGTACACTTTTTTGGAATCGTATAAATTCTTGAAACAAAAAAAAGCAAGCCCAAGAGCTTGCTTTTAATATAATCTTAAATTTACTAGTCTTTTTTCTTTTTCATCATATCAACTACTACAGGAGCAGCTATACAAACTGATGAATATGTTCCGATTCCGATACCGACTAATAAAGCAAGTGAGAATCCTTTTAATGCAGCTCCACCAAATATAAATAAGCATGAAATAACGAGTAAGGTTGTTCCAGAGGTCATTATAGTTCTGCTTAAAGTTTGGTTAATCGCATCGTTGATTAACTTACCTATATTAGATTCTGATTTATAATTCGCCATGTACTCTCTGATACGGTCGAATACTACCACTGAGTCGTTAATAGAGTATCCAATCACCGTTAAGATTGCTGCAATGAATGCTTGATCAATCTCTATAGCAAATGGAACGATACCTTCCAATAAAGCAAATATTGAGAATACCATTAACACGTCATGAAGTAATGCCACTGTAGCTCCCATTGCAAAACTCACCTTTTTAAATCGAATGACGATGTAGATAAAAATTACAATCACTGAAATTATGACAACCCAAGCAGACTTAGTTCTAATATTAGAGGCAATCGTTGGTCCTACCTCAGAACTACTTAGTACTTTATCAGAGGATGCATTGTAAGCAGATAAGGCTTTAATAACATCCGCTTCAACACTGTCAGAAGACACATTGTTTTCGTTAATTCTATAAGTGGTTACAATTTTATATCTGCCTTCAGAACCAATTGTTTTGACTTCGTTGCTACTTCCTGGAAGTCCTACGTTTAAAGCACCTTTTAATTCTTCACCTGAATGTCCTGGTTCTAATTGCATAATGTATCCGTATCCACCTTTGAAGTCGATACCTGTACTTAAGCCACCCTTCATGATTAGAGTTGACATTCCAATTACGATTATGATGGACGACAGGATATAAAACTTTTTGCGATTTCCTATGAAATTCATATTTGTATCAACAAAAAGATTCTTAGTGATGGCATTTGAGAAACTTACATCTTTATCTTTTTCCAGTCTTCTTTCAATTAAAATTCTAGAAATTAAAATTGCAGTAAATAAAGAAGATAAAATACCAATGATCAAAGTGATTGCGAAACCATACACTGGTCCTGCTCCTACAAAGGTCATAATAATACCTGCTAATAAAGTTGTGATGTTACCATCGACAATTGATGACAATGCCGCTTTGAAACCATTACTTACCGCCGACTTCAATATTTTCCCTTCTCTTAGCTCTTCTCTAATTCTTTCATAAATAAGCACGTTAGCATCTACCGCCATACCCAAGGTTAAAACTATACCGGCGATACCTGGTAAAGTTAGGGCCGCTCCGTAAGAAGCTAATATACCAATGATGAAGAAGATATTCAATAATACAGCAGCAACAGCAATTACACCTGCTCTATTGTAATAGAATATCATTAAGAATATAACTGCTATTAATCCAATAATAAATGAATTTAAACCTTGCTTCACTGATTCTGCTCCAAGTGTTGGACCAACCACATCTTCAGCAACAATCTGAGCAGGAGCAGGCAATTTACCCGCTTTTAATACATTTGCTAAATCTTGAGCTTCTTCAACTGAGAAACTACCAGAGATCGAAGAGTTTCCTCCTGAAATTGGATCGTTTACTTGTGGTGCAGAGAACACTTTATTATCAAGTACAATGGCGATAAACTGACCAACGTTATTGGTTGTGATTTTCTTCCATTCTCTTGAAGCATTATTTGACATACTCATATTTACCTCTACCTTACCACTTGTGGTACTTGTAGTTGCAAACGCGTCAGAAATAATATTTTCTTCACCGCTACCCAATTGGGCAGTACCTTCACGAGTAGCTTTAAGAGCATAAACAGCATAGAATTCTTTGCCTTCATTCTCAAACATAGGTTCAGCGCCCCAAGCGAATCGGATATTCTTAGGCAAAGCTTTTAAGATGTCTTCATCCTTAAGAATTTTATTCACCTTATTGATAGAGGTTCTTTCAGCAATACCCAATACAGGACCTTCAGCAATATTCTGTCCTTGAGTGTATGGATATAAACCAACAGTTCCGAGTGCCGCACCACTTGAGTCTGAAGCAGCAATCTCTGCATCATATGCTTTATTAGCACTATCCCTTGCAGTAGAATCTGCAATAGCTTCAATCTGACTCATTCGAGCAGAATCTTTAGTAAAACCTTTTTGCAATCTATTCTTTTGAGCAAGAACACTGCTCATTGTTGTATAGATTTTATTGTAAGCCTCGAATTGGTTACTAGGTGTGTTGCTGTATACTTCCCAAAACTCTAATTTAGCACTTTGTTCTAAAAGTGTTCTAATTCTTTTTGGATTGTCAACTCCAGGTAATTCAACTGATATTCTTCCACCTTCCAATTCTTGAACATTAGGTTGAGAGATATTACCTTGGTTTAAACGTGCTTCGATTACTTGTCTTGTATTATCAGCTTTACTTTGCAGTTCTCTTTTTAAGTATTCAATTACTTGATCATCTGTTGACGAACTCGTAATTTGTTTATTTAAACTGTTTACAAAAACAGAAGCTAAAGTACGATTAGGTTCTTTAGTTTTGTAATTGCTAGCAAACATCTCAACAAAATCACCCCCACTGCTTTTGTAGCGTGTTTCAGTCATTTTGATTGCATCCAATACAGATTGTTGTTTTCCATTGATACCAGCAAGAGTTTTAATAACATCTCCTTTTGATACTTCAAGAATAACGTTCATCCCACCTTGTAAATCCAAACCGAGTTTAAGTTCAGAATCTTTACATTTAAAGTAGTTGCGTTTTGTAATTCCCAGGTTTAAGATATCCTTTGAGCCTAAAGAGTCAATATAATTCCGGTAAACCTCACCGTCAAATTTCCCTCCTTTTGTAGCAAACGTTCGTGCTTTGGTCTCAAATTTACGAGCAACATAGGTAAATGATAGCTGGTAAACACATGTAAGGGCGAGAACAACCGCAATAAAAATGACTAATCCTTTATTTTTCATCTGATTGAATAAATTCTTTTTTTAATAAGGGTGCGAAAATAATACATTAACGCCTCGTTTCAAAAACTTTAGATAAAATATTCAAAGTTTTGACATTACAATTATACAATCGTACTTAATCGTAATTTTAAGAATCAATTTTTGCCCATTAAATAATAAATGGAACAAATTGATAGGCATAAAAAAAAGCCTCAATTGAATTGAGGCTTCTTTAATATTTTTATAGTTTTAATTACTCACTGTAGTGGAATAAGATGTAGTCGTTCTCTGCACCAGCAGCATCTTGAACATCATCTATACCAATTAAGTAATATCTTACAGTACCACCATTACTTGACTTAGCAATCACTAAATCACCAGGAGCGATATCAGTAATTGTACCAGAAGCTCCACTAGTAGCATTGTATGCAGCTTCTACGTCAGCAGCAGATTTAAACTGTGAGTAGATTTTGCTGTTTAATTTTCCATCAGGACCTGATTTTACGAACATTGTACCGTTTTGTGAAGTCCATGACTTACCAAAAGTTGTAGTAGTTGAACCATCAACTATATCTCTTTGAGCTTGGTTACCAGCGCTAGAAGATGCAGATATTCTTAGACCAGCTAATAAGTTATAAGCCGAAAAATGATTTACAGATTTCAAACTCCAAATAGTATCTTCACCTCTATCAGCGATAGGTCCAAATGCTGTTATAACGATTTGAGCTGTTGATGTAGTTGCATTCTTGTTTGTTGCACTAGCTACAAATTTATATGTTCCCTTGTCAATTGGTAATTTGAATTCATAATCTCTGTTACAAGTTTTTGTATTGCTTGAGAAAACTGAATCTGTTCCAATCATAATTCCTGCTTGATTGTTGAAGAAATATTCCATTTTAGTATTCTTCAAATTCACTTCAGCATCGTTGATTTTAACACCAATTTTAATAACAGTACCTATTTCAGCACCACCATCTGCAAATGTATACCCAGAAAATGTCCCTGTATTTGTTTGAAATTCAATTGAAGGCCCTTTTTTGGCTGGCTCATCGCCACCACCATTGTCATCTTTTCCGCAACCGGTGAACACTGTTCCAGCAACTAATAGTGCGAGAGTTGAATAAAGTAATTTTTTCATAAATAATCTATTTTTTAAAGTAATATATTAAAGATGCAAATATAATAACAAAATGAGATAAAAAATATTTTTTTTTGGAAATATATCCTTTATTTGTCCCCATGAACACTCAAAAAATTAATGCCTCGTTTTTTGTAATCGTTACTGTATTCTTTTTTTGGGGGTTTGTTGCTGCCAGTAATGGTATTCTTATCCCCCTTTTTAAATTTAAATTTCACCTAAGTCAGTTTCAATCTCAACTCGTCGACCTAGCCTTTTATCTCGCCTATGGCGTTGGTGCCATTATCTACTTTTTCATTTCTACTGCATTTGGTGACCCCTTAAATAAAATTGGTTATAAAAAAGGCTTAATCCTCGGCTTAGTCATTTCTGCAATAGGTGCCTTAATGTTTATTCCTGCAGCAAATCTAAATTCATACCCATTTCTCTTGCTCGCCTTGTTCACGATCGGACTTGGTTTTGCACTTCAACAAATAGTTGCCAACCCTTTTGTTGCCAATTTTGGAGATAAAAAATTTGGCTCTCATCGCCTCAACTTAGCTGGTGGCCTTAATTCTTTTGGTACTACTATTGGCCCAGTACTCTTAAGTCTTGCTCTTTTCGGTTCTGCTCAAGCTCCAAAACCTGAAGTAATGGGCATTGAATCCGTTAAGTTCCCGGCTCTTATTCTCTTTGGCTTATTTATATTATGTGCTATTCTTTTGACTTTAAGCAAACTACCTAAAGTTTCAAGCGATGAAGAAATTACTAAAGATTTTAGTGTTTTCAAATACCCCCAACTCACCTTTGGCATGCTTGCTATTTTTCTCTACGTTGGTGTTGAAGTAAGCATTCAAAGTAATCTAGCTGCTTTACTTGAAATGCCTGAAATTAAAGGAATTGACCACACAACCATTGCACCTTATATATCACTGTATTGGGGTAGTTTAATGATAGGAAGATGGACAGGGCTCTCTCAGTGTTTTTCAGTTTAAAAACCCAACTAAAATCATTATGCAGATCGTAATACCTCTTGTGGCTTTCGCAATAGTTTATGGGATAAATAACATGCTTGGCAACCAGGTGGAAGATTTTAAATATTACATTCCATTTGTGTTCTTAGCCATAATCCTATTTATCATTTCCGGAGAAGACACCTCTAAAACACTTCTGATCCTTGCTTCAACTGCAACTGTTTTAATGTGTGTTGGTCTGGCAAGTACGGGCGATATGGCTTTATTCTGTTTTATTAGTGGAGGTCTATTCTGCTCTGTTATGTGGCCTTGTATTTTTACTTTAGCAATTACTGGTCTTGGTAAATTAACTAATCAAGGTTCGTCTCTCTTAATTATGATGATTCTCGGCGGGGCGATAGTTCCTCCAATTCAAGGTTATTTAGCAGATGTATATAATCCTCATACCTCTTATATCGTTACTGTATTTTGCTTTGCCTACCTTGCTTGGTATGCACTTAAAGTGAAGTCGATATACAAAGACCAAAACATTGATATCAAATCTCTTGACTTGAAGGCTTAATTTTAAACACAAAATCCTTAAAGAGGTTCAAATCTTCTTTTTTCGATACCTTCAACAACAACATGCTCTAAAAACATGTTTAAAGGACGAACCCAGACCTCAAAATCTCCATACAATTGTTTGTATACTGCCATTTTTTCTAATGTTTCTGAATGGGTAATAAAAGCAATTCGTAATGCTTACCTTTGTAATGTCTGTATTCGCCAATTTTAATTGTTTCCATTTACCTTATTGGCAAAAAGGTATAAAGCTTCAACGAAATAGTAATACATCTATGAAATCTATCTTTTTAAGCCTATTCTGCCTTGGATCTACATTAAATATATTTAGTCAATCCAATCAATTATCTGGAAAAATCAAAAACATTTCAAATGTGGATGATTCTAAATTCAAAATTGTTCTTATTCGCGATGCAGCCCGCATAGACAGCACCATGTCTAAAAATGCAGGCTTTTATAATTTTGAGAATAGAATCGGTACCTACGACTTTGAATTCAGTAAAACTGGGTACAAACCAATACTACTAAAGGGTATTCAACTTAAAGAAAACGATAATAGCATAAACTTCACTCTGAGGTTCAATGAACGATTGCCTATAAAGACAATTGTTAAAGTTCTTGAAAAAGATTCGACTTTAACCGACAGCGTTAAATTATTTTCACTTGATGATAAAATGGAAGTAAAAACTACTGAATTTATAGATGCAACTTCTATATCAGAAGGCAGTGTAAGTTATAGTTTTAGCTTTGATGCAGCTAAATCAAGCAGCACGACTAAGCTTGCCACAGGTGGATACAAATCACCCTCTAGTGCAGAGACTGCTGAACATAAAAAAACCAAGACTTCAACGAGCTTCAAAGGAATGGATAAAGATTTAGTTGTAAAAGCACCAGAACCTGAAATTGCAGTTAAAGCAGGTCAAGTAACAGCAGGACATTGGAGAGATATTGATAATTGGGATGCTTGGTTGAAACCAATAAACTTCCTGAAATTGTAACTGCTCAAAAAACTTGGAATATAACACCAAAGAAACTCCTTTCCATTCATCTAAAGGATGTAAACAACTCAGATTTAAATTTCACTTCGATAAGTTTACTCGATCAGAAAGGGAACACAGTTTGGACAACAAGCACAGATCAAAATGGAAATGCTTATTTCTGGCCCAATGTGTTATCAAATAGCGATTCAACAAATTTCTCTATTTCAATTAATTCAATTGTATACAAAGACATCAACCCTTATTTCAATTCTAAAAAATCGTATAAAACCAAAGCCAATCTGAACCTAAACCCCAAGCTTGAAATCGGCTTTGTGGTTGATGCCACAGGAAGTATGGGTGATGAAATTCGTTTTCTACAAGTTGAACTGATTGATGTGATAAATCGTGTTAAAAAGAAGAATAAATGTTTAGATATCTATACTGGCTCAGTTTTTTATAGAGATAAATCGGATGCTTATTTAACCAAAGTATCTCCTTTGAGTGCAAACCCAGCAAACACAATCGACTTCATCGGAATGCAACATGCAGGAGGTGGCGGCGACTTCCCTGAAGCCGTAGATAATGCAATGCAAGCAGCTGTTGAACAATTGGAATGGAGTGAAGGCAATCACCCTCGAATCCTATTTCTTCTCTTAGATGCACCTCCCCATCAAACCAATGAAAATATTGAACGTTTAAAGAAATACACCCAACTAGCAATCGAGAAAGGTATTCGTATTGTACCAATATCTGCGAGTGGAATAAATAAAATGACAGAGTTTTTAATGAAAGATATGGCTATCTTAAGCAATGGAGAATATCTTTACATCACAGACGATAGCAAAATCGGCAATTCACATTTAAAGCCCACTGGCGGAGAAAGTAAGGTTGATTACCTAAATGACTTGATGGTCGATTTAATCAATTCGTATAGCAAAGGAACATGGTGTAGAGACTTTAATGTAAATGAACCAGCAATCGATACTACGAATTTGACTGGTGTAGACACAATCAACTCAAATAACAATCAGGAAATCATAATAGGTGAAAGCTGGCACATGTCATTCTATCCGAACCCTGCGACAAATTTTGTCAAAATTGATTTTAGTGAGTCGGCAGACGAAGTAAAAATTACAGATTTAGCTGGTAAAACACTCTTTCAAACACAAGCAAAAGACCGCAATTCTCTCACAGTGGATGTCAGCGAATGGTCGACTGGCTTATATATAATTCAAGTTCATAAAGATACAGAATCACTAACAGGCAAGTTGCTAGTAATGCACTAAACTAATATCTTTACATACGCTCTGGACACTGAATGCCCAAAACACCTAAGCACGAACGTATAGTTAAGGCCGTTTTATTAGCTAAGTTCAATCGAAAAATACGCTTGTTCATATCATCTTCTTTAAGAAAACTTACACCGTTGTAAACGCGATTAAAAGCCTTGGCAACTTGAAGCACATATGCTACAACAATAGCTGGATTATAGGCTTCTGCAGCTTTTTTGAACTCTTCTTTGTAATTGGCTAGTACTTTTATCAAACTCAACTCACTATCGTGGGCAGTTTCCAAATCAAACTCTGAATTTAATTCGTCTTCATTAGCCGCTCTTAACATACTTTTAATACGAGCAAAGGTATATTGCACAAATGGCCCAGTATCTCCTTGTAAATCTATTGATTCTTGTGGATTGAACAACATACGTTTTTGAGGGTCTACCTTAAGCATAAAAAATTTCAAAGCACCTAGTCCTAACATTTGATGCAAGGCCTCTTTTTCATCCTCTGGCATATTATCTGTTTTACCCAGTTCTTCTGTTTTTTCTCTGGCTGTTTTTACCATTTCATCCATTAAATCATCGGCATCAACCACAGTACCTTCCCTACTTTTCATCTTACCTGAAGGTAAATCTACCATGCCATAACTTAGGTGATAACAACCGTCTGCCCATGCAAGTCCGAGTTTTTTAAGGATTAGAAACAAGACCTTAAAATGATAATCCTGTTCATTTCCCACCACATAAACACTCTTGTCGCACTGAAACTCTTCGTATTTCAATAACGCAGTACCAATATCTTGAGTCATGTACACAGAGGTTCCATCGCTTCTCAATACCAGTTTTTCATCAAGCCCTTCAGCTTTTAAATCAATCCAAACACTTCCATCTGGTTTTTTAAAGAATACGCCTTTACTCAAGCCTTCCTCTATTGTATCCTTACCTAAAATATAGGTATTGCTTTCATAGTAATATTTATCAAAATGAACCCCTAACCTTTCATAAGTCTTTTCAAAGCCACTGTAAACCCAACTGTTCATGGTACTCCACAACTCCTTCACCTCAGTATCTCCAGCTTCCCACTGCCTCAACATTTCTTGAGCTTCCAAGATTAATTGAGCTTTTTTCTCGGCTTCTTCTTGAGACATTCCAGAATTGACAAGCTCTGCAATTTCGAGTTTATAGTGTTTATCAAATTCAACATAGTATTTGCCCACTAAATGATCGCCTTTAATCCCTGAACTTTCAGGAGTTTCACCGTTGCCATACTTTTTCCAAGCTAGCATGCTTTTACATATATGTATTCCTCTATCGTTAACTAGGTTTACCTTAACAACTTCGTGCCCGTGTGCTTCCAATATCCTTGACACACTATAACCCAATAAGTTATTTCGAATATGTCCAAGATGCAAAGGCTTATTGGTATTCGGCGATGAATACTCCACCATTACTTTATCTAATGTTTTATCCGATTTTTTAAGGTTTAATTCTGTAAAACATTTTAACCAATACTGATCGCTCAACTCCAAATTTAAAAACCCTTTAACCACATTGTAGTTTTCCAAATCATCAATAGAACGAATGAGATACTTCCCTATTTCATCAGCGGTAGCTTCTGGTTTCTTTTTGGATTGTCTTAAAAATGGAAATGTAACAAAGGTGAAATCTCCTTCGAAGTCGGGGTTAGTGGCTTCGAGTTTTATTTGATCAATTTCTATGGTTTCGTTGTAAAGCTCTTTGAAAGCTTCAACAATACCACTTTTCAATGCTAGTTCCATTTGCATGGCGCGAAGATAATTTTTTCAATTGAATGCATTCGCAAGGATTGAAAAAAACTGATATTAAATTTATAAAACTTAATAAGAACTCAATCTTCGTTTTAATTCTGCATCAAAAAAATGTGAGACAGGGATTAATTCCATAACCCCACTTAAGTGTAAGTAGTAACCCCTTGCGTTGCCTGTAATGTGAATCAATTTAGTTAAATTGACCAAATAGTTTTGATGACAATCCAAAATATCGGTTATGGCTTGTGTCTGAGCGGCAAGACTTTCTCTTGATATGACTAGAGCAGTACTTAAAATATTTTCTCCTTCCATGTGAAAAAGTAAAATCTCATTTTCAATCACCTTGATATACAAAAGTGAATTCATAGGTATCTGAAATACATTTGTAGGACTCAATTGAAGTTTAAACAATGAGTCGATTTTAGAATTTATATGCAGCAAAGCTCTTGAATTCAATTTAGCATTTAATAATTCTGCACTTTTGTGATACATCCTTTTTAAACTCGATTGTTTGTAAAGAGTTGTGAGAAAAATTGGAAGTATACCAAAAAGAGTGGCGAAAAGTAAAAATGTAAAAAACTGTTGAGCTGCTAATTGAATTTGACCAAACAAAAAGACGAATACAATTAAGGTTATCAAAACTAAAAGCATATTAAGAATACCCCATTTAATCTCTCGTCCTACAGTCCAATAATCTGTATTGAAATAAGCTTTGTATCTATTGAATAAAACTTTGTTAAATGCGGCTAATAAAATGACGGTAAAACCACCTGCTCCTATAGACATGGCAAACACTTTTGACGTAGCGGATGCTTCAAAAGGCTGAAAAAACCAAATCATTAAAAACACGAAAAAACCGAGAAACATACAGCGCATTAAATGACCCTGAATGGATTGAACCAATGAGTAAGGATTATCAAAAATGTTACTGCTTGCGTGTTTCAAAAGAACTCTTGTCGAAAATTAGAAATTGGTGCAAAAAACACAATTCAATTGAAAAAGCCAAACTGTTTACCATATTACATATTTGATAATCAAGCAAAAGCACATAATTAATTTGGATTGGGTATTATTTAAAACTTATCGAATTAATCGAACAACTCCATTGAGGCTGGGTTCATTCTTATCAAACCCTCTATACCTATATTCCAAAATATAATAGTAAGTACCTGCAGGGCAATCATTTCCAGTATTCTGAACTCTTCCATTCCAATCGTGTTCGGAGTTATCGCTTCTAAACACTTCTACGCCCCATCTATCGTAGATAATCAATTTATAGAAATCAACATTCTTAACATAAATGTTAAATTGATTATTTCCTTTTAAGCCATCGTCATCTAATCCTTCGAAACCATCTTTCGATAAAGGAGTAAAAACATTTGGTGGCTTTATTCCTATTTGATAATCATTATTCACTTCTTTGCATATGGTATCCTTGCATCCCAATGCGTTAGTGGCTTCTAAACACACCCAATTTTTACCTGGATGCTGCAAGAAACTCTGACAAATGCTTCTCTCTGGTTCGAACTGTTTCGCATTTTCTTTAAACTCTAATTGTTGTTTGGTGATGTCAGCATCGTGGAAATACCCCCATCGATATGAAACTGCATATTGCGACATGTTATTAAAACAAAAGGTTGGCAATTGTGAATCATCAATATCAAAATCAGCAAACACGCTGTCTGCATATACTACAATTGAATCGTAAGCAGGACACATTAATGAGGTAAACAATCCTGTATCAACTGCCCATGACACATTAAACGCTCCCTTTTTGTTAGGCACAAAATCATACTTCAAGGATTTATTTTTATTTAAAGTGCCATTTATTGTCCAATAGTAATTAAAGTAGGTATTGTCAGATATCAATTCGGCCTCTAAGTGAATCGTATCACCTACACACACCACCAAAGGTTTAGCATTTAATTTCACCTGATCATAAGCCAATACTCTTATAGTAATTTTGGCTTGACCATTGCCAACATCTGGGTACACAGCCGCACAGTATTTCCCTGTATTCGCAATACTGTCATACTGACTTAAATATACATCATATAATCCAGGAACAGTGTATTGATGGTACAGGGAGGTGGTATCTATTTGCGGACTGTAATACCCGTCTCCAAAATTCCATAACCATTGCGAAGACGCTGTAAAGTTTGCACTTTCATTTCTAAATTTAACCGAATCATTTACACAAATAACGATTGGTGTTTCAGGGATGAACTTCGGCCCTGGGCCTGGGATGAAAACATCTTGGGAAACTGTGTCTTTGCACCCTAAAATGGATTCAATTATCAAAGTTATTCTGTAAAATCCATTGCTCGTATAATCATGTCCAATTTGCTTAGGCAATTGCTTTAAGTATTCTAATGGTGCTGTGCCATCTCCCCAATCAATCGTCCATTTATAAATGAAATCACAAGGAGGTAAGCCTTTTTCTTCGCATGGATCAACAATCTTTGATGTATCAAAGAACTCAAGTATGGTTTTACAATTTGGAGTAACAATATCTGTATAGAATCCAGCCTTCGGACCAGTGATGTATAGTTTTTGTTGAATCGTGTCCGTGCACTGGTTGCTATCCTTTGCCAATACTCTTAATGTGTAAATACCGGGACTTTTGTAATAGATGCCATTTAATTCATTTCCAAGAAGTATTCCAGGACTTCCATACCCAATTTTAGCGTATGGAAAAGCTCCAAAGATAGTAGCAGTATTTAAATTCGAATCGTCCTCTTTGCTGTAATCCCAAATCGTTAATCCTTCTCTGTTCGTTGACCCAGCTTGTCCCCTTCTCAATGTCCAATAATCAAGCGTATCTAAATCGCCATTTGCAAGCGAGTCGATGTTGTAATATCTAAATTCAGGGGTTGCTTCTACAATTCTACCTTGACATACAATGGTATCACTAAAACTAACCTTTGCATCAAAACCAACAGCTAAATTAACGTGTTCTTGTACAGGACAATAACTTGGAAAATAGCTTCCAACTTCTCTAAAGATTTGATATGAGCCATTCTTCTTTACTTTAAATGGATATGCTTTTAGTCGTTTGCCATTCAATAAGAAACTATCTGCGGGCAAATAACTACTGTCTTTATAATTCAAAATACTTGAGGAATGAATTCTGTAATAGTACTTGATTTGATCTCCAAAACCTGTGGTATCAATACAACCTTTACTGCCAGATGCTGGCAATCCAATTGTACCGACATTATTCCATATCAAATCTAAGATAACAGAATCGGGTAAATCGCTATTGTCAAAGCCCAACTGGGATATCTGGTTTTTCAAAATATTTAGTCCTATGCCTGGCAATGCAATTGCTTTATATTGATGAACTATTGCTGTAACAATGGTGTCCGTTTGAACAAGAGTTGTCATTTGATTCTGAAACTTATACCGTTCCAAAATTGTATAATTCACTTTTTTACCTGGATAATTAGGATGATCAAGTACCCAATGATAGGTTTCGTCGTACTTTTCTAGGGTATCTCCAGTTTGCAAATAGATATTGTACCAGCTTGAGTAGTTGGCCAAAGAATTGGATTGAAAAGTACCATTAGGAATACTCACAAATACCGTTGTATCACTGCAAACATTGTGCTTCTTCGATTGATTATCTGCAAAAACTATATCGGCTGTTAAACGAGGAAAGCTGGCAAAATTACTGTAGTAAACTGTATCTAAACACATACTCGGGGCTAATCCATTTCCAACAATTAAAGCCACATTCACTTCTTGAATACTTGTTTTAGGAAAAAGCGTGTCGTTGTAAACCCAATAAAATTTCCCTGAATTTGGACCTTCTATATCGTACCCTCTATATGGTGGATTTGGGTTTAAAAAGACGTTTCTGCGCATATCCCCATAATTGATATCGTTAAGTAAGTTCCAGTCGTTCGAATCGTTTTTAAAATCAGGGTTGAATTGAACAAATGAAGACATACAGCCTGGTTTTGTGTTTTCTAAATTGAATTCTATAACTTTAAAATCGTAACCATAGCAATAGTGATCGTCAATACTTAAGCGCTTTGCGGAGGGTGGCAATAAAGCTACTGCTGATTTAGCATACGACTCACAACGCAAGGGGTGCACCGTGTCTCGTCGCATTAATTCTATATTAAAACAACGAGGCGTATTCTGGAAATAAAGTCGGCGATGTAAAATCGAATTGACGCTATCTCCTACTTGGATAGCAGAGTTTCTAATTTTGTGTACATTCGAATGATACGATTTAATTCCCGCTAGATTAACCGTATCGTAATTTACTTTTAGTCCATAAACGAAAAGACAAGTATCCGTTTGACCTGTTCGAATCTGTTCGCCTTTAAGAATTGCGTAATACTGAGGGCCATTAATCAAAAAAGACGTTCCACCGTTTTTGACAAGTTCAATTGCATTTCCGTTGGGAATATATACTTGCAATTCGTTAGGGGAATCGAATATCCCTTGACCGAACAACCCTGCACCTAATGGAAAATAATGCGAAACATGACTAAAAGCACTGCTGTCTTTAGCCGATATCCCCAACGCATTGTTACCATAATAAAGTAACGAATCTGTTACAGCATAGAGTGAATCAGAAAACCACACTTTCTTAGATGAACATGTTTTAGAACTTGTGTCAAAAAAGCTAAAATTAAAATATGCTTTGCTAAATTGAATGTTATAAATCTAATCCCAATCGCTGTAAATATGTTGGACAGCACTATCTCTGGAGTATCTACAATTTAAGCCTACATTTTGGTTCTTTTTTGTATCTGTTGTACATGGCAAACAATAGTCGTCATCAAAATCCCATAAACGCTCCACATTTTGGTCGTTTCTGTTGTAATTATATGGTGGAATCCATTCGTACCCGCCGGTGCTTGGATTTATTCGAAAGGCGTGTTTCAAGTTACCTGCTTGCTTTGAATACAAGCTATCGTCGTTTAAATAATTACTGTCGTTGTGATAAAACCGAGAGTGGTCTGCAACATGTATGGTGTCTTTGGCTGAACACTGGTAACGTTCGTTCTTATCTATAAAGTCGGGTTCGATTATAGCCTGTGGACCAATGACAATAACAGTATCAAACAATTCATATGGACCGCAAACATGAGAAACAAAACAGCGAATAATAGTAGGCCCTACCCGATTAAAGATATTGTATGCATCATAACCATAGAGAGTACCTGGATCGAGATCCCACCTCACTTTCTCTTGTTTAATCAGAGTTTGTAATTCAGGAGGATATAATTTAAATTCAATTTCTTCACCTAAACAAATAGAATCTTTGTTTTTGATGATGTAAGGATTAATATCAAACACATTTACTTCTGCAAGATTGAAGACTTGTTGGCATCCATTTCCAGTGTATACAATTAATCGCGGTGAATACACAGCATTTAATTTGCCCCCAGTTGAATATGTGTGTTTGACACTATCCCAGGAAGTTGAATCAGCAGTACCATCACCAAAATCCCATTTAAACTTACTAACTTTACTTTGTTGAATGATGGATAAATTGATAAACCTTACATCCACACTGCCTTGACATTTCTGAGTACTTTCAATTGAATTTGCAAAAATAGAAGGCAACAATTCAACTTTCATGGTGTCGGGAAGTTCTAATTTATTGATACAACCGTTGCAATCTTCAATTTCAACGAGCAAAGTAAATGCCCCACCTTGTGGGTCGTCATAACTTTTACAAATTGTGGAAGGCAAGCTAACCGGATTGTTCTTACTACCGTATTTTGTAACCAACTCTCCATCACTGAATAGATACTTGATCGATTTAATACAATTATCATTGTCACCAGAGAGACTTGAGTCGCGTATGCAAAACAAATTGTTGTCGTAACATTGAACCTTTGGAGAAAGAAAACCCAATCTAAGTTTTGGTTTGTCTTTAATGGTAATTTGAATACTGGTGGTGCAAGGATCTCCATTGGGAAGGACGCATGAATAAGTTATGGTTTTAACACCAGTGGTATTGAATGTGAAAACAGGTTTAGATGATGTATTGTTTAAACCTTCATTATTAAAATTCCATGAATGATTGCTTGCCCCTGGTGTGTTCGATTCAAACTCGATTGGGTTATTTACACAGGTGACGCCATTCACACTGACGATACACTGAGCTTTTAAGGATAAAGAAAATCCTAAAAGAAAAACAATATAGAGAAACAACGATTTGATGCCCAAAG
>JAWKNQ010000038.1:0-13084 GCA_041391605.1 Bacteroidia bacterium
ATGTAATTGCCAGCAGGAACATGACTTATATCAATCGATTTTTCATATGTTTGATATTTTACAGTATACATTCTTCCAGCCATGTCATACAATTCAAAGTCTCTCATAACGTCTACAATAAAGTTGATTTTACCTAGAGTTGGGTTTGGGTAAAACCCTAAACTTAGTTTAGATTGTCCTTTTAATGAATTGGTATGTGAAACATCAGCATATGATCCTCCACCTAAATTGTAATAAGAACCTGAGGCAGTTGTTTCTTTCTTAATGGTGCGCACAACATATCTATAATTGCCTGTAAAGTAATTATTGGAATCGGTGTAGAAATTATCTGTTATTATGTAATTGCTAACTTTGGTGTATATATTATTTGCAGTATCAAGTCGATAAACTGAATAACCATCAAAATTTCCAAAACTCTTATCCCAAGTTAGTGAGACAAACTTTGACGCACTTGTTGCATTTAGATTAAAAACAGGGGGTAAATGTCTATTACATAAAGTTGGGTCACCCATTAAAGCAATATGAACCGAACTGTCTGAGTAATTAAATTGTCCTGTGAAATAGAACCCATTGTTGTTCTGGGTAATTCGAGTTCCATATCCCAAATGTTTACCTAATCCCATTGTGTGCACATACCACTTCGGTATGCCTCCCCAAAAAGACGCCAAAGCTGAACGTCCAAGGGGCGCCCTTAAGAAACTGTTTTTGATGTCCCAGTCGCCAAAAAAGCTACCAGCTAAAATCGTGAAAATATGTTGCAAAGAGTCGTTTACAAAGCTATTTGTGTTTCCCACTCCGTTGCAAGATGTGTAACTTCCAGCACCGCATCCGTATGACCATAGATATGATTTTGATTTGAGTTCAGTTACATAATCTTTTGCTACAACACTATCCATAGGAAAGAAACTTGAAAAATTAGACCATCCAGTTGATGCTAAATTAAAACCTGTGAAATTATCATCAATAACACCTCTTTCAACAGCACTTATTTGTCCAGTTCTCCATTTGTGGTTCCTGTTTAAATAATTTCTAAGTAAAACTGTGTCAGAAACACCGAAAGCAGGAAGGTCATACATGTCAACTCTTCCAATTTCAAGTTCTAAACTGCTTGGAATTTTTGTTGGGTCGAATTTTCCATCAGCTGGAACATTGTGGTGGCGCGATTGATTTCCTGTACTTAAATCGATAAAGACATCTTCCCAAATTCCATCTAGGTCGGCGTAATAAACATCTGCTGGCCATGCACCAGTGTGATTTCCACTGCCTTCAATATGACCATCTGGTGGTGGGTAATTACTTCCATTTCCAGTAAATCCGCCGGAATAAGGTACTGGAATATGTCCGAGTAGTAAAGCAGTTGTTGTAGGGTGATTATTTGAGTTTATTGCTGATATTATTCTTGATTTTACTGATGGAGGAGTACTTGTTCTTCCAACATAAATTGAATTCACTGTCCAACCTTCTTTACTTAAATCATTCTTAAGTTGAGCGATTTCGCTGTTAAGTGGATTCATATAGGTACTGTCAATAACCAATAGAATTCCACCTTTGTATGGCACTTCTTTTAACTCATTTCCAGCATAAATATATCCAAACGCGACAGCACTACTGCCATTGGCAGCAACCAAATAATAATCACAAGCTTGTCCAGGAATTACTGTTGCATCATTATAGCTTGTAGCTGTATTATGTAAATTTGCAATAGGAGTTCCCCAAGTGAGTGTTTGAAGGTTGTTTCGTTTGTATAGCAAGTAGTTTCCTGTGAAAGTTCTACTAGGCCAATTTAATGTAACACCATCAGATTGAACGGAGGCATTAATCATAATAACTTGTGTTTTAGATACCTGTGAAAAGCTTGGTTTTATGCTAAAAAACAAGATTGTAAGGAGTAAAATTGAGGTTTTCTTCATGTCTATTCTTTTGTAATTTGTGTGTAATATAAAATGTCTAAGTCCTTAATAATTAAGGTATATATTCCTGAGTTTAATTTTTCACAATTAATCTTTAAATCAGTATCTATCTTTGAATTTAAAATTAATCGCCCTCCACTATCAAAAACACGAACTAGTTTACCTTGAAGTAAGGGATTGTCAAAGTGTATGTATTTGGTAAATGGATTTGGATAAGACTTTAAATTAAAGGGTGAAATTGATTGGATTGAATTCGAATTGTCTTTATTGATTGTAATTAAATTTGTAAAAGTGGTATCGTGAGATCCAAAAAAATTACTGGCTTTTAAATTAACAGAAAATAAACCAGTACTGTCAAAAACAACTTTTGGGTTAGTACTTGTTTTAGAGGTGTTTGATACAAAACGGACACCTTCAATTCCTTGAATTGTCCATTCAAAAGTATTACCTAAATTAGGCGTGCTGGTGTTTGTAAATTCAAATGTATCTATCCCTGCGATTCCAATATTCTTATTCACGGTAAAATTAGCCTTTAGAGTAAGCGGACCGCTGGAAGGGTTTCTGTAATTGTCTCTATATCGCACGATACTAGGGGTGAAAGTCCCGTTTATTTCAGTTCCTGTTACCTCTAAAATTGGAATTAATTCAGATGTGCTTAACCATTTGTATTCAATTCGGTTAACTTGAAACCCAACATTAATCGATAGAGTTGATACTTTAAGACTGTCTGTTTCATTTACTGTAGATTTTACTTTCAAGCAGTTAATCGTGTTGCCATAAGGGGTGGTGATTGTACCCCATCCTTCAACCTTGTTTAATCGGTAACCTTTTTGTTTGAATGTTCCCAATTGGAATGGTTGAGTTCCTAAAGATGTTGTAACTTCAAATGTACTGGAATCAAATCGATTATAGGTAAGGGGAAATTGATAAATTTCGTCTTTGTCTTTGTAAACACCACCTGCTGGAAATGGGATTGCTGCAGGAGTGAATCCAGTACCAACGGCACTCCATCCACTGCTTTTTTTGTCGTAGAAGTTGTAAATGTTTTTAAGTGCTGCTTGTCCTTGCCCAATACTGTCTGCAACTTTATAGCCAATTGCTCCAAATGGCATTCCTGTAAAGGCAAGGGTTGAATATGGAGTCTGTAAAAGCGATTGAAATTTATAAATATCTTGACTTACAACATTTAAATTCACAAAATCCCAATTGTAGTTGGCTCCTGTTAAAGTATAATCATAATTAAAAACATTACTGTTGCTATAACGAATGGTATCGTTGATAGAAGGCATATGTGATTGTGTTATCTGGATTTGAGCGGATATACTTTTGGATAAAACAATGAAAATGAACAAGTAAATGTTTTTCATATACTGAATTGGCAAAGGTGTAAAAATAACATTAAATTTGAATTTTTCAAATATTCTATGGTAAAATTAAGGTTTTTAAGTGTCCTTTCGCTCTTCATTTCATTGGGTTCATTGCAAGCCATGCGTGTAGATTCTTTTATTCTAGTTAATACGCATATTGAACTTAAAATTAAGGATCTTTCAAATAAAGAAATATCAGGTTCAGCTTCTTATAAAATCAAGTTCGTGAATTCAAGTAATTCAATCCGTTTTGATTTGTCAAAGTTGAATGTGGATTCGGTTACATTAAATGGTAAAACGGCCGTTTATAATAGAGAGCCTGAAATGATTCGTATAGACTTAGATAAATTATATAAGAAGGATGATTCATGCGAAATCTCAATCTTTTACAGTGGAAACCCTGCAGCTGACCCAAGTGGTTGGGGAGGGTTTTATTTTTCAGGAGATTTTGCATTCAATTTAGGTGTAGGTTTTACAGTTGATCCTCACAGTTACGGTCGCGCGTGGTTCCCATGTGTGGATGAATTTACATCAAAATCACCTTATTCATTTAGAATTGAAACAGACACAAATTACATGGCTGCCTGCAATGGGTTATTTATTGGCGATACTTTAATTAACGACAGTCGTTTTTGGGAATACAAAGAATCCGTTCCTATGAGCGCATATTTAGTTTCTGTCAGCGTAAGTAAATTCCATAAGCTTGAATCGTCTTATCAAGGCATTGAGAAAGTGTTTCCTGTCAACTTATTCGCAAGGGTTCAAGATACCGCTAAAGTGAAAACTTCGTTTGAAAAACTTCCACTTGCCATTCAGGCATTTGAGAATGCATTTGGCCCTCAAGTTTACAGTAAGGTAGGATATAATTTTGTTCCGTTCAATAATGGAGCCATGGAACATGCTGGAAATATTACCTATCCTATAATTTTTGCAAACGGAACATATGATTATGAATCCTTAATGGCACATGAATTGTCTCATCATTGGTGGGGAAATAATGTTACATGTAAGACTGAAGGTGATATGTGGTTGAATGAAGGATGGGCCAGTTATTGTGAACATTTTTATAAACAACAAGTATATGGAGATTCAGCCTATCGTGAATCAATTTTACAAAATCACTATAGAGTTTTGAGATTTGCTCACATAAATGATCAAGGTGTTTATAGTTTGATAAATATTCCCAAAGAAATTACATATGGCAATCATGTTTACAAGAAAGGAGCCGATGTCATACACAGTTTAAGAGGTGTATTAGGCGATTCAGTTTTTTTTAAAGCATGTAAGACATATCAAAGTACTTATAAATTAGGAAATTCAAGTACTGAGGATATGAAAACAGTTTTTATGAGTGCAGGCGGAAATCAAACTGCAAAAGGTTTTTTTGAAAATTGGATTGAAGAAAAAGGGTTTCCGCACATTACGATTAAGAAGCAGATTCATTCTGGAAATGGTCCATTTTTATTAAAAATAATTACAGAACAGAACCCAAGATTTACTGAAAAACTATACAAGAATTTACCTGTGGAAATATTCTTTTTCAAAGGTGTTAATACATATGAAAAAAGACTTATAACACTCAATAATTTTTTAGATACATTTGATTTTTCATTTGATTTTAAACCTGTTTTTGTTTGTTTGGATTTTCAAGAAAAAATAAGTGATGCCATAACAGATCAATACATAATTACTTCAACAGTAGGGACGTACAATCTACCTTTAGCTTTGGCTAATATTGATTTGAAAAATAATAGTGATTCTTGTTTGATTCGACTAGAACATCATTGGGTGGGGCCTGAGAAATTTCGAATTCATCCGCCTTATATGAGCGATTACAGATATTATACTCTAGATGGAATATGGGAAGACTCTGTTTCTATTGATTTAGAATTAATCTACGATGGTAGACAAGGCGGTGTGAATTCAAGTACTGGGTATTTAGATCACACTTTGATTTTTAAAACAGAAGATAGTCTTACTGTATTGTATCGAGGCTATCCCGGTGACTATTGGAGAGTTTGGGATGATATCGAATTTTCTCCAGGAAGTAAATTTGACAAGCAGGGGAAAGCATTAATAAAAAATGCGAGAAAAGGGGAATACGTATTTGCCATGTTTGATGAGAATTTAAAATTGTTCACTATTCCCAATAATGGAAAGATATATTCTTTCTCAGTTTATCCAAACCCAAGTACATCCAAAGTTAAAATTGACTTTCTGAATGATAAAAATGGAGAAATCGAAGTTTTAAATTCGCAGGGTCAAGTGCTTCATTCGTATACTAAGGCGACTAAAATCAATTCAGTTGAGCTGGATTTAAATTCACTTTCAGATGGCGTATATACAGTGCGTTTTTACGGTATTAATTTTGATGAAAGTAGAAAACTTATATTAAAACATTAAAAAAAACGAGAAATCGCAAGATTTCTCGTTTTTTTATATGAATTACAATGAAAATTTAATTTTCGTTTGTTAGAAAATTTTATTAACTGCTTTATCTCATCATTTGTTCGAAAAACGACTCGGTAAAGTCTAAAATTACATCTGTGATTTCACCATTCTCCATTACCGCTGTCATTTTAGGTTGAATGAAACCACTGTATGCAGCTATGTCTAAAACTTTAGTTCTTTTTAATACTTCGGTGTGAATGTTTTTGTCAACTTTTACACCATAATTTTCTACTAATTGTTTTCCAGCTTCGAAATCACCAGTAGACTTTATATGTTGAATTGTCTTAAGTAATTCGCCAAATAGTTGACGAAGTTTTGTGTAATCATTAATTACAAAATAGGTTTTACCATCTTTAACCTTCTTTTCAATTACATTCTCGGCTTTACCTTTTTCATAAACCCATTTCGCTATCATTTGTCTATTTCTCATATGATCTTCCTCAATGTTTTCTCCAGGAACTAGTCTTCTCAATTGTACCATCATTCCATTTCTGATATAACCATCATATTCTGTCATTCCAACCTCAAGATTAGGCATTACACCGATATCAACGAGCTTTTTATCCATCATAAAATAAAGAGCTACTAAGTCTGCTCTTGCTTCTTCCAAAGTTGAGCCATACTGACCTAAATTGCTTTTCGTAACCCCTTGATTTAATTGACCACTTGCGTGACCTATTACTTCGTGTAAAGCGGTATGCATTTTTGAGGCAAGTTGACCATATTTTTCGCCTCTTTTAACTTGTTCTTCATTCCAACAAAATTCTTTCAGCATGCCGCCTGAATTCGCTTTGTTATAGGCATCGACAATGTTTCCTAAACTAACTGATTTTGAACCGTGTTTTTCTCTGATCCATTCGGCATTGGGCAAGTTTATTCCAATTGCAGTTGAAGGGGATAAATCGCCCGCTTCCATTGCTACATTAACTACTTTATAAGTTATACCAACAACTTTAGATTTTTTAAATTGGTCTTCAATAGGAGAATTGTCTTCAAACCATTGAGCATTTTTAGCAATAATAGCCATTCTTTGAGAAGCTTCTTGGTCGTTTATCTCTACAGCACTTTCATAATTTGCGCGCATTCCAATTGGATCGTGATAAACTTCAATAAATCCATTAATAACATCGATGCTGCTATTCACATCTTGAACCCATGCAATATTATAGGCATCCCAAGTTTTCAAATCACCCGTTTTGTAAAATTCAACTAATAACTTCAATGCATCAGCTTGTTCTTTCGTTTCAGCCACTGTAATTGCTTTTTCTAACCATTCAACCATTTGGAAATTGCTTCACTATACATGCCACCAA
This sequence comes from Bacteroidia bacterium, assembly GCA_041391605.1. Lineage (GTDB taxonomy): Bacteria > Bacteroidota > Bacteroidia > NS11-12g > UBA955 > JABMMZ01. The sequence goes on from JAWKNQ010000038.1 coordinate 7,042, forward strand.
CTTTCCAAACCTTTTCAACTAATTGACCGTCTTTTTTTACTAATTTAGAATTTAAGCCCCAACTAATAGGTTCAATGGTGTCACTGTTTTTTGTCTCTTGATAAAATTGGTCAACCTCTTTTTGAGTCAAACCTTCATAAAAATTATTAGCAGATGCGGCTATTGGGTCAACGCCTTCAGATTTATTAACACGTTTTGATGCTATTTCTGGGTTAAAAACGATATCTACCAACCATTGTTGGAAGCCAGAGCTATCATTTTCAGAAATAAATGGCAATTTAGCTTCAGGAGAATTTGCAAGCATATTCTTAAGAAATGCAGATGAGAATTCTGGAATTATCTTGTTTTCAGCATAGTGATGGTGAATTCCATTACTCATCCAAAACCGTTTTAAATACACTTCAAATCTTTTGAATTCGTCGCTTGATTTGTCTCCTGTATAATTTTTATAAAGCTCTTCAAACGTTTTTCTAAGGCGTAGATTATTCCGATTGTTCTGGTCGTATATAATGTCTCTTCCACTCAAAGCAGCCTGACTCAAATAATAAACTAAAGTTTTTTGCTTTAAAGTTAATTTATCAAAACCATTGACTTCGTATCTTAGTAATTCGATATCAGCAAATCGATTTGGGTCGTCATACAGCTTGTAAACCACTTTAGCAGGGTATTCTACATTGGATTTCGTAGAATCATCTGTCTTTTTAGAGCCATCGCCACAAGAGGTGAATGCAACGGCCATGCACAAGGAAAATATTGTTTTTTTCATATTTATATATTTTTTAAAAAGGGTGATCTAATTTATATTGAATTGCCAATTCTTTTAAGGCATCTTTGACTTTTAAATTTAATGGAATTCCAGTTTTTATTCTTTCTGAGTGTGTATTTTGCTCAGGTTCACCTGAAATCATTACTTTGTCGTGATCGTTATTTGGTTTGGAAGACTTGAAACTATTAATCCAATGATCCATTCTACTTTCAAATTCTTCAATCTCAATAAAGCCATCAATATCCCAAGCACCAACAAAGTGACCTATTCCTTTGCCTGGAAGATTATCCAACACTGGTAAAAAGGACACAAATGGTGGAACCCAAGGGCCATAATTTGCGCCAGAAAGCACGCCACATAAAATGTCAACCAAGCTAGATAATCCATACCCTTTATGCGCACCGTGGTCTTTATCGCTACCTAGAGGAAGTAAATATCCTCCTGCTTTTAGGTCTTTTGGATTACTTGTTGAACTTCCATCTTTACTCTCTAGCCAACCAATTGGGATTTCTAGGTTTTTTCTTTCTGCAATCTCTAGTTTGCCATTTGCAGCTGCACTCGTAGCCATGTCTAATACAAATGGTTTTTCTTTACCAGCGGGAATTGCACAACAAATTGGGTTTGTTCCGAGCATGCGTTCTTTGCCTTGGAAAGGCGCAACTAAAGGACTAGCATTAGTCATTGATATTCCAATAAACTTGTGCTCAAGGGCTTTCATTGCATGATAAGCCCCAATGCCAAAATGATTGCTATTGGATATTGAACCAAAACCACTGCCATACAGATGTGTTTTTTCAATCGCCATATCCATTGTACGTGGAGCTATTATCAGACCCAGCCCTGAATCACCATCGATTGTAAATACGGATTTCTTTTCGCGTACCACTCTAATATTTGGTTTGGTGTTGATACGTTGCTTTTCATATAATCGGATATACCCACTAAGTCTTGCAACACCGTGAGAATCAATGCCCCTGAGGTCGGCTTGTATTAAAACATCCGCAGCCAATTCAGCATCTATAGCAGAACAACCAATAGCTTTAAAGACAAGGATGGTAAAAGTTCTTAAATCATCTGATTTTATTAATATAGTTTCGGTTTCACCCATTCTGATTTAGCGTTAAAAAGTCGATAAAATTAAGAGTTTTTATAGACATATTTTGTTTTGAAGCAACAATTTCAACTTGTTTTCTGCAAATATCATCTTCAAAAACTATGTAGTCGGCTTTAGAATTACTGAAATCATCTAGTAATTGCTTGGTTAATTCAGTGCTTAAATTTTGATTAAAAGTAGGTAATGATGTTCCAGCACCACAGCATGTTGCCTGAATTAATGGGAATGACCATTCACAATTTTTAGCCAGTAAAGTATATGGTTTTAATCTTGTTTTTGAACAACAATTTTCTACTAAAAAATAATTTCCATGTAAGGATTCAAAATACTCCGATGGTAGTTTATCTAATAGGTCAGATAAGCCAGTCGTATTTTTCGATAATTGAACAGCTTGGTTATGAGAAACTGTGTTATTAAACAGTTTGGGATACATATGAGTGAAAACAGATTCACACTTGCTAGAACAGCTCATGATTTGTTTGTGCTCATATAATGTAAGATTCATACTGCCAATAGTTTTGGCCGTTTTTAATTCACCTTTTTCAAAGTATGGCAACCCACAACAGGTCGCATTTTCAATTTCCTGAAATTCTATAGACAATATTGCGCAAAGTTTTTTCAGGTTTTCAACTGTTTCTGGGTAATAATGTCTTGTAATACATGACAACTGAAGCGCAACGGACATATTGCAATAATAATTACATAAAAATAGAAATTTATGAATTAAATTCGTAGCTTTTCAACAAGTTTTGAAATAAGAATAAAAAATTTCTGTGCAATCATACCACGAAAGCAACTGAAACGTTGTCTAGTAAGAAAATTGAGCACATTGTGGAGCAATATTCAACATTCTATGAAAGAAGAAGACCTTATAAAGGGCTGTGTATCAGAAGACAGAGAGTGTCAAGTGGAACTTTACAATCGTTTTGCAAGTAAGATGATGGCAGTATGTATGCGATATGCGGGAAGTAGAATGGAAGCAGAAGATGTTTTGCAAGATGGATTTATTAAAGTTTTTGACAACATTTCTAAGTTCAAAATGGAAGGCTCTTTAGAGGGGTGGGTTCGTCGAATTATGGTAAATACGTCAATTAATAAAATCAGAGCAAATAAAATGCGATTTGAAGAGATCGGCGAAAATGTAACAGATTTTGACCATCATGATAAAACGATAATTGAAAAGATGTCTGAACAAGATATTCTAAAATTAATTAGCGAAATGCCCAAGGGATATCGATACGTCTTTAACATGTACGCGATTGAAGGATTCAGTCACAAAGAAATAGCAGAGCAATTAGGTATTGAAGAAGCAAGTTCTAGAAGTCAATACGCGAAAGCAAAGAAATATTTACAACAACAAATCATACAATTAGAAAAAATAAATTTATGAAGGATAACTCATTTGAAAAGCAAATTTCAGAAAAATTGAGCCAATCGGAAATTCAACCATCTGAAGGATTGCTGAATTCTATTTTTGAAAAAAGAGCTTCCAAGCCAAAAGGTTTTGCAGGTATTGGATATTCAGGCCTTGTGTTAGCCGCAGTTCTTGTGGTTTCATTCACAGCATTTTCCCTTATTTATTGGAAAAATGATAAGGTGAATTCAGAAAATCATATGGTTGATTTTACCAAGGACAAGTCTATCGAAACTTCTCCAAAAGCTGTTCAACCCGAGATGGATATAGAAAACTCCGCTCAAAGTCAAACAATTATTGCAGAAACTCAACAGAAGAATGCCAATAGTAACAGAAAAAGGGTAGAGACCTCAAATATTTCATCAAGAATACTTAAGAAGGCTAAAAGAGAAGCAAGGTTGAGTAAGAATATTGGAGATCCGGCATCAAATAATTCAGATAATCGATTGATTTCTAGTCTTGTGGATAACAATACTAAATTGTTTGTCAACTATGAGAACTATTTCAATGCAAATTCAGAGAATCGTCCGAGAATCGATAAAGAATATCACAATGGTAACAGTCATCTATATGTTTTTGAAACAGCAAATGATGAGGATATTGCTAAATCTGGAATATTGTATACGCGTCAAGGCAGACTTAAGAAGAAAAGCTTGACATATGAAAAAGAGAACATTGATTTTGCTACCAGAGATAATTTAAATGATGAAAGTAAGTTTGGTCGTACGTCTCCATTATTTATTGATTTTCTAATTAGCCCATCTTTTAATACTCATCGAAGTGTTGGAAATAGTGAGTTGAATAAAGTTAGTAATGGAATGACTAAAATGAGTACAAATTTGCAAACAGGTGTTCGAGTTTCTAAGCCAATAAGCAACAAGTTTAATGTTTTCACTGGTTTGTTTTATAATTCAATTAGCAATGCTTATCAAGGTGAAATTAAGTATGAAAGTAATGAAATAAAAATCAACAAAAACATAAGCTATATCAACGATCCTGTTAAAGGAATAATTCAAGTTGTTACATATGATACAGTTAATTTTGTAGCTCAAAATACTCAGAATATTGATTTTGAAAATACTTATCAATTATTCCAAGTTCCTATTGGTTTTAGCTACAATTTTGGATATAGGACAATTGATTTCTCTATTCATGGTTCTGCATTATTTAATGTAATTAGAAACAGTAAAGGGTATGCTTTGAATACGGAGTTGCATAATTCTAAAGCTTTTGAATCTACAAATAAGATAATGGGCATTGGAGCTGGATTTAGTGTAATGTCTGCCTATAAAATTACACCTAAATTTAGATTTATTGTGGAGCCTGGATTCCAATACTATGGAATTAATGCGAAGAAGGCTGGAAATAACATGAATGAGAAAACTTTTAATACTCAGTTGACACTAGGATTGCGTTACACTGTATTTTGAGAAATTTCCTCCTACATATAATGATGATAGTGTCGCTAAACTATATTTATTCTCAGCCCTCTTCGAGTGTTTTACGAGTAAATAATATGCAAGCGAGATTAAATTCTAATGGATTGTTGTCAGATAGTATTGGTTTTCCAGCAATTCAAAGAAAGGATGGATTTAGATTGATAAGATCTGCGGGGGTTTGGATGTCTGCAAAGGATTCATTGGGCCAATTAAGGTTAGCTGCTCATAATGTACTTTTCAATACGCATGAGTTTTGGTCAGGACCCTTAGAGTTGCAGAATGAAATTGCATCAAATCAAGCAACTTGGAATAAAGTTTATCCCATCACACGTGAAGGTATTGACTATCATTTAAAGCACTATACAGATAATTCGTATGTTCCATCTCAATCCATACTTACATGGCCTGGATCATTAGGAACACCATTTGCCCAAATATTGGCCCCATTTGTAGATTATCAAGTTAATAATTTGGAATATGAACCATTAGAAGGCGATTATCCATATATTACTTCAGATGAGCTTATTTATAGTATTGCTAACGATAGATACTCTTCTAATCATCAATATACCAATTCTTTGCCTCTAGGGGTTGAATTACACACTTCTTTGTTTGGTTTTGAAAAAGATACCACACTTGAAAATTGTGTAATTGTAAGATATTCAGTTTATAATAGATCAAATAGAGCATATAAAAATTTCAGATTTACGGCCGCAATAAATTTCGAACTTGGGAATAACACAAATGAATATTTAGGTACTGAAACTACTGCTCAAGCACTTTATGTAATCAATGATACCACTGAGGCAACGTTTTCTGGAAAGTTGGTGTCTTCAGGGTGTATGGCCATAAATAGGCAGATATCATCCACAATGTATTTTGAAAACACTAGCGATCCAATTAATGGAAGGCCTGATTCTGCAATACATTTTTATAATTTAATGCAAGGAAATTGGAAGAATGGTCAAGCATTAAATTATGGTAGTAATGGAGTGGATGGCAGTGGATCAGCTCGATTTGTGTATCCGGATACAACAGACAAAGATAACAGTAATTTTAGGTGGGTTGATCAAGTTCCAGGCAAAAAGATTGGATTATTAAATTTTGATTCAATTGAACTTAAGCAAGGTCAAGCCGTTAATTTTGAGATGGTCTATTTTAGTGTTGAGGAAAAGTTCGACAATCTTAAACAAATAGGACAATATTGTTCAACGGTCAAGCAAGCATTGAAAGCTAGGAAATTAGTGAAATTGGTCGAAAATCAGGTCTCAAAATCTCACAATTTGATTTGCTTTCCAAACCCTGCAAAA
>JAWKNQ010000039.1:0-11815 GCA_041391605.1 Bacteroidia bacterium
TTCTAAATATGGAATTTCTTCCTTATATCTCTGTGTTAGTTGATATTTATTTGCCGCACTTTTTGCTTTTTTATTGGCATCTATGGCTTCTTCTTGTTTATTGGAAATGTACAAGAACCAACTGTATTTATCCCATGCCATGTAATTCGTTTCTCTTGATTCTTCGTTTAAAATCGTGTTCAGATTAAAGAAATAATAAATTTTATGTGAATGCGTGAAAGACAGCAACAGTATAAAAGATATATAAAGGGCAAGTAATAATTCAGGGCGTTTAAAAGCTGTCTTTTCCTTGAATTTCAATCGGAGAAAATTAAACACCACGATTAAGGCGATTACTAATAAAAGAGGAAAGAATACTATCATCGGACCGCAAGGCCAATATTGCAAACGAAATAGAAGATAAGTTGTAAGAAGAGCAAATGACAAATGAAGCAACGAATTTGTTAAATTAGACTTCGCATTCTTTATCAAATAAATCAGACTATGGATAAGCAACAGGAGGGTGCCAAGTATTAAAATGACCGATGTGATAGGAAAGTGAAACAGTCGGAATAAAACCCCTAGACTAAATATTGTCCAAGCGATTAGATGTAGTTTTTTCATAGTTAATTTAATTGTCGTGATTCAAATATCATTTCGTCTATAAAATAGCGAAACTATAATCTTCAAACGCTAGTATTTGAGTTTACCATTGCAAGATCTTAAAACTTCTTCATATCTCCAAACCAACGCTTCACTTTCTTAAAAGCTCAAACTCATTGGTGAGTTCGTGAGTAGGCACAAATCCTTTATTATCTATTTCGAGATAAGGTTGAACAGATTCTATTGTATTCCTATTCAAGTTAATAAGATGACTAAAAAAATCATTCTTGCCATAACCCTGAATTAGGATTAATTCAGGATGTTCCTTCGACAAACAAAATCTAATATAAGGTCCTTCAGATGAAAAAAACTTGTATTCATAGTTCTTCTCATTTTTTAGATCGGTTATTTCCACATTGTATTCAATTTGCCAATCCATAAAACACGTTCCACACTCATCAGCTTTTAATTCAACTTCAAAACGATCTTGCATCTTGAAATTGTAGTAATGAGTTCCGATATACCATTCAATTGTCCAGATTATAGCAATGAGTAGTATAATTCCTCCAGAAATAAGTACAAATGCTTTTATTAAAAGACGTAAAAGTTTAGGTGTCTTAATCAAGTGTTTTAGAAATACTATTTGTCCTAATATGAAAAGTGTGTTTATGGCAAAACTTAGGATTAAACGTGTTTCAAAGGCTCTACTTAGAGTTTCTTCATCACCTGAAAGTAGATTGCTATCAAAAAGATATGTTTTTGCATCGACTATAATTGGGAGGGTTAACGCTAAATGAATGGCAAAAACTTTCCAGTTAGTTTTTTCTTCATGACCTGATGTTAACCAATAGCCAATAACATTTAGTAATAAAACAAGAATACAAGTAAAGAACCAGATATGAGTATAAGTGACTAAAGTAGTATTCCATCCTGGAACAACAGAGAAAGCCAAATTATCTAAACTTGAAAGGTACAGCAAGAACAAAATTAGAAAAACAAAGAAGGGCAGGCGACGCATTGACATTCGTTATAAATTCCTTTTACATTCTATAGTGTTGAATTATTCTCTCTTTCCTTGTCTAAACTTTTTTTATACCCCTCATTTATTCGATTTTTTCGTTCATCTCGATCTTCTTTGTCCAAGAGTATTCTAAGTTCATAGCGAATCACCCATACTATAAACGCAATTAGGATAATAAAAAGAATAATCGACATTTGTATCGAGCTGCCATAATTATAGCTCAAGCCATATATGGCCAATATTATTATTCCTAGACTTACAAATTTAACCATAATAGTACTGTGTTAGATTCTGTTGAGATTACATATACTTAGAGCTTATCCTCATTTCAATTCATACTCAATTTCTAGTTTGAGCATGGGTTGTTTTAGATTTTTGTCTTTAAGTGAATAATACATCACTTCACTCGGAAAATAACATTCCCCCACTTTTTTAAAATTGGCCACATAAATTCGGTCTTCTGTGGAATGCCCCTCCTTTGAATAGCTATGTATTATAAGTTTGCCCTCTATCTTAACAATTTGTCCTGTAGCTGAATCTTTCTTCAGGCGAAGGTCTTTTAAATAATGATTGATGTGTTCTTGACCGCTTTTGATGTACAAATAATTTCCTTTTTCTTGTAAAGTGTCTGTTTTTGAGAAATATGGAAAACTCATAACACTACCCAGGTCCTCACTAATTGAAGACAGATACAATTGTGTATCTAGTTCTACACGTGGGTACTGGTTACTTATCTTTCCTTTTGAATCGTAATTTATAACAGTAGTAGTTATGGTTCTCTTCTTTATCTTTTCTAAACCACATTTCTGATATTCAAATAAGGGCTCAATAAACACGAATTCTTTCGCAAGTAAATCTATAGGGATGGTATTTGATATATCCAGTTGTATTAAATCCGTTAAGCTATTTTTAATATTAGAATAGGGCTGTATCAAAACAAAGTATCCCCACATTTGAATCCCCATTCCGACAACTTTTTTCCTTTCTTCCGTTTGGAAAAAGATCGTGTGCTCGAAAAACTTTCCACTTACATTTACCTTGTCAATGGTTTTCTCAAGTTGGTCTTCACATCAAATATTTCCAACTTAAAATAAGTAGGACTTTTAATCTTCATTGGATTGCCACTCAGTTGGTATGACTTGAGTAGATTGTCATCCTTAAACGTTTGAAACATATATAAAGAGTTGTTGTGCAACTGTGAAGAGAGAATATCGTGTTTCTCTGATTCTCTTTGCTATCAAATTCTGGATGTTCTACACTAATTGCTTTGAATGGATCTTTAAAGTAAACTTTAACAGAAATATCGTCCAGCATAAACTCATCTACTTGCTCAAAGTCAAGTAAGTTCTGAGCAAAAAGAGCATTAGAAAGCGCAAGAATAAAAATGCTAAAGATGTATTTCATAGTGTTTTAATGTAAAGTAGGGCAATTATCAGAACGCAATATAACCTTTCAGATTAATTATTTATTGGTTTTAACTTAAATCTAGTTCTAAACTCTTAACAACTTCTTTATTCTCCAATGTTCTAATAATACCCAGACTCCAAAAGCTGAGAATAAAATTGTTAATATAAAACGAAAGATTAAACTGAAGTCTTCGTTATCTGGATTAAATACTGAGAATAATAAAATTAATATTCCAGCTACTAGGTGAGTTGCTCCAAAAATAAAATTCCCAATCCATAATGATAGTACGATAGGATGTTTTGACTCTACTTCTAATTTTGCATCTATAACTTTTGGGTGGATTCGATTATCCTTTGAAAGCAAATTCGCAGTTTTAAGTTAAAAATCAAACTAAAAACACCACTTACCGAAAAAACAAATGAGAAAAGGATAATCTCAACTTCGTCACTCCAGGCATAAGCGTCTGTAACTGTTTCAAAAAAATTACGCAACTTAACCATTCAAAACCTCCGATAAATTAAAAGAAGTACTTTACCTACCATCTGGCAATTTCATTATTATGTTTTTAAATAACAATTGTATTAATTCGCTTTAAAGTATTTTCTTCTATGTAAAACACCCCTGTTTGTGTTGTGCAATAATACCGGTTATTGTGTTTGCAAATACACGTGATTTGATTGCCTTCTAGTCCTTTGCTAATGTATCTTAAATTTGTGATTGTAGAACCTTCTATTCGTATTTCGCCAAAATTATCTGTGTCGTAATAAAAGAGTTTACCGTCGATTTCTAATAAGTAAGGTGTATTTATTTTGAAATTACTGGTCACCCAGTTTTGACCTTTGTCGTATGATACATTTAAAGTCCAGTTTCCATCTATGCCATAGAAGATGCCATTGACACTTTTTAAGATTGAAAAACAACTTTGTTGCCAACCAGTTTGGTATTCCCTTCCGAATCCATGCTATACATACCTTGACCAGACACGCTGTAATAAAACTTTACCACTGTCGTAGAGATTCAAACCCACATTAGCAGGGATTTCATTGGTTTTAACCTTCACAATGGAAGATGTGTTTTTACGGTCGAGTATGGCAAAGCTGGCATTCTTCGGGTTGGTTTTATCTTGAATTTTAAACCGTAATACCCCGAAGGAGAATGGATATAAGCTGGAGTCCACGCTTTGTCGAATGTGATATCGAGTTGTATAAAGTTGGTGTCGGAATGCAGTCGAAAGGCTTCATACACAGGCGAATTAGCAATCAAATTAAACTCATATGTATCCCTCTAGACCAAAAATTGTAATGACATAGGGGTTTGACATGGGAAAGTGGCGGTACTTATAGAGCGATGAATTAAAGTTCAGATAACGGGTTTTGAGTGTGTGATTGGCATCAAAAACACTCATAGAATTTAAACTTCGTATCAAAAGCAATTCACCATTTGAATAACAATAACTCGCATTCTTGTCTGCAAGCGTAATTTCACGGACAGGCTTCCAGGAATCCTCTTCAACGGCATTAACAGATTCCTTCTTTTTACATGCAAATAGAAGAGTAAGCACAATAAGTATGATGCTGATATTTCTCATTTGGGACGGAATTTTTAGCGTTTGGTGTAAGATGGATTAGGACAAAAGTAAGAAATAATCTTAGATTTTCTTATGGTGAGTTCAGAAGTTCGTGAATTGTATAAAACAACAATATAAAAACAACTTTTATCAAATCATGTAAATGCATTATTTCTAGTTTATTTGAATACTCACTACAACTCTTTTCAAGTTGTAAGAGTATTATAGCCGTCTTTATAAGAATTGAGGAGTCAGAGTAAAATTTATATGTTGTAACAAAGACATTAAATCCCAAGAAGATTGTACTAATTTTGTTTTATATATATTTGCCATGTTACCTAACAATTAAAATGAATTTTAAATATAAAGCATTTAGGCACTCTGATGTAATCTTAAAGGAACCAGAATTTATTGGAGAATTTAATGAAATTAAAGATGCTATTACTTCGATTTCAGAAGAGCAATTAATTGCAAAGCATGAAAGTTATGGGGCGGTCAATATTGAAAATACACCTAAAAGTTTGTCTAAAGCAATAAATGATTTATTGAAAGAAAGGCTAGTATCATATGGTTGGAAACCGGAATCGGAAATATTTCAAGACACAGATTATCAAGGCGACACATGGAGATTAGACTTTGCAAAAAAGGACATCTCTATCGAAGTAGGTTTTAATCACTCAAGTGTAATTGCATGGAATCTTACAAAACCTGTTTTAGCAAGTGAATTGAATCATGTTCAAAAGGCAATTCAAACTAAGATTGGAGTAATTATTACTGCTACTGAAAGTTTAAAGCAACTTGGAGGATTTGATAGCGCAATTGGAACATATGAAAAATACTTAAACTACTTGCCTCCATTAAATAATTTACTAACAGTTCCATTGCTTATAATAGGATTAAACGCCCCTATCACTTTCAATGTGGAAATTAAACAACACGCACGTAGAAAAAAAATAGGGATGATAAACAGGCTTACTTCTCATTAATCAGATTTAGTTATTTTTGAATGAAGAACAAGGCCTATTTTTTCAATCACTCCCACAACCAAAGCATTTCCCATAAAGAATGCTCGTTTTGTGTCTGTTACACCTTCCAATTGAGTGTGATTATCTGGAAACATGTTTAGTCTTTCTAGTTCAACAGGAGATAAACGACGGTATCCCTTCTCAGTTTTTATCACATGCTTAAATCTGGAAGCTGATTTGCCACCTTCACCAGTTATTATTGTCCTTGAAGGTTTGTCCAACGGATCAGGAAAAATCATTCCTCCTTCGCTGTAATTGTACTCGTACCCTTGCGCATTTTTGCGTGTTTCTTTCTTTGCTCCTTTTAAATACTCCCATTTTTCGAGCTCGTTTTCTTGAATGTAAAATTCATCAGTCACTTCGCCATTTTGAACTATATCTTTAAGTAAGGTGAAAGTATCCTCATATCTTGGTTTAGTCTTGATGCTTGTTACAACACCATGGCACATCATTCCTGTATTTTCAAACATGCCTTTCTTCCCATTTTTATTGAAATTATTTGAAATGTCAACGATGTCTGTATTAAGTTTAAATTCATTTAAACTGAGCAGAGTGTCTGTTTGAACTGGAAAAGCGTTTGCAAACGTTCCTTCTTGAATTAACCAATCTTTTGAGTTCATATCTATGCATTGTTTGTATATTGGAGTATCCATGGAATATGCTAAAATAAAGACTCTTCTTCTTCTTTGAGGCATCCCATAGTCGGCAGCATTAATAACTCGCCATTCTACCGCATACCCCAAATCGTTTAAACTTTTTAATATGATTGCAAAATCTCTTCCCCTTTGGCCTGATGGAGAAATTAATAGGCGGTCTACATTTTCAAGAAACAAGTATTTAGGTTTATTTTCTTTTTCACTTAATATGCGGTGTATTGACCACCATAAAACACCTTTTTTTCCAATCAATCCTTTTGAGTTTTTTAAGGTAGTGGCAACGGAATAATCTTGACATGGGAATCCACCCACCAACAAATCATGGTCTGGAATTTTAGAAACATCCACTTGCGCAATATCCTCATTGCTATGATTTTTATTTCCAAATTGCTTCTCATAAACTTTTGAAGCATGCTGTATTTTTGTTGATGGCTCCCATTGATTACTCCAAACAACTTCGTAGGACGACGTTAGTGTTTTTTTATAATTGGACAATGCAGATTTTCCTTTCCAACCTTCTAGTCCTAGTCTAAAACCACCGACACCAGCGAACAATTCAGCAACTTTAATTTTCTTATCCATTACCTATTGTTTTTAAATATTTAACCTTTGCCTCTGCGACTTTCAAAATACTCAAATCAGCCTTTTGATCTAATATTTGATATGCAATTTGATCACTTAATAGTTTGTTGTTCAGTTCAATTTCATTCACATTAAAATAGTTAGCCACTTGATTGATGATTTGTTTCGTGGGGTGTCTTTCGTTGCGTTCAATTTTTGCAAGCAGCGACGTATCGATATTAATATGTTCAGCCACTGATTTCAATGTAAGTCCGGCTTTTTCTCTCAATGTTCGAATATGCTCCCCGAATGATTCTATTTTTTTAATTGTTGCCATTGGTCAAATATTGTCCAAAGATAATGAGATAAGTGTTATGGACAAAAAAAGTCCACAAAAGTTATTAACAGAATAAATTTATATTTATAAGATAAAAATGTAAAACATAAACAATGTTAAAGTAATTGGAAAAGTTTAGTAATGAATATTAGAGCCGTGAAATTAAAATTTAAGTTATTATTGAATTATCGTGGCATAAATCTTTGAGCAGCTTTTCCAATTTCAATTCCCCATGGGAACATCCTTGCAGCAAAATAACCAATAGGCATTGCTCCTCCTAGAAGTTCAGTTTTTGATTCATCTTTTCTTATTATTCTATTGAACCATCTGTCTCCACGATTTGCTTCTTCGCACAAAATTAACCCAGCAAACGTTAATGCTAAGATTCTTGCAGGTATATCTCCTTGCTTTGTAATAAGAGGTTGATAAGATGAGTTATTATAATCAGGCATGTGCTTGTCGACAATTATTATTGCCTCATTCAAAAGATTTTGTAAGCTTGGAGGTGTATATCCAGTGTGTTTTGTTTCTCCTGCCAATGAAGAAACATCTGGGATATTGCCTAAAATATTAAATGAAATATCCTTAAAAAGAGAGATTAAGTCGTAATTCCTTGGTTTGGCCCATTCAATTAATTTATCAACTATTTCAATATGTAATGGAGCATTGACTAAATTTCCTGTAGTATCAAATAATTCTAAAAATAGTGAATGTTGATGGATTTGATGCTTATCACACAATCCACTAGTTCGGTTGCTTCGAATTGTGTTTCTACATCTTCCAAAATTACACAGTTTTGAGTTTTTCAAATAATTTAACTTGTTTGGATTTGCATGGAATCTTGTTCCTCTTTTAGTTAAGTCGGTTATCTTAATTTGCCAATTAGATTTTCTGTCAATAATTTGACTTGTTGAAATTGTCATACTTTGTAATTTATTAATTTTGATATTTTTTTGAATATGTCATAAAACTATTAACATGTTTGAAACAGATATTTTATGTTCTCATTTATTTAGACTTTTATATATGAATTTAGATAATATTAATCTGTCCAAGGGCGCCAAACTACGCATTTAGAATTGGTCATATTATTCGAGCTATCATATTTTTGATAGCTTCATAATACAATTTTCAACCTTGTTTTTCGATGTTTCTTGATTCCAATTATCTAAAGCCCATGTTCTGTTTTTGCTTTGCTCCAATTTTTCAATAAGATTGGTTTGTTTACACTTGTCTTCCCATCTGAAGGCTCCCCTGAGAAGTGACAAAATTTTTCTTGGTTATCTGGGTTTTTATTCCACGTTTTATATGCGGCATAACTCATTGGTTTTTCTACATTAAACAGGTCTATTCCTGTACTGATACAATACCCTCCAATATGTTTTTTATGTGATGTTGTCTTTGGTTCTTCAACTTTTTTTATTTCACTTTTCTTCTTACGATAATTTGTTTCAAACTTTGATTTGTCTGTAAAAAACGCGGTAAGATTATCAACTTCAACTTTTGATTCTATATATTTTAGTCAACCCCATCATTGCACTTTCATATTGAGGGACTTATGAAAAAGTAATTTTGATTGATCAATGACTCTTGTGAAATATGCTAATGCTTGTTTGTCAAAGCTGTCTTCACCTGTAAAGTTGTTTTTAAGTTATTTGCAAGATTGCCAAGCAAAGTTGCTTTCGTCATCACACCTGCCTCAATGTTGTTGTCTTGTGAATAGGTGTAAAGGTTCATAGAAGTCAAAATAGCAGAAGATTCGTTTGCGTAATATTTTGCATGAAGCCGTTTTCGTAACGAACTAAATATTTGAGAAATTCTTTAAGAAAGTTAAAGTCCTCTTGTTTCATGCTCTTGAACATGTCCTCTTCATTCTTGCCGAAAACAATAATAATTTTAAGTTTGTGATTATCCCTCTTCGTTCTTAGAGTTGAAACATACCTGTCATGAAGTTTGATAAACGGAGAGATTAGAATAATTTGTTCATCTGCTTTATCAAAAATTTTCTCCAATTCAGAGTTAAGTTCGTTCCCTGTTAAAAATTTAGCCATTTTATATTTTAATTATGGGTTTGTAATTTAGAAACAATTTTTATTGCTTTCATAGATTTAAGGATTTTAAATAATATTTGGAAGCACAATGTTTGTTTCTTTAAGTTTGTTGTCTGTGGTGATATGCTTGTCAAGTAATTTGTTCTCAATTCCAAATTCATTCAATATTTGTACCATTTCAAGCTTATTTGGAAGATTACCTAATGCATCAGGTTTAATTGAAAAATAATGGCATAAACCTTGTTTGGGTGGTCAACTAAATAATAACATATCCAACGTCAATTGGAATAAGTACTAAATGTTCAGGGGTTGCCTCCAGGAACAGCCATGTCACCTTCTCATATCTAATATATCATCTAATTCATAAACATTATTGTTTGCATATTCAATTACTTTTTATTTGAAGTCGTAAACTTTCATTAAATTCAAATGTCTTCATATTAGCTTGTTTGAAAATTAAATCTTTAGGTTTAATCCTAATAATTACAAAACGTTCATCATTCAATCACATGCTGATAGTTATAAATCAATATTTTACAGCCAGCAATTAGCAAATCTCTCCCTCTTCTCCAAATCACTCCACCAACTCAAACCGCTTACTTCCTTCTGAATATTCTAGTTTATGGATGTCCCATTTGCTGATTTTGGTTTCGCGTTCGTATTTTTGTGCGATGATCATTTTGTTGCCGTCGGTGCGGAGGTTGATCATGCCGTATTTGGTGAGGAAGGAGTTGGTTTCTTTTTGGAGTTTAATGATCTCTTTTTTGGTTTACGCTTTTTCTGTCTCGCTGATGTTGATGGCCTTTAATTCTGTTTTGAGGAGTTTGATTTTGCTGATTTTTCGGCTAGGGTTATCAAGACGTTTTTAGTGACTTCCTTATTCGAGCGTGCCAGTTCGGTTGAGAAGATTAATGGTTTAATCCGTAACCGCATTTGCCTAATGTGCCTATGGCATCTGGTCTTGGGTGTGAGTAACTCTCATCGTCGCCTGAAGAAATAACGGTGCCAGCTGCGTTAATGGCTTCTATAAATCCGTAATGAAAGTGATTGCTTCCATGGTGACAGGCTTTGGCAACATCTACGGTGAGCTCGTGTAATTTGTCTTTGTAATGCTCGTGTATGATTTTGCCAAACTCTTCATTCACATCTCCGCCTAATAGTATTCGGGCATTTCCGTATTTTAACTTCAAGACCACCGAATGTCCGTTTTTGTCTTTTCCTAAATTCTTAATGGTTTTTAAACCTTGTTTACCATTTTTCTTTACGCGAAGTGGGGCAAGTACTTTTATAGAGAATTCCTTTTCATTGATTCGGTTTTGTGCGTTGAATTTTGGCATGTATTCATCTGCCTCCTGCAGCGCTTTAAATTTAATGTCTGGGTTGTGTTTAAGTGATTTGAAAAGCGTTTTGCAATACATAGAACTTGTACCTGTTCGATTCGATGGGTTCTCTATTAAAGCCTTCATATCGCTGGTGTTGTTTACAAGACCTGTTATGTATCCATTCTCAACTTTGCCAAGACTGTTGTCGCCTGGTCGTTCTACCAAACCGTTGTGATACACATTCTGAACGTTTATTTTTTTGTTTAGAAACACATCAGAGAAGCCTAGGTAATGATCGGCATCTGAATGACTAATAACTATATCCATTGGAAAGCCCAATTCCGAATTTCGGCTCAAGAGATTAAAACGCCAAGTCAGGTAACGAATCATATTATCGGTTTTTCCGGCATCGATAATAATGTGTTGATCATCTGGAGTTACCAAATGACAACCATCCCCCTGACCGATATCTACGAAGTTCACTTCCAGAATACGATCTTTCCGAAGTTCAGTGGCCTTTATCCAACCCGTGGTATTCCGACTTCTCACTTTGACGCGTTTGTCAACAATCTTATCGTCCATAATCTTGACATAATCGCCAAATAGCAGATGATTTTTCATGGTGCCTCCTTTCGAAAGGCTATAAATCTTAGCAGAAGGGTATTCTACAAAGGCGTATTTAAGAGTTCCTTTTGTGTTGTATTGAGTGAGTGGTAGGTTTGGCATGGTGTTTTGGGTTTAAATACTTTTATGTTTAGTTTTTGGAGCCTATCCCGCAGGGTATGGATTATTCACTTTGGTGTTTTATCGTATTTTTTTAAATTCTATCTTTTTTAACGAGATTCCAATAGTGCTCTCCAAGAATTGTTAATTGGCAAGCTTTTGAATTCATTGCTGCATAGTACATGTGTTCTTCATCTATTGGAACAACCAAATTGATTCGGTTAAATTTTTGTAAAAGACTAAACTTCTCTGTATTCTCTTCATTAGCACTTTTATCTGAAGGCTCAAAACTTGGGTCAAGTGAAAATATATCTTCTTTTTTAGGAAAGAGTTCAACTATTTCTTTTAATTCTGACAATGAAATTGGTGGCTGTACTTTTCTAAGGCTAATAAACGTTTTAACATTGGTTTTGAATATTGGTCTTTGTTCCCATGGTCCAAGTGATTGGTCTATATGCGCAGACACACTCCCAGGAGTAATTTCACCCACAAGATTAGACGCACTGCCATTTAGCGCGTCAACTAGTAGAGATGTGAAAACACCAGATCCATTTTCTTCTATG
>JAWKNQ010000040.1:0-7717 GCA_041391605.1 Bacteroidia bacterium
CAAAAGGAAATCTCATTTTTGCTTGGTAGTCGAACGGGTCACAAGACCCGTCGAGGGCGAGGTAAAGTAAGAGTATTCTTATTTATTGACAATAAATCGCTTAGTTCCGATGGATTTCCCATCATCAACTTTTATAACGTATATACCTTGTGGGTAATATGATACGTCAACATTTATTGTTTTGTGAACATCTTTCGATGTCCACATACTTTGCCCTACAAGATCGAAAATTTCAACATTGTAGGTATCATAGGAATCCATTGTAACCGTTATAAAATCGGTAGTTGGATTCGGACAGATCTTGAAATCTATCTCGTTTGTATTGGTAATAATTCCGGTAGTAACACAATTAATAAGTACGGAATCAGTTCGTTGATTGGTACAGCTATTGAGCGTACTTTGCAACGTCACATACTTTTTACCGTTAGTGGTGTACGTATGTAATGGATTTTGGTCAGACGAACTTTCACTGTCTCCAAAATTCCAACTGTATGTAGTATTACCATTCGGTGCAGTAAACTGAACCCTGTTTCCTTCGATTATGCGTGTAAACGCGACATCTGGGAGTGGCTTTACAATTACAACAACCGTATCGCGTGTTCCGTTCGAGCCCGTCACTACATAACTTGTAGTAGTGGTCGGCGAAACAGTAATTGTTTGCTGGCTTTGATTATTGCTCCATAAATAATTTGTGGAATTAGTTGCAGTCAACGTAGCCGTCGAACCGAAACAAATTGACTGATCAAAACCCGCGTTCACTTGCTGTAATTGTACTTGTTCAAAATTCGCAACCAACGTTCTGGCAACAGAAGCCTGGAACGAATAGATCGAGTCCAAAGAAACGATTACTCCGTTTTCTGTCCAATTCAGGAACTTTCCTCCAGGTTTTATATGTGCTTTCACTGTTGCAGTATTTCCGCAACCATAGGTATTACCACCTGAAACAGTTCCGTAGGATGCATTGTTCACCACAACTCCAATTACATACTGTTTCTGTGTAAAATTTGCAACCAAATTACGAGTATTAGTTACCGTGAATGTATAGTTTTTATTTGTAGAAACTATACTTCCGTTTTCGGTCCAATTTGTAAATTGGTAACAACTGAACTCGTTAGCAGTAACCGTAGTATTTGTTCCATAGGAAATGGAGCTACCGCCGCCTGTAACAGTTCCGCCAACGCCATTTACTGAAACGTTAACCAGAAATGTTTTCAATGTAAAATTTCCTACAATGGTTCTGTTGGACGTTAATGCCGGTAACGTAATGACCGAATCTGTCGAGATTGGATTTCCGTTTTCAGTAGCATTAACAAATCGGTAACCTACTTTTGATTTAAATGTAACCGTAGGAGTTGATCCATAATTAAATGTTCCAAATCCTGTAACAGTTCCTCCGTTGGTTGGAGCTGTTGTAGCGGTTACTGTAAATGTTTGTACTGCAAAATTAGCTGTGAAGTTTTGATTTCCTTGTGATAAATCAATTGGAAATACGTACATTGGATTTGTCGAAACGATTGTATTCCCTCTTTTTATGTTTTGAAAAACATATCCGGTGTTTGTAACCACGTTCAATGTATCCAAAATGTCATTACAAGAAAAAATTCCTGCACCACTCATGCTACCAGCGGCTGCAATATTAACATTTGTTGAAACAGTAACGCTTTGCACGATCACATCAACATCAACACATAATTCATTATTGAAAGCGTTATAATCGGAATCGCTTCCGTTTATACCTTCAATCGAAGTATGAACATTGTAACTTCCTGACGCTACTATTTTCACAGCAGGAAGAGTAATTAGTTGTGTAGCACCGCGAAGCAGCGCGATAGAAACATGTACCAGCGTATCAATTACGCCTGACTGTACTCGTATCGTAAGATTATCAATTCTTATTGTACCTAAGTTTTTAATTTGGATAACAGGTGTAAGAAAACCATTACATAACGGAGCGCTCAAATCCTGGTTAAAAAACAAAGAATCAAGTGCTACTTCTGTAATAGAACCGCTCGTTGGAATCAAACCATGAGACGATACCAAACTCCATCTGAACGGTCCACGCACTGCTGCCTGAACACGGTCACGTTGGTCTGGTGTAAAAATCATGTTTGGTGCCCAACAATAACCCATGATGTTCAATAATGAATTGTTTACATTTGGATACGTTCCGCATGAACTACTTGAACAATCTGCCTGTAACACAGGAGGTGTGTCTCCACATTTGTCTCCCTGCGTGTAAGGACTTGAGTTAAGTGCACAGGTTGAACCACTTGAGCCTTGAAATGTATGAAACAAATCAAGGTAGTGGCCCATTTCATGGGCAAACGTTTTTGCACCTGACACCGACGTAATCGCAGATGACTGAATAACCAATCCTTGATACTTATATGCCGACGGCATACTTGAGTATGCTCCACCGATGGTTATTTGCTTAACAAAGAAAACGTTCACGTAATCCGCAATCGGCCACATATTCGGCTTTTTAACCAAGGTATCTGGCGCACCTGTTGGATTAGTGCTCGGATCTATTCCCAGGTTTTCATAGTTAGGAATTGACCTGCCATCCATACGTGTAATTCCAGTTGTGGGATTGCCGTTTGGATCTTGTTGAGCTAACACACATTTAACACCTGTAGGTGCCAAAAGTCGATTCATAGAATCAACAGATGCTCGTACCTGCGCATCGGTCAAGTTGGAGCCTGTTCCAATTGGTTCGCCAACGTGAACAATGTGAACCACAATTGGTATTGTGTACATTGTTGTTGTTGGCTGGCATCCAAAGTTCAGCATTCTTGCGTTCGAAGCTGTTCTGCTTCTGTAATTGTTTGTAAAAGTTTCCTGTTTCATGCGATCACTCGCATAATTTGGATACAGTTTCGCCATAGATTGTTCTACAGCATCATACTCACATTGTTCATGTGCGGAAACACTTCCTGCATATAATAGGAAGATTGCTGTTATAACTTTAAAAATCTTTCTCATTTCTTTTAATTTATTTTATTTACAAACAACTGACCCGTCCTAAAAAAAGTTTAATTAAACTCCGGATTATCTCTCTTCATCAAAATTTTACTCATTGCTCGTTCTGTTATGGCTGTTATACTTAAGCTTGGATTTACGCCAGGATTTGCCGATATCATACTACCATCGCAAACCATCATATTTTTATAATTGAACACAAAATTATCTTTATCAATTAATCCGCTTTGCGCATCTTTGCCCATACAAGCACCGCCCAAAATATGTGCAGTTGTTGGAATACCAAACAACGTTTCTGTATTAATTACCATTGCTTTTCCATCTACAATTTTCTCCACATCATGCGCAATTTCTTGTGCCTTAGGATTAAAGGCTGTTGGTGTAGGTCCGGAATCTAAAGTTGTTTTTAAGCCGCCTAAAATATTTCGTTTAAAACTCAAACTGGAATCAATACTTTCCATATACAACAATATTTGTGTGCGTTTGCTCCAATCATCAACAAAGAAAATTTTTAAGTTGGCAATTGGATGCACCTACAAAATCTTTTATATCATTCTATATAAACTTTAAAAGAAAGTGACGATAGCCCATTGGTGCCATAAAGATGCGCCATAAAAACCGCACCTTCTGAGAATATTTACCGGCTCTAAACAGTCGGCTTTCATCAATATTTACTATTGAACCAATGGCAATACCTTCTGAGAAGAAACATCTTTTCTAAAACGTAACGCCGATTAAACTTTCTGAATTGGTACGAATTCCCGAACCCAACGTATCGGATAAATTAGGCAAGGATTTTTCTTTAACTTCAACATCACAAATCTATCGTTCCTAAAACACCACCTGAAAAATTACTGCTTTTGCTGTAACGCTTCCGATGTTTTGGAAAATAAGAAAGAGAATCTTTGTATTTAATTTCATACCCATCGCTACCATCAATGTTTCCTTTAATGGTTTCACGTCATACACTAATTTTTCATGATGATTTCACACCGAGTTGTTGTGTTAAATGCAAGTAATTTTTATCAAGTGTATTTTGCATTAAAGCGGCAACCCACATCCACCACATAAATTGCAACCGGTTCGTCTCGACCTTTGCCAAAATAAGGGTCGGAAACGGTTTTGTTGGGTTTACCAAAATAAATGGCTACATTGGTTTACCGAAGGCTTCTGGTCTCGCCCCCCATTTTTATTAATTCCTGCATCACTTTATCACTACATGACTCATATATACGGATGTCGCTCTGCTCCTAACATTTCTTCAATGCGGTTGCATAAAAAGGTTGTAAAACTTCTTGCCAATTATCTAAGCCTTTCCAATGTCCGCTGTTGTAAAATTCTGATTTGGGTACAGGCAAAAGCGGATTGGTACATACACCAAAGAACTGCCGCCAACACCAACACCGCTGACGATGGCTAAGATATGATAAAAAGTGAGCTTAAACAAGCCTCGCATTCCGAGTTTATAACCACATCCATTGCGTAAATTCCAATTGGTAATTATACTTTCGCTTTTTAAATGATTTTCTATAACTAATACTTTATATCCTTTTTCTGCTAATCTTAATGCTGATAATGAGCCGCCAAAGCCATCGCCAATGATGACATAATCGCATTCCAAATTATTATTTGTTTGCATATACCGGTTTATATTACATAATGTACTATTTATGTTTGAAAAAAAAGGCTACATAAAATGAAAGAAATTAAATGCCAGAATATGTTTATTTCGCTAAGAGATAAATTCGTTTTAGGTATATGAGCTGAAACAATTAAGTAATTAGCCAATTAAATAATTGCAATTTTATTGAAGTAAACTTGCATTAGCTTGTGTCATCATAAACCAGAAATACAATGTTTCGTGCGGACACGATCCATGGCTAAGGTCTAAAATTTCACGCTTGGTTAAATCTGTTTCGAGATACTCTGTGATGATTTTGAGTTTAAACTCATCGCTGAAAAACGTAGGTGGATGAGATCGTTTTTTGATGTCTGTCTTTTTCATTTTACACTGTTTTTTTTAGTGTAAACCTATTTCAGGACGAGACAGATGCACAAACGTTTCTACGAAGCAAGTCAGCCCCCATAACGCAAAACCGCTGTTTGCACTCGTTTTTCTGTCTCTATTCATCAAATGCCAGTTTTGTCACGTGATGATTTTCGTACATTAGAAAACTCGCATAAGGTTTAATCATATTTGATATAAACTCGTCTATTTCTATTGGTTTAAGTCTTTCGTCATCCTTTCTCATTTTTTGAAGTATGCTAAACAAGAATAAAGAATGTAGGTAAATTGATAAAAAGTATTTGTCCTTATTAAACTTAATTTCCGATTCACTTGTAATTCTGTTTTTTGATAGAAAACTCATTAGTGCGTAGGAATCCATATTTACTATTATTCCTTCTACCATTAGTTCGTTTTCATCTGATGCGGTAATAACTTTTACTATGTCGTTAGCGTTCCAATTCAGGTTAGGGTCAGACCACGCAATTCCTTTGTCGTCAATTGGCTTTTTGTATGCTTTTTGAGGGTTTGGCAAATTGGGAAAAGTCTCGGTTGGTTTCGTTTCAGTTTGTTTTGGTTCGCTTAATTGTTTGTCAACTTTAACTTGAAAAACACATTCAAATTCTTGTCCTGGTGCGGATAGTACAGCTCGTATTTCCACTTCGTCACCAACTTTTGCTTTTTCATTTGGTTTTATTAGTAACCTAATTGTTCCATCAATTGGTCCTTCACGATTTATTGTAAGGATATCTGTTGGTTCGTTTGGATTAGGATTTGCGTTAGGATTAACTGGTTTGTCTGTTTTATTTCTCTTCTGTAAAACTTCAACTTCAAATTTTCCTTTTTCTGCTGGTCTGAATAGATAGTCATTTTCAACATCGGTTTCAATTTCGATTCTGCCTTGTTGATTTAAAGGAATTGTTTTGTAAACCTTACCATCAGAGTTCTCTTTGAGGTTTAATCTAAAAATAGAAGGGAATCTATTTAATTTTTTTTGTTCTTGCTTTTTCTCTCCATCAGATCTTACTTTTTCACCTTGTTTCTTTAGAAAGTTTAATGACCCATCTTTTCTTAGCAAGTTCAAAACATCTTTGTCGACTGGAAGTTTAGATAGCAAATTTTCTATTAATCCTTTATCTGATTCAGTATCGTGTAACAATGAATTTTTTCTTTCATTGTTTAATCTTTTCAGTTCTGAACTTTTCTTAAGAACTTCAATTATTGCATCTCTAAGTTTTTCCGTTTTTGGGCCTTGTTTTAAATGAGTTCTATTTGACATAAATAAATCTTGCCTAATAGATGTGGGTATTTCAGTGCAATCAACGTGTATTAATAGATGCTTTTTAAGTAATGAAAAACCAAGGTCTTGTGAAATAAATGATTGTCCTTCAAAACCGTGTACCTGTCCATTTTGAGTGAAGATTATAGATTTATTTTTGATAAATTCACCGTGGTCAACGTCTGCTTTAAATATCATTGCTTCAATTGGGATTTCGCCAAGTCCTTCTTCTTTAGGGATATTAAATGAAATAGAAGTCTCTATTTTATCTCTACTATCAATTGTAATACGTGTTCTATTTCCTAAAACTGGTTTGTTGGGTGTTTTGCCGGCATAGTCTCTTTTTTCATATACAGAAATTGGGAGTGGTAAATGAAACATATATTGGTTCAAATCACGCCATAAGTCAAGGGTAACATCTGACCTAGAACCTCTTGGTAATTGATATGAATATAGCTTTACAATACTTCCATAACTAAACTTACGATTAAACAATCCTAAGTCTATTTCATCTATATTGAAAGATGGAATTTTCCCATTAATGCAAAAGAATTCATACCAAGTTGCTTTTCCAAATTCAAATTCCTCATCTTTCGTTAATGGATGTCGTCTTACAAGGGTAAATCCAAATTCAGAGGAAATATTTTCAAGTTCTATACATCTTTTTGAACCAATTAATTGATACTTGTTGTCTCCGCAAAACACAACAGCACCAGTTGAGCCCATATTGTATTTGCCCTGAACAAAGTGGATGTTTGTTTTATTATTTCTGTGTAGGGATAAAAAACTATTTTCAAAGTTCTCTGGTGCTTGACCTTCTCCACAATCATAAATTATAATTGAGGGTTGAGTTTTGTCGCCAACTGCAATTATTTGAATATTTTCAGCTAAATCTCTTCTTTGTGTCGCAGTTAGTTCGCCTATTTCTCCGTCCTTAACATTGTAGAACATTTCAACTGCTTTACTCATTGATATAGGAGCCTCCGAAGATTTTGGGTCTATTCCTTTTAGCTTACATTCTTTAATAAGCATTGCATCAATTGAGTTTGTTATTTTTTCAATTAGTGCAGGTACTGGATGATTTTGTTGACTTTCAAAAGTTCCAAAATTTCCTTGATTGTTTCCATAGGGTTTCCAATTTTTTGGGTCGGCAAAAACTAATTCACTTTTCAAAACTTTGTCAAGCTCTTCTTCTGTGTCTGCTTTAAATAGTTTCCAAAATATTTCTTTCATCTTGTCAAGTTTCTTTTGTTACAGTGGTCGTCTTTAAAATGAGTGCTAACGGTTCTCGGCTTGGCGAAGGCGGCAAGTGTTTTGCACTGTTCGTTTTGCTGTGCTCTATTTTCAAATATACGATTTTCTGCTATTTTTTAATATATTCTTGCCGTTTTTGCCAAACCGCTTGTTGTGGGCAGAAAAATCTTATCGTGTGTTTTTATTTCTGCTATCGAATT
>JAWKNQ010000041.1:0-6053 GCA_041391605.1 Bacteroidia bacterium
AATTGTTAATTCAGTTTCAATATCAAAGTATGAACTGAAGAAGTCATAAACAACTAATTCTGAATACTCCCCAAACCATTTTTTCTTAGCAATATTTTGAGATTTTAAGACTATGTCATTTAAAACCTCCTCAATTCATTCAAATGTATATTTTAAACGAGTTAGTCTTTTTTTGAATCTTTCAGTGAAAAAAGCAAAATTTTTACCTGATTGATTATAGTGTCTTATAGCTCCAACAATATTATTTTCTATGAATTCCTCTTCTGTGAGCGTTATTTTGTCTTCGCCAAATATTTCAATTAGAAATTGTTTGTAGTCGTTATATGATTTCATGTTCTGATTATGGTTGCTAACGTGTGTGTACCTGACGTGCCGAACGTATGGGAGGCATGGGCAGGTACACGATGTTGTGTGCAGATTTTAATTGATTCTAAATTTTCTTTTTATCTTCTGTAATGTAGAAATATTTTTGTTTAATTGTTTTTCATATAATTTAATATACTCTTCTAACTCTAATAAAAATTCTTTTTTAGCTTTTTCGTCTTTTTTAATTTTGGAATACAATTTCGATGAAATCTTACGTTCGTTTGTTAAACGATATGAAAAATACAAAGCAGCTTTTATGCGATTGTTTTGAGCTTGCTGGGTGAGGAGTTTTTCGCTGTACAAAATTGCTTTATCAAATTGCTCGCTTAATAGTAGATATGAGATTAGTGTTTCTGTAACTAAAAATATACTTTGGGATTCAAATTTTTCACTATTCATGCAATCAATTAATTTGATTGTATAATCAGATGCTTGTTTATAGTTCTTGTCTATTAAATAAATGCCAGTCGCAATTTTATTCGCATTTACACAGTTTACTATGCTGTCTTTCTCTAAGATTTCAAGAATTTTTATAGCATTATCATATTGAGAGGACTTGATGTAGAAATCATGCATGTCCCAAGTGAAATTTATATACTCTGTGCGAGTAATGTTGTTTTTAATGTAATCAAATAGCTCTATTAATTATGTTTTACTTGTATTAATAGAATTGTCGGCAAAACCATATAGTTTAAGATAATTATTCTGCATACTGTGTATCTCCAGACTGTCAGATGAATTCTTTATGAAGTAAATCATACTTTCTGGAAGAACACTTAGTACAAAATCATTTTCGTCCAAAATCGAAACTTTTGGATAATAAAATTGATTAAGATTCAAAGAATTCGAGGGTGATAACAAAGGAATTCTAATATCTGTTTCGATATTATCGTCAAGTTTTAATACTTTTGGAGGAACGGTAACCAAAACTGTCCCTAATGCATCCTCTAATTTGATAGAGATAAAAACTTCTTGGTTCTTAAATCCAAATACATCAAGTTTGATATTAGTCAATAGTTTTAGATTTTCAACTTTTTCATTGATTGCACTTATTGAATATTTGAGTCCAGTTGGTAT
Source organism: Bacteroidia bacterium (assembly GCA_041391605.1). Lineage (GTDB taxonomy): Bacteria > Bacteroidota > Bacteroidia > NS11-12g > UBA955 > JABMMZ01. Next base: position 1,444 of record JAWKNQ010000041.1, read on the forward strand.
AACTCGTCTGTAAAATATATCAGTATTTCTATTTATTTCTATACTGTAATCATCAATTAAATTTCCAGTTTCAATATTTTTAAATTTAGACAGGTTAATATAACCTTCTTTATGGGTTTTGTCAGTTCCAGTATAAACTGTCTCATAAATTTTAAAATTATGTTCGCCTTTTAACAAATTATATTTAACAATGCTGACAGGAATGGTATCTCCTCTTGGAGCCACTATATTGAAGGCTGATAAGTTGTTTTGAAATCTACCAACTGTAGAATAGTTTTCAAATTGCTGATGGATTAATCTATCGTCAATGAAAAGTTGTATGCTTGGAAATCCTACTATCCAATATGAAGCTTCAATAATTTCATCAAAATTTAATGGTAGATTAAGTAAATTCATGCCCTCTTTTATTTTAAAGGGAACGAAAATTGGAGCTTTGGCAAAAGCTGTTTCAAAAATTAAATAGTAGCCTCCTATTCCTAACTATTTAAATTGAAATTCACCATTAGAACTTGTTTGAACTTCTTTTAACTTCCCTAAGTTGTCAAACAATGTAATTGAGCAACTGTCTAATGGCTTGTCTCTATACCAAATTCTGCCTTGCACATCACTTCCTCTTACACCGTAACTATTTATTTCAATTTTGTCCTTAGGGTAATTAATTATAACAGGATTTTTACTGTTGTTAATATTGATAGTTGTGCTATCTTTAATTTGTCCAAATAAGATAAAGCTATTGAACAATAAGATGCAAAATAAAATTGGTTTCATTTTAATTATTTTGATTTATTATTATTTTATCATTTGGTTGGTTAATAACTGTAGGGTTGTTGGAATTATTGATTATAGTTTGTACACTAGTTGACGGATTTGGGTTAGCTGATTCTTTTATATTTATAAGAGTTGTATCTTCCATTAATATATGTTTTGTATCGTTGAAAATATAATCATCTATGCTTTTATATAATTCTTTAATTTGTTCATTTCTATCTAAGCTATCCATCTGGCTGATTAAATAGTATTTATGACATAAAATTTGTACTAACCCATTGTGCTTTTCTAAAAAATCTTTGGAATAATCAACGCTATCCGCCTTGATTATTCTATCAAGTTCTTGATATCGAAATGTGTCAACCAAGTTGATATTTGCTTTTTTGAGTAGTGGTAGATTTATAGCAAGATTTGTATTGTTACTAATGATATCATGAGTTAATTTTGTATTTTTTTCGTTTTTAATATATTCAAAAGGGCACTCGAATTTATCGTGAGAAGAATTGTTCATTCTTTTACATGATATACATAGCACCAATAGAAATGTAAGTTTAATTCTAATAAGATGTAAAATCATCGAATGTGCCTTTGACCAAATGATTGTTCTCATATTTTTATCTTTTTATTTGCACACAACGTCTAAGTGTAGCCGAGGTAGCGGGCTTCTCTTAAAGCCTCAAGTCGGTAACACGCTCCGTTCATCAAAGCCAGTCATTTCATTCGTAAGTTTCTACAGTCCGCTATCTTGTGCTACACATGGTTGGCATTTGTTCATCTAATTTAGCTAATTTCTAAAGTTAAACATATTGATAGTTTATGAAGTTGCTCAAGTTCATTATCCCACATTTCATTAGCTGCCATATAGTCCTTTATTTCATAATATAAGTGACTTGATAAGAGAATTGTAGCACATGTTGCTGAATAAATTGCATCAGGTTGGCATTCTTTAAGTAATTCTCTGACCATATTTACTAATTTGTTTTTTCTTTTTTGAGATTGATCTTGTTGATATCTTTCCAATCTTTCTTTGCAGGTCTCTAATTGTTTTTCCAATTCTTCACCAACTTCAAATCTTTTCTTTACTGCTCTTTCAGTATCATTCAAGTTAAGTACTTCCTCTGTAGAAATTCCAATCGGTGATTTTCCTTTGATCCTATAAAGTCTGAAATACAACTCATTTCGTGGGTCGATTTTAAACGGATTTATAATAGGCTCATGTATAACATTGTGTGTGCCTTTTGAGGCATTACATCTCTTACAAGATGGTAGTAAGTTTTCCCATTCTAACACTTTTTCAGGATTATGTTCTTTGTCCTCGAAGTGTTCAACTTCCATATACTTACTTTCTTCTCCAAGTGAACATTCACAATAGCAACATTTTCCATAGCTAATTTTAAGGAGTGCAGCTTTAAGCCATGGTATATTCCAAACGTTTCTTTTATCTTCTTTGAACTTTTTTGTGTATTCAATAACAAAGTGTTCTGTTAATTCGCTTGGTTTATAATTTCTATCAAGTTTAATCATGGTTTTAAATAAATAATTAATTATTTAATGGAGGCCAATTGCAATCTAAATAGTTTTCTTAATGTGTTTTCAGGATGTAAAATGGTATCTAGCTCGTCTAATAGTTTCTTAGCAGACTCATAATTATCGTGATCAATTGATTCTTGAAACTTTTGAGTTAACCTTTTAAAAGTATCTGTTCTCAAATCTGTCATTCCCATAACGTCAATCAAAACTTCTTCTATTGTCCAGCCTTGAAATCCCTATTCCGAATCAGGTAGTTCTCTTTGAATTACTTTTTGAAAATCACTTCCAAGGGCTATAATTTGCCTAGGTTCTGCAACCTGTATCACATGTGGACTATGAGTTGTTGAGAAAAATTGAGCTTTAGGGAATGCTCGTATAAGTACTTCAACTATTTTTTGTTGCCATTCAGGATGAAGATGTAATTCGATTTCATCTATTAGGATAATGCCTTCGAAGTCAATAGCTTTAATTCGAGGATCAACAAATCGTAATTCTATCTCTTTGATAATGCCGAAAAGAATTGAAATTATTGACTTAAATCCTGAAGATAAGTATTCATAATATATCTCTCCATCTGGTGTATATACCATAATTTCATTGGAGGACCCATCAACTTTCGAAAATTGAAATTGCTCATTCAATAAAGAAAAACAAGATTTTGCTAAATCGTAATTAGCTAGTTGTTCAGGCCTCAATGCTCCTTCATGTGCTGAATATAGGTATCTGTGTACGAACCAATTCTTTATCTCATTAAGATTTATACCATTAATTGCATCACTCCACAAAATGTTATCGCTTTTACGTGAATCCTTTCCAACTGCCTTTAGCGCTTGATACTGAAAAATTCGATTTGTTTTTAAAGAAATTACACCACTGGAGAGTTGATGCAAACCACTATGTATTTGTGTCGCTACTTCTGGCACAAAGGTTTCAAGTATAATCTCAACAATTTGCTCTTCTCCATTATTGATAATTTGTGCATTTATTCTGCCAATTTCGGCATTTACATTTCTTTTTAAAATATTACTCGACCCAGCTGAAAAGATGTGAGCAATGACTTCAAGTATTGTGGTTTTTCCAATTCCATTTGGTCCACAAATAAGATTCATTTGTCTGTTGAAATTCAAATTCAAGTACTGGATGCCGCCTACACCCTCAATTATTAATTGGTTTATGTACATACTTTAGTATTCATAATGAATGCCAACGGTTTTGGTATTTGCGATGGTGCGGCAATAACATTCCGTCAGCAGAGTTTAGTACTAAAGTTACATAGAATTACCGAGGTCGAGCATTTGATGTCAAGCCGCACTATTGCAAATACCCTGTTAGCTGTTGCCATAATCTACACGTCAATGCTAAAATATTCTCTCATAATTTCTACAATTTTATTCGCTTTAGACTTTTTGGCTTTCTCTAGTATTTCTTTCTCCGAATAAAATTCAATTTTGTATTTTCTTAGGTTTTGTTGCTTGTCTTTTAGATGTTCTATAGCATCATCTGAGAAACCGGAAGTTGACCAAAACTCGAACACAATTTCTTTGTCAAAATTGTATTCTCTTATTCCTTTGTAAATGAATGATACTTTTTCACTTAGCCAAGTTTCTACAATTTTCAAGTCAATTTTAGTCTTGTATGCTTTGCATTCACATATAACAAACTTGTCCTGAAATGTTGAATATACGTCGACCTCTTTATAATTTCCTTGGAAAGTAACTTTTTTACCTATGTCAAGGCTTTGGCAAAGATTACTATAATAATAGCCGACTGCTAGTTCGAATAAATCCCCTCTTAGATTATTTGTTTTACCATCAACAAGTTTGTTCAATTGTAAAAGCAATTGAAGGTAGGCGTCCGGATTTGTTTTTAGTATTGTTCCTGCATTTGTTACTACACTGATTAATGACTTTAGCAGTTCTTCATATTCCTCACCAAAAAGTTTGTTTACTAAACCAATGATAATTCCATTTTCTTTTAATTTCTTAAATGCTTCTTGAGTTAATACATCTGTTATTAGAAATGGAAGAAAACTGTTCGTTGTTTGAGTTTTTATGATTTGCACTTTTTGCAAAAAAAAGTCAATACTGGTCTCATCATTTTTGTTGCCTAACAAAACATCAGCAACAACAAATGCAGGTTGTATTCTAGCTCCATACTTAACTAAACCTGCAATATAGCTTGGTGCCGTAAAACAGAATTGAAACTTTGCAAACTCTGAATTGAACTTCCCCTTCTCGTATGAAATTAGCCCAATGCTTCTCGAATAATTATAAAATTGATTGCAAATTACTTCTTTGCTTAATTCAATTGCT
>JAWKNQ010000042.1:0-5600 GCA_041391605.1 Bacteroidia bacterium
ACTTGTAACATCGGCGAATAGCTTACCTCCAAAACGACAATCGTAGCCAACTGTGCAGCTCAGATTTTCTGTGTTTTCTTTCATCCACAAAGCTGTAGCGTGTGCCACACGGCTAACATTTTCAACAGTGTAGTTGTCGGCGATGATTTCACGCCATCCGTCTGTACCAAACTTAATGGTATACTTTTTAGTTTCTTGAATATTTGACATAATTACTTACTTGTGTCCACTTGTAATCACGCAGAGCTTTGTAATAAATCTGCGCTTCTGTAGGTGGGATTAGTTCATTGTTTATTTTATAAATACTAAAAGAAAACAGTTTTTCAATTAGCACATCTTCTAAAGTTTTAAAATTGATTAACAATTGCCATTTGCTCACTTGCTCAAATGGTATTGTATTTAATGGTTTATTATTTGCAAAAATACGTATAGATTTAGGCGTGTATGTGATTTTACCATTAATCTTTTCCCATTTTTCCGTTACTTCAATTCGAGTGATTGTTACATCTAGTAAATTGTTTTTATAATCGAAATACTGATTCCCTCCAATATTAAAAAGGATTTCTTTATTGGCATTCAAGAATTTCTCAATACTACTCAAACAATTCGATCCGGGGTCATCTTCAAGTCTTAGATTTTTCTCAATTACATAGGTAACCTCTTTAGTTTGTTTAAATTTATAAAGTCCAACAACCTTCTTCTTGGAGTAAAATGCATCTTTCTTTATCGAAATTGAAGAACTAGGGTTAACGGAAAAATCACGGGTACCAAATTGAAGTAAATTAAATTCATATCGTCTGCTGTATAAAGCATCAATATAAGTTAAATTAGCAGGACCATTTACATTACAAGGAATATAATTCTTACTCAGTATTCCTAGAGCTTCAGATAATTCAATATACCCAAACGAGACTTTTCCATTCTTAGATTCTGCAAGGAAGGAGAACCCCATAATGACAAATTCAGTTTTGCGGAGCGTTCCCGACCATAATTCATTGATAAATAAATTACTGATGTGCGCAAATGCAACATTATTAGTTTGTTCAATCTGCTTTAGTGCAATTGGAGATATTGCAATTTGCTTTTTGGGAGAATCCCAAAGGGTTACCTGACCTGAATTGATGGCATTGTAAAACAATTCAGGTAAATACTCAACTAAATTAAATCCATTGGTGTCTTCTTGTTCCATTCTGGATAGATGAATGAGAACAGGCATTTCGGTATAGAGCTTTTTAGCTTGTACTTCCAAGCTTAAAAACAACAATGCTATATATAAAAATTTTCTAAACAAACGCGTTTTCACCAGTTATCTCCATGCCTAGAATTAACAAATGCACATCATGAGTACCTTCATAGGTTAAGACACTTTCAAGGTTCATACTGTGTCGCATAATTGAATATTCTCCAGTTATGCCCATTGCTCCGTGTATTTGTCTTGCTTCTCTAGCGGTTTCAATAGCTATTTGTACATTATTTCTTTTTGCCATACTGATTTGAGCTGGCGTTGCTTTTCCTGCATTCATTAGATTTCCCAATCTCCAACACAACAATTGTGCCTTGGTGATTTCAGTTATCATTTCAGACAATTTTTTTTGTTGCAATTGAAATCCTGCTATCGGCTTACCAAACTGAGTGCGTTGTTTCGCGTAGTTTAATGCTGAGTCGTAACAATCCATTGCGGCACCAACTGCACCCCAACTAATTCCGTAACGAGCAGAGTTTAAACAAGTCAAAGGACCTTTCAACCCTTCTACACCTGGCAATAGATTTTCTTTTGGAACTTTCACATGATCAAACACTAATTCACCAGTAGCAGAAGCTCTTAGGCTCCATTTACCATGAGTTTCGGGTGTTGTAAAGCCTGGGTCTCCGCGTTCAACAATTAATCCGCGTACTTTACCTTCTTCATTTTTTGCCCAAACAACGGCAATATCTGCAAATGGAGCATTGCTAATCCACATCTTTGCACCATTTAATAAATAATGATCTCCCATATCCTTAAAATTGGTGGTCATTCCTCCGGGGTTTGAACCATGATCAGGCTCTGTTAAACCAAAGCATCCCATTAACTCGCCTTTTGCAAGTTTTGGTAAGTATTTGTGTTTCTGTTCCTCGCTTCCAAATTTAAAAATTGGATACATAACTAAAGATCCTTGAACTGAAGCAGTTGAGCGAATACCACTATCGCAACGTTCAAGCTCTTGCATGATTAAACCGTATGTAATATAATCCATTCCACCACAACCGTATTCAGCTGGAAGTTGTGGTCCAAAGCTCAAATTTCACCTAATCCTTTAATGATATGATGTGGGAATTCAGCTTTTTGCGCATATTCTTCAATGATTGGAGATAATTCTCGCTTTACCCAATCGCGAACAGAATTGCGAATAAGGATGTGTTCTTCTGTAAGTAATTCATCAATATTATAAAAGTCGGGCTGTGTATAACGGTCTTTTCCTTGGTTTCTATCTTTAAGCTCTTCAAAATTAATGGCGGACATGGTGTATATATAATTTTTGCAAAAATAATTATTTTAGTTTGATTGCAGGCTAAAATATTCAATTAAATATGGGATTATCAATATTAGGTAGGATAGGAGTCGAAAATATGGAGTTATATATGTGTAAAGGACTATATCCAGGCGAGAAGTTGGTAGAGAATCACTTTAAAATAAGCGCAGATGTATACTATAAGCATTCGAATTTAAAGGCGGGTGAATACTTAAATTACGAACGCTTGTGCCAAATAATCCGAGATGAAATGAATAAAGAGGAACATTTATTAGAGACTGTGGCAGAGAATATATTAATAGCAATCATGGAAGAATGGAGTATTGCGGAATCCTCCAATGTGAAAATATTAAAAATGCACCCTAGATTTGTGGGTATAGAAACAGAGGCCTTGAAAGTAGAATTATCTGCGAATCGCTAAGATAAGTATTTGTATTAGGTTGCCATTTTTAAGTACAAATAATTGCCTAATTCATGAATAAAAATGAAGTTTACAATGTTCTTTTAAAGGGTTTGTCAAATGGTGATGCCGCTTTTCGGATAAAATGGGCGGAGTTTTGTGTTGAACATCAGATAAAGTTTCAGGAGTTATTTCCTCTCATGAACCAAGATACTAGAACTGCAAAACGGTTTATGTCATTTGTCAGTGATTGTGCATGTATTGACTCCAATTATATCTACACTATATTGGTTGAACTTTTTTCATTCAGAACTCAGGTTCATACAATTCAGATTGAATCACATTTCGCAAAGTTTTGGGATCTCTGTGGATTACCTCCCGAAAATGAAGCAGAGGCTATTAACCTATTATTTGATTGGGTAAAAGATAAAAATTCAAACGAATCTGTTCTTACACATTCCTTGAGTTTATTAAATGCCTTACGACTAAAATACCCAGATTTAACCCCTGAATTTATCGGTACAATAGAGTCTCAAATTGGTAAATCTTACAAATTATTTGATAAAAAAGCTCTCAAGATTTTGAATACATTAAAAGATGATTTTTGAGAATTGACAAAAAGTCATTAACTTAAGTTTTAATTTTTACTACATTTGCACCAAGTTTGCTGAAAAAAGTACTTTCTATATCACTTGTTTTCTTGTTAATGGGACAATTTGGGGTCCAATTAGGAGTGATGACTTACTTTTCATTCATGCGCTCTGAGATAGTCCTCACGAAATGTGAAAACATTGACAAGCCAGAGTTGGAGTGTAACGGTAAATGTTATTTAAATAAACAATTGGGAGGGGAGACAGAATCTAACAAAGCCGAAACGACTTTCTCTGAAAAAGATTTTCCTTATTTTGAAATACCTGAACTTCATGTATTCAAATCGTATCCCATTGTGAGGGTAATGTGTTCGGAAGATTTGAACACTGATCTTTCAATTGGTAATCAAATTAAAATAGATCAGCCACCAGAATACTTCAGTATTTAGGACGACTCTTTTGCTGAAAATTATTCAGCCAACATTTATTTTATTATCATTTAAAAAAAACATGCAACGCATAATGCTTATGTGTGTCTTATTTATTATTCAAGACACAATCATGGCCTGCGATATTTGCTCATGCACCAGTATGGGAAACAGTTTAGGAATACTACCTAAATTTAATACTCATTTTATTGGTCTGAGACACACGAATAGGTCATTTCAAAGTTTTCATCCTGTATCTATCCTTCAACCAGAAGGAAGTGTGAGTAATGAAAACTATAAAACAACAGAACTTTGGGGAAGATGGGTTCCGCATGAGAGAATTCAAGCTTTTGCTTTTATCCCATTTAATACTTTTTCAAAGAAAACAAATCAAACAAACGAGAATCTTAGCGGTCTAGGAGATATTAGTTTGTTGCTTAATTATAGAGTGTTCAAAACTAATGATACCTCCAAGTCAAGGTGGCATCAAGCTTTGTATTCAGGCTTTGGAATAAAACTGAACACAGGCAGCTACAACCCCGAATACCCTAATAATTTTCAACTTGGGTCTGCAGCCAAGGATTTGTTTTTCAATTTGACACACACCATTCGATACTCAAAACTTGGCTTTCAATCTGAAGCAAATTATCGAAAAAATGGTGAAAATCAATACAAATATAGATTGGGAGAAAAATACAGTCTGGCTGGACGATTATTCGCTTGGTTGGATAAAGGCCGATTTAGTTTCTTGCCTTACCTTGGCTACAGTTTTGAACAAGCAAAACCAGATGAATTAAAAGGGATCTTTCAAGATTATACGGGAAGTAATACAGAACTGCTTTCTATCGGGGCAGAGTGCTTCATAGGCAATATTCAGTGCGGGGTGAAAGCTTCCTTTCCTCAAACAAATTATCAAACTCAGGGTACATTGAAAACCTTAAACCAATTTCAATTTCAAATTTTATATCATTTCAATTCAAAAAATTAAAAAATCCAATAAAATGAAACAATTATCATTTATCAAAAAAAGTCTATTAGCTATTGTTATTTTAAGTATCTTCTTAATTTCATGCGATAAAAAAGACGACAATACAACTACACCTGCAACTGACAATTCAGACAAGGACAAACCAGTTATCACAATCAATACACCAACAGCTATGCAAATTTATAATTCGGGAGATACAATACGAATCAAAGGTATGGTGACTGATGCAAGTTTACACGAGCTCTTAATTAAAATCACAAAGGATTCTGACGGTTCAGAGTTGTTTAGTGAAACTCCAACAGTACATGATTTAAAATCTTATACTATAGATACCTATTGGAAAAGTGCAGTAAGTGGTCATACAAATGCAACACTGGTGGTGCTTGCTGAAGATCACGATAGCAATGTGAGCAGCGACACTGTCCACATCCATATAATGCCTTAACTGAAAACACAACTTTAATAAGAAACGGAGCAGAAATGTTCCGTTTTTTTATGGATATTATTTATAAACCAAAGTCAATTTTTCCAATTCTGAATTATTACCTTTGTGCTGTGCAATCAATACAAAAACACGAGCTGTCAATTGAAGGTCCGAAAGGGCGTAAAATAAGTTTAGACATAAGCGTTCCAAAAAGTTTAGACCCTACACCAATTCTAATTCTTTGTCATGGTTTTAAAGGG
>JAWKNQ010000043.1:0-3877 GCA_041391605.1 Bacteroidia bacterium
CTACTTAGGTTTCAAAAACAATCAGTTCTTTGATAAATACGCCTTCGTAGTGGATAAAGTTGGCATTGATAAAGACTACAAACGTCTTGTCACATCAGGATTTCTGCATGTTAATATTCTTCATCTCGTTCTGAATATGCTCACTTTAATTATATTTAGTGAGCCTCTTGAGGCAGTCTTTGGTCCCGCTTGTTTTTTGAGTATTTATTTTGGGAGTTTACTTGGTGGAAACTTGGCTGCCTGGTATATGCACAGGAATCACGGCAATTATTCCGCGGTAGGGGCATCAGGAGCTATTAGTGGGGTTGTGTTTGCTTCAATTGTATTGTTTCCTCAAATGGGAATAGGATTGCTTGGAATGCCTTTGTATTTACCTTCCTGGTTGTTCGGCTTATTATATGTCTTGTTTACAATATTTGGAATAAAATCTCAAAGCGATAACATTGGTCATGAAGCACATTTGGGTGGAGGTTTAATAGGTTTAGTACTGGCGATTGCATTTGAACCTGATATCATATACATCAATTATCTACCCATACTATTTATCTTAACACCCACCTTGTTTTTTATCTATCTCATACTTAGAAAACCCGAGATTTTAATGATAGACAACAAGAAAGCTAGAGCAGAAAAGTTTCTCTCGATAGAAGATAAATACAACCACAATAAAAAGCGTAAGCAAGAAGAATTAGATCGCTTATTAGATAAAATCAATAAGAAAGGAATCGATAGTTTGAGTGAAAAGGAGAAGAATAGATTAGATGAGTTGTCGCAATAAAGATTTATCCTTGGAATCGATTTAAATTATAAAATAACTTCTTTGAAAAAATGCAATAAGTATGAAATTCATCTTCAATATAGGTCCTATTGTCTCAGTGAACTTGATTTGCAAAAGAATTGTACTTTATTTGTAGGCCAAGTGTATGAATGAATATGCCATTGATTTCGCACAAATATTGATTATAGTGCATGCAACACAAGGAGGAATTGCCCTCTTATGTGGGATGATTGCTATTCTTTCGAAGAAAGGGAGTGCCCTACATAAGCGAGCGGGTAAAATTTTCTTTTACTCCATGTTGAGTTCGGCTCTATTGTCATTGGTGATTTCTATTTTACCTAATCATGAAAGCGCTTTCTTATTTGTAATAGGTGTGTTTAGTTCCTACTTTATTTTGATTGGATATCGCGCCATAAATTTCAAGAATTCTAATATCTCACTGGTTTTCGAAAAGGCAATAACATTAGTTCTGCTTTTAAATGGTGTGGTCATGGAGATTTTGGCCTTTGGAGGGAGCAAATCTATAAACCCTATTCTCGCTGTATTTGGAGGCGTTGCCATAGTGTTCGCCATCAACAATTTTATTTTGTTCAAGAATTCCAGTAAGTTGAAAAGTCAATGGTTGAAGATTCATTTGGGTAATATGATGGGAGGATATATCGCAGCCACAACTGCATTTGTAGTGGTTAATAATTTAATTCCAGGTGTGTTTGGTTGGTTTGTTCCAGGTGTAATAGGTGGACTCTTTATTTATTACTCCTTAAGAAAATTTAGAACACCGAAGAAAACATAAGACTGATTCTTATCATCATTTAGATGTTTTAATGGAATTGTAAATTGATTTAGCATTTCTGTTGTATTTTTGTGAGTATTAACAAATACAAGTATTAAGAACAGATATATGGAGTTTATAGACTATTACAATGTCTTGGGTGTGAAGAAAACAGCAACGGTAGCTGAAATTAAAAAGGCTTACCACAAGTTAGCTCGAAAGTATCATCCAGATTTGAATCCCAATGATAAAGAAGCAGAGAGGAAATTCAAACAAATAAACGAAGCCAACGAAGTTTTAAGTCACCCTGAAAACAGAAAGAAATACGATGCTTACGGAAAGGATTGGAAACATGCCGATGCATTTGATGCACAAAAGAAAAAACAAAGGAATCAAGGAAGTACCTATAATTCTTCATTTGACGGCTCTGGCAGCGATTATTCCGACTTCTTTGAATCGATGTTTGGAGGGTCTGGTTTTAATCAAAGACGACAACAAGTTAAGTTCAGAGGAGAAGATTATCATGCCGAATTAAATCTTGATTTAAAAGATGTGTACCAAGAGCACAAACGCACTTTAACAGTTAATGGAAAGAACATCCGTTTAAGTATTCCCGCAGGAGTTGAAAACGGTCAAGTAATTCGCATTAAAGGATATGGAGGTGAAGGAATAAACGGTGGTCCAAAGGGCGATTTGCTGATTCAATTTGCCATTTCGAATCACAGCGACTTTAAATTATTGAACCACAATCTATACAGCACGGTATCATTGGATTTATATACTGCATTATTAGGTGGTGAAATTGTGGTTAAGACCTTTGATGGACAAGTTAAGTTGAAGGTAAAACCAGAGACCAAGAATGGAACACAAGTGAAGCTGAAAGGGAAGGGGTTTCCTTATTATAAGCAAAATGGTGTGTTTGGTGACTTGTACATCACCTATCAAGTTGAATTGCCGAATAATCTAAGTGAAAAGGAAAAAGAATTATTTAAAGAACTAAAAGCATTAAGAACATCAGTGAGTACACAAAATTTAATTGCCATACAAGAACTTCGCAAGAATTACAATCTGTTGAAATTACTTTTTTCCTTTTCAATTAAGTGATGTGATTAATTGAAATCGACACTATTGAAACTGTTTCCTACATTCATCAAGATACTATCCTAAATTTAGAAAAGATATTGCGTTTACATCGAGATTTAAATGTAAACATCGAAGCTCTTGATGTTGTTTTAAACCTTTTAAACAAGATCGATGAGTTGCAGTTGGAGGTGAATCAACTAAACAACAGATTACGACTGCATGAAAGCGATGATTAGGTTATAGTTTGATTATTTAACTTATTAATAAACGATTCACCAAGAATCTCAGACTTAGTCCAATTCAAAATAATCGTGTAACTTGCATGGCTAATGGAATTAATCATCATAGCCTTGGTGGCGTTTTTTGCTTCTATGTTGACATTTTTTTCAGGCTTCGGCCTCGGAACCATCCTAAGTCCTGTGATGCTTCTATTCTTCCCTGTAGAAATTGCAATTGCATTAACAGGCGTCGTACATTTTTTAAACAATTGTTTTAAAATTACTTTAGTTCGTAAGCACATCAATTGGTCGGTGGGATTCTTATTTGGATCCACTGCATTGATTGGCTCATTTATTGGAGCAATGGTTTTATTGCGTTTATCGGATTATTCTGGAGTAGTTTATTCCTACACGTTTCAAGGTCAAATTTATTCAGTGACTTTGGTTAAATTTATAATTGCACAATTGATGTTGTTGTTTGTCGTTATTGAATTGATTCCAACTTTAAAAGGTATCCAGTTTAGTAAAAGAAGTTTGCCTATAGGTGGACTCATAAGTGGTTTCTTTGGAGGATTGTCTGGCAATCAAGGTGCCTTGAGAAGCATGTTTTTATTGAAGAGTGGTTTAAACAAGGAAGCCTATATTGCGACAGGAATTCTAATTGCTTTTGCAGTTGATATCACACGTTTAAGTGTGTATTTCAATCGAATGGAAGGATTAGATTTAAATACATTTAAAACAACATTAGTGGTGGCGATTTTAGCTGCTTTTACAGGAGCTTACCTTGGTCGAAATTTATTGAAAAAGATTACACTTAAATTTGTTCAAATTTTGGTGTCAATTTTAATTGGTGTATTAGCCATAGGTTTGGGATTGGGGGTACTTTAATAAAATTGATAAAAAGATATGGATAAACCTAGAATTGTAATACTGGTAGGAAGTTCAAATTCGGATGGTGACACCATTGAGTTAGCTAAAAAATTACAAGAACAATTTGCATGTGATATAGTTAATATTGGAGATTAT
>JAWKNQ010000044.1:0-2793 GCA_041391605.1 Bacteroidia bacterium
TTCCTATTTCTCTTCCAATCGGCATAAATTCACTTTCGCTAAATTCATCTGTCTTCGCATTATTGCACCAATAGCAACTCATTACGCAATTCTCTTTTGAATATTCTTTATTTGGTTCCAATCTGTCAATTTCAAAACTCCATCCTCTCAAATTCTTTTTTCTCAATTTTCGACTTTCACCAAGTTTCTCGATTTCTTCCATTGTTATCCCACAATATCGGCACTTATCTTCTTTTTTTAACTCTTCGAAGTCAGCTTTGCTTAAGATCTGAGGAAATTCTCTTTCGGCATAATTTCTTTCGATTTCTCTTATCTCTGAAGAATTGTTTTTCTCGAAGTTTTTTATTTCTTCATGGATTCTCAAAATGGATTTTCCATTTATTTCGTAATTATCAAACTCTTGCCAATATTCGTTTACGTATTTTCTTATTGATTCGTCTTTCAATTCGTATTCTCCAAAATTATTTTGATTGATTTCGTATAATTTGGAATTTATCACCTTATCAAAAAGATAAATTCTCCATTTTGATTTAAAACTCCGTTTCGCTACTTCAGGGTAATTGCTCATTTTTTTATTCATGGCAGACAACGGTCTGGCTACGCGCCGTGCGACGAAGGAACATGGGCGCCGTAGCCTTTGTTTGCAGGTAGTTTTCTTTCTATTTACTTAAAAATGTAATCGATAAATCTCTATCGCCTTTCGTAACTTTTAAATCTTGTCTCTCTAATTTAGTCTTTGATTTTGTTGAATTAAAAATATAGGCAATACCTTCATTCACTTCAGATGCAAGTAAATAATTGGAAACTTGTTCAACAACGGAGTCAATGCTTGCTCTTGCAAATCTTTTGAGCTCAAGAATTAACTTTTCTCCTTCCCATTCAATATACATATCTGCGATTAACCCTCTCGTTGAACCAAACCCTATCCGTTTTTCAACCTGAATTACTATTTCTTTGTTTGTCATCTCTGTAAAATATGTAGATAACATTCCTATGACTTGGGCTTCAGAGACAAAAAAACCAGTTGTACCTTCATCTTTAGTTCCGCTCAATTCATTTTCTTCATCAAATGTTTGAATTAAAAGAATGATTTTTTCTTTTAATGATAATTCCTTCTTTTTTAGGCGCCCTCTAATTCTTTTAAGATTAATTTCCTCTTTCTTTAATTTTTCTAATTCAATTTCCGCCCCCAATTTGGTAGTCATTTGATTAAACAGAACGTATGCGTAACTCAACACATTTAATATCGCAAAATATGCTTCCTCCTCATTAAAAAATAATTTAAAATTATGCGCAGATTCATTCCTCCAATTATCCCTATAATTCTTGAATTGCGGAAGTACTCTATCATTTAGAATATTGTTATCAATGAAGTATTTTTCAATTTGATAAGCTTTGATATTTTGAGATTGTTCTTCTGTTTTACCTGCAAGAATCATATATCCTTGTCTTGAACACCCTTCAAAGGCTTGATTTGTTCTATATACTACATCCGTAAAAAATTGTTCATCGTTTTCATCTTTCCCTCTTTCAAAGAAATAATTTGCTCTCTCAATGTGGGTAATCACTGATGCCAGATTCAAATTTGACCTCAATTGGTTTATCCTCTCGACTTGTTCTTTTATAGGACTTAGTACATCCATTTTTTAAATCTGAATTTATTTTTATCGCCTGCAACTCCGGCTACAGCGCAGGCCGACGATAGGAGGCTTGTCGCTGTAGCTAAGTTCTATGCCGTTTATCAACTATATTGACCAACTGAACATTACCTACTTTGATAAGAGAGACAAAGTTGCGAAACAACTGGCTTCATGTACAACATACCTATATTTTGGTAGATCTTTCAAGATACTGTATTTATTAGGCTTATCGTACACCTTTACCGTTGCAGGGTCTGCACATAATTTCTCGCTTCATATTACAAGTGGGGCATCCCCTGAAGTGAGGCCCTCCATACCCAGGCACAACTACTGTTCCTGTTCCATTACAAGAAGGACATATAATCATGCCATTTCCAGAACAATATTCACATCTAGTTGAAGAGCTTGACCTCCGAGTTGAAAAATTTGACTTCTGAGTTGATTGCTTACTATTCTTGATTGTCTGGGAGATTGTTTGATAAACGATCTCCTTTGCTTTATAGCAATCACGTTTTTTTTCATTGCAATCTGACTCCAATAAGCTTTCTAATCTTTGGTTAGCATCTTTATCCGAATTCATTTTTACAGCCTCAATTCGAATTTTATCTATAACAGGAATTACGGAATCAAGTACTTGTAAAACGTGAATGGCGTTAGCCGCATTAAATATGTTCTCGTATTTCTTTTTCAAATAATCATAAGCGAATCCACATTCTATCAACATTACCGTACGGCTATCTGTTTTGTGAAATTCTTCAACTAGTTTTTTAGTTCCTTCTTCAAAAGGAACCTCTTGCCTAAATACTGGTTCTAGGATCAGCTTTAACAATTTATCGGTATCCATTTTGGTTTAGTTTATCCTGTTTAACTCATTTTCTGGCATAGAACTATTGCACTCACGCACATTTGACTACAAATTTGTAGTCAAATGTGCGTGTATCTCACCAATGGATGAATAATCATTTCAGTAATCTATTCAGGAAAAATTAGTGTTGAACCTTTCTGCATTGGTGAAGAGTTGGACGTCAATTAGATCAACCTGAACAAAACCATCTCAGGTTTCCACAAAACCCCGCAATCACCCCCCAATCAATAAAACAACGCATTCGCAAACAACAGTTTCCCCTCCTCCCAGAAACTTCTGAACAGGGGG
>JAWKNQ010000045.1:0-2711 GCA_041391605.1 Bacteroidia bacterium
CATTATCGTCTGTTTTACTTGCCTACAACGGTTTCGGCTATGCGTAGTGCGGGTTTTAAAGGCACTTCACTGTCCGTTTACCGTAAACTTTGTTTAATGTAATAACTTTTATATCAGCACTTTCCCCCGCATTACGTATAGCCATTGTTGTGCTTTCGTGCTTTTTATTTTTCGTCCGTGCGTGGGGAAAGACACACTCTTTGACAAGCTTTGACTGGTGCGTTGGCTTTGAGCGGCTTGCCAATGTGTGTGGCTTTGTTGTCATGTCCAACCCCTGATTTGATTCGCAGTATTTACATAGTCAACATGAGGTCTATCTGAAACTGTTGGAGGCAGGTGAATAACTGCTCTTAAATCGCCAACAAATTTGTCTGCGCCACCATCAAGTCCAATTTCTCTTAGTTTGTCAAATTGACTTTGATTGTAAATAATTTGATAATCGCCATTGAACGTTACAAGATTTCGGTCAAAAGCCCTGTGGTGAAGGGCACATAATGCTATTCCATTAGAAGTTTCATCAGTACCATCATGTTGAACAGGAACTATGTGAGCAGCATCAATTAGTTTTAACTGAACTCCACAAAATGCGCACCTGTTAGAATAAGAAGTAAGGATTCTGGATTTGAAACTGTTATCTCTTATTTTCTTTTTAACGCTTACTACGGCAGTTTGTCTTTCAATGGTAACCGCTGCAATTTCTGCATCATTAACTTCATCTGGATTATCTGTGACTTCTTCAAGGACTTCTAAATCTGTATTGGACTCTCCAAATGAATGAAGTGATTCAAGATTTCTAATATATTCTCCGATAAAGTCAGGGCGAAAAGCAATAGCTATTTCTTGGTTGTCTTTTTCCCATGGTGCGACTCCCTTAATATGAGCCTTTCTTAATGCTTCTTCACGAATTTGAATAGAAGGCGAAAATCCTAAAGCTCCATTATGTTTGTTGAAGTCAAAGCCTGCAAATACTTCCCCTTCACGCCACCAACCCAAAATCAACGTTTTGCCATTTGGTTCTTGTTCAAATCTATCTACACCTGTAATTTGGATTCTATACTCATCGGCTGGTCTTTGTGCGCCACCACCATGCGTTAAGTTCCAAACATATACTCTAACGCTGTGAGATTCATCGTTTCGGTAAATTTTAAGTCTAAACGGGTGAAATTTTGGGTCGGAAAGATAGATTATGTTCCAACCGTCATCTCTGATTCCTTGAATTATTAAATCAAGTAAGTCGTATTTTCTATGCCTTGACGCCATTTACTTTTAAGTTATTTGGAAATAATGAAGATTCATTCTCGAAACGAAAAATACTACCATTAAGATAATCTTCGTTCATTTCAATTGAAATCCATTGACGATTCAAGTTTTCCGCTGAAAACCCCGTTGTATTAGAGCCTGCGAAAGGGTCAAGGACTATATCGTTTTCATCCGTTAAGAATTTGATAAAGAAGTCTGAAAAACCAACAGGGAATCTTGCGGGGTGTGGTTTAATTCCGTTTTCTCGACATTTTTTTTGATACTGCCCATTTGAATTAGTATTGGCAAGCTCTAATAAATTTGGAGGAATCGCTCCCCCATTGTCTTTTTGAAATTTGTCTGAAATATCATGTCCGCTAGGCCGCATTTTGGCTTTATATCCATTCTTTATTAAGGATTTCATACTATCACTATATGGTCTAAGAACATTTCGATTGGTTGCCTTAGGAAACTCTGATTTTGATAACCACCAAACAACATTGACTGAATCTTTTACTCTTATTCGTCTAACTGTTACCCATTCGGCAGGGGTTGGAAGTCGTGAAGGATTGTAATGATAGAACTCCTGAGCTAGAAAGAAATTCTGTTCTCTACATAATCTCACTAGAAGTTCATATTGATATATGCTTCTTACTGGATAGCCTGGAATGTAAGCACCACCTAAATCAATAACTAACGAACCTTCGTCACTTAAAATCCTGTAGAACTGCTCAGAAAACTGTAAAAACCAATCGACATATTCCTGTTCCTGTTTGTTTCCATATTCTTTTTGCCTTGTTAAAGCAAAAGGTGGAGAGGTTAGGATTAAGTCAATAGAAGAATCTGGAATTTTCTTCATTAACTCTAAGCTATCATCCAAATATGCTGCGCCTAGTTCTGTTTTATAAAATGGCTTTTTCTTTAATAGCTTCATGAGTTTGACAGGTTTAATTCCGCTTGTTTTGTGTTTTTTAATTTCATGTATTTTACTTTTTCTTCAGCAAGTTGCAGCACTTTGTCACTGCATTGATTGTCGTACAACTTTTTCGCAACCATTTCGCTGAAAAATTCATCTTTGAGTTCTTTTAAGTCAAGTCCAAACTCATTAGATAGCAGTTCTAATCGTTTTTCATCAAACTCTCTTTTTCCCGTTTCAATCTTGCTGAGATTCGCTGAGTCCATATTGAGTTTCGCTGCAAGTTGAGTTAAAGTATAGTCCTTAGATTTTCTCAACTGTCGTATGTACTCTCCAAAAGTTTCTTTCATCAGACTTGAATTTATTTTCTTGTCAATAAATGACAAATTTAAAATATTAGTTTGACTTAAAAAATTTCTTGTCTGTCAATTTTATGTGGGAGGGATAAAAACAGGCTCTTTTGCTTACGAAGCGTCAGCCTGTGGGTGGGGTATGCAAATGTGCCTGTTTGCGCGTTGGCCTTTTTGCATGAAGCACAACTTGTTATAACTTAACT
>JAWKNQ010000046.1:0-2468 GCA_041391605.1 Bacteroidia bacterium
TGTGCACGTGAATCAATAAGCGTTCTTTCACATCTTAACCCCTTACCATCATGAACTCATTCTTTTTATATATATCAAACAGCCGGTTTGGACTTCCATCCAAGTTAAGCTCCGGGTTTCAAAACAGAAAATTGCTTTTTTTAAATGTCGTATTACTCTCCATTCTGTTTTCCGGACTTACCGGCTGTATGAAGGAAGTTGAAGTAATTGATGAAGTGGTTTATCCATTGAGTCATACACTCACAAGTCCGCTTGTTCAATTTGAAGAAGATCAGGATTCAATTTTGTATTACGACAGGGAAAACATGTACCAATCGGATACAGATACAACAATTGTTACATTTGTTCATTATGGAAACTAGACGAATTATTTTATGATTTTTAGAACAATAAAAGAATAACTTTGACGTTAATTAGAAATCCACGAAAATCTCTTTCCTTATGAAAACAAAATCTACTTTACACACTCTTTTAATCCTTTTATTTTTAAGTCTCGGTGCCAATAGCATTGCTTGTCCTATATGGTTAATTGGGCAAGCTCAAGTGGTCGATGAAAATGGGGTCAATATTCCTGATGCCCAAATATTAACAGTATATCATGAATTAGATACAATTCTACTAAGTAAACCAAGGTTGTATAATTATGACAGTAGTGTCACAAATGATACAAATAACTTTCAATTCTGGAGTGGTTATTATAGTAGATATAGATCCAATCCTACAATGTATTATATTGTCAAAGCTAAAGGGTATGCAGATGTTAAGATATCTGAATTTAATTTTATAAGTAAACGAGTTCCTTCAACAGATGATTGGATGGAGTTAAAAGTTCCTCTTCTCAAAATTACTATGTACCACAACAAATTTATTCAATTGGATGACCAAGTCTTGCATTTTACAAAATACGAAATAAAAGAAACAGTTGAAGTAAAAGACACCACTATACTTACTATGAGTGATTACCTAAAGGACCTCAAGAATGAATCCGATGTTCAAAAAGCCGAACGCCTCGCCAATGCCAGCATCAAAACTTACCCCAATCCTGTTATTGATGAACTCAAAATCACTGTTACCGATGATTTAAGTAAACCCTTTATGGCCAAAGTAACCGATATCACCGGCCGACTTGTTGTTGAACAAGAACTTACAAATACGGAATCTACTCTTAACATTGAATTCGAAGAGGCTGGTATGTACATCATCTCCGTCTTCAATGCCGAAGGTGACTTGAAGTACGCCAAGAAGTTCTTTAAATCGTAAGGTTTAAGCGTTTTATTTTTCATTCCCGTTTTTTAAGTATAAACTTGTAGTGCCCACTTCAATTGTATATGCTTAACCGTATTAACCTGTTCCTTTCTTCCCTCAATCAAAGTCTCAAGCAAAAGAAATCTCGCAAAGACCTCAATGCCTTTCTAAAAACAGAGATTGAGTATATCCATTCTCTTCCCCAGCAATCAGAAGCCAAGAAAGGTACACTTATCATCAAGTGCGACGATATTGGCGATTTCTTTATTTGGCAACACGTTATTCCTCATATTGAAGAACACGCCGAACGCCCCATTACTTTTGTCTGTAATAAAGTGCTTCAACCAATTATTGAAGCTTGGTACGACTTTGCCGATGCATATATTTACATCGATAAGAGCAAATGGAATTCCATAGATTACCGTCATGACATGTACGCAGAACTTAGAAGTGTTAATCCTGCTCTTGCTTTTACCACCTTGTTCACCCGAAATTTCAAACAAGATGATTTGCTCTTACTCGCATCCGACGCCAGCAGGCGAATTGCTTGGGATAGGAGCCACCATGCCTATTTTAGCAATCTTGATATCACCGACCAAATACTTACCAATTCAATTAAAAGCTCTGTTCCCATTCTTCTCGAATACCACAGAAACCTGGAACTTATCGAGAAGATTTACAAGGTAAAGATTGACCATACCTTCAAGCCAAAGTTTCCCTCATTTAACAAGCAAAACAGACTTATTATTGCTCCCATTGCAAGTGCTAAAAGTAAAACCTGGCAGCACAGCAATTTTGCCAAACTCATTCTTGAAGTTCTTCCTGACTACGAATCCATAATCCTACTTGGCGGTCCAAATGCTGTTGAGTCCTGTCTTTTAATTCAAAATGCAGTGAATAACCCGAAACTTATAAACCTTGCGGGTCAAACTCAACTTACTGAAAGTGTGCCTCTGATAGGAGAGTCTAAACATCTTCTTTCTGCAGATACCTTTGCTCTGCATATTGCGGCTCAAACTTGTACCGATACTGTTGTTCTAAGCAATGGAACCAATTGGCAGCGTTTTATAGATTATTCGGATACCATCAAGTCTAAAATGCGACCTGTTTATCCTCCTCATTTTACACCTGATAAAGACAAAGTAAAACTCCGCTACAGCAGTTCTGAAATCAATGGGATTCAAGTAAAGACAGTTGTAGAAGCATTGCGCAATATCTAAAAC
>JAWKNQ010000047.1:0-1909 GCA_041391605.1 Bacteroidia bacterium
AATGTGATTGTAAAGTATAACCTGTAAATAAATTAATGCTAACGTTTGCTTTCATTAGAAAAAACAGAGAAAATGAATTTAGAACCAATAATTAATGCCAAATTTAAAAAGTTCCGTGAGCAGATGGAACTAAAAAATGTTGCAGACGGAGTTGCTTTTGAGCAATATGTAAACTTGAGTATCTTGAAGTCCCATCAACCAGATGCCTTCAATGGGGATAACGAGTTATTTAACAAGGTCAATATTGGTGGCTTTGAAGATATGGGAATTGATGGCATTGCAATTAAAATAAATGGGCTTTTAATAAGAGATATTAATGAAGCGAAAGATTTGGTGAATAAATTTCCAAGAGTAGAAATTGAATTTATCTTCATTCAGTCAAAATATAAATCCAATTTTGATAAAGGAGAGTTCAATAATTTCATTGACGGCGCAAGAGAGTTTTTATCTGAAAAGCAGAGACAACCGCATTCTGATGAAATCAAAGAATTAATTAGAATTAAAGAATTTTTGTTAAGTGAAGACGCTGTTTTCAAGTGGTCCGACAATCCATCTGTTCGTTTGTATTATGTAGTAATGGGAAAGTGGCACGATAGCAAACATCAATTAGCATTGGCAGAACAACTAAAGGATGATATCGGACATCTTAACACTTACAAAGAACCATATATTCACTTTGTTGATTTGACTGGGTTTAAATCTATTCTCGACAGCAACGAAAATAATTTTGAGGTAGTTTTAAATTCTATTGACACTATGCCTTTAACCTCAGTAGAAGGAGTGGAGAATTCCTGTATTTTAATGTGCACCGCTAACGAACTATACAAGTTATTATCCACAAATGAAGGAATAATCAGAAAATCACTATTTGATGATAATGTAAGAGATTTCCAAGGCGACAACACAATTAATACAGAAATTCAAAAAACAATTCTAAATGAGCCTGAAAAGTTCGCTTTGCTGAATAATGGAATTACAATTGTGTGTGAAAAATACGTTCCGAGTAACAGACAAATTACAATACGAAATCCTCAAATTGTAAATGGCTGCCAAACTAGTCACGTGATTTTTAATAGCTCAGGTGAAAATGAGATATTGAACAAAGTACCACTAATTATCAAGGTGATTTCCACTCAAAATGATGAAATAACTAATCAAATAGTTAGAGGAACAAATAGACAGAATATTGTATTAGATGAAGCCTTTGAAACAACTAAGCCATTTCATAAAGAATTAGAAGAGTTCATAAATGCCCTGTCACCTGAATATAGCAGGTTTTATTACGAAAGACGTTCAAAACAATACGAGCATAATCCAACTATTAATCAATACGAAAAATTAAACTTGCGAATCATTATCCATTCTTTCGTTTCTATGTTTTTGAATCAACCAGATCTCTCACATAGGCACGAATCTAAATTGCTAGATACATTTGGAAATATTTTATTCAAAGATTTTCAGTCAAAATTACCTTATTTTACTTCAAGTTTAGCGTTCTACGAACTTGAAAAACTCTTCAGACAAAATAAACTAGACAGGTCTTATTATACATTCAAATATCATCTTTTAATGATTTTTCGAGAGATTATTGCTGGCTCAAGCCCAAATGTCAATAATGAAAGAATGGTTGATGAGCATTCTCAGTTAGTTTTGAAGGTTCTTAAAGATAAAAATAACACAATTGATAAATTTAAAGAATCAATTGACATCTTTGACACGACTAAAGATGAATGGGCGGCCAAACTGAAAAAGAATATACACGGAATAAAGGACAATTATGAGTTTACCAAACTTCTAATAAAGAATCTTAAGACAGCTGGAAGTACCACATCAGACATGGTTGAGGATGAAGACTTCGTTTATAAAGGTAAAATTGTTAAAATTATTAAGGATAGATTTGGCAAATACT
>JAWKNQ010000048.1:0-1740 GCA_041391605.1 Bacteroidia bacterium
AGATATGCCTGAATTATGGAGAAGATGGCATATTTCTCTGACTTCATGGTTCCAAGATTATGTCTATTTTCCATTAGGTGGTAGCAGAGGAAGTAAGTGGTTCAGAGTACGCAATACTTTCATAGTTTTTATATTAAGTGGTTTATGGCATGGAGCTAACCTCACTTTTATCTTTTGGGGTTTTATTTTCGCAGTTTATCTATTGCCAAACTTACTTACAGACGGTAAAAAAGTGAAAAGTAAAATTGTAGCAGAAGGAAAGTTTTTGCCTTCATTTCTAGAAGTATTTGAAATGCTTAGAACTTTTCTATTAGTTGTATTTATCACTGTTTTTTTTAGAGTTAAAAACATTTCACAAGGGTTTGATTACTTATCTCGCATGTTTTCGAAATCACTAATTGATTCGCCTGAAGTATTGCCTCAAAAATTAATCCTGTTTATTGGATTCATGATACTTATCGAATGGCTGCACCGCACTAAAAAGCATGGATTAGAGCTAAGTACATCCTTATCCTCCCCTGCCAAATGGGGCATTTATTATGGAATGGTAATACTAATCATTTTCTTTGGAGGGACTCAACAAGACTTTATTTATTTTCAATTCTAATGCTTGTAAAGTACCTTAAAAAATTAGCCCTCTTTATTTTTCCAATTCTGGTCTTTTACACCGCATTGGAAATTACTTTGCGCAGTATTCCAAACGACTTTCAAGAGAAACACGCCTATTTAAATTCAAATAGTGACAAAATTGAAACCCTTATACTTGGAAGTTCACACAGTTTAAGTTTTGTGAACCCAGACAACTTAAGATCAAATGCATTTAATGCCGCACAACTACATCAAACTTTAAAATATGATTATTACATACTAAACGAATATCATGATAAATTGAAGTCGCTCAAAACAGTGGTACTACCAATTTCTTATGGTAGTTTCTTTTCATCTTTAGAAAACAGCAAGGACAAATGGAGAATTAAAAACTACAAAATGTATTTCGATTATAAAGATGTGTGTTCTCCAAGATACTCCATGGAAATATTCAATGGACACACACCTTATCAATTTCAAGATGCTGTGAATTACCTCAGCAATGGAAAGACCCTGATTACTTGTAATACATTGGGTTTTGGAGAAGAATTTTCTCAAACCCCTCAAACCGACTTAAATCATACAGGAGCTGTAGTTGCAAAAAGACATACTGAAGATTGTTCTTTTGAATATTATGATGAAAACTTACAATACATCACCAAAATAATCAAGCTATGTGAATCGAATAACATCAAACTTGTTTTGTACACAGCACCATCATATCATACTTACTATGAAAATTTGGAGGATAAATATTTAGCTCCTACATTTGAAACTATAGATACAATATTAAAAGATCACCCAAATATAAAATACAAGAGTTATTTGAAAGATAAACGCTTTACCAAGGATGACTTTCGCGATGTCGATCACCTCAATCTCCAAGGAGCTAAAAAATTTACAGAATTTCTAGAA
This sequence comes from Bacteroidia bacterium, assembly GCA_041391605.1. Taxonomy (GTDB): domain Bacteria; phylum Bacteroidota; class Bacteroidia; order NS11-12g; family UBA955; genus JABMMZ01. Next base: position 1,504 of record JAWKNQ010000048.1, read on the forward strand.
AAAGAACTTATCGAATCTTAATATTAAACGTGTGGTGAATAGTAAAACACAAACAACCAGAGAGCCTTTTTATGATAACCTAAAATGTTTTCTAATTGTGTTGATGGTTCTCGGACATTTCACTTTTGAAAATAGAGCATTTCCAATCATGAAAGGCTTAAGCAATGTGATTTACTCATTTCACATGCCTTTATTTATCTTCATTTCTGGATATTTCTCCAAAAAAGTAAATGCTCA